>JALFBN010000004.1 GCA_022772085.1 Porphyromonas sp. | reverse complement strand
ACGGCGTAACCGGCATTCAGAATGTGGCATTCTCTCCTCCAAGAAAAAACGACTTCGGAGTTTTTTCAGCTCTCTGCAAGAGCAAGGGTTTTATGCTGCAAAAACGGAGTCGTGCTGCATAAAACATACCTTGCTATTTGCACTGACGCAAATAAATCCTTTCCGAAGAATGATACTTTATTCTCTCGAAATGTATGTTTTCAAAACCATGAAATACCGACTTATCGCTTGCTGCAAAGTTAATACCTCTTGTATCCAAAGCCATTAGCTGAGACGAAGCCACAACCAACCAAATCGAAGCCACAAGTACGCACTAAAGAAAATCACGCAGAATACAGCATCACCGAGCCATATTTTTGCACTGTCGAATATGTCGGTGAGGGTATGTGTCTTCGATAACATCACGTTTCGATGAGCGATATGAGCGAGGGTGTATGTCAAAGGACATATCCTTAATTCTTTCATTCGAACGTGGGAATGTGCGAAAGCAGATACAATCGTTCGCTTGTATTGATGGACACCAATAAACATCTCCACAGAAAGGATATAGCCCTACCGGTACAAGCCGATTGTTGGACATATCTTCGATAGTGGCTGTATTCGTCTTTGTCGGTAAATATATCGGCAACGAAATGGACAGTGAATTATATAACAATAGAACTTAAGAAAATATGAAAGAGAATCAAAACGGCAAGGTTGATTCCGTTGCCATCCGGGAACTTATTTCACAGGGTATTCCTATGAAAAGAAAAGAGAGTGAGATGAAACGCCTTCAATCAGAAGAGCAGTGTGTAGAATCGGAACGTCCCAACGAGGAACCAATGTCAAAGGATTTTTCAAGAGTCCCAAGAAGAGAAAGGTGGAAGGTTGACAAAGGTGATTATGAGTCGCTTTTCATCTGTCGCAATACCTTGAAAAATCGCAAGACTATCTATATCGCCAAAGAGTTGCAGGACACGCTGGCGGAGATAGTCATGTCTATGAGAAACAGGGATATGACCATCGGTATCTATGTGGAGAACATCATCCTGCATCACCTTGAGACCTACAAAGATGAAATCAACAGATTGGCGGAGATGAAATTCAAGAAGCTACTGTGAGGCGTTTAGCAATGGCTTTTGTTACTTTTGAGCCGTATCAACTCACTGTCAAAAGTAACGAAGTGTTTTTCATTTTGGGGGCTTTGTCCGCCCGAAGCATAAGAAAGAAAAGGAGCGGTTGGCAAATCTGCCGACCGCTTTACTCCATCTGTTCTTCTTGAACGGTTACCCGTTCCGTCCTTACTCGGAATAAATCATCTTGTCTGATTTTATGCGGATTCCAGAGGAGAGGGAGTTAAGTTTCCATTTTTCTTTTTCCCAGCTTCTCGCATATCCGACATTTTTTTATGCGTCTTTCCGTCGGGTCGGTCGTTTTCGTTTCAGTGGCGTAAAAAGGTAGGACTTGGGACAAACAAGGTTTTACGGCGAGAATACTACCTGCAATGAAATGGAAGTGTGGAGATTGTCGTCTAAACGGCTTGCCGCACCGACCTTTTTTGTCCGTAGAAGCCCGGAACTACCTTTGCCACTGACAACGAACAACCGATCCCGACATAAGTGGAGGATGTGCAGACAGAGAAGCAGGGCGAAAACAGAAAACGCAGTCTTCGGAGGCTGCACTTTACCATAGGAATAGAATCCACGGAAAAAAGTCGCCCCAACGGACGGCTTTACAAAAATAATTCGGAGAAAATTCTTTTTTCTCACGATATACCTTTACCTTTGCAACAGGTTGTTCGAGTTATGCAAAACGTTGTATATCACTGTTGAAGATAGAGTGCTAAATCATTACCTACTGCATTTTACAACTCATTAGGCGGTTGAGTACTAATCATTTATCTCAGTGATTTTCTATAGTAGCGCAACAAAGTATTATTAATGGTAAGAAAAATGGCGAAACGTAAAATTGGTTTTTATTACTTATTTCTAAAGCAAGGAGATTTTGAGTTTCCTCTTCGGGAAAAATTAATAAGGTTACTCGATTTCTCAATTGACAAACCTCGATTAGAACGAAAACAAGATATTCCAGGCGACAAAATCGCTTTTTTAGACACGTACTCTTCGGATGAAGATGAAACACTTTTAAAACTCCGCTTCAAAAGTGCTAAACATAGTTATCGTGCACCTTTGATCGATAAAAATACCGTTGAAGAGCGAGATAACCCCAAAAGGATTGAAGAGGGAGAACAAATGAAAACTCACGCTCTTATAAAATTTAAGGACGGTGATGCTATTCTCTTCTTGGAAACTGGGGGAGGAATGCTCACTTGTAATAATATTACAGAGTATTTCAATAAGATGTTAGCTATATATAATGCTCAGTATAATAATGATGACGATAAAATAAAAGGTGGTTTCTGTTTTGATATGATACCTCGCGATGATTTTAGAGAGGTTTTGCAGAGTATGACCCGTGTTTCATGTGCAACCATCTATACAGATAAACGAATATTGGGTTCAGACATTCTCAATTTTTCCGAACCTTCAGAAGAATTACAAGAAGAAGTGGTCATTGAGATTAAAGCAGAACGTAAGAAGAATATCATACAACATATTTACGATTGCCTAGACAAGGCAAGTGGTGCCAACTCTAACATTCATAGAATCAGAGTGAAGGGGAAGCTTCCAAATAACAATGAGAGCATTATTGATACTGGATTTATTATTAAAAAAGAATACGTAGATGCAGAGCAAAACGATGATACGGGAGAATTTAATAGTACATTTATGTTTTCTCAACTCGTTGCTCTTTCTCATGATTTCTAAATTATGTATTTAGATTTCCTATATGTTATCCTTGATTACTTTTCTACCTTAACAAAGAACGAAAGGAGGTTTGAATGGGGAATACCAATTATATTTGGTATGGTTGGTGTAGTTGTCTGTCTATTTATCAATCCTCAAATGCAATATGATTTAATAAAAGAAATTGTTACATTCTTAGGAATATTATTGGGCTTTACACTTGCTTCTTTAACACTCATTCTATCAAATGATAACGTAAAGTCTACAACTCAACAATGTTCTACAGAAAGAAAAATTAGAGGAAGAACAATCTCTTTGTATAGACTTGTGGTTGTATCCTTTTCCTATTTGATAATAATGGAGACAATATTGTGTGTACTCTATTATATGGGAATCCTTTTCAATGATTTTAATTTTGGAAAGTGGGCTATCATAGCTAATACAATTTTTCTTATACTATCTTTCAATATATTGCTAGCAACTATTAGAACAACAACAATGCTATATTTTATTGTCGTTCGTAAGTGAAGGAATTTCTAAAAACTGCAAGCTGCCTTGTGTTATGTTATAGAAATAGAAAATATAGAGGTCAATACTTGCTCCAACTCGTTCAACTCTGCTTCTTCCTCATCATCAAAGGTAACAAAGTGTTTTTCATTGATGTTTCTTTGCTACTTTCTTAGCCACCTCGGAATTTTCGAAAGAAAATAGTGGTTAGCAAATTTGCCGACCGTTTTACTCAATCTGTTCTTCTTAAATGGTTATCCGTCCCACCCTTACATAGAAGTAAGCCATATTGTCTGTTTGGGGAGATTTTTATGCGTCTTTCCGTTGGGTCGATTCTTTTCGTTTCAGTGGCGTAAATAAGGTAGGTACATGGAGAAACAAGGTTTTATGGCGAGAATACTACCTGCAATGAAATGGAAGTGTGGAGATTGTCGTCTAAACGGTTTGCCGCTCCGACCTTTTTTGTGCGTGGAAGCCCGGAACTACCTTTGCTGCTGACAACGAATAACCGATCCCGACATGATACACGGGCATAAGTGGAGGATGTGCAGGGGAGAAGCGGAGCGAAAACAAAAAACGCAGTCTCAGGGGACTGCATTTTATCATAGGAACGGAATACAAGGAAAACAAAAAGCCGACCTAACTAACGGACGGCTTTACGAAAATAATTTGGAGAAAATTCTTCTTTCTCACGATATACCCTTATCTTTGCAATAAACAAAGTGGTTCTTTGAAATGGCAAAATAAGGTGAAGTATAGAAGCTCGTTGGTTTCCATATCGTTACCTCCCTTCATCGATAAGCAATTTAATCTATTGATTATTTTGTGTTTATAAAATTCTCTATGCCTTGCCATGTGGAAGGTCAGGTTCTTCTTAATGCCACAAAGGTCGGCGATCTCTTTGAGGTAGGAATTCGTCTTCTGGTTACTTAGTACCGGGAAGAGCTTACCGTCTCGGTAGGTCTTATGGTTGTATCTGGCAATGATGCTCTTGGGAATATCCAAAAGCAGGATATTGGTCTCGATGTTCGTCTTCTGCCGTTTGGTCATAATCCACTGTTTGTCATCCATCGTCACGATATGATCGGGGCGAAGGTTGGCTACATCGATGTACGCCAAGCCCGTAAAACAGGATAAGATGAAGATGTCCCGCACCAGTCCCAAACGCTCTATGTTCAAATCCTTGTTGACTATCTTCAGGATCTCTTCATCCGTCGGAAAACCTCGATCAACCGGTTCCAAGTGGAAACGATGATTCAGGAATGGGTCGTGGTGTAGCACTCCCAGCTTTTGTCCCAAGATAGTGATAGTCTTGAGGGTCTTCATAGTCTTCGTCGCTGTATTGGCATTTTGTTTGGCTACCGTTTGAAGATAGAGGTCAAAATCCTTGATGACAACAAAGGAGAGTTCCGACAATTTGAGATCACGCCGTCTATAAGTACTCTGTAAAAAATCGCTGAAGTGTCGTTTGCAGGCATTGTATTTTTGGAGTGTACCCGAACAGATTGAAATGCCCACCTGCTTGGAGACATCCGAATTGTGCTTGTCAAAGAGTTGCATAAAGGTGTCTATATCTCCCTGCTTGCCGAGATACTCTGACTTGATACGTTCCAATGAAAGGTCTTCGCGCATTTCCAGCTTGCGGAATATATTGTGCAGTCCACCGGAGATGTTATCCAACTGAAGGTTGATACTCAACACTTCGGTGCTGCGTCCCTTCAGACGCTCCCTTTCATTATCCCATTGAGATTGGACTACGGAAATGCCTGTGGAACCGACCGACAGGCGTTCGCTATTGAGATAGATTCTCAACATTACGGGAGTTTTCCCTTCCCTGTTTACATAGTTGCTTCTGAGGTAGAAAGCTGTTCTGAAAATTGACTTCATACATTGTCTGTTTTTAGTGTAGCCAAGCCTGAAGAAACCGTAACCACAATGATGACGAATCATAGCCCTAAAGTGGTAAATCCGTTTCTTATAACCTACTCACAAAGTTCCACATAATTATTTGAATAACAGCAATATATAAGTACTCTAAACAGTATCTCTACAGTCTCTTGGCTACAACTTTCAAAGGGCGAGAAAAAGTGTAGCCTGATTGTAACCATAGGAGAGTTTTTTCAGGTGATATACCTCCTCTTTATGTACTCTGAAAACATATGAAAGCATAAAATAAAAGTGTCGTAACTCGCTGAAGTTGCGACACTTACTGTTTTTCGAAGTTTTATTTACTCTGAATTTCAGAGTACTTCCAGCGGAGAGAGAGGCTCTTTCTCTTGAACTCTTACAAATAGTCATAGATGTTCAATCTTTTGTTTTTCAGCATTTTGTGTTCTTGTCTGATAAAATGAGGTTTCATAGAAAATCTTTGGTGATATCGATTTTTGGGTGTAATTTTGGGTGCAGAAATTACACCCCCAGACAATATGAATATCAAACGCAATATCATCTTTGCTCTTGAGAGTCGCAAGAAGGCGGGCATTCCCATCGTGGAGAATGTCCCTATTCGCATGCGTGTGAATTTTGCCTCTCAGCGCATCGAGTTTTCTACGGGTTATCGCATTGATGCTGCTAAGTGGGATGCCGACAAACAGCGGGTCAAAAATGGCTGCACCAACAAGCTCAAGCAGTCGGCTGCCGAAATCAATGCCTCGCTCCTCGGCTACTATACCGAGATACAAGAGATCTTCAAGAAGTTTGAGGTCGATGAGGTGATGCCTACGCCCGAGCAAATTAAGGAGGCATTCAACGCACTGCACAGACCAGCGGAGGAAGAAGCAAAGCCCTCCAAAAAGAAAAAGGCCACGGAGGGCAATGATTTTTACAAGGTCTTTGATGAGTTTGTGCGTGATTGTGGACGACAGAATGATTGGACGCATTCCACCTATGAGAAGTTTGCAGCCGTGAAGAACCACCTTTCGAACTTCCGGGAGGGTCTGAACTTTGAGTTTTTCGATGAGAAGGGACTGAACGACTATGTCGCTTATCTTCGTGAGGTCAAGGACATGCGTAACAGCACCATCGGCAAGCAGCTGGCATTCCTCAAATGGTTTTTGCGTTGGGCTTTCAAGCAAGGAGTGCATCAGAACAATGCCTACGACACTTATAAGCCCAAACTCAAGAGCACGCAGAAGAAAATCATCTTCCTGACGTGGGATGAACTGACGAAGCTCCGAGAGTTCGAAATACCTGCCAACAAGCAGGCTCTCGAACGAGTGCGTGATGTATTCCTCTTTCAATGCTTCACTGGCTTGCGTTATTCGGACGTGTTCAACCTCCGCCGAAGTGATGTCAAAGGCGAACATATCGAGGTAACGACCGTCAAGATTTCGGACAGCCTGATCATCGAACTGAACAATCACAGTAAGGCGATTTTGGATAAATACAAGGATGTGGTATTTGAGGACGATAAGGTCTTGCCAGTCATTACCAACCAAAAGATGAACGACTACCTCAAGGAACTGGCAGAGCTGGCATGCATAGACGAACCTGTGCGTCAGACATACTACAGAGGCAACGAGCGAATAGACGAGGTCACGCCCAAGTATGCACTTCTCGGCACGCATGCAGGTCGTCGCACCTTTATTTGTAATGCCCTTGCCCTCGGCATCCCTCCGCAGGTGGTTATGAAGTGGACAGGCCACAGCGACTACAAGGCGATGAAGCCTTACATCGACATTGCCGACGACATCAAGGCGAATGCGATGAGTAAATTCAATCAGTTATAGCCCTATGAAACAAAAAATACAAGCCATAGACCGCAAGGACTTCGCCCCGATCGTACACGCCATTGGGGCAGACATCGAGCAAACGCAGGTGCGTATTGTGGCATCAGCCAATGCCGATATGCTCTTTCACTATTGGAAGGTGGGGCATTTCATTCTTTACCTCCAAGGCAAAGAGGGCTGGGGTGCTAAGGTCATCGACAAACTCTCGGAGGCTATTCGCTCACAATATCCCGATAAGAAGGGCTATTCGGCTCGCAATCTGCTTTATATGTGTCAATTCGCCAAGGCTTACACATTAGAAGTCTTAGCGCAGTTGGGAGAGGCGGATAAGACCTTGATCAATCCTTCTGTAGAGCAGGTTCTGAAGCAGACAAAAGCCCTCAACGAAATTACGCAAGAACCTCTTGCGTTAATTCAAAAGTCAGAAAATCAGTCTATTGAAATTTCGCAACAACCTGTTGCACGATTAGGCGAAGTAGCTCAAACGCTTTCTTCGGTTGTTCGCACAAATTGGGCGAGCCATGTGATACTCCTCAACAGCAAGCTCCCTCTTGGCGAACGCTATTGGTATATCACGCAAACGGTGGCGAATGGCTGGAGTAGCAACGTTCTAAAAACACAGTTGGACACCAATCTCTTCGCTCGTCAGATTGAGGCGAAGAAAGTAAACAACTTCGCTGTACGTCTGCCCGAGCCCCAGAGCGACCTTGCCAACTATCTGATGAAAGATCCCTATATTTTCGACATCATGGGACAGACGGAACAGATGGCGGAGCGAGACATCGAGCGTCAACTGGTGTCGCACATCACAAAGTACCTGCTGGAGATGGGCAGTGGCTTTGCTTTTGTGGCTCAGCAAAAGCATTTTCAGGTGGGCGAACAAGATTTCTATGCCGACCTTGTTCTTTACAACATTCAGCTGCACGCCTATGTGGTCATCGAGCTGAAGGCTACGCCTTTCAAGCCTGAATACATGGGGCAACTGAATTTCTACATCAATGTGATAGACGACACGCTGCGAGGCGAACACGACAACAAGACTATCGGCTTGCTACTCTGCAATGGAGGCGATAAGGTCGTGGCTCAATATGCCCTCTCGGGCTATGAACAGCCAATAGGCGTCAGCGACTATCAGCTCACAAAAGCTATCCCCGACAACCTGAAATCGGCTCTGCCTACAGTGGAGGAAGTTGAAGAGGAACTAAAAAAATGACAATATACTTGAATAATTGAAATCATATGAATACATTAGTATTGCCAAAGGAATCCGCGACATCCGTGTCCAACTTTGTTATTATTGGGGCGAATGGAAGTGGGAAGAGCCATTTAGGAGCTTGGATTGAAGAGAAACAAGGAGAGGGTATAAATGTGTTGAGAATTTCAGCACAAAGAGCACTTACTATCCCAGACACGATAGTAATAAAGAGCGAAGAGGCTGCTTGGAATCGAATTTACTACGGGGATGAAAAAGAGAAAAGGAAAGATTATAAATGGAAATGGGGACAACCTACATCAACACTTGTAAATGACTATGAAAGTGTATTGGCAGCAGTCTTTGCGAGAGAGAATAGAGAAAATAAGACTTATGTGGAAGATTGTAAGCAATTAGAAGCAGAAGGAAAACCTCACAATAATGTTCCTAAAATGATCTCAGACCTTATTATTGAAGTTTGGGATTCTGTGTTTCCTCATCGGAAGATAAAATTAGAAGATGCCAGTATTAAAGTTACTTTTCCTAATCATGAAACTACGACATATAAAGCGAACAACATGTCTGATGGAGAACGTGTTGCCATTTACTTAATAGGACAATGTCTTATTGCCCCTACTAACACTATTGTTGTAATAGATGAACCAGACTACATAAGGCGATTATGCATAAGTTATGGGACGAGATCGAAAAGCGTTGTTCTGATAAAACTATGGTGTATATAACACATGATTTAGAATTTGCAGCCTCAAGAAAGGATGCTACTAAGATCTGGGTCAAATCATATCAAGGGGACTCGACTTGGGAATATTCTATTCTTGACTCTAATGATGATATTCCCGATAGACTCTACTTTGAGGTTCTTGGAAGCAGAAAACCTGTATTATTCGTTGAAGGAGAGAAGGGTAGTTATGACTCCCATCTATATTCATATATTTATGATGGTTATAATGTAATTCCTTGCGGCAATTGTTATAACGTAATTGCTATGACCAAAGCCTTCAATAACGAGAAAGTTAGGACGCTACACAACAACAGCATATTTGGTATCGTTGATAGAGATTATATGACTCGCGAAGAGATAAATGGCGTTGAGAATAACAATATAAAAGTATTGTCCATTGCCGAAATAGAGAATTTATATCTCTTAGAGGGGGTTGTCAGAGCTGTTGCCGAAAATCAAGGATTATCGGCTGATGAGACATTCGAATCAGTTAAGAAGTTTGTTTTTGAGGAGTTCTCAAAAGAAAAAGAATTGCAAATATGTAAGATGTGCGAAAGAGACATACACCATAAACTCAAGGGCTACAGTGTAGGGACGCAACCGACAAAAGTTTTTCTAAGAGAGCAACTAAATACTGTTATTGAGCAAATTAACACGGATAGTATGTATGAGGAATATGAAAAGCAAATCAATCGAATTGTAGCAGAACAAAGTTATGACAAACTTCTGTTATTATACAATCGAAAAAGCCTGCACAAAAGGGTCTCTTCTTTATTTGGTCTTGCTGCAAATGAATATCCTAATTTAGTCTTACGCTTGCTTAAAACAGAAGGAGGAAAAGTTATTATAGATTCGATGAGAAGTAAGTGCCCCGATCAACCTGATGTATAAGATTTATAGTTTCCTCCCTCTATTTCGCCTAATAAGTTGCTGCCACTTGTGTTCGCACCAGTCGGGGACGGATAAGCCGTTGATGGAGAGGAAGGGCTTTTGCTTCTCGTCTTTCTCAATGCGGAGCATAGCCCCATCCTCTTCAAAATAACGCTTATATAGAGCAGAGAAGACTTTGGCTTTGGCTCGAACAGCATTGCCTGTGCGATACATTTGTGTTATCTGTTCGTCCGAGAAACCCATAAACCCCAAGACTCTGCGTACATTGAGAAGGGCAAAGAATAGAGGCATAAATCGCTGAATGAAACTCCTCTCCTCCTCGTAGGCTTTCAGCTCTTTCCGCTGTTGTGCCAGCTCTCTGTCCTTATCCTTGAGTCTGTCTTGCAGAACAACAACCTCCTTGCGGATGTCGTTCTTTTCTTTTTCGCTGAGGTATTGTGCTTGTTCCGCCTCCTTCTCGAGGGTTTCGATACGTTGCTCAGCTTTGTCCAGTTCCGAATTGCCAAAGAAAGAATAGAGCGTGTCCTTGATACGAAGTTTACCTGCCTTCTTTTCCAGTTGGGCAACACGCTCTTTGAGCTGAGCTTCTTCTGCCTTCTTGTTTTCGGTTGCTTTGACCAACTCTTTGTAATACGCCATGTTCGTGCGGTGCTTGGCCTCTGAGCCGTGAAGACCTCGTTCGAGCCCGAAGCCTGCCATTGCTCGGGCATAGGTCGTTTGATACTCCTCCAGCTTCTTGGGGGTGAGGACATCATCGGCACAGAGGCGCACCTTGTTTCGCTTAGTCTTGTACTTGCGTTTGCCGTTGTCGGCTTCCTCCTTGGCTTTCCTTGCACGATTGGCACGACGGTGGCATGGATGTGGGGCGTCTCTTCGTCTGCGTGGAGCGTAGCTGCTACAACATTCTCCGCTCCGAAGGTCTGTCGTAGCCAATCCATTGAAGCCTCGCACCATTTTCCCAGTCGTCCTTCTTTCTCGATGCGGAGCATATCCTCGTGCGAGCCTGAGAGGATAAATCGCAAGGCTCGCACTTGATTGTCAGAGACCTTTCGGTAAATACCTGCGGTCGCTATTCGGTGTTCGATAGCCTGTGTTCGGCTCGTGACATTTTCGGGGAATTGCACCAATTCTCGATTGAGGTGCGTGCGGGAGGCATCGACATTGTTCGGGGTGTATGTCCGCTCGATATGAGCGGTCACACCCGAGTCGTTGCCTTTCGCCTTATCTATATGTAATACGGCATATCCCATAGTTGAAGATTGGTTTTGGGGGAATCCAAAGGGGCGAAGTCCCTTGGCTCAGGAGGGCTTTTTTAGCGGTAACGGAGTGGAGCGTGAAGAAAATGCCCTAATGAGCTATGGCATTTCTCGAAATGTCCGCTCCGCCTGCTACCTCTGAGTTCAGTGTGTCTAAGCATTCGCTGAATGCTTGCTGGCTTTGTTTCTAAGTTCTCCCATTGAGAACTTGCAGGCGGTTAGCTCTGCCATAGTCCCGAAACAAAACCGAGCCATTGCTTCGCCTTCCTTGGGATTACCTGATGAATACTCGGTTTGAATTGCGTGCTTTTGCGCTATCTGCGAAGCCCTCGTTTGCGAGGAGGCAGAGGCAGCTTTTTCGATTTCCTCTCTGAACAGAGCCACTCGTTGAGGTCTTTGTGCGGGGCATAGAGACGGCCCATATCCTTGACCTCGATGCCTGCCTCTCGAAGGTGCTGCAAAGCCTTTCGTCCTGCCTCGTCATTATCGAGGAAGCACTCCACACAGGGATATGTTTGCAGTTGTGCCAAAGCTCGTGGGAGGAGAGCCAAGGAGTTTAACACCAGGCTGTCGCTTGGCTCATTGGGGTGCAGTGTCCTCCAAGACAGAAAGTCCATAAAGCCCTCAAAGACCTGCACGCTCTTAGCACCGGCTCCGAGTGTACTTATGGCTTTCGGGGCGATGCAACCCTTGAAGTAGGGATTGCGTAGTTCCCAGCCCCCTGCATCGTTGAGGAAGCCAAGGGCATAATAGGTTCGTTCGCCCGAGCGATAATGCACCTCGGAACAATACTTTTCTAACTGGGAGAGCGAAATACCGCGCTCCGAGCCGTAGCGTTGCAGCTGCAAGTTAGAAATAGGTTGCACCGAAAGAATTTCTAGTCCTTGCTGAGCGGAGGTTTTTGTTCCGCCAAAAGAAAAATCAATCTTGGGTAGTCCTGTCTCTCCTCGGAGGAGTTGCAGTGCCTCTGCCGTTGAGCAACGGTGCAAAGCACAAACGAGGTCAATAATGTCGCCATGCTCGCCAGTAGCGAAGTCGTACCACTGATTGCGATCGGTGTTCACTTTGAAGGAAGGCGTACGCTCTTGCCTCAAGGGAGAACAATACCAATAAGCATTGCCCTTGATTTGTTTGGGCTCGTGTCCAGCCTTCTGGAGGTAGTTCACGATAGATAGTTGCTTGATTTCTTGTATCGTTTTCATGTCTTTTTTTCTTGGAGGGTTAGTGTTGGAACTTGGTCAGTCGGTCGAAACCTATAGGCACATAGACCGTCCGACCCAATGTCGTTTCTTATTTGGTCGGTCAGTTCAGGTATATATAGCCTGCGTCCGTCCGACCGGAAAAATCTTGTATAATACGGCACTCTCCTCGTTGTTTTCGGTGCTTGCACTCGGTCACATACGAGAGTATGCTCCCTTCGTGCTCGACCTCGACGCCTTGAGATTACCGCATTCTACAATGATTTTTCATCTGCTTAGTAGTGGTACTCTGGATTGAAGCGGTATTTGCCACGCTCTTCTTTGACAACCATGCGCTTGTGCAGAAGGAAACGGAGCAATTCTTTGAGCTTCGTCTGTCCATATTCGTGAGTGGTAACACCCTTATAGGCAGCCCGAAGTCGGGGTATTAGGTCGCCATAACTTAGGGTGATGTCCTCTCGAAAGGTCGCCTTGAGTGCTTCTCGATGCTGCTCATCCGTCAGCTCTTGATAGGGGAAATGCTTGGCGGTCTTCGTGTCCTCTACATAGGTCGCATCAACCTCGGGCAGGCAGATGCCGTCGGCTTGCTCCGTGAGGCGAAAGGCAAACTTGTCAAAGGGCTTGGAACGAATAATCGCAGGAGCCACCACGCTGCGGTCGGCATCGACGCTATCTTTTGTGACTTGCAAGACGCACTCCGCCTTGTTATTCAGCTCCGTACCGATATGCCCTCGGGCATTGTCGTCGCCCTTGTTGAGGTGTAGCACGGTGTGCAGGTGGATGTTTCGCTCGCCTGTCCACTTCATCAAGTCGCCCACAAGGCGTGTCGCCTCGGTGGAGTTATTGATATCGAGCATCAGGTCACGGATGCCGTCGATGACGACCAAGCCCACATCGGGGGTGTTGTAGATGGCATGGCGGATAATCTCTCGGCGTTGATTCGGATCAGCGATGGCTCTGAGGTGGCTGAACTTCAATTGCTCAGGTTCTCGGTCGAGTGGTAGCCCTGCCAGCCTAAGAATGCGCTGCATCACCAGCTGGCAGTGATAGGGGCTTTGCTCGGTGTCGAAGTAGAGGATATTACGCTTGCTCTCGGGGAAGCACGACTGATATTCCAATACCTGACCTCCCGATAGGGCAGAGGCGACCAAAGCACTCACATTGAAAGTCTTCTTTGCCTTGGCTTTCCCTGTCGAGACACTGAAGTTGCCCAACGTACCAATGATAGCATCGTCCACACGCAGCACGATGGGCGGTAGGCTAAACTTGTCCGTCACCCGAATAAGCGACTGCTTCCAAATGCTTTCATAGTCTGGCGTATTCATCTGCGTCCTCCTGTTTTGCAACCCGCCAACTCGAGGGCGAGGTCAGCGTCCACGATAATCTTACGCCCTACTTGCGTGATGGCTCGGTCTATCTTACCACTCTGCTTGATGCGGTTGGCGGTGGGGAGGCTACAGCCGAAAAGGCGAGCGATGCCCGATAGTCCATACACATAGCGTTTTGGTTCTTTGGAGGGGCTTGCCTCCGTGATCATATTGCTGGGCTGTGAGCCGTGGCGAGCAAGGAAGAGCAATTCCTCGCCAGTCATCTGCCATACGGGCTTGCCCAAAAGTTCTTCTAAAATCATACTTCATTGCAGTTTTGTGGTGAATACTTTTGCCCTTGCGCTTCGGGCTATCAGTCAGCTCTGACACTGCAAAAGTATGGGCTAATTTGCTGTCTATGAAAGGGTAAGGAATTCGCAGGAAATACAAGGAAAAGGCAGGAAATCATAACTTCTCATCACTATACTTCTTTTTCATCTTAACAGAGTAGATAGAGCTTCATTTGCCCCCTTGGTCAGTTGTTATCCCTACTCTCTCTTTGAGGGATGAATATTCAAACGAAAGAATACTTTGCAAGCCGTGTTAAAAACTTTTGAATCCTTGGATTGTGTAATATAAGTTCATAACTTTGTAACCATAAAAGCAATAGTAGTATATCAGATGGTACAAAGCAAAGAGCATAGTAACCTCATCAAGGAGGTGCTAAAAAAGAAAGGTATCTCGCAGACTTGGCTAGCGAGAGAGCTGGGGTTGAGCTTCAGCATCACCAACGCTTATGTCTGCAATCGCAGACAGCCCAACCTCAGTACCATTTTCAAGGTTGCAGACCTGCTTAATGTCTCACCCAAGGAACTCGTCAAATAGTTATGGCTAGAAAAGAGAAAACAATAAAACGAGAGGGCATTGATGCTAGAAGTGTTGGTTATTACGCAACACCTAGGTTTGTTGCAGACTTCTTGTCGAAGAAGATGCTTAAGATAAACCCAACAGGGAAAACGGTTTTAGACCCCGCTGTTGGGAAGGAAGAACTATTGGATAACTTTTTCTCATCAGGGAAGAGTATAGACTCATTTGACATAATCAATTACTCCAAAACAGGCATGTCTAATTTTGCCCAAAGAGACTTTTTGGAGGTTTATATCGAATATAAAGCCAGCTTTGAGGGGGAGCTTTGGATACATCAGAAATCATTTGACTACGATTACTACATTTGTAACCCTCCGTATAATTGTCACGAAGTAGATTATATACGCAACAACAAAACGAAGCTAAAGAGCTATTTTCCTGTAGGAACGCACAATATGTATTCAATGTTTCTATCTGCTCTGATCGATATTGCAAAGCCAGATTCCTTGATTGGGGTTATAGTTGCAGATAGCTTTCTAACATCAAATGTACACTCGAAGTTGAGAGAGCAAATTCTTCGTGAGTGTGCTATACATTCAGTCATCTTATGTCCAACCAGCCTATTTCGGGGTAGTTCTGCTGATGTGAGAACCTGTATCCTTGTTCTTCAGAAAGGTAAATATAATCAAGGCCTAGTAGAAGTTCTTAATAGAGGAGCCACGTTGTCATCTTTTCGAGAAGATTTAAAAAATGAAAAGTTTGAGCTAGTGAAGTTAGAGCAACTTCTACTAAATACGGGACATCCAACTCCCCAATTTGTTATTGGAATGAACGATGAAATTCTAAGACTTTTTCTCGATAATAAGAAGTTATCAGATGTATTCAAATGTGTGACCTGCATCTCTACAGGAGATGATGCCCGCTATCTATCTTTAGAGCAGAAGCCCCCCTATTCTGTCCCATTTTATAAAAACCCTGCAAGCCATAAATTTAAGGGAAGGGCTGATGCTTTTCTTGTTGACAACTATAGGGATATAGCTCTGTTAGATAAGAATTTTATGCTTCGAAATAAAACATTGGTAGGGCAAGAAGGGATAGCTTGCTCCTCTATGGGATTACCCTTTAGTGCTGTATATCTTCCCAAAGGAGCTGTTACAGGGGTCAATCCAACAATATTTCCATCCGAAGGGGAACTACATTGGCTCTTGTCCTATCTGAACAGCTCTCTAGTTACCTATCTAGTGCGAGGTGTACTAATACGAACAAATATGGTTACATCTGGATATATCAATGCCCTTCCAATACCAGATTTTTCTGAGGGCATCAAGTCGCAACTCGCTATGGTAGCTATAGATGTACTTTCTGAACAAAAGAACCCGCTAGATGCTGTAGATGAAATTGACCGAATCTTATTCAATTCTCTAAAGATTTCTGCGTCAACATCGAGAAATATAAAAGAGTTTGCTAGAAACCTAAACTCTCGGGTATAGGCAAAATTTACTTTGAAGTTTTTCCGGCCTTCTTAGCCTCTGCAACCTGAATAGCGGTTCTCAGTAGAGGAATAAATTCAGCGTTGGTTCGCTTTTGAGCAAATTCAATATCTTTATAATATGATGACTGTAAGTTCCCGTTATTGCTAGGGTTTACATAAACATCTGGAATCCAAGCAATAGGGAAGATGGAAACTCGAGTTAAACTTATAGTCATATCGGAATTAAAGCGAATAAAGCAAGTAGCGATAAAGAACTGGCGTTGACAATCCTCCTCGTAAAACTCGGAGAGTCCTTGTGCTTTGGATATATCATCCTTGTTTTTCTTTCCCCCTTCAACCGAAGACTTGATGTTGAGATACAGCCTTGGAGAATTCTGAAACTGACATACTACATCATAAACTGAGACCTCCGAGGTAGAAGGTTCAACTATAGAGAGACCGAATTCATTATAAGCATTCTCAAGATTTTGAATAAGAATCTCTTCTATGATTCTCCACACGGTTCGACCTTTCTCTGCCTTCCTCCAGCCATAGGGAAATTGCTGAGGTGTTCCGATTTGGATTGGTCCAATCTTATCTAGTAACTGCTGAAAACTCTTTTGGAGTTTTAGCCTTAGTGCATCTATTTCTTCTACTGTCATAATTTGGGTGTAATAAAGGGTGTAAATCGCATAACTTGCTGATTTACACCCTTGTTTGCGGAGAGAGAGGTTTGTGAACAAACACCTCTCAAATCGTTGTATTTCAATCATCTACTAGTTGGGCTATTCTTCTTGTGTAGCATTTATGTAGCAGTAAATTGACTACTTGTTGACTACCATTTTGACAGCCTAATGACCTCTTTCAAGCATCATCTTTCTAGGTACAAAGGTATAGAAAAAAGGACTTACCACCAAACCTCTACACCTTAACAACTTATACTTTCTACTGCTACACTCGCCAGTGCACGGTGCAAGCCCTTATATACAAAGGGTCTTGCACCGTGCACTGGAGTCCAAAGTATTTACTCGCTAATCTTGTTTTCTATTCAAAATGGATAACTCTATTTTAGCGTAGGGCTACATCAGCTCTAACCAATTATCTCCATTCCCGTTGATAGGATGGCGTTTATGTCGATCCCCTGAATTTTGTTCGCCCATGAGAAGAGTAGATATAGAATGCATTATCTTATCAATAGCCTATTGCATCCACTACTAATATCAATTTGCATCTGATGCAAGACGATTTGCATTAGGAGGAAAAATTTGCGTGTAGTGGGTTGTTCTTGCCAGGATGTCGTAATAACTTTATTGTTATGAGAAAGGTTATCGATTTTCTGAGAAAACAGAGAGAGCAACTTAACTACTCACAAGACTATGTTGCTCACCAACTGGGAGTTTCATCCAGCAGTGTGTCTCGCTGGGAGACTGGCCAGAGTGAGCCATTGATGTCTAAGTTGAAGCAGTATTCTAAGCTACTTGGACTAAAAGACACGGATCTTTATGCAATTCTTGCAAGTGAGGAGAATAGTACCCCTTTTCCAATCGCAGAACTTCGTCTTTCTATCTTCACTAAGGAGGCTTACACAGTCATCATGAAAGCCATTGCCGAACAAGGCTTAGCAGTATCTGTCGAATCTAAATGCCTAAACAAATGGACCTAATCGCTATGGAGAGTCAGGCTTATCAAGAATTGGTAGACCGACTCAATCGCATTGAGCAATATGTTGAGCGAACTAGCCACTTATTACAGGACATTGACGAAGAGCTAGAGATGTCCACTCAAGATCTTGTTGAAACTTTGATGATTTCGGATTCAACGCTATATCGTTGGCGAAAAAGAAATCTGATTCGGTATCGTTATACCGAGAGCGGAGAGGTGAGATATTCTTTTAAGTCAATTCTCATCGCCCTAAAATGCAATCGCTTGCGTGTATCTGGTATCCGAAATGGGGATTTAATCGGCCGTATGAACCGATTTAAGGATAATCTGATCATCAACTCTTGTATCCATCCTAAGACTTAAAGGCTATGATTGACAAAAATGAAATCTTATCCCTTACACAGGGAGGGTTAAATGTGTTTTCACACTACTTGGGCTTTGAGGTAAATTTGCATCGTAATTTCCGTAGTCCCTTCTACGAGGATAAGCGTGCCTCTTGTCATATCTACTACGATAGGGAGACATCTGTCTATAAATTCTATGACCACGGCAACCCCACCTATTGTGGGGATTGCTTTTGGTTTGTTGCAACTCTGATGGGGTTAAATGTAAAGAGTAATTTCCCAGAAGTTATAGAGGCTATTGTCCAGAGGTTAGGTTTGCACCTTGTCGACAGGAGAGATGGTTCAAGTGTCCAACAACAAGCCTCGAACTCCAAACACAGCCTTCAGAATGGGCTACACACTCAGAGAACCGAGGAACGTCCTTATGAGTTTGAGTTACAGCCTTTCGATGACGACCTGCTGAACTATTGGTCTCATTATGGGATCTTTGAGGATACGCTTCGCCTGTTCCGAGTGAGAAGTTTGAAATGTTATAAGAGCGTTTCCTCCGAAGGCAAGCCCTTCGAACTACACAGTACACCGACAGAGCCCATCTTTGCTTATGTGGGCTGTGGCTATGTTAAGATTTATCGCCCTCATAGTGCTAAACTACGCTTTCTCTATGGAGGGAGAATGCCGAACCCTTATTGCTTTGGCATGGAGCAGCTTCCCACAAAGGGAGATATGCTATTCATTACGGGAGGAGAGAAAGACGTCCTTTCTTTGTCAGCTCACGGATTCCATGCTATCTGTTTCAATAGTGAAACGGCTCAAATCCCAGAAAGCATCATCGAGAGTTTAAGCCTTCGATTTCGTCACATTATCTTATTGTATGATGCCGACGAAACAGGTATACGTGAGTCCAATAGGCAAGCCGAACAGCTCTCAGACTACAAAGTTCTGTTGCTTCATCTACCTCTAAGTGGCTCAAAAACGGAGAAAGACATCTCTGACTATTTTGCTTTGGGATACAATACTGAGCATTTTAGGGGCTTGCTCACTGAGATGTTCTCTGATATTTATGGTCAAACGATGATGATGCTCCGCTCTTGCGAGATTGACTACGACAATCCGCCCGATGACTCAAAGGCGGTCGTATCCGTCAATGGAGTGCCTCTTGGTACGCAAGACAATCTTTTCTGTATAACAGGCGGAGAAGGTACGGGTAAGAGTAATTACATCTCGGCTATTCTCTCTGGCACTCTGCTCTCAGAGCATTTGGACGCTACAGAAACCTTGGGGTTGGAGATCACAGCCAATCCCAAGGGCTTAGCCGTTTTGCATTACGACACAGAGCAGTCAGAGGCACAACTGCACAAGAACTTGGGCAAGACGCTTCGACGAGCATCACTCTCAGCTGTACCAGAGTTTTACCACTCACTGTACTTAGCTTCGCTCTCACGCAAAGACCGCCTTAAACTCATTCGTGAGAGTATGGATTTGTTTCATCATCGCCACGGAGGTATCCACCTTGTGGTGATTGATGGCATAGCAGACCTTATTCGCTCCGCCAACGATGAGAGCGAGAGCGTTGCGATTGTCGATGAACTCTATCGCTTAGCTGGCATCTACAACACTTGCATCATCTGCGTGCTGCACTTTGTGCCCAACGGCATCAAACTACGCGGGCATATAGGTTCAGAGTTGCAACGTAAAGCCGCCGGTATCCTCTCGATAGAGAAGGACGAAAATCCCGAGTATTCGGTAGTCAAAGCCCTCAAGGTGAGAGATGGCAGCCCTTTGGATGTGCCGATGATGCTCTTTGGGTGGGACAAAGCCTTAGATATGCACGTCTATCGGGGTGAGAAGTCCAAAGAGGACAAGGACAAACGTAAGACAGAGGAGTTGGTAGCTGTAATTAGAGATGCCTTTAGACTCAATACACGGCTGTCGTACCAAGAACTCTGCGAAGTCCTGATGCGAGAGATGGAAATCAAAGACCGCACGGCCAAGAAATACATCGCTTATATGCGTGAGCAGGGCGTCTTGACACAAGATGCGAATGGTAACTATCAAAAGGGAGAAAGATGTCGTACATAGAAGATCACAAGCCAGAAAATCAGCATACGGGCTGGTGCAAGCTCCTCTTTGAGCGTATGCTTTCGATGGAGGAGAAGCTCGATGAGCTACTTGTTCTCAAAGACCAGCAGCTCGATACGACCGTTCGCCCACCACTGAAGCCTGAGTATCTCGACATCATTGAGGTGGCGAAGCTCCTTCGTGTCGAGCAAAAGACTATCTACAACTGGGTGTGGGAGGGGAAAATACCCTACCTTAAAGCCAATGGACGATTGCTCTTTAGGCGAGATGAGATTGATGAGATGTTGGATGCAGGTAGATAACGCTTAGTTCAGTGTTTCCTCGTGTTCAAGTATAATGAACACGAAGAAATATTGAACGGAAATCTTTGAGGATTGATTTTTGTTCAGTATCTTTGTAGTGTTCAATACTATTGAATAAGTACAATCAACTGAACAAAGATGAAAAGAGTAGACCTTATAGAGCAAGTTCTTGTAGCCCTAAAATCCCAATGGGAGGGCTTTGAGAATTTTATTACTTATGACGATCAAGCAATAGATGCTTTAAGAGATTCTGGTGTTGTAAGGATTTTAGGCATAGAATTTTATTACATTGTAGAGCCTGAGATAAACGGAAGTTCACTACATAGGGTTGAGGACAAATTAAAGAGTTGTTCACCCCAAAAAAATCTGCCTATTCTTGTGATGGCAAGATATGTACAGCCGTCTGTTTATGACCTATTGCGTCAAAAACGAATCAACTTTGCTGATGCTTCGGGTAATTACCACATAGTGCATACAAAGGGCAAGAAACTGATTTTTCAGCTTTCACACACCGGAGAGGCTCCTCTTGCGAATAAAGTGAAGAGATACCCTATCTTCCAAGAAGCTGGTTTGAAAGTGGTCTTTTATCTTTTGCAATCTCCAGAGAATGTGTCTAAGCCTTTTAGAGAGATAAAAGAACATAGCGGTGTAGCTATCGGTACTGTTAAACACGTGGTTGATGAACTGATAGCACGTAAGTTTATCTTTACGACTCAGAAAAAAAGAGTACTGAGAGAGAGCCGTCTTCTGCTAAATCTCTGGGTTGAAAATTATCACCAAGTGCTAAAACCCAAGCTTCTCTTAAAAAAGTTAGACTTTCGAACCTCAGAGCAAAAAGAAAATTGGAAAGGGCTATCATTACCTACTGGGATGTTCTGGGGGGGAGAGTGTGCTTCTAATCTGTTGAATGATTATCTTTCACCAGCCACCTTTGAACTCTACACAGAGGTGCCTTTCTCTCACTTGATGAGGAGTGGCGAGGTACGGACTACGGAGGGAGATATATCTGTATATCAGAAGTTTTGGGAAGGCGACACCATGCCCCTTATTTTAATATATGCCGACCTAATCGGCAGTGAGGATAGTCGTTGTATAGAGGCTGCAAATAAATTATTGAATGATGAACTTTCAGATTTCAAGTGAGAAAATAGGTAATCCCTTGCTAGTAGCTCTTCTCAGAAAAGTCAGCTGTTGCTTCGCTGAGATGGAGCAGAGTTTCTTTGTTATAGGGGCTACGGCTCGCGATATTCTAATCCGCCAATTAGTTGGTGTGAGTTCAGGACGTAAGACCCGCGACCTAGACCTTGCTATTGCTATCCCTGACTGGGAAGATTTTGAGCATATCAAGCAAGTACTCTTAGCTCATGGCTTTGAGAAAGAACCGAAGATGTATCAACGGTTTTATTACGGGGATTATGAGATGGATATAGTGCCTTATGGGGATATTGCAAGAGAAGACGGGTACATATATTGGCCTCCTGAGGAAGATATTGCTATGTCCGTTAAAGGATTCTCTGATGTACTGAGCAATGCGATCACCGTGACTATTGATAATGATTTTGACATTAAGATAGCCTCATTGCATGGCTTGTTCATCTTGAAGTTTAATGCTTGGCTAGACCGCAATTTCCAAACGAGTAAAGATGCTGTAGACATGGCATTTATTCTTGAAAACTATTTTCTTGCCAATGTAGATAGAGGGATACATTCAGAAGTCTATGATTGGGAGGATTTTGACGAAATTGAGGTCGGGGCTTACTGGCTGGCATATGATATTTTAGAGTTCTTATCGAGAGAGCATTTAGCCTATTACAGGCAATGCCTCCAGCAAGAAGTGGAAAAAGAAGAGCATAGCAAACTCCTTCAGCAATTGTCAGATAGTTCTAGTGCATTTTCGTATGAACAATTTCTGAGTGCACTTCAAAAAATGCTCATAGTATTACATGAAAAGAGAGAAGATGCCCCTTCAAGTTGAAAGCCAAAGTGTAGCGGTCAAGGATAAGAACGGAGATTACATACTACATCAAAAACTGCCTAATGGAGCAACACTTATCCTACTTGCCGATGGAATAGGTGGCTTGTCGTCCCCTGACATAGCAGCCGAGTTTGTATGTAGTACAATTTCCGACTTCTTTCAACAGGATGATACGGAGGATTGTGTAGAGCTGATTCGTACGTGTATTAGTTATACGGATGAGTGTTTTGCCCAGTTCTGTCGTGAAAGGAAATGTAAAATGGGAGCAGCCCTAGCTTTGACATTATTCAAGGATGATAGACTATACTACACGTCATTAGGAGATGTTCGTCTATACCATAGAGATAGGCAAGAAACCGTTTCTCTGCTTACCAGAGACCATAGTGTAATACATGATGGTGGCTCATTTCTCACAAGTAGTGTGTCAGGAAGAGGATTTAGACAGCCTATTTCGGTACAACAATTATCGTTAAATATTGGAGACACTTTCTTGCTCTGTAGTGATGGATACTATAAGTTTCATGATATAAACAAAGGATTTAGCAACCATGCTTTAGTCACTTCAGAATTGATAGAAGACGACAGCTCTGTGATAAGAATCAAAGTTCTGTAGAGGAGGATACATAAGTAAGCGTCAAGTAAACGATTGATTTACTTGACGCTTATTCTATCTCCACTTTGGCTTAGATATTACGACCCGGCTCATCACGCCTCGGTCTTCTGGCTCGCTCTTAGGAGCGGGTATTGGGGACTGGGGCGTTGCCGTATGCCCAGGCGAAGTGTGCGTAGGCTCTTGTTTTGCCCCTTGAGAGCTCGTGTTTTGTCCTCCACCTTGACCATGCTCCTGCTTCTCTCCCTCCTTGACTTCCTCCTTCTCCGGCTCGGGCGGAGTCAGTTCTAAGGCTATCTTGCGGTCGAGTTCAGCTACTTGGGTTTTGAGTGAACGCAGTTCGTCCTCCTTCTTCCACGAGCCGTTGGCTATTGCTGTGTAGACACCAATGTCAGCCGTTGCCTTGGCAAGCTCTTTCTCGTGCGACTCAATTACCTTAGGGATACGCTCGAGGGCACCCACGAAGTTAGCACAGGCGAGTTTAGGGTCACTAGCGAGCTTACCATTGTTATAGGTATAATAGATGCCTCCTTCGCCTTTGACGAAGAAACGATTGACAGAGAGCGTGAACAAATCCTTTGTGGAGCTTTCTGTCTTAACGGTGATGGGGAAGCCATATATCTCACCTATCTTATGATGCTCGCCATTAGTACGTGCTTTCTCCTCAATCTCCTGCAAGCGTGCTGCCATCGTCTTGATATCCGCACCTGCGTCTACGCCTTTGAGTACAAGTTTATTGATGGGATTACCTTCTTCATCACGTTGTACGCGACTCTCAAAGGTTGCGAGATCTGCCTTGGCTTCCTGTACTTTCCCCGTATGATAGGCTACCGAGTGCTCTATCTCGGCAAGTTTGCCACTAGCGGCATCCCGCTCTTTGAGGAAGGACTTACGTTCTGACTCAAGAGCCGTAATCTTTTTGTCTAGCTTCGCTTTCTCCAAAAGGTCGGTGTTACCCGAGAGTACGGCTACGTACTCCGAGAAGTTCATACCGCTATCTTCGTCCATACTTCCCTCGTCAATCGTACGCGAACCGAGCGTGTTCGTCTTGAGCTGATTGATGAAGAGCTGCTTGTTGTGCAGAAGATTGAACTTATAACTATCCAGCGAACGCTCTACGGCATAGATAATCACATCGACCTTGTTATCCGCAAACTCTTTCGCAATAAGGTTACCCTTACGCACAGCTCGTCCGTTGCGTTGTTCGAGGTCTGAGGGTCGCCAGGGTGTATCGAGATGATGGATAGCCACGGCACGCTGTTGGGCGTTTACTCCGGTACCGAGCATCGAGGTAGAGCCGAAGATGATCCGGATATCGCCTTTGTTCATGGCATCTACCATTGCCTTCTTGGCTTTCTCGTTCTTACACTCCTGAATGAAGCGTATCTCAGACGAGGGAATGCGATAGTCCTCGACGAGCTTACGCTTAATCTCGCTGTACACGTTGAAATCATCACCGGGTTTATACGTCCCAAGGTCAGAGAAGACGAACTGCGTACCTTTCTGAGCCTTGTACTTTTGATAGTAGTCATTGAGCATCTTAGCACAGTGCGAAGCCTTGTTGTCGACGTGGTCTTCGTAGGCAGGGTCGATCATCCGTAAATCTAAGCTCATCTTCCTCGCGTAGTCCGTGGCAATGAGCATTTTCGCCTTTTCCTCACGCTCGCTGAGCGGTTCACGCCCTAAGACGGTGGCGTTTCCCGTCTTGGCAAACTCCATCAGTTTGCCGATAAATTCTTCCTGCTCAGGTGTTGGTGGGATATTGTGTAGAATCTCGTTTTTCTCCGGTCGGTCGATACCGATGTCCTTAGCTGTACGAAAATCGCAAATCTCCGCATAGAATCGAATTTTAAAGAGTTAATGATTTGATATTGAGCAGATAACAGTATATCTGCTTGACTAAGGGGAACGGATAAGAAACGAGCGAGGTGCTTCTTACTTCTTGATTTTGCAATCTTACAAAGATCCCTTACTTCTTACGCACAAAGATACTGATTATTCAGATAGGTTCAGCTGGAAATGCGGTTGTTCTGCATTCATCGTGGGATTTCAGAATATCTGAATAACTTCGTAGTAGCCTGTTCTGTTCCATAACTATCTTGATAGGTGTAATTTATTGTGATAGTGATGCATTGAAGATACTCCTTAGGCAATACAGCAAGGAAGTGTTCATGTATAGCATTTATGTGTGCCGAATCAAGTGAATTGAACACATCCAAATCTTTCGCAGATAACTCTAGGTGATATTCGTAAGGATGATCCCAAGTAGTATTATATTGAGTCCCCAGAATATCAACGCCATCTTTATCTACATTTACAACAAATCGATTAACGCTCCTCCATTCTGATAAGTGTTGAATGGAATCTATCAATTGCATTTCCAGTGGTAACATCTGAGGTTGTTTCGGTAGATGGGATTGACAAGTCACTAAGAGTAACACCGAAAGGACAACGAATAGTAAGCCCTTAAAGATATTCGAATTTAACACTGGGTATCATTGTTTCTAATTCCAGTAGTACGCAATCTATATATCCTTAATTCCGCAACACTATAATTTAACTTTATTTATAAGTTCCTGAGCAACAAAAAGTTGCCCAGGATTTTGCCATGTCAGAATTTTCACTTATCTTAGTGTTGCAAAAAGAAAACAAGCAAAACTCTAATATGACA
>JALFBN010000007.1 GCA_022772085.1 Porphyromonas sp. | reverse complement strand
TAAATGTCTTAAGGAAGCTGGCCTTGGGGATCGTTAAGGCTCAGAAAGACAAGCACTCTGTGAAGAAGAGAATGTTTAAGGCGGCGATGAATCCAGAATACCTCAGAAAGCTTCTCAGAATTTGATGCGGTTGCCCTGATTATATGACTCAATAGCAGACATTTTACGGATTCATTGTTAGTCTTTCCATCAGACAACTAAAGACTAAACATCGGCTACTTTACAAGTACCTTTTCGGCATGCCCATCAATAGTCACAAGGTATGTACCTTTCGATGGTAGAACAATCATTTTGGATTCTCGAGGAATAGAAATAAAGTCGCTTACCTGATTTCCTAGCAAATCCCAGACAACAACTTTCGAAGCATTTGCAGTAGTCAATACGATCGCATCATGAGTAACAACAAGTCGATACCCCTCTTTGCCTATGATCCCCAAGCAGTCCGTAGATCCTCCTCCTTGAATATCCAATGTCCAACCTTTTTTCACCGCAACTTCTGTCCTGGAAGTTTCCACATTGGGATTCCCCGCTATTTTTAGTTGTCCCTCGGTCTCTCTAGGCAATGCGTCAAATAGTTGATCCATCTGTGGTATGGCTATTTTACACTCATCTACTGCCAAATGATTTAATTGGGGAGCTCTGCCCAAAGAGAGAGCCGTCAAGGGATTTTTACTTAGCAGCACCTTAGTCAATTTTGGGGACTGAGGGATCTCCATCATTGTGAAGCCACATTCCATAGCCGAGAATTGTTGCAACTCCGAATCGGGCATCCACGCCATGGAGAGCAGCTTCGGATTTACGGAACAGAAGAGACGATTCAGTTTACTACACTTCGATACATCGAGTCGGGTTAGCTGATTGGATCCACATGAAAGCCCCACGAGACTCTCACAAGCCTCCAAATTCAGCTCCGTTAATTGGTTATTGGCACAATTAAACTCCTTTAGCTTCTTACAGTTCGCCAAGTTAAGCGTCGCAATTTTATTGGTGTGGCACATGATAGTTGTAGCTCGGCTCAGATTGGAAAGATCCAAAACAGCAATATCATTAGAGCTACACTCCAGCTCTTCGATCATTTTGCAGTGAGAAATATCCAGCACCTCGATCTGGTTTTCATAGCAGAAAAGGTATTGGAGATAGTTTAAATTAGTCAAATCCAAAGTTTTGATCTTATTCTTCCCACAACTCAAATCAGCTAGATAAGTACAGCCATTTATTTTGAGATCCGTAATCGCATTTTCATGACAATAGAGCGTCGCCAATTCCGGATTATTCGAAGCATCAATGGCGGTTATCGCCTCTCCATTTTTACTGCAACTAAAATCCACCACTTTACTATGAAGCTTTACCTCATTACCGGGACAAGGGATCGTAAATACTGAAGGATGGTCATAATCGCTGCTAATCAGTTCCTTTGTATAGACCCCCGGGCTGGACTCAATCCAAACATAAGAATCCGGGGCATAAACTCGCATGGTAACCGTTATGCTACTACCTGGTTTAGTGGTTAGTTTGATCATGGGCATGCCGGGAGGAGGAGACTCCACCACAGCAGATCCACAACCGGATCCATCCCCCTGTACATCCACTTTCCAGTTCTTTTGCACGGCAATAGAAGTGGTTGAGGTAGGTGCGCCAACATTATCCACAATCTGCAAATTCCCCTGTGTGATAGGACGAGGTAGCGCATTAAATAGGTCATCCAAACCACACGCACTCATCTTATTGGTATTTATCATCAAAACCTTAAGCAGACTACATGATGCAATATCCAGTTTACTCAGCTGATTGGAATAGAGGTATAGTTTCTCCAGTTTTGTCACTCCGTCAAGAGAGAGCATCTTCAGCTGATTATTGCTCGCATTCAAGTAATTCAGGGAACTACAATCAGTAACGTTTAAATGCGTTATTTCATTATCAGCACACGATAGCGTAGTTATGACACCCTTGCTTGCCGTAATGTCCAGTGTTTTGATCTTATTTTCCGAACAATCCACACTCTCTAGCTTATCACAAGCCGTTAGGTCAAGAGCCTCTAACTGATTATCGTAAATATCTAAATCCTCCAGCAATGGTATCTTTTTGGCATCTATACTCTTCAGCTGATTTTCATAGGCATACAACAAGCGGATCGCAGAGAGGGAGGGGAATAGGATTTTCTTCAATTTATTTTTCCCAACCTGTACCTCCTGAAGTTTCGTATTATGTGTAAGATCAAGCTCTACAAGTGCATTCTGCGGGCAGTGTATTTTGAGCAAATCTTTGTTCTGAGAGAGATCTAGAGTTCGTAGCAGGTTGTCATAACAAGCAAGCTCCTTGAGCTCCTTACAATCGGAGAGATCAAGAGATTGGATTCGATTGGAAGAGCAATTCAAAAGGCTCAATCGCTCACACCCCTTTACTCTGAATTGGGTTATCGCATTATTATTGCAATAGAGTTGCTCCAAAGGAGAGTATCCCGTCGCATCCAAGAGGGTTATACATGCTCCATTTCCGGGACAACCAAAAATATGAAAAGAGCCGTACAGCTTCACCGTTTCGGAGGGTGATGAGTAGGAAAATACCGTGGGGACTGTCAGGCTCTCTCCTATCGTAAGAGGAATAATAGCACCATCCCCCAGCTTGATCCAAGCCGTCCGAGATCCGACTTTAGCGATGAGACCAAACTTGAACTCTTTATTGGGCTGAACCCTCATGGTAATGAACTTAGTCCCTTCGGGAGGAGTCGTCTGACTCCAAACCATACAAATGGAATACAGTAACAGCACAAATAGTAATACTTTTCTCTTCATTGCTTTCTGTTTTTCAGTTAATATAATCTAGCATTTTGCCCCTTGGGCATACCAATCGTAAGCATCTCAGTAGAGAAATTCCCAATAAGGATTCCCTCCTCATCACAAGTATTCTTTTCGAATCAGCAACGAATATAGTGCATACCTCGAAAAAATCCAAACATTTTACAACAAAACACAACACATTGTCATAGTAAGACAAGGGACTGGAAACAAAAACCATGGCAAGAAAGGCAACCCTCTTACCATGGTTCTCTATTCAAGATTCGCAGCCCTCCGCTTCGGCTGACTAAAAAAAACGAACTACTCTATTCGGACCTTTATCACCTGCTCTTCTACTTGCAGTAAGTAGATACCTTGAGGTAGGGTTGAGATATCTGACCTTAGACGACCTTGGACATCTGTCGGCTTGCTCCAAATCTGTACACCTGCAAGAGACAGTAGCCTTGCCACAGCTCCCGGTGTCGCACCAGACAACTCCAAGTATTCGTGCGCAGGATTAGGGAAGATCTTAACCGTTCTTGTTGTCACCTCCTCCAATGCCGCATCCTTACCGGCATAGGGACGCATCGTTTCCAAACCGCCATTAAGGTCATATGGCATCCAGTATTTGGCTTTAGCCAACTGTACATCAGACGCCATGCACTCATTGGCTTCCTTTTCATACGAGGTATCTATAATAATCAATCGAGCCTGATCCTTAGCAGTGCGTTTCGGCAAACTATTGATCATAGCTGTCATACCCTTTCCCTTGAGACGGTTACCATATAGATTGACATAGTTCAATTTAGGACAACCACCGAGATCAAGTTCTGTGAACCGATTGATTTCTGCACTGAACTGAACCAACTCTTTATTCTGTGTCAAATCAAGCGCAGTCAATTGATTAAATGCGCAATTCAAGTCCTTCAGGTTAGGAGCATGCGACACATCAATGCGAACAAACTGACCATAAATAGCATAGAGTTTGACTACATCACCATAAATTACAACCTTCTTTTCCGTGGCATTGATGATCAAGTTCCCCTCACGATAGGCTAAAACTTCTCCACCGAATACGCCGGGAACAACATCCGCATTCGGGCTGGAGGTTACATAGTTCAGAGAAAGTTTTCCTACAATATCCCGTTCCAAAACGATATAAGGCTCATTCGGATTCCCCTCAAAATCAAAGGTTACCTTTACCTCTACGGGCTCGATTACTTCAAAAGAAGCCGTTGCGGTTATATCTTTGGTTCCTGCCCATATACCAGCCACTTTCCACCCGGCTTTTGGTTTGCATTCCACATGCAAAGTCGTGCCTGAGGGAACTTTTTGCAGGTCATCCGCACCGGTTATCTTCACCGTACCCTGTCCTTTTATAGGAGCAAGGGTTACGGCATAAAAGTCTCTTTTCTCAAAGGTCGCTTTAACGGTTGTGTTTTCCTTTACGATAACGAATTTTGTTTGCGTAATATCCTTATCATTGGCAGTCAAGGAAATCAAAGCATAGCCTTCTTCCGGCTGTGCTTTTAGACGCACCAAAGAGCCCGCAAGTACCTTGTTGGGAGTTGGATGATCTACGATAATGGATCCATGCTCCATCGTTGCCACAGTAATGGCATAGTACCGGGGATCTGTTCCTGCATAAACATCTCCAAATCCCCAACGTTCTCCGTTAATCCAATCCCTGACATCCCATCCTTTACCTTTAGCTATCTGTACATCACTCTTCAGAGCCACATTGCCATCCGTCCCTACTACGCTCTTCGTATCTATGACAAAGAGTTTCGGATTATCTGTTTTGGTAGGCAAAGAGGTGACAAAATCGGTCATTCCCTGCGCCTGTATCTGATTATTAAAGCAATCAATCCGAGCCAATGCCGTACAACCCTCAACGGATAGTGTAGATAATTGATTCTTTTGGCACAAAAGTTTCGTTAGAGCGGTTTCGTTAGCCACAACAAGGTGTTCCAATTGATTTTCGGAGCAATCCAAGTCGGTTAATGCGCTTCCACCGGAGCAAACAACTGAGCGAAGCATATTGTCCTTACAAGCAAGTTTGACCACATCCCCTTGGATGATTATCTCGCTTCCTCTAAGGGTGTAAGTCTGACTCCCTACATAGGGAGCCGATTCCTTGACGCCCTGTATAACCACGCCGTCGGCAGATCCTGTAATGTCCAAGGTAACGGTTTCTCCTGCTTGCCTGGTCGTAGTCAATGTAATAGTATGACCACTGACTAAAGGCTTATGATCTTGTCCTTTATAAGGGACGCCTTTCATGCTACCATTATCCAAACCTCCGGCATAATCGTATACAGCCCAGCCCTTACTTTCTGCCACCTTAACATTGGCCATTAGACAGACATTTCCCTCGGATGGATTACGTGTATCCACTACGTAAAAATAAGGAGGGGCAAGTTGAGGACTAGGCATATTACGAACCAAGTTTGCCATCCCCTCTCCCTTTAATTGATTGCTGTAAATGTATAGCCCCCAAAGTTTGAGATTGGCACTCAGGTCTATATCTGTCAGCAAATTATTATGGCAGTAGAGATCTTCCAACCCGGCATTCCCTTTAACGTCCAGGCCAACCAATCGATTGTAAGAACAATCGATTTTTTTGATTGCAGCTACATGCCCCGTATTCAGTGTATGTAACTTGTTATTCTGGGTAAATAGAGATTCCAGCTTGCTGTTTGCACTTACATCCAACGAGGTCAATTGATTCTCCTTACAATCCAAGTAAGCCAATTCAGGCAACTTAGACAGATCCAAGGAGACAAGTTCATTTTTATAACATTTCAAGATGGCTAATTCTGGAGCACGTACCACTTGCAAACTAGAGAGTTTGTTCCCAAAACACTCCAGTATCGTTAGTCTACCTGTGATAACAATCTCTCCATTTTCTTCATCCAGGTAATACTCCCCAAAATAATCCCCCTTGGTGGCACCTGTTATGGTACAAGCATTAAACGGTTCTGTTTGCAAACGAAGTTTTTGTCCTTTGGGAGCATGTACCCTTAAACGAACCTCCGCTGAATTTTGAGCTATTGAGGTGTAGCTAAAAAATGACAACAATAAGAGAAGGAACATTGGAAGCCACAGACTCTTCCTTGCCCCCAAACACATTTTCCTTTCTAAGAGAAAGTCGTCCCCATTGGTCGACAAATTGTAATTCTTTCTCATAAGTTTATTTTTACTGAGTTCCTATTTCTATATCAACGGGGTTCTTTGCTCTTTTTTACCATAAGCCCCACATACACGATAGCACCTGAGCACCTATCTCAACATTGAATAGATCTCATCCTTTTAGATCTTTCAACTGAAAATCTCCCAATAATCTCTCAAAAGAGAATATGTCATAAATCAGACTCTCTTGATACAAACCATAGGATAATATATGCTTGAAAATGCCCACATTCCTCTTAATGTATCCTCAAGTGCAAATATAGATATACAATTTGGTTTAGAAAAGGACCATAAAGAAAAACCAGAGGCTTCTTCTCCAAGGATAAACACAACACAAGGAGCAAAAAAAGCCCTCAATGGAGTTTGGGCTCCATTGAGGGAGATATCATTTTATTAAGAGACTTGATAACTTCAAGGATCTCTATACTATATCAACATTTAGTCAATATGTACCCTATGTGCTTGTGTACCCAAAACAACTACATAGTTACCCGCCGGTAGGCGCACACTCCACGCACGCGCTCTCGTCTTTGCAAGCACTTGACCGGAGAAGTCATATACGACAATGGGCAATACCTCATCAGCAGCAACAACAAGTTCCCCGGCACGAACAGAAAGCCAATCCGAAGAAGCTGCAATATCTTGAGCTGCAAGCTTATCACTGATATTGGTAAACTCTTTCCACTCCGGAGCCGCTTTGTAGGCATTCACAGCAGCAGACGGTACCTCTAGACGAGCATTCTTCTTCACATCGTCGTCAATAGTATAGGGATCTTTGTCCGAATCAACCTCCATAACGGGAGGAACAACTGTTCTTATTTGAAGCAACTTCAGAGATTTACATCCACCAAAAACACTACCGCTAATGGAAGCTATAGCATCCCCTAGGTAGAGATAAGTGAGCTCTGCACAATCTGCAAAGAGAGCAAAAGGCAAAGATTTTACTTTTTCGGGCAGGTAAAACTCATGAATACCACAATCCGAGAAAGCGGCAACACCGACAGTCTCCACACTTGCAGGAAGCTGTATGGATTTCACAGAACGACAATACTCAAAAGCCGAAGTTCCAATGTTTTTCACACCATCAGCGACCTTTACCATTAAGCTATCCGCCAAACCGGCAGGGTGAGAGATAAGCGTACTTCCATCAAAGCTATACAGCATATTCTCCTGAGCCTTGTAGTGCTGATTCCCAGACGCTACCGTAAGGGTAGATAGCTTCTTTGTTTTGCAGAATACGGTACCATCTGCAATATACTTAACAGATGCGGGAATGTGCAGAGAGGTAAGAGCATAGTTTTGATGAAAAGCTTTTTTGTGTATCTCCTCCAGTCCATCATTGAGAGTTATCTTAGAGATATAAAAACAGTACTCCAACGCCCCTTTGGCAATCTTTTTCACCGTGGAAGGGAGGGTGAGTTCAGTAAAATCTTTTCGGTAAGAAGGACATTTCAAAAGTTCAGATTGATCTTTGTTGTAAAGAATCCCATCTCGAACAGAATAGATCGGGTTACCATCTCCTACCTCAATCTTTTGGAGATAGTAACAATCCTCGAATACATCTTCTCCAACCTTTGCGACTTTTTTACCGATGTAGAGACTACGTGCATCATTACAAAGAGCAAAAGCGCAATCACCCAATTCTTCGACACTATCAGGAATATGGATTGCTTTCAGGCCTCGGCAATAGGCAAAAGCCGCTCTTTCTATCCGACGAATAGTTTCAGGAATCGTCAATGAATGGATTGTTTTACCCAAAAATACACTACGTCCGATGGAAGTAACCGTATAGGTATCCTCCCCAACCTTGATGGTAGCAGGGATATTAACCTCGCCGTCGTAGTGATTAGAAATTTCAGGATCTTTCTCTTTCAAACGGATAAGCTGCACCTCTTTCTTTTTTTCATCCGTCACCACATAGCGATAACCATTGAGAAAGATCTCAACTCTCTCAGCTCTGAGTTGCGAAGACTGATTAAGAAGTGCTTCTTCACGAAGCCGATCCTGTGCAAGAAGCCTCGCCTGCTTAGCGGAGAATCCTTGCTCATACAAAGCCTGATGCGCCTGATCTTCAGCACGCTGCGCCACTGCTGTTTGTGAAAGGCTGAAAGCCAATACTCCTGTCAATCCAACAAACTTCATCGCCTCCAAAGAGCGGCAACGAAGATTTGGAAGACTAAAACCAATAAATTTCTTGTTCATTTGATAAGTAGGGTTTTACAGTTTGTATTTTATTTATCAGCACAAATATACAGTTTTTTTTGTGAGATCTACAAAAACAAGCAGACGTCGAAAGATTGGATCGGTATTGGAACATTCGGAAACAGAACACAACCCAATCTTAAAACTGTAAATGCCAATGGTTAACAATAGTGATACCCTATTGATCAGTGACAGGATTGAATACAAAAGGCAAAACCGATACCTAAAGCCTTTGAACTTCGGTATCGGTTGCTCAATCCTCCGAAAAAGGGAGGAAGTGTATCTCTTTTTTTGAGAATTATTTAGTCAACTCTATAAAGCAGGCATTGTTGCTATTTTTCAAATAGATATAAGCCTTCACACCCGTTGTGGGATTGCGGAACTTTAGCCCGGGTCCCTTAGCTGTATCATGCTTGGTTTCAAAGGCATAACCATTTGCCTGAAACCATGCTTTCAACTCAGGACGTGCCAAATCCTCCGGTGTGGTAACAGCTTTACAATCCAGTACTATCTGAGTGATCATTTTGTCTACGGTACCGTAGAAATAGATCACGGCCTTCAGATTGGTCAAGTTCGCCTTAGCTTCCAAGGTAGAGAAATACACTGTTTCCTCATTTGTCGCATCCTCATCCAGTACTCGAAAGCCTAATTTATTTTCTGCTGCTATGAGCTGGTCTTTTGGCAACTCCGCTTGAGGACTACCGAGTAGATCTACCAAAGGGAAGTCCTTGGCATCCGCAAGGATTACAGATGGATTCGGATCGGGCTGATCGTTATGCTGCACAGGCTCATCCTCTTTGGGAACAAACTCAATCACAGATTTTATATTTTTCAAAGCTGAAAGTTTAACATCATACATATCGGCCTCTACTTTGAGTTTTTGACTCCAAAAAATACGACAAGGGGATAAATTCCCCTGTGCATCTTGTATCATACTCACACCGTAGTCCTTAAATCCGGCTTGCTCCATCATACCCACGAATGTGGCATCTACCTTTATGATAGGCATCTCCAGTAGAGCGGCTGATACTTTTTCCGAATACTTTGTTCCTTTAAAGTAAGTAGGAGTGGTACCTAAATATACCTCTCCCACCTTTTTTATCGTCTGAGGCGCACGCTTCCCTAGCTTCTTCTCAAAAGCATCCGCACCCTTCAAATCCCCTATTTTGAGATAAGGAAACTCACCAATAGCAAAAGCCGCATCATACGTTTCCTCCGGAACGGGTTGCGGAGGAGTTACGGGATCCGGAGGTGTAGGTTTGTCGGGTTGTTTGGGATTGCAGGCCCACAAAACGGGTATCAGGGCTACTGCAAGAACTAAAGAGAATAGTTTTTTTAGGGTCAAGGTCATAACTTTTTTATTGTTTATTCGTTACGTCACGCTCGCCTCTAGAGAAGATCCTTCGGCGCGGTTAGTAGCGGCGCGGAGCTCTTTCAGGACGCTCTTGAGCCTCCTTCACGATCAACTTACGCCCCATAAACTCTTGTTCGTTCAGAGCTTCAATAGCAGCAAGTGCATCATCATCACTCATTTCTACGAAACCAAAGCCACGAGAGCGACCGGTTTCACGATCCATAATAATACGAGCATTGGTTGCAGCACCATATTGTGCTACGAGAGCTGTCAAGTCCTCAGACTTCACTTTGTAACTAAGGTTACCTAGATAGATGTTCATTCCTTCTTAAGAAATTAAATTAGTACTATGTCAAAAGAGGAACTACTTATACTATTGGGACTTACATTGCCCTCCTCAGTCTAAACTAAGGGAGCAACCCTTCTCACATCCTTAACTACTGAACTGCAGAATCACTCAAAAGGAGGGCAACATCCTTGTTACATACCCTTATGTATCCACAAACCTATAGAGAAGGCCGATCAATGGGAGGCATAAACCTATCCTACAGAATCAGACATTCATACTCGTGACGGGCGCAAAGGTAAACAAAAAACTTTCATACCAACACCCCCTCTCGGACCATTCTTTTTTATCGCACGCTATAATCGCAACAAAAGAGGCATTTTTTCGTCTTTTATAAAACGGGCAAACGAGAATACCTTTCCCTTCTACCACCCCAAAGGAGCCAAAGCATGGGAAAATACAAAGCCAATCGGATAGAAAAAAGGTGCTTTTCGTTAAAAGGAAAAAACAGACGGTGTAATATACACTATTGGGATATTATATTATCTTTGTACTACCTGCGTAATACACCTGTGATGTTTTAAGGCAGAATTAAGGAATAAATGAGTAATAGAGCATACTAAAAAACAGATCTCATGAATCAGACGAAATCGAACAACTTGCGAGCGAAAACTCTTCCCCTTTTAGTCAGGCTTCCCCTTTTTGTACTCCTCTTTTGGAGCTTAGGCGGGCAGGTGTTGGAGGCACAAACAAGTCATCTCCTGCGGGGGATAGTCCTTGACAGTATTAACAGAGAACCGGTCTCCTTTGCCGCCGTTACCATCACTCCCATGACCAAGGGTCAGGCAGCAACACCCCTACACCAGCTCACCGATGATGGAGGACGCTTTGCCATCTCCATCCCCATTACAGACGAATACAAAGTAGAAGCCTCCTTTGTAGGCAAGAAGATGCCCGAACAAATCCTATCTTATAGTAAGATAAAGGGTATGGGGCTTTTGCGTCTCTTCATGCACGACGATGCCGAGAGCCTCGCGGAGGTTACCGTTACGGCAGCGCGCCCCTTGGTGCGACTCGATGCCGATAGGATCGCCTACAATGTGAAAGACGATCCCTTAAGCAAGAGTGAAAACCTGCGTGAGATGCTCCGCAAAGTCCCCCTTGTCACGGTCGATGGAGAGGGGAATATCACGGTCAAAGGCTCTTCGAACTTCCGCATCTTCCTCAATGGCAAACCTTCCAAGATGATCTCGTCCAATCCTAAAGAGATCCTGCGCAGTATCCCGGCATCCACGATCAAGTCCGTAGAGGTGATCACCGAACCGGGGGTTAAGTATGATGCCGAAGGGGTGGGTGCCATACTCAATATCATCACCGAGCAAACCTCCTTCGAGGGCTACCAAGCACAAATTGGCGGACACGCATCCATCAGAGAGCCCGGAGGCGGTGGCAACGCCTACTTCACAAGCAAAATCGGGAAGTTTGGGATCACAGCTAACTACAACGGAGGGATCTACATATCTGCAGTCCCCAATATCAGTACATCTACATTGAACTATCGCGAATCAGGACAACGTCTCTTTTCAGAAAACACCTCCGAACCCAACGCAAACAAATATGGTTACCACATGGGAGGGCTAAACCTTACCTACGACATCAACGAGCATAACCTCCTATCATTCAATGCGGATCTTTCGAGAAATTCCTCGCCAAGCAAGAATTTGGCAACAACGCTGACCGAAGATCGTTCCGGCAAAGTCCTTGCCAAAGATGGGCTTATCGCTAGTGGGAAGGATCACTCTACAAGCATCGAAACCCGACTTGACTACGAACATACGACTGCCGTCAAGGGTGAGTCTCTTACCCTCTCGTACCAATGGGTCTACACCCCCAATCACGATGAAATCCTCACAGATCAAAACAACTACGATCCCAACCAACTCGACAAGATCATCCGAACAAACAAACAGTTCTCACAAACGGATGCCGCCTTCAACGAGCACACTGCTCAGATCGACTACGTCCGCCCCTTTGGCGATAAATGGAAAGTAGAGGCCGGGCTCAAGAGCATCTTCCGTCTCGGTAGTACCGAATCGGTATTTAAGATCATGGACAAAAACAGCAATGAGTGGGTGGAGGGAAGCCTCTTCGGACAGCACCTTGGCATCAGTGGATCGCCCATGGCATACAAACAAAACATCTATGGAGCTTATGGTAATGTGACCTATCACAAAGATAAAGTTAGCCTTGTTGCAGGCGCACGTGCTGAGTACGGCATCCAAAATGTCCAATTTGCCAAAGAACCTCAAGCCAACCTACACCACACCTTCTTGGACGTTGTACCTCAAGTCATTGCAACTTTGAATCTTGCCGATGCCGACCAACTTAAACTCGGCTACAACTACCGCATACAGCGCCCCAGCATCACTCAACTCAATCCTTATCGCCAGCAGGTATCACCCCTACAAGTCAAGTACGGGAATGAAAATCTTTCCAACGAAAAGGTACATGCCTTCGATGCGACCTACTCGCACTACACGCAAAAGTTCTCGTTAATGCTGAGTGCATCATACCTCTTCAGCAACAATAAGGTAGAGGGGTTCTTATTTAGCCAACCTGATAGTAAGGGTAATCCCATCTTGCACCAAACCTATACGGACAAAGGCAAGATGCGTACCATAGGGTTCAACCTATTTACACAATATGTACCGGCTTCATGGGTACGACTCTACATCCAAAGCAACCTCAACTACATAACACTCGATGCCAGTGCTATCAAGCTCAACGGCAAGGATAACTACGGCAATACCATCATGAAAGGATTCGGAGGCAATACCTTCACGGGGGCCAGCTTCACACTCCCCAAGGATTGGAGTATTGGGGTTAATGCAGGCGTCTTCATCCAACCTCCTCGCATCAATATCAATAGCTTTTGGGGTACTTGGCATGGCGTGAACCTAAGCAAGTCATTCCTCAAACAGCAACTGACCGTCTCGGCTTGGCTCAATAACCCCTTGAACCCTTGGTATAACTTCAAGATCGGGACGTCCTCTCCCTCTTTCTCCGGAGAGACCCATGTACGTAATTACGGACTATCAACAGGGATCTCTATCAGCTACAGCTTCGGTAACCTCAAGAGTGTGATCCGTAAGGTAAGTCGCTCGATTGAGAATAACGACCTTATGAAGAGTGATAAGGGCAATGGGAACCAAACCCCGGGAGGTGGCAGCAAATAATCTTCAACAAGAAGGGTAATTTCTCCTCTTCTTTCTACCTGAAGTGCATCGGGACAGCTGTTTCGATGCACTTTTTTTACACCCTGAAGTTTCAAAAGTCTTGCCCAAAAACAGAAAAAACGGAGGCCTCCACTTTCAAAACTACCGGGCAATGGTTTTCGTCATGCAGGCCTAAGAGTAAAAACATGCTCCCCTCTATCCAAAAAAGTGAATATCTGCACTACTTTTTAATTCGTGTGCAAAAACAATCCATTACCATATCAATCAAGACTTTAACCCCACAAAAAGGGGATTTAAGGAGGCTATTAGAGCTTTTTTTATGAGGGTATCGATCAAATATATTCACTAGATAGCTCTTTATTGCTATATTTGCATCTCAAAGAGAGGATCACCTCCACCTTATATAGGTCGGAGGCACTCCCGAAACAGAAGAGAACATAGCTAAAATAAAAAAGAAAGCACACTATGGATCTATCGCATATCGAGCATCTTGGCATTGCCGTAAGGAGCATCCAAGAGGCACTCCCTTTCTTTGAAAAAAATTTGGGACTTACATGTTATAATATAGAGGAGGTGGCCGACCAAAAGGTTCGCACGGCTTTCCTCCAAATTGGACAAACCAAATTGGAGCTCTTGGAGCCTACGAGTGAGGATAGCCCCATTGCCAAATTTTTGGAGAAGCGAGGAGAGGGCATTCATCACATCGCCTTTGCTACCCCTGATACAGGCGAAGCCCTCGCCGAAATGGGAACAAATGGCATCCAGCTGATTGACAAAACACCGCGTAAAGGTGCCGAAGGGCTTAATATCGGCTTCCTCCACCCCAAGAGCACGCACGGCCTACTCCTGGAGCTATGCGATAGCAAAGATAAAAATCAAGAACCCGAAAACAAATAGATATAAGATATAGTTATGAGTCAACAATTGGAAAAGACGAAAGAACTCATCGCCAAACGTGAAGAGGCTCGCCTCGGTGGCGGTGAGAAACGTATCGAAGCACAACACGCAAAAGGCAAATACACTGCTCGTGAGCGCATTGCTATGCTGCTGGACGAAGGTAGCTTTGAAGAGATAGACATGTTTGCCCTACACCGCTCCACCAACTTCGGCTTGGACAAGAAAAAGTTCCTCGGTGATGGCGTAGTTGTAGGTAGCGGTACAATAGATGGCAGACTCGTATATATATTTGCACAAGACTTTACCGTACTGGGTGGTGCTCTCGGCGAAATGCTCGCGCAGAAGATTTGTAAAGTGATGGATCTGGCCATGAAGGTCGGTGCTCCCGTTATTGGGTTGAATGACTCGGGCGGAGCTCGCATCCAAGAGGGGGTAAACGCCCTCTGTGGTTTCGGAGAGATCTTTGAACGCAACATATTGGCATCGGGGGTAATCCCTCAAATCTCAGGGATCTTTGGTCCTTGTGCCGGTGGAGCTGTCTACTCTCCTGCCCTCACGGACTTCAATATCATGGTACGTGGTACGAGCTATATGTTCCTCACGGGACCAAAGGTGGTCAAGACCGTTACGGGCGAAGATGTAACACAAGAGGAACTCGGTGGTGCCGATGTACACGCAGCTAAAAGCGGCGTGGCACAATTCGCCGTAGATACAGAAGAGGATGGTATCCGCTTGATCCGCCAGCTTCTCAGCTTCCTCCCCCAAAATAACATGGAAGAGGCACCTCTCGTGGAGTGTACCGATCCCGTGGATCGCAAAGAGGATCTCCTCAATGAGATTATCCCCGACGAACCCAACCGCCCCTACAATATGTACGAAGTGATCGGTGCAGTAGTCGACAATGGAGAATTTCTCGAAGTACATGCCGACTACGCTCGCAATATCATTGTAGGCTTCGCTCGGTTCAATGGGATGAGTACCGGTATCATCGCCAACCAACCTCAAGTAATGGCGGGTAGCTTGGATAGCAATTCGTCGCGCAAGGCAGCGCGCTTCGTACGCTTCTGCGATGCATTTAATATCCCCATCGTAACCCTCGTGGATGTCCCCGGATTCCTTCCCGGAACAGGGCAAGAATACAACGCCGTTATTGCTCATGGGGCAAAACTCCTCTACGCTTACGGCGAAGCAACGGTACCTAAGGTGACCGTGACCCTACGCAAAGCCTATGGTGGTGCTTATATCGTGATGGGGTCAAAGCATATGCGTAGCGACCTCAACTACGCTTGGCCCAGTGCCGAGATTGCCGTAATGGGTCCCTCGGGTGCTGTAGAGGTTGTCTTCTCCAAAGAAGTTGCTGCCGCAGAAGATCCTGCCAAAGCGGCCCTCGAAAAAGAAGAAGAATACCGCCGCGCCTTTGCCAATCCCTACACGGCTGCATCGTATGGATACCTCGATGATGTGATCGAACCCCGCAATACGCGTTTTCGCATCATACGAGCATTGGAGCAACTCCGCACCAAACGTCAGAGCCTCCCTGCCAAGAAGCACGACAACTTGCCCCTCTAAACGCATCGAACACAGCGTAACGAGTATTCTCATGCAAGTCGCTCGCACTATAAAACGCACCTTCCTTGCCCTCTCAGCCATGGTCGTCGCACCATCGCTGGGGGCAGAGGGCGTATCCAAAGCAGATCAATTACGTACCGAAGACCCATCAGGCGTCGTTATGACCATAACGGCTATGCTGGTGGTATTCTTCGGATTGGCGGTACTCTACCTCGCTTTCAAGGGGGTGGGACGCCTCTCACAAAACCTATCGGAACGCAATAAACGAAAAGCCCAAGCCCCCAAAAGCTCAAGCAATCGCCCTCCTGCATCCGTAGGTGCTATCCCTCCCGAAGTAAGTATCGCTATCGGCTTAGCCCTATATGAAGCTACCGAAGAGGTACACGATCAAGAGGGTGATGTGATCACCATTAGCCATGCCCAAAAGTCGAGTTTTCCCTCGGCTTGGAGTAATAAAGCCTTTAACCAACGTACCCCTAGCGTGCTACAACGCCATCTAGGAGTTCGTAGTAAATAATGTATTATGACCTATCAATCGGACTCCCCATCTGCCGAAGTGCTTGCAGTAATCGGGTTGGCTCTGACAGAAGCCCTCGAAGCGCACGACTCCACAGATATGCGCCTAACCATCAGACGCCCCTCCGTGCCCTCTGCATGGGCTTTGAAAAGCCAAATTGTACGTACAACTCCCCCTATCAAAGAATACTAAAATCCACAATAAACTGCGTCATGAAAGAATTTAAGTATAAGATCAACGGAAACGAATACGCCGTAAAACTCAATAAAATAGAAGAAAAAGAGGCTGAAGTGGAGGTTAATGGAACAACCTATCAAGTCGAACTTTTGACTGAAAAGAAGGAGACTCCTCGCCCCGTAATCAAGCGTGTTGCTCCGGCAGCCACAGCACCCAAAGCCACCCCATCCCCCTCGGCCGGATCGAAAGGTGGCATCAAAGCTCCCCTACCCGGAGTGATCCTTGATGTTGTGGTCAGCGTAGGCGACGAGGTAAAACGAGGCCAAAAGGTAGCCGTACTCGAAGCCATGAAGATGGAAAACAACATCAACAGTGACCGCGAAGGCAAGGTCCTTGAGGTCAAGGTACAGAAGGGAGACTCTATCCTAGAGGGCACGGACATCGTCGTTATCGGATAATCCCCATAGAGTTAATCACAAGTTTAGTACTTAAAGATTACGATTATGGGGTTCGGTAATTTCCTATTAGACAACCTTGAAACCTTTCTGTCTTTCACGGGATTTGCCAACGCAACCCTCGGCCATTGGGTCATGCTTGTCATCGGGCTTTTGTTCATCTTCTTAGCCATACGCTACGAATTTGAGCCCCTACTGCTCATCCCCATTGGATTTGGTATGCTCATCGGCAATATCCCCTTCAAAGACGCCGGGTTACAAATTGGTATTTATGAGGAGGGATCTGTCCTCAACATCCTCTATCAGGGGGTGCGACAGGGGTGGTATCCGCCTCTGATATTCCTCGGGATTGGGGCTATGACAGATTTCTCGGCACTCATATCCAATCCCAAGCTCATGCTCATTGGAGCCGCAGCTCAATTCGGTATATTCGGAGCCTATATGTTGGCTCTACTTTGGGGATTTGCTCCCAACGAAGCAGGTGCAATCGGCATTATCGGTGGAGCTGACGGCCCCACGGCGATTTTCCTTTCCTCCAAACTCGCACCGAGCTTCATGGGAGCTATTGCCGTATCGGCCTACTCCTACATGGCTCTTGTACCCATCATACAACCGCCCTTTATGCGCCTGCTCACGACAAAAAAGGAGCGATTGATCCGCATGAAGCCCCCTCGTGCCGTATCGAAGACGGAGAAGGTGATCTTCCCCATCGTGGGACTACTCTTGACAACGTTCCTTGTCCCGTCGGGGCTTCCACTCTTGGGAATGCTCTTCTTTGGGAACTTGCTTAAAGAAAGCGGGGTAACGAAGCGCCTTGCCGATACGGCCAAAGGTCCGTTAATTGATACGATCACCATCCTACTTGGAGTTACGGTGGGAGCTTCCACGCAGGCGACAGAATTTTTGACTCTGAATTCCATAAAGATCTTCGGACTCGGAGCACTCTCCTTTGTCATCGCAACCTGCACGGGTGTTCTCTTCGTTAAGGTGCTGAACCTATTCCTCAAAAAGGATAACAAAATCAACCCGCTTATCGGAAACGCCGGTGTGTCAGCAGTCCCCGACTCTGCACGTATCTCGCAAGTCGTGGGTTTGGAATATGATCCAACGAACTACCTCCTCATGCATGCCATGGGGCCCAACGTGGCAGGCGTTATCGGATCAGCTCTCGCAGCCGGGGTACTCCTCGGCTTCCTCGGAGCATAAAATCCTTTACTTGCTCTCCCTTGATGGGAGCAAAAAAGTCCTCCTCTAGTCCTTACGATCAGAGGAGGATTTTTTTATCTCCATTCAGTATCCTTTCGGATATTCACGCAAAAAGTCCCCTCATGTAGGCAATATAGAATAAAACTTTCCCGAGAATTGGGTATTGTGAACACCGTTCACTCACTCTACCTTTGCCATCAGTTACAGATAAAGTCACCCTTAACAAAGCAATATGGTAGAGCAAAACACTATTCCTACGATTCGAGAGAGCATCTTAAAGGCAGCTCGTACAGAATTTACTCGGGCAGGGTACAAAGGTGCATCTTTACGAAAAATCGCACAAGAGGTCGGTATTGTAGTCAGCAATATATACAATTATTACGAGAGCAAGGACGACCTCTTCAGAGCCGTATTGCAACCTCTTTTGAGCGATATTGATCGAATGCTCTATCATCATAATGACGAGGAGTTCTTGACCCTATCCGTCTTCACCGATGAAAGTTATCAAGATAAAATGATGGAAGATAGCCTGACGATTGTTCGCAAGCATAGGGATATACTCCACCTTGCACTGTTTCAATCCGGAGGTTCTTCTCTCGAAAATTATCGGAACGATCTCATACGACGACAAGCTCAAATAGGCGAAGAATACCTTCGCCTTATGAAACAACGCTTTCCCAATCTGCGGGTAGATGTATCCCCTTTTTTTGTTCATGTACAAAGTGCATGGTGGGTAACCATTATGGGAGAGATCGCTTTTCATCAAGACTTAACCGATGAAGAGATCACACGAAGCCTTCAGGAGTTTACTCTATATGGTACGGGTGGTTGGAAGGCTCTGTTGAATGCTTAATTTTTCAAGTAGAACATATGAAAATAGAACGCGTAAATCACTGGTTCCTTCGCCAAGGTGAGTGGATCATCAAAGGAAGGTGGATCATATTGATCGTATTCTCCATCCTCTTTATTCTTGGATTTATCGGGAGTCGGAACCTGAACATCAAAACCTCTTGGGAGGATTACTTTCTTGCAGACGACCCCATGCTCTTGCAAACCGAAGAGTTCAAATCCGTATTCGGGAATGACAATTATGCCGCCGTGCTGACGGAGTGTGACAACACCTTTACGCACGAGAATTTATCCCTCATTCGCCAACTGACCAACGAGATGCTCGATAGCATCTCCTATGGAGAGAAGATCACCTCCCTCTCAGATATTGAGTTTATGATCGGCAATGATGAGGGGATGAGTATCGAACAAATTGTCCCCGAGGATATCCCAACCGATGCTGCGGGACTTGCCGAGATACGACGCAAGGCTCTCTTGAAACCCAATATCGCCAATCATCTCGTATCCGGGGACGGTAAACACTCTTGGATCTTACTCAAGTTGCAGCCATTTCCTCACGATTCGATATGGAACACCCACAAAGGGGCTCTATCTCCTGAGATCCAAACAGGGCGAGAGCTACACCACATTATCACGAAGCCCGAATATCAATCGCTCCATCTCAAGGGGGCCGGAATGCCCTATTTGACCCAACAGAAGATGGATTGGATCAACGGAGAGATGCCTAAAGTGATGGGTATTGCGATCCTCCTGGCCTTGATCGTTTTGGCTCTTGCAACTCGATCTATTCGGGGTGTTATCGTACCCATTGCAACGGCTATCGGATCTGTTGTGATGGCTTATGGGATACTCGGATTTCTACACTTTTCCATAGACAGTGGGATGATTCTAATCCCGATGCTACTGGCATTTGCTGTCGCCGTAGCGTACAATATTCATATTTACTCTTATTTCAGACGACAGCAACGCATACATGGCAAGCGCAAACAGGCCGCCATAGAGACGATTGGAGAGTTGGGCTGGCCTACATTCTTCAGTGCTCTAACCACCCTTGCCGCTCTGCTTTCGTTTCTTGCTATTCCCATCATTCCGATGCATTTTGTAGGGATTGCAACAGCCTCCAGCGTACTATTTACCTTCCTTATAGCCATCACGGTCATGCCTGCCGCATTGAGCTTTGGTAAAGATAAAGCTCCACACACCCAATCTCAAAAAGAGGAAGGGAAACAGTGGTTAGACCGACAAATGGAGCGACTAGGGGTATTTGTCATGCGACATCAGAGAGCAATTATACTCATCTTTGCGATCGTAACGGGAGTATTGATCTATCAATTCACCAAGATAGAGGCAGCTTTTGACGTAGAACGCACTATGGGGCGACGAGTTGAATACGTGCGTAACATTCTAGAGGTAGGGGAGAGCGAATTAGGGTCGATCTATTCGTATGATGTCATGATCAGCCTCCCCAATAATGGAGATGCCAAACTTCCCGAGAATCTGCACGCTTTGGACTCTCTAACTTCCATTGTAAAAGGTTATCCCCTTACGAGGAGAACAACTTCTCTTCTTGACATTCTAAAGGATCTAAATCAGACACTTCACAGCGATGATGCTCGGTACTATAAAATCCCCGATAGCCCGGATGAAATTGCACAACAGATACTGCTCTACGAGAATGCAGGTGGTAGCGAGGCGGAGAATTGGATCGATTACGACTATCGTCATCTCCGTTTGCGAGTAGAACTTTCGGCATATAACTCGGGAGAGGCAGAGCGAGAGTTAGCCGATGTTACCGAGCAGGCAAAAAAACTGTTTCCCACGGCAACAATCTCTCCCGTTGGTTCTCTTCCTCAATTTACCACGATGATGCAATATATTGTCCGAGGGCAAATCGTTTCCTTCCTCATATCCCTTCTTATCGTCGGAATCCTGATGATGATTGTCTTTGGGAGTATTCGTGTCGGCCTCATCGGGCTTATTCCGAATATATTCCCGGCTATTGTGGTCGGAGGTTTGATGGGATGGATGGACTATCCTTTGGATATGATGACTGCAACCATCATGCCTATGATCCTTGGATTGGCAGTCGATGATACCATCCATTTTATCAATCATAGCCATTTGGAGTTTGACCGACAACGCAATTATCGAGGAGCCATACTCAAAACATTCCGCATCGTGGGTACTCCTATCGTACTGACGAGCATTATTATTAGTTCCAACTTCGGAGCTTATACAATCTCCCAAAGTACCTCCTTCATACACATGGGGATTCTATCCGTTGCCGGGATGCTTGCGGCTTTGCTTGCCGACCTCTTTATAACACCTCTTCTACTACGTCGCTTCCACATATTCGGCAAAGAGAGCGTAACCGAAGGAAGCAATTGACCTATCCTGCTTGGCAGAATACAAGTACACAACGATAAATACAATTCATTATGAAAAAGATTATCCTCACCATTGCGGCAACCATGGCACTTTTTGCCACAGCTCAAGCCCAAACAGGACGTGACATAGCACAACGAGTAAAGGATCGTCCCGATGGAGATACTCGCCAATCTGAACTTACGATGCAACTTGTCAATAAGAGAGGTAGTGTCCGAGAGCGAAAACTTGTATCCTATTCCATTGATACAGGTAAGGGAAAGCGTGACCGCAAGACGCTCATGTTTTTCCTTTATCCCGGGGATGTAAAAGGGACTGGATTCCTCACGTGGGATTACGATCAAATAGGAAAAGATGATGACAAGTGGCTCTATCTCCCGTCAATGAAGAAGACTCGTCGTATCAGTGGCTCCTCCGCAAAAAAAGATTACTTCATGGGAAGTGACTTTACCTATGACGATATGGGAAGTCGCAATGTTGATGAAGACGAACACAAGTTGCTGGGCAATGAAACGATAGCCGGAAATGTCTGCTGGAAATTGGAGTCAACCCCCAAAGACCCTAGAGACCTATTCAGTAAAAAAATCACCTGGATACGGCAAGATTGTTTAGTACCCATTAAGGTGGAGTATTACGATCGAATGGGAAAATTACACCGCCAACTGACCTTAAGTGACATTCAGAGAGTCAATGGCTTTTGGGTAGCACAGAAGTTGGAGATGGTCAATGTACAGACGGGGCATAAGACGATTCTTGAGATAAAAAATTCCAAGTTCAACGTTGCCCTACCGGAGGCCAAGTTTAATGTAACAACATTGGAAAAAGGAACTTTCTGATGAAGTTATTGTATCGTATCATGGCTATCGTTCCTCTTGTCCTTACGGGGGCGTTGGGAGCGATAGCTCAAAATGAGAGAGGAGTTGTCGAATCCGAAGAGGAGTCGCAATTCTCCCTTCTTAGGGATAGCACCTTGAAAATTTTGGAAGAGGAGTTCATAGATGGCACTGAAGAACCTTCTTTGCAGGAGTCAGGATCGGTCTTTTCAGTAAAGGGCTTCGTCGATACTTATCATGCTATGCGGAGCGCATCTCCTCACGACTTCCTCTCCTCACGCACGAGGGTACGAGGCGAAGCGGAACTAAAAATTGATCGTTCTTCTCTTTTTGTCTCGCTCAATGCCCAGTATAATCCCATCATCAAGGAGGCCAACGGGTTTCAACTTCGGGAGGCTTATTTTGATTACCGAGAGGATCATTGGGGGATACGCTTAGGACGGCAATTGGTTATTTGGGGAGCTGCTGATGGTATACGTATCACGGATGTCGTATCTCCTATGGATATGACAGAGTTCTTAGCTCAGGATTATGACGATATCCGAATGCCTGTAAACGCATTGCGAGGGTTTCTCTACAATGAAACGTTCAAATTGGAATTGCTGGCAATTCCCTTCTTCGAGGGATTCAAATTGCCTATACAACCGACCAATCCTTGGAGTCTTTTGGCCAATCAATCCATGCCCATGCCAATACGTTGGCAAGAAGAGAGGTCGCATCCGGCATTCACATTGAAGAATGTAGAGTATGGAGGACGACTCTCTGCCACGCTACCCGGGATAGACTTTTCTTTTTCTGCCCTGCACACTTGGAATAAGAGGCCTGTAATAAATCAACTTCCGGGCAGTAATGAGATACTTCTCAGGCCTGAGTATTTTCGCATGGGATTCGTCGGAGCGGATATATCCAAGCCTTTGGAAGAATTTGTGCTACGAGGGGAAGTTGCCTATAACATAGACAAACATTTTGTCCGAGAACAAGGATGCAATACGATTCACTGGCTCATTGGTGCGGATTGGTATGCACCAAATGATTGGATTTTAATGGCTCAAATCTCCTGCGAACATCTGCTGAATCCCCCCGTAGGATTAACCTCAAAGCAAGACTTTATCGCAACACTTCACCTCTCGAAGAAGTTGTTCAGCAACACATTACAGCTTTCTAATTTTACGTATCTCGATCTGGACGGTATGAGTTGGTTTAGCCGATTTTCTGCGGACTATGCCCTAAGCGATCAAATCCATCTGATGGCAGGTTATGACTGGTTCCATGGAGACAAGGGGTACTTTGGTCTATTCCAAAAGAATTCTGAAGGCTGGATCAAAGCAAAGTATAGCTTTTGATCCCGAATGTTGAGAGAAAGATCCTCCCCTACGCTACGTATACTTAGGAAGTAAGTTCTGAAATAGAAACCCCATTACCCAAGTGCTACTTTCACTCAGATAATGGGGATTCTTTTTATCCAATGGGAGCAGTGACCTACTCAAGCGAGACCGAGGCACTTACAACGGGAGCTCCATTTACATGATAAGGTGTTACTACCTGCTCCGGCTCCTGCAAAATGGAGATGAGACGACCGTTGCGGAATTGAAGGACTTGGTTGGCATAAATCCGAACATTTTTCCCTAGTAACGGATCCTCTACAAGACTGGTCTTAAAATACATGGTTTCAATCTCCGAACCATCCTTGTCTAAGACCTTGGCAAACTTGATAGGGCGTAGGCTGGTGTTTTTATAGACCTCCTCCTTGGTCATCCCAAGGCGTACCTTCTCAAAGGTATAGCGAGAAGAAAGATAAAAATTAGAGCTACAACTTGTAGCAAGGAGGGCTACCAAAAGAGCCACCCCGGAGATAAGTAGTCGGCAATTCATCGTGCTGTTTGTTTGTATTGTTACATGTCGCAAATATACAAACTCTAGTCCAACAAAGCAATAAAAGGGTAGTATTAAAACAAAAAAACGCCCTTGAAAAGGCGTTTCTTATCCGGTTCTTCAGCAAGAGATGAGCCTCATAACAAAAGAACTTATCTAAAACTTTTTTTATAGGCGTAAACGCACGGCATGAACTCCTGACAGTGTAGCCAACTGGTTACGCAGGGCGTTCATCCGTGGGCGCGGGGCCTGAATGGTAAACTCGGCATCAATCAGCCCATCTCGCGTCTGTATATTGTAACTCAAGAGCTTGACGTCCGTACTATTTTTGACCAAAGAAACCAATCGTGAGAGCAACTCTGCACTATCCACCGCCTCTATGTAAAGGTGAGCTTTGGGCTGAGAAGATCCAAGGCCGCTCCACTCGGCAGGAAGGATTTTCTCAGGATTATTCTGCACCAAAAAGGGGACATTGGGGCAACTCTTACGGTGAATACGAATGCCTGTCCTAGAGGGATAGGCGATAATGGCATCGCCAAACTGAGGATTACAGCACTGCGCTAACGCATAATCGACCCCATTAAGACTATCATCAACGATGACAACTGTACCCTCGCCGCGCCCGGCAATAGTATTGTCCCGCCCGGGAGTATCTCCTGTCTGGACAGCTTCATAAGAAAGTGGAACGCTTAACGTTTCTTGGCTCGTTGTAGCTTCAACGCTATATTGGGCATCATAACGCCGTTGATACTCCTCTAAGAAGTGGTTCAGATCAATCTTCTCTTCGGCAACATGGCGAAAGAAATCATTGAGCGCAGCATATCCCATCTTACGGGTCAGTTGATTGAACACTCCTTCGTCCCACATGAGGTGTCTATTGCGGATACGTCGCTCCAAGGTCGAACGAGCCTCGCTCAGTCCCTTTTCGCTGCGCTCACGTAATTTCTGTCTGATCTTGTTCTTGGCAGACGAACTCACCACAATTTGCAACCAATCCTCACGAGGATACTGATTGCGACTGGTTGTTATGCTTACGGTATCGCCATTATGCAATACAGTACGCAGAGCAACATTTTTACCATTGACCTGTGCCGCCACAGCCTTCGCTCCTACATTAGAGTGAATCGCAAAGGCAAAATCTAGTACCGTAGCCTCCGGGGGTAATTTCTTCAGCTCTCCACGGGGGGTAAAAACGTAGATCTCCGTAGGAGCTCCAAGGCTATATTGCTCATCTCCGGAGGTAGATTCGTCAGGTTTTGTCTCCAGCATTTGGCGCACCGAAGTGAGGGTACTATCCAATTGTCCTTCACTCCGCAGCCCCTTATAACGCCAGTGCGCAGCTACGCCACGCTCCGCCACCTCATCCATCCTTCGGGTGCGGATTTGAACCTCTATAAAGCGATTGTCAGGCCCCTCTACCGTGATCTGTAACGATTCGTAGCCATTGTCTTTGGGATGTGTTATCCAATCTCGAAGACGACTGATATCAGGAGCGAAAACGTCCGTGATCAGACTATAACAATACCAACAGGCTTCGTGCTCCTCCTTTGGCGGGGCATCAATAATGATCCGCAGAGCCGTAAGGTCAAAGATATTATCGAAAGAGACCCCTTTCTTATGCATCTTATTGTGGATGGAACTGATGCTTTTAGTCCGTGCCTTGACCTCATACTGCCAGCGCTTCGTACCCGAGTCAATCTGTTTTCGGAGCAAGAGGACAAATCGTTGGAGGTATTCCTCTCTCTCCCTTTTAGTTTCTCCCAACATCGTCTTGATCTCATAAAAAGCAGTTGGATCGGTGTATTTGAGATAGAGATCTTCGAGTTCCCCTTTGGCGGCATAGAGTCCTAGTTTATGAGTTAGGGGAATAAAATAACGATTTACCTCCTCAGCCTGCTCCCGACGCTTGTCTTCGGGGAGATAATCTTTTGCCGTACGCATCCGATAGAGGCGGTCCGCAATAATCAAAAGAAGGACACGGACATCCTCTGCAACAGAGAGCAGAAGTTCACGAAATAGCGACTCCTCCACATGCGTACGTCGCATATAAATCTGTGCCGTCTCCCGCATCCGTGTAATCAATGCAGCCGTACCCTCCGGTGCAAACTGGGCTATTTCATCTAACGAAAAAAAGCCTTTATAAACAGAACGATAGAAGAGAACGGCAGATACTGATACATTCCCAAGATTGAACTCCCGAGCCACGATCAGGGCGACCTCTAGCTGCCGAACAAGTCCATTGTAGCCAAACTCATCACGAGCAAAACAACCACTCTCGACCAGGGTGGACAGCTTTTGTCTATAAAGGTCTCTGGGGATATCAAGTTGAGGGAGTCGGCACAGAGAGCGATAGAGAGCCACAAGGCGAATACGTTCCTCTCGGGTGAAATAGACTTCATCCGAGAAAGGACGATTTTCGGACATGGGATCTAACGGTGCATCCATAGAGGGGTATTTATCGGAAGATAAAGGGAAATAGAAAAAGTTTCTTTAGAATTCATCGATCTCCTCCATACCGGAAACGACGTAGGGACGCACCAAATCGTGAGGTTTTATCACCTCGTCATTCCATTCGATCAGGTCTACATCCATTGGAATGATCCCCTCCTCGTCATCATCAGGATCACGGCCAAAATCCTTTTCTATCTCCTTAAGTTTGGCACAAAAATCGACTCTGGATTCACTGGTCGGGATCATTGCCACAAGATTAAGGAAAGGCTTTGTACCTTCGGGGAGGTCTATCGGATCAGTAATTTCGGGTGTCGAGAAGCGACTCCCCGGATATGTGGATTGGAGCAATTGGGTTACGCTATTAATATTATTGGTACGATCCTTATTGCTACCTATGCTAATAATGGCTTTGTTTGTCATTGTACTAATACGAACACTTTGGGATCTTTAGAGGAGAGATCAGGCACACTTGGTTTGTTGGATGCGAACAGATTCTTCGTGAATTAGGGTCATCAGACGTTCCACAAAGGAAGGATCAAGCCCTACACTTTCGCCCCAGGAGATATACTCCTTTAAGTTGGCGATAAACTGGGCGCGCTGGAGTACGGGAAGCCCCACCCGCCTCTTGAGAGCTCCAATTCGCTCTGCGACGATCATACGATGCGCCAAGTTAGAGATCAAAAGGTTGTCCATCTCTGCCAACGTGGTACGGTAAGAAGTAAGACGTATATCATCCAAATTTCCCACTCCGCGAGGCTCAATAAGGGCGTCTATAATACTTTTAAGAGCCGATGGCGTAAGCTGTTGCTCTGCATCTGTCTTAGCTGTAGAGGGATCAATATGGCTCTCTATCATCAATCCTTGGAATCCGAGATCCAATGCTTTTTGGCTCACAGTCTGGACTGCTTCTCTCCGTCCGGCAATATGACTAGGATCGCAAATTAGAGGAATGTCGGGCAGTTCATTTCGAAACTCAAAAGCCACCCCCCAGTAGGGTGCATTGCGGTAATCTATCGTCATAGCGGGGGGAGGAGGAAATCCCCTAAAGATAGCCGTTATATCGGTGATGCCTACTTGCCAAAAACGTTCAATGGCACCGATCCACAATTGGAGATCGGGACACATGGGATTTTTGATCATAAGAGGGACGCGTACACCTCGAAGCACTTCGGCAATCTCCTGTACAGCATACGGACTTGTAGAGGTACGTGCCCCAATCCATAGGGCATCGATGCCTGCCTCTAAAGCCTCATGGGCATGCTCTGCGGTACAAATTTCGGTAATAGTACGATAGCCAAATTGCGATTTTACTTCGGCCATCCATGTGAGACCCTCTTTGCCTATGCCCTCAAAACCACCCGGTTTGGTACGAGGCTTCCAAATACCTGCTCTAAAGAGGTCTATATTGAGGGGTTTGAGCCCCTCTGCAGTAGCTAATAGTTGCTCACGACTCTCCGCGCTGCAAGGTCCTGCAATTAAACGGTACGATCGTGGTTCTGTAGACTCTTCTGCCGAAGGGGAAGGCTTCGGGGAAGGAGCGGTTTGTTCATTCATTGTTACTATTCTATATTCTGACAAGGATGTAGCACCTCTTCTAACATGGCAGTGTAGTGTCGAGCCACCTCATCGCGTGCAAAGGTAGCAATATACTCCCTATTGGGATCAACTGTTTCGGTATGGCCCAAAGATTTCCATTGCTCATAGCACCGGCAAATGTAGTCAATTATTTCGGGAATACTATGAGCTGGACATCCACTTCGAGCTGTTTGGAGCAGACTCTCTCCAATCGCCTCATCACTCATCACCATCAAAACGGGCTTCTCAACGGCAAGTGCTTCAAAAATTTTCGTCGAAACAATGCCATGTGCCCCCTCCTCCTCCTCAGGAGAAGCCAGGAGCAATACCATCGCGCTTTGGTGCAGTAGGTCGGGGACTTGTCGAAAGGGAATCATATTCCGAATTCGTTGTAATGCAAGAATCTCAGGTGGATAGGAACGGAGCACCTCCTCTAGAAGTTTTCGAGAATGTGCATCTACATACCAAGCCACTTCCAACAATCCTTCGGAGAGTATCGGACAAAGCTCGGGACTATTAAGTGCCTGAAAAAGGGGAGTTGGATTGGATCGTGTAAGCGTGAGCAGTCGACCCGTGAAAGTAATGGTAAATCGGGGATTCTTCAATCCTCTCTTTGCAAAAAAGAGGGTTCGATCATAGCCATTATAAAAAAGGGAGACCGGCACACCCTGAGAGGCCCTTTGAAGCACTTGTTGATGCCAAGGCGATACGGTCACTAAGCGATCTGCCCACTGAAAGCAAGCATTGCGTTGCTTAATATAGCGCCTACGAAGAAGAGCTAAAAGGCTTCGCTTAATCCAAGACCCACCACCTCGCAAGGTTGGCAAAAACTCATAACGAGGATATTGCTCAATAATATCCCGAGAATCCATCACTACGGGAATATGGTATTTCCGTGCAAGAAGAGCAGCTGTACCATGGGGAAATGTTCGATACGAAAACGAAACAATCAGATCGATTCGAGTACAGTCGATAAAAGATTCAACAGCACGAAAAAAATGCTTTTCTTTCAGAGAGAAAAGGACTTCTCCCAAAGACTCCCAGCGATCGTAACGCCGGCGTAAAGGAATCCGATAGGTCGGGCAAGGGTCTTCCATACCCTCGAAGATCTTACCATGCCCCGTAGCATTCCATTGTACGATTTCCTCTGTGGCGACAGCAACCTCCCATCCTTCGTTTACCCAATAGCGCACAAGCGAAAAGGCTCGAGGGGCAAAATGCGGAGGATAAATATCCGCTAATACGAGAAGACGTTTGGGCATGGGATCATTTCTTCTAGCGAGGAGTTTTCGGTTGATTCAAGCTCCTCTATACGCAAAATAAGCCGCAATAACTCCCGATAAAGGCGAGAATGAAATGGATGTACCTCCTTGGCTAGGAGATCATTATGGAAGAGGAGATTGAGTTCTCCATTGTGGCGAGCCGTTGCCATCACAAGCTGATAGCTGTACTTGAGGGCTTCGCTCGCACTAAGTCCCATATAATTGGGGCGATCTAGCGAACAATCCATAAGGGTCAAAGGGTGCAGGATCAAATTGGTCACCGTACCCGTTGAGGGACTGATATAATGAACGGGACGACACGTGCCCAATCGGAATCCAGACACATCGGGATATCCCATGGTATAATCATCCAGAATCCCCGCATTCAAGAGGTATAAAAAGTCTTCGGGCTCACGAGCTGCCAGAAAATGATGACGTGCACGTGTTATGTTTTTCTTTAAGTCTCGCTCCAACTGTCGTAACTCCTGATCAATTCGATCGGGATGTAGAGATCCCTCCATCGGGATATGAAAAGCCTCTTCTACTCCATACTTGCATGCATAATGATGCACTCGGCGTGCAGCTCCTCGGGTCAAGCGATAATTAGGTCGGTCTTCAGGCTCTTGGCTCGGGGTCTTATAAAAAAAGAGAGTCTTACACTTCCCCTTAGGTAAGCGACGTTCTACCTCCCTATTCCACTCCAAAAAACGCTCGAAAGTGAAATAACGATCGCTAAGCAACGAGCGGAAAGCCAATTGATAAGACTGCCAAAACGTTTTGTGCTCCTTCACAAAAGCTCGAAAGAAACTCCGTACGCCATGGTATTCATAAGGGCAGTCAATATCGTGTGTTAGAAGTACTTTCTCAAACTTTTGAGTGGGTGTTTGCAAAATTCGCTTCAAAGGGCTCTCTTCAGGTAATTCCCCAAATGCTTCACGAAGAAGCTCTCGAAGCAGAGCTCCATATTCCTCCACAATGGGACGATGCAAGAATCCTGCTCGATAGGGAAGGCTCTTTTTCCCGGGAAAACGCCCATAGACATCCCGCTCCGATCGCCTATACATCTCCTCATAACGAGATACAAGATAATAGGTAGAAGCAACAATATCGGCATGAACGAGGATTGGTCCTCCTGCATAGGCCCGAGTAGTATAGGGAAGCCCAAATAAAAGCGGTACTCCTTGCCACTCTCTCAGCGGAAGTTTCGGATCGGCTAATTCGGTCCCATACACACCAATGTCAAAGAAACCGGAAGGGACAATAACGACCTTATAGTGAGCCATCTCCTCCAAGTTGGCCGTATATCCGACAGAATTAGTCAGTTTACCAGGCAACCCCTCCTCCCGCAGAAGAAACGAGATGATATAACGCGCTATCTTATCCGTACGCATAAAGCCGTATAGCGATCCTCTTCCAAACTCAATACCAATGGGAAAAGAGTCCAATCAAAACCACCTAAAAAACGGATATTGGAGGGTTCTCACTCTCTTAAAAGTCCTTCTGATCTAGAAATGGAACAGGTCTTTATTTTTCCTTCTGCTCCCGAAGAGCTTCCACAATGCGCTCACGCAACTCTTCACTCAACTCGGGATTATCTTGTAAAACCTTGCGAACAGCATCCCGACCTTGACCGATTTTCGTACCGTCATAACTGTACCAAGAACCGCTCTTTTGCAGGATATTAAGATCTGTACCTAGGTTAATGATTTCACTTTCTGTGGAAATACCCTCTCCAAAGATGATCTCAAACTCAGCAGTCTTAAAGGGAGGCGAGACTTTGTTCTTAACGACTTTCACACGAGTCTCATTACCATAAACGTCATCTCCATTCTTCAGTTGGGCCTTACGACGAATATCCATTCGCACCGAGGCGTAGAACTTCAAAGCATTCCCCCCCGTCGTCGTTTCGGGGCTCCCATAGATAACCCCGATCTTATCACGCAACTGATTGATGAAGATACAAACAGCATTGGACTTGCTGACGGCGCTCGTCATCTTACGAAGAGCTTGCGACATCAATCGAGCCTGTAACCCAATATTCTTCTCACCCATCTCGCCATCAATCTCTTGCTTTGGAGTCAAGGCAGCTACAGAGTCTATCACAACGACATCAACGGCAGAAGAGCGGATTAGCTGCTCAGCAATCTCCAAAGCCTGCTCTCCATTGTCGGGTTGCGAGATCCAAAGACGATCGATATCTACTCCTAAATGCTCGGCGTAGGAAGGATCAAAGGCGTGCTCTGCATCAATGATCGCTGCCAATCCCCCCATCCGTTGTGCCTCTGCAATAGCATGAATGGCAAGTGTTGTTTTACCAGAGGACTCAGGTCCGTAAATCTCTACAATACGACCTCGTGGGTACCCCCCCACACCAAGAGCCAAATCAAGAGAGAGGCTTCCCGTCGGGATCACATCAACACTATCGGAAGTTCGCTCTCCCATATTCATGATCGAGCCCTTACCATAGGTCTTTTCTATGCGTTCCATAGCTACCTGTATGGCAGCCAATTTATTTTTATCTACTGCCACTTTAGGGTGCTCTACCACTGTATGGAGTGGAGACTTCTCTGGCATCTTTTCTTCTTCGCTCATAGGTTATCAATCACTTTTAGTATCTGTTCGGCGTGTTTTTGGGTGTTAATTTCCTTACCGCTGAACATATAACGCACTACCCCCTCCTTATCAATGATAAAGGTGGAACGGAGGGTACCCATATATTCTTTACCATACATCTTTTTGGGGATCCAAACTCCCATCTCCTCTTGCAGGCGATGCTCCTCATCCACAATGAGCGGAAAAGGAAGAGCAAACTTCGCTCGAAACTTCTGGTGCGAAGCTGCTGAGTCTTTGCTTACTCCCACGACACGATACCCTCTCTCGGCCAAAAGCTCGATATGATCTCTCAACGAACAGGCCTCTGCCGTACAGCCTGAGGTATTGTCTTTGGGATAAAAGTAGAGTATCCATGGCGAACCTAGAAAGTCACTACTTTTCAAAAGGATCCCGTCTTGATCCGGCCCGAGTAGTTCGGGGATTTTGTCTCCTATATTCATATGCATGCAAAGGTAAAAAATAATCCTCGCTCCATCATCCTCTAAACGAACAACATTGCCCCCCTTTTGAGGAGAGGAAAGGGTGTCACCCTCTCCCTCCAAGGGAAAAGGCAACACCCCCACTGTGAATATCTTTATAAGAGAGCTGGCTTACATCATGCCACCCATACCGCCACCCATGGCAGCAGCCGCTGCAGCATTCATATCAGCTTTATCATCTTTCTTTTCAGCCACAACGCATTCGGTAGTGAGGAACATACCTGCAATAGAAGCGGCATTTTCAAGTGCAACGCGAGCTACCTTAGCAGGATCGATCACTCCGGCAGCAGCGAGGTTTTCGTACTTATCAAGACGTGCATTGTAGCCAAAGTCGCCCTTACCATCGCGTACCTTTTGTACCACTACGGCGCCCTCCTTGCCTGCATTGGCAACAATTTGACGAAGAGGCTCTTCTATAGCACGCTTTACGATTTCGATACCGGTTGTCTCGTCTTCAGTCTCGCCCTTCAACGTTTCGAGAGCCTCGATGGCACGAATATAGGCTGTGCCACCACCGGGAACTGTACCCTCTTCGATCGCTGCACGAGTGGCACTAAGGGCGTCTTCTACACGATCTTTTTTCTCTTTCATCTCTACTTCGCTAGCGGCACCTACATAGAGAACTGCAACACCACCAGCCAACTTAGCCAAACGCTCTTGGAGTTTCTCACGATCGTAGTCGCTCTTGGTATTTTCAATTTGAGCACGAATCTGAGCTACACGAGCATCAAGTTCGTTCTTGTCTCCCATACCATTTACGATCGTTGTATTATCCTTATCTACGGTAACCTTCTCAGCTTGACCAAGCATTTCGATCGTAGCAGCTTCAAGCGTAAGTCCGGTCTCTTCACTGATCACGGTAGCACCCGTTAGGATGGCAATATCTTGCAACATTGCCTTACGACGGTCTCCGAATCCGGGAGCCTTAACAGCACAAATCTTAAGACCTCCACGCAAGCGGTTTACAACGAGGGTAGCAAGTGCTTCGCTATCCAAATCTTCAGCAATGATAAGGAGAGGACGCCCCGTCTGCAGGCTCTTCTCAAGAAGGGGAAGAATATCCTTGATCACGGAGATTTTCTTATCATAGAGGAGGATGTAGGGATTTTCCATTTGGCACTCCATCTTCTCCGTATTGGTTACGAAGTAGGGAGAGATATAACCGCGGTCAAACTGCATACCTTCCACCACCTTCACTTCGGTGTCAGTACCCTTGGCTTCTTCTACAGTAATAACACCCTCCTTTTTTACTTTACCCATAGCTTCGGCAATGAGGCGACCAATCTCTTCGTCACCATTAGCCGAAATCTTAGCTACATGTTCAATCTTACGGAGGTCATCACCAACGGCTTGGCTCTGTTCTGCAATATGCTTGACAACAGTAACAACAGCCTTGTCGATACCACGCTTCAGCTCCATAGGATTAGCACCGGCGGTTACGTTTTTAAGACCTACATTGATGATACTTTGAGCAAGTACCGTAGCGGTAGTTGTGCCATCACCGGCATCATCATTGGTTTTAGAAGCCACCTCACGCACAAGCTGCGCACCCATATTTTCAAAGGGGCATTCGAGGTCAATTTCTTTAGCTACGCTCACACCATCTTTGGTGATGTGAGGAGCACCATAACTTTTACCAAGGATCACGTTACGACCCTTAGGACCGAGTGTTACCTTCACGGCATTCGCCAATTGATCTACACCTTTTTTGAGGAGGTCACGTGCCTCTTGGTCGAATAATATTTCTTTAGCCATAGCTTTTTCGATTGCTCTAATTCTAGTTATCTACTAATTGTTCATTGAGACTGTATCTGTGGATTGCTCCCTAATTAAAGGATTGCCAATACATCGCTCTCGCGCATGATGATGTACTTTTCACCGTCAAGTTCTATTTCTGTACCGGCGTACTTGCCATAGAGAACCACGTCACCTTCTTTAAGTTCCATTGGATTATCCTTAGTGCCCTTACCGGCAGCTATGACAGTACCACGGAGAGGTTTTTCCTTTGCAGTATCAGGGATAATGATACCACCTTGTGACTTTTGCTCTGCATCAGCAGGCTTCACTACTACACGATCAGCAAGCGGTTTAATATTCATACCAATAATGTTGTTATAGTTTTATTTATAATCATTCCATTGAGGTCTGTACGAGGAGCGCACCCGCTCTCAGCACCTTCCATAGGGATGGAATACAACTACTGTGCCAAATCATTCACAAGGGGTAAAATGACAATTTGTCCATCAACCCACTACTGAGGAGAAACTATCTAACGCTTTCCATATATATAGGTGTATAGCGAGCCAACAAACAAAGCTCCTCCTAAGATGTTACCTAGGGTAACAGGAATCAAGTTTGCCACAAAAAAGTCTTGGATAGAAACCTCGGCCCCCTCCAATATACCCAATGGTATATAAAACATATTGGCAATGCTGTGCTCGTAACCCATAACCACGAATGCCGTAACAGGAAGAGCCAAGCCCACCATGCGAGCTAAAGGCGTACGAGCGGCAAATCCAAGCCAAACGGCGAGACAGACGAGCCAATTTGCCCCAATTCCCCGAAGAAAGGCATTCCCCCATGAGAGATGCACCTTGTGTTCTGCAATGCCCATAATAGCAGAGTGCCATGGCTCAGCCGTAAAAAGCCCTACGGAATGAATCAACACATAAACGAAAAGAAGGGCCCCCGCTAAGTTGGAGCAGTAGACGACACCCCAGTTACGAAGCACCGAAAGCCATGAGATCTGGCGAGAGAGAACAGCAGGTATCAGTGTAGCATTATTGCCCGTAAACAGCTCTGCTCCGACGAGTTGTACCAATATAAGACCCAAGGGGAAGGTAAGGCCCGACAGTAATTTGGGTAGAATGGGATTACCCTCAGCCAATACAGGCATACCATACCCAACCAACGTAGAAAATAATCCACCTACGGAGATATAGATCCCTGCCAACATGCCAAGTAAAATCAACTTAGGCAAAGGTAATTGACTCTTGGCAATACCAATTTTATAGGTCGATTCGATCACCTCTTGCGGTGTTGCCACGTGAATTTGCGTTGTGGTCTCTTGAGACATAGCTGCGAGATATTTATCTGTTACACATTTGGATTTAGAGATCGGTGGTACCTGATGAGACAGTACCACCCATCGGCCGGCAAAATTACTCTTAATTTGCGACAAGGAGACTATCCATTTGGCAATCCTTGACTCAAAAAGAAGAATCACCCTCCCCTCTAAAAAAGAACCAAGGGGAGAGTGACTCATAACGAATTAAGGAAATAAATTTGAAAGAGAGAAGAATTCAAAGTCCAAAGAGAGGTGCAAGAGACCCGTTAATGATCATCCTGATCGCTAAAAAACCGAAGAACCCAATCAAAGGGGCATCCCGACCCTCTCCCATTCCTTAAAGGCGACTCCCTCGAGTACCTTAAGGACTATGCTGCTGTTAGGATCGCTATCCAACTGAACCTGACGCAAAGGTAGCATCGATTTTACCCTCATACAATACCTTTTGATAGGCATTTTTCGAGAGATTTATACTCTATAATGGCGATTATTCAGCGGCCAATCCAATATCGTCAGGGCAAAGAGTCCTCTTCTTCATCCTCCTCGTCCTCCGGATCCATCAGGAGCATATCGCAATATTCACTCCATGTGGGATCCAGTTCATTATCAAACTCCAATGGTAGAAGAGGTAGGGACTCCAAGGCTTCATTTAGGCGTTCGAAGAAAACCTGATCTGTACGCGCGTAGAAAACCCAATACTTAGTGCCACCTCCGAGGTGATTCCCCGTAAGGATGGCCAATTTGTCTCGTTCCATTTTGGGGCGAAGTAACGACTCTACTTTGGCAATGATCTTTTCGGCTTGACGTGTAGGCATTCCCTTTTCGTCCGCTTCATAAGGCAGACGGATCTCTATGCGATGTTTGAGTTTTCCTGTCGAGCGGAACTTTTCGAGGTCAAGTCGACCATTGACAATGATAACTGCACCATTATCGTCACTCGCCAAAGTTGTAAACCATTTATCCGTTAGTACCATACAATTTATGGGTTTTTCTGTTGTTGTTTTGAGTTTGTTTTCTACTCTCACGCATCAGCTGAAGACTATTGATCAAATTTTGCCAAATTGAGTAGGCCGCCATCGCCACACTGGATAGAGGGTTAAGATAGACCTGCGCCATCCAGATCGCAAGGCTTGAATTTTTCTGTCCCAAACTCTGTCCAAGGGTGATACTCTCTTTGAGAAAGATGGTACTTAAAATCTTACCAATGGCAAACTGCAAAAGGCATGCCATAAGCCCCACTACAATGAGCAGGAGCATTGTCGGTATTTCGGAGGCGGGCTCTTCGGCCATAAAGGCTACCGTTTTGGCAATGATAATGGCTAGGGCGATTATCCATACCCAAAAGGAAATTGAAGTGTACTTGCAGAGTTTGGAGTGTGCCCGAGGAAGTGTGTAGCGCATACCCCAAGCCAATATCAAAGGAGTGATCACAATCGGGAGGACGTGGGCGAAAATCGTGGAAGCCGACTCCCAAAAAGGGATACTGCCATCACCCACAAGGCTAAAAAGGAGCGGTCCCACGAAGGCAATCCCAAGGCTTGTAAGAAGAACATACGCCGTTCCTACGGCAATGTTACCTCCTAGCATCCCGATGATTACAGGCGAAGCTGATGCAGCAGGGCAGAGGAAGCAGTTAAAGGCACCTTGTGCCACACTTTCGGGAAAAAAAGGTGACAATAGGTAGTAAGAACCAAGGGCAAGAACAATCTGAATAGCCGCTAAGATTGTATGTACAAGCGAGAGGTGCATATCTCTCGGACGTAATTTGAGGAAGGTAAAGAAGAGCATACAGACGATCATATAGGGGATAGTACCACTCAGTAGGCTCAACCAGGGATAAAAAACAATACCCATAAGGATGGCAATGGGCAATCCATAATCTTTGAATCGCCGCATAAAGCGCGATGGAACGGGACGCTGCAGTATGTGTTTCATCCCTCTTCGTCTGTTGTAAGCGTAATGCCAAAGATAGCGGATGCAGCAGCGCGAAGTATCGGTAGCTGCCCTCGTCTTATACGACAGTGTATCAGCGACTCTCCGGCTTGGAAACCCTGTTCTCTAATCTCAGCACCCAGATTCTTTATAAGTCTCATAACAGTACCTGTAAGCCCGGGGGGATAGGCTAGAGAAAAATCGCTCATCAAGATAACTTCTTTACGCTCTGCTGTAGATAGGACAAGGCGAGCCGACTCTTTATAAGCGTCGATAAGTCCACCCGTGCCGAGTTTGACTCCTCCAAAATAACGCACAACGACCACAAGGAGGTCACTAAGGTTATGCGAAAGGATTTGCCCGTAGATAGGACGTCCTGCAGTGCCGGAGGGTTCTCCATCATCGTTCATACGATTTTCTTCGCGTTCGCAACCGACAGCGTAGGCCCAACAGACGTGTGTAGCATCATAATACTCTTTACGTAGACCGGCTAGCGTCAGAAGAGCATCGTCCGCGGAAGCAACGGGTATAGCCAAAGCTATAAACTTGCTTCTCTGCACCGTGTATTCGGCTTTTGAGGGCGAGACTAGCGTTTCGTAAAGGTCTCGTTTATCCAGCTCCATATCAATCTCCGCAAAACAATAAGAGCCGGAAAAGGAGATACCCATTCCGACTCTCTTCTTTTTTCCGAGGGTGGACGATGGGACTCGAACCCACGACAACCGGAACCACAATCCGGGGCTCTACCAGCTGAGCTACGACCACCATATAAGCAAACCAGCCAAGAGCAAAGAGTCTCTCTCTCGAGGGGCCCCCCCTCGCTTCCTCCAAGCTAAGGACCGTCTGGTCCCACTCTCAGTTTGCGGTGCAAAGGTACAAAGTAGTTTTGATATACGCAAGCTATTGAAGAAATTATCTTAGCGGGAAGTCACTGAAGCTGCATCCAATAGTTGTGCATCACACCATGCGCCTTGAGGTTGGGGTGTAGGATATAGATAAGGTCTTGCAAGATGAGATCGGGGTGGTACCAGCCCTGTTCCCAATAGGAGTTTTTACCCTGAATATCAACAAGTCTTGTATTGAGGTAGATTTGTCCCTCTTGATATGCTTTGATCTTCTGATAGTCAGGATCCAAAGCCGCAAAGTCAGCTAAGTTACGCACTCCATCGATCTCCCACATGAGCCAATAATCTGCATCATAAAAGTACTGGATCAGCTGAGGTGTAGTGAGTACAGAGCCCGTAGGTGATCCTCCTTGAGGAGGGGTAAAGATACAATGGGCATCATTGAGGAGATGATCGGCATAACCACCAGGAGCAGGGATACACCAAACGCCATCAACCTTTTGGGCAAAAACCACTTTAGACTTTTCGGTGTGATTTTTGGCTATGAGGCGAAGGGATTCATAGCGATGAGCCGAAGCTGAAAAGATACTGTCGGCCGTCTTCGCTTTGCCCGTCAGCAACCCAATGAATTTGAGCCATTCGGAGCGACTAAGGGGTGTGCGCTCAAAGGTATCTCGATAGAGCACCACCCGATCCATCAACTCCGTGGGAGGGCGACTGCTGTCCACGTTATAAGGCAGGGGACTCCAAAGGATGATATCGGGATTGAGTTGCTTGATCTTTTGGACATCAAGGTCACTACCTTCGCCCAGCGTAGCGATAATTCCTTTTTTTTGGAGGTTGTTTATCTCGTTGTCATAGAGGGTGAGCCCTCGCTCTATCCCCACAATTCGATTTTGTAATTCGAGCATCTCCACGGCGCCAATACTAGAGGATCCAAGACAAACGATGCGCTCCACAGGGATCGGGATTACCCGCTCGTTAGGCTCGTGTGGCATTGTTTCAGCCTCTTCACGAGGTACAAGGAGGTATCGAGCAAGAGTATCTTGTCTCGTTGTGTCAAGGACAAAGACACGATGCTGTGCACCCACGTTATGCGAAATGGAGATGTATTCGGCAAAGAGTACATCAGGATGAGCCACCTCCAGCTCAGGATAAGGATCTTCCTCAGAAAGGCTGCAACTGAACCAAATCCCAAGGAGGGAACAAAACAAGACCGCTACAATCCCCGGAAGGACTTTTGGGAACGAGGTTTTCGAAGAGTATGGAGACTTTGTAAACATAGGCTTTATGCCAAACAAATAAGAAGGGTATTCTCTTAGCGACGACCTTTTTTGCTTCTCTTCTTGCTGCTTTTGGAGGTAGAAGCTTTGCTTTTAGTCGTTTTTTTTGCAGGGATGGAAAGTTTTTTACCGGGTACAAGATTGTATTTGGTACTTTTAATTCCATTAGCTTGCATCAATTGCTGCAAGGTCAAGCCATGCTTTTTGGCAATACCGGAAAGCGTATCACCTTTTCGGATGGTATAGAAGGTTGCTTCGGGAGTCGTCTCTACTTCGACACTCCCGGGTGCGGGGGATTCCGGGTCCGGCTCTTCTTCGTTTTTTTTAGAGATCTCTCCATCAGCAGAAGCAAGGATTTTAGCCTGTCTTGTGCGCTCTACATTTTCGTACAATGTCTCTATTTTTTGGTCCAACCTATTGATCGCTTTAAGAGGGAGTCGCACGATGCATGGAGAGATATGCCCCGGTACGGTCCCTCGCTTATATTGAGGATTAAGTAGTTGGAATAGCCCTTGGGAGACCTCAGCCGCCTCGGACAGTTCACGCACCGAAATAGAGTGAGTGATCCGAATGGTATCAGTCACAAGAGGAAGCGATACCCGCTGGGGGCAGATCTTATGATCCATGTGGTAATGCATGGTATAGAAGGCTCCTATAAATAGTGGCACATAGCCTCGAGTCTCCTTGGGGAGGTAGGGATAGACGCTCCAAAAGTCGGTACGTCCACCGGCCCGATAAACGGCTCTATTGAGGTTCCCCAAGCCACAATTGTAGGCAGCCATCGCCATGAACCAATCCTTATAAACATTGTACAGATCTCGCAGGTGGCGGGCAGCGGCGTCGGTACTTTTTTCGAGATCAAGCCGTTCATCCACAAGCGAATTGATGGTCAGCCCGTAGGCTTTGGCAGTGGGAGCCATAAATTGCCACAGACCGGAGGCTCCGGCGGGAGAGACTGCCGTAGGATCCATAGCCGACTCCACGATAATGAGATATTTGAGCTCTAAGGGGAGTTTGTATTTATCGAAGATAGCCTCGATAGTCGGGAAGTAATAATCCCCAAGGCTCAACATAGCAGGGATGAGTGCCCTTTTTCGAGTCAAAAAGATATCGATACCCTCTCGTACTTGGCTATTGTAAGGAATATTCATCGCAGTGGGCAAGCGATAGATGCGATCCCGATAGACCATCTCGGGGGTAAGGTTGGGATTTTCTTTTTTCAGGCTTTGGCAGGGAGATTCGTCAGGGAGATTGGTGCTATACCCTTGCATCCATCTATGAATCAGGGCATCAGTATTAGCCTCTAAACTAGGTGGCGTGACGATGTCACTGGATTGGATCAATACATTTTTGCGCTGCGCTTGGAGGGGTAGCACTCCAAAGATTGTTATAAGACAACTGATAATCAATGAACCACCAAGGTGATGTATAGGTATGTATGACATTAGAATACTAATCTATAGGATAAACCCGGAGCTATAGTCGGTGCTGCGGGGGTAGGAGTAAGCCACGGTTGCGCAAGCAACGATGGCGAGAGGGACATCGAGAGATCCGGAGAGACATCGAACTGAAAGAGCTCGGCATCCACATAGGCATCCACGATGGAGAGAAGGTACACAGCAGCCGATACGATAATACTTAAGTCTCGATTGCGTCGATACATATCAGTACCTTTTTTGAGTCGGCTTTGAATGTTTCCATCTCCCACATAATCCTTTGGATCATCACCATTAGGGACAAAACCCTTCCAAGAGTCTTTTTCCAAAGGATTTTCATTCATAAAATCAACATAGGCCGTATGGTACTCGTTGTACAGACGAGCATTCCACGAAATGGCATAGGTGCAAGCCGTGGCAGCAGCTAGCACGATGGGGATTTTCCAATACTTGCGGTTGTAGAACTGCCCTCCTCCAGGGATCAAAGCATAGATCGTCGCCCACGTGGAGTTAGGGGTAAACTGACTGCTTGTTGCGAGGAAGTTGCGACGAATCGGAGCCTCGGGAGTAGGTAACATGGTGAGAGAATCCCCAAGAAGAGCCTGCGAAGAGGGAGCGATCTCCTTTTTGAGAGCCATAGAATCCGTCCGAAGGCTATCAACAGGGTAAGACGAAGCCGTATGCACAGAGTCCGCATAGGTCTTCGGTAGCGCTGTCTGCGCCCAAGATCGCCCTCCTCCTACTACACCATCAATCGATGTAATAAGGAGAAGCAGACAGAGCCTTAAGACCCCTCTTGCCGGCAAGATCTTCTCTTGAACACCTCTGCAAAAAACAACTCTCATGTACAAATCCTCATTTACTTGCGTTGCTCCTCGAGTAATTCGATGATATGAGCAAGTTCCGCTTCATTGGCAAACTGGATGGTTAATCGCCCCTTCCCCGATTTGTTTCCTGTGATCTTAACCGTACTACCAAAGAATTTGGTGAGCTGTGTATTGAGCACGGAAAAATCGGGCAAAGGCTCATGCCCCGTCCTTACAAGATCAGACTCTCGGATCATACGTTTGATTAGGGCTTCGACTTGTCGCACCGAAAGAGTCTTTTTGACCGTTGTGGCATAGACTGAGAGCTGATCTTCCAACCGAGGGAGAGCAAGAATAGCCCGAGCGTGTCCCATGTCAATTTTCTTTTCGGTCAAGCCAAGTTGGATCTCTGCCGGTAGTCTCAGCAACCTTAGATAATTACTAATGGAAGAGCGCGTTTTACCCACACGCTTTGCAAGATCCTCCTGCTTCATGTCAGAGTTTTGCAGGAGGCGGTGGTAAGCCAAGGCGATTTCAATGGCGTTCAGATCCTCTCGTTGGATATTCTCTATGAGAGCCATCTCCATGATTTCGTCATCGTCAGCCGTTTTTACATAAGCAGGGATCGTTGTAAGCCCTGCAAGTTTACAAGCACGCCAACGACGCTCCCCCGATATGATCAGGTAGGTACCATCGACTTGTTGCCTCAAGGTGATGGGTTGCACCAACCCGATGGACTGTATGGATTGAGCGAGTTCGGTCAAGCTCTCTTGGTCAAAGACTTGTCGGGGTTGATCGGGGTTGGGTTGTATCTTATCAATACGGACCTCGTCTATACTTGAGGTGCCGGAGGCCTCGCCAAGGAGGTTGTCAAGCCCCCGCCCGAGGGGTCTGTTTTCTCTTTTCATAGTCACTTTTTTGTATTACTAAGAGCTACTAACTTCTTTTGGGATTGCGTCTAATGATCTCTTCGGCGAGTTGGAGGTGGTTGACCGCTCCCTTGCTCTCGATATCGTACAATATAACGGGCACACCGTGGCTTGGAGCTTCACTGAGTTTGACATTGCGATTGATAACCGTCTCAAAGACCATATCCCCAAAGTGTTGCTTTACATCATTGTATATCTGGTTGGCTAGTCGCAATCGACTATCGTACATCGTCATAAGGAATCCCTCTATCGCGAGCCTTGGATTTAGTTTGTTCTTGATAATACGGATTGTCGAGAGCAATTTGCTGATCCCCTCAAGGGCGAAGTATTCGCACTGTACGGGAATGATCACTGAGTGGGCCGCCACGAGGGAATTGACCGTAATGAGCCCCAACGAGGGAGAACAATCTATGAGTATATAGTCGTATTGATCCACAAGAGGAGTAAGCATGCGGTGCATCACGGACTCCCGTTGAGCAAATTCAAGCATTTCGATCTCGGCACCTACCAAATCTACATGTGAGGGTAGTATATCCAGCATCTCTATACCTGTAGATATGATAGCTTCACGAGGAGAAGCCTCCATCACAAGGCACTCATAGATAGTTTTCGCTTGCTGCTCTACAGCAATCCCCAGCCCCGAGGTGGCATTAGCCTGTGGGTCAGCATCAACAACGAGAACTTTCTGTTCAAGTGTAGCCAAAGACGCTGCCAGATTGATGGTCGTAGTGGTTTTTCCGACTCCTCCTTTTTGGTTCGCCAGTGCGATTATTTTTCCCATAGTTTCATTCTTTAGCACAAGCAAAACTACAAATAAAAAGTGATCCCAAGCTTAATTGTTGATAACTTTCTTCTCAATCGGCCCCTCTTTTCCTCTAGAGAGGTGGCAACATAGTATTGATTGTCAAAAGGTTCTTATCTGTAAATACGGCATATTCTCCCTCTCTTTCTATAGAGCGACAGCGGAGAGGTATGCACAAATAGTCCCCTATGTGATACTAGGTATATAGACTCCCGGTTTTGGGGCGATAGGGTATGGTGAGGAGGGTATAGGCGCCTAAGATTTCAGATTCCTGCTATTGAGCAAAAAAGTGTAGGCTAATGGTTCAAAAATTCTAGGCCTATAGATTATATTTTCTTGCCTGAGAAACATTTTTGTTTTGCCCTATTCTTCAAAAAGTTTTAGCCAGCGATTTTTGAGCGTTTCACAGAGAGTATTGTATTTGTATTAATACCCACTACTTAGTAGTGCCTATTATTGGATAGTATTAATGACTATCTTTGCCACACAAATTACTAATAAACTGATTGAAGTATGAAAAAGTTTTTCGTGAAAAATGTTCAGGTCGCTACGATTCTATTTGTGCTGCTATCGTGGAGTCTCGCAGCTTGTGGGGGAAAAGATCCCGTGGCGGAAGATCTTGACCTTGTTGGTTCAGCATGGCAAGGGATTGTCTCTACAAAAGACACTAATGGCAATGTCGTAGAAGTACCTGTTGGGATTTCTTTTCTTGGGAACTCTTTAGGTCGTTGGCACTTTGAAGATGATCCAGCTGCTTTTTTGTTCGCATGGAACGAGAAAAAATCGACAGAACCTATGGCGGAGTCTAAAAGATTTAGTACGTTCACATATTCTAGATCGTCAAAAAAGATTTTAGGAATGCGAGATTTTCGAGTTTTATTTGAATTTCTTTCTTTAGATTGGATTATCACAGAATTTCGTGAAAACAGTCTTTCCTTAGTGTCTCGAGCAGATGACACTTCAAGAACCATTTGGATCAAACTGAAACGCATCGCTTAGTATCCCCTTAACCCTACATAACAATGAAACGATCAAATTCTTTTGCTGTAGCCTTACAGCACTTTTGTCTTATCCTTTTTGTTTTCCTCTCCCTCTTTGCATGTCAGTCGAATAGCCCTAAAGAACAAGATCTTGTAGGCGAGGATAGAGGAGAACTCATTTATTCTCGCCAAGGAGATGCTCCCATTATCCTAAGTAAAGACATAGATGATCGAGACGAAAATTCCTTGAGGTCAAATTCCTCTGATCCTCTAAAACAGTATATAGGATTTGCGTACAATCCAGCAGAAGGTCTTCTTGGAAATCCTGCATGTTTTAAAAGGCAAATTTTCGATATAAGACGCTTTGAAGAGGATTCTCCTCGTAGTATTGAAAAGCTCCCCTTGAAGAGACTTGTGTCCGAATGTAGTACATTTGCGAGCGAAAAGTCTTTCTCCTCAAACATAAGCCGAAAGTATTCCAACGTTTTTAGTGTCGGAGTCGATTTTAAGATTTTCAAAATTGGATACGAACAAACGTTCTCCTCTTCTTTTAATAACACGTTTGAATTCAAGGAGAAAACAGCCTATGCAGAGTTGAACGTCCTTTGTCAAGAAGAACGGGAAACCCTAGAGCGTTCAGCAGATTTGGATAACCTTATTTCGAATAAATACATGTCGGATGTATTCCGTAGCAACCTCTACAATAAGCCTTTCCAAGATTTATTTTCCATGGACGGACGATATGCCCCAGTGGTAATTACTCAATATGTCTCGGGGGGAAAGGCTATTTTCTTGTATCACGCTTCTTCTAAAGAAGTGCATTCTTCAACTAAGTTGGAGTCTGAACTCAGAGATAAAATAGAAACTTCTTGTACTATTACAGGCAACTCTTTTAGTATGACTCCTTCTGCTAAAAACAGTAATGGAGGTTCTAATTCTTCTAGTACTTCGACTACAAATTTCTTTGAAACATTAAGGGTTGTCTATGAAACGAGAGGAGGAGGATACGCAATGGGCTTTTCTGCTCCGATGAAATATGATCAGTTGAAGATGGATTTCTCTCCATGGGTAAATAGCTTGAATGACAAGTCTACACATGTTCTTATTGATATTCCCAAGGGAGGGTTTACCCCCATTTCAGAATTTGTGCAGGAGGAGAACTTTAAGAAGCGTATTGAGCAACGGGCATACAACAAGAGCTTTAGAGAACCCTATCTTGAGATAAGATTGGGATCGCCTGATAAAGAATCAGATACCTATGAGACTCAGCCTGAATTCCCATATAGAGCCCCTCGCCCTCTTTACCTATTCCTGCATACTCGTTATGGAGATCAAATTTCGCTACGTCCTATACACGAAAGTGATAACTCTTTTTGGCAGGCTCAATATGAAGAAGAGTACAATCGAAAAGTTAAAAAGATTGCCGATTATGCACATGGATACTACAACTTGGATATAAGAAAAACATTCCATTATTCTGTATGGGAGGATTTGATGCCCTACTCTCGTAAAAAGAGTCCATCTTCCATACTAAGGGTTAAGTTTTCTAATGATATAGTACTGGATCTTTTTGGTCTTAAGGAGGGGCAGTTGAAGCGTTGCAAACACCCTTACTATTACAACGAAGCTAAGGGGCAATTCATGCAGTATCTGTACTTTGTAGAGGGGAACAAGCGTTATGCATTTGCTATCTATGACCCCTATATTTTGGATACATACGGCATTCGCGACCTCTTCAATAAGGCGAAAGAAGAGCCATTGAGTATACACGACCTAAAAAACTTTAGGATTATTGGTTTGTAAAAAGAATCTTACTTGAGAGAGGCTTTTCTCCTCTCTTGCTAGTACAGATAAACAGTGCGAGGGCTGAGAGCGTCTCTGGGTCGTCTCTCAGCCCTTGTTGTTGTCGTTGATGGAGATTTACTTTCTCGCTTTTCTGAGTCTTTTTCTCTGTATTGCCTCCCCTCGCGAGGGTCTCTACATTCTATTGCTGCGCTATTATTACCTTTGAGAGGCGTATATAAGAAGTTACTCCCGATATGGCAAAGAAAAGTAGGTTGAAAAGTGGAATCCGTGTGTGCCGAGTGCTCCTCATGAACTTTGTAGAGTTTGTCTCAAGAGATATGTGGCATATCGATACAGACGAGGTGTTCGGACTCCGTCGTATCTATATCAATTCACTCAAGTCTCTCTATATGGCCATAAAGTTTTTTGTGCAGGGCGATCTTACGAGTAAGGCCTCTGCCCTTACCTAATAGTACAGTGCTTGCTATTGTGCCCATGCTCGCTGTGTTGGTAGGTATTGCCAAGGGCTTTGGGGTACAAGACACGCTATCGAAGTTTCTCTTGGACTATTTCCCCTCCCATCAGAAGAGATCACTAAGTCGTTGGGTTTTGTAGAAAACTATTTGTCGCAGGTAAAAGGGGGCTTATTCTTGGGTAGTGGACCACCTTTCTCCTCAATTTGCTTCCCTTTGTGCTCATCGTCTTTACTTTTGTGGCAATATTTATGGCACTTCCCAATGTAAAAGTTCGTTTTATACCTGCTCTCATCTCGGGATTTTTTTTGCAGGGATAGCTTTTCAAACTTTTCAGATGCTTTACATCGGAGGTATGCTGTGGATCTCAAGATATAACGCTATCTATGGGGAATTTGCGGCCTTCCCTCTATTACTCCTTTGGGTGCTTGACTTGGATTATTACGCTCTTCTGTGCCAAACTCTGCTATACAATTCAAAATTGAGGGTAAGCAAGGGGGGGGGAGAAGAAAGGCATGGAACTCATCCCAAACATCCTTACAGAGGCGTTGCCATTTACATTGCGGTAGCCAATGCGTTGCTGCCCTGTAGTATTGTCGTAGCGTACTACAGAGGCTATCCCATTGAGCACGTAGTTGGCATCCATAAATAGATTAACGGCAAGGCGTGTAGTGGGGTCGAAGGTGCGGAAAAACGAGTACACTTGCTGGGTAAATGAGGGCTTCAGTTGGTTGTTGCCCTCGGTAATGCGCAATAAGTCGGTAGGGTCTATGGTGGGGATCATTAGGGCAACACTAGGCATCTCGGTACGCCCTCGGTAGTCTAGTCGCCACATGGTTTGCTTGCTAGGCTGTACGTTAATACGAGCATTGGGTACGACAAAAAGTTGCTGATTGACCCACGGAGTCCCAAGGTATTGGGTTGTCATTTTGCTAGACTCAAGCCCCAGCCCTGCCGTTATATCAAAGCCTTTTGTACGGAATTGTAGGTTGGGGGCCCCTCTATAGGCATCGAGTTTACTGGTGAATTGAGAGGTAAAAGTTTCGTCGAGAAGGGTGTACTTCCCCTCCGGGTTGGGTGAGAATACTTGGCGATCGCCCTTGCAAGCATTATGCCGCCACTCGCCCAATGCTTGCAAAAAGAGTTGAGAAGTGAGGAGCTCTACGTACGATAGGCGCAGAGTGGTAGAGGTGGTGTAATTATTGTCTTGCTGCAATAAATCTCGGTTTTGATTGTTGCCACTCCCCGAGCCTTGCCCAGAGAATGAGGCAAGATAGGTTCCTTCATTTTGATTCTCATTGTATCCCCCTCTGATGGCTAGACTCGAAACACGCCCTTTGCTACTTAGGCGACGACTAATATCCAAGTCTCCTCCTGCCCAAAGTGTATTGCCCGAGGTATTGTATTGAGTGCTAGCTCTACTGATGGGGTGCGCTTGATCTTCCCACGTAGAGGTTGTATTGTAGCCCAAATCGTAGGTTCTATTCCACCAAATGGAGGGGCGGAAAACTACCTCAGTAAGGGAATCTATCTTATACGTAAGGCGCATTTGTGAGCCTACGTTGTGGGTAAAGGAGCGGAGGTCTTGACTCTCTTGAGAAAAGAGGCTAGAGGCTCCAGAGCGGAATTGCTCTGTGAATTTTTCGTTGGTGGTTGTGCGGTCTGTGTAGCTATAGCGTCCGTTGCCTTCGAGCTGGAGGTTGGGCAGAATGCTCCAAGCCACATCTCCAGCTACAGAAGAGGTAGAAGCAATTCCTTGCTCGGGTCTACCCCAGCGTCGGAATCCTCCTCCGCTATCGTTGTCGAGCTCGCCAGAGCCTCGGTCGTTGGTGTTGTTGCTGCCAGCAATGAGGGTCAGGCGGCTTTGTCCCGAAAAATTGTTGAGGGTTGTTGAGTATTCTTTATAGCCTACATAAGATACTCGTAGTGTGTAGCTACCAGAGAGAGATTGCGTAGCTGAAATTGTCCTTGTGCATTGGTAGTTGTACCCGACACCTGCTTGCCTTTTGGCGTAAGTAGTACGGTATTCCCTCCTATGATGGCCTCTTGCTGAGCATCTAGCACAGTGCCCAAGAGTGTGTAACTCTGAGCTTGGCAGATAGCTGTAGACCTAGAAGTAGGGGGATGATTAGTGCAACGAAAAAGCGTCGCAGATGGCTTTGGGAGGTTTTGGTTCTGTCCATCGATTTCTTTCTTCTCTTGTATTACAAGGCGCTTGTGCTCAACTTAGAGATGAACAAAAATTCTTTAGGTTTAATTTGTGCTTGTTTTGTGCTGAGGAGAATGAGCTATTTGTTCCTCTTAGTGTGGAGAATTTTTCTAGTTGTTTCTATTCTTTTGTGTAGAAATCTCCTTATATTTGTGGCAGAAGTAATAACTAAATAGTCCAGTGGGGAAAATATCTCGATTTTCAGGGCTACTCTTGCTTAGCTCCTTGTCTTTGATGATTCTCTTTCCCTCTTGTAGTAGGAATGCTGAGAAGATAATTCAAGAAAATACAAGTAAAAAGAATTCTGATTTTGATGAACTCGCAGCAGTGCAAGATGCTAAGGTGCTTTATTGCTCCCTCTACCCGTCTCAACTTAGGTATGGAATTGAAATGTCCCATATTTTCCCTCTAAAATAAAAATATTGCCATGAAGAAGTTATTGTATTCTAGCATTGTTGCCCTCAGCTGTTTCCTTCTGATTTCTGCTTGCAGTAGACGAGAGAATTCAACCCCTCCAAGGCCTATCAGGTTTAAGATTCTTAATCTCACTCCAGAAAACTTTCCGACAGAAGATATTCGCCTTCAAATTAGGAATGTAAACTCTCGAGGCTATCATGAGTTTAGTCAGTATGCAGAGGGAAATACCATTTCCGTAGAAATGGGAGGTGAAGGTTCTCGAGATCCCATGTTTGCTATACCCCAGGGGGAGGTTCGTCCATGGTTTGGGTATGTGAGCAAATTTTCTGTCGATGTGAAATTTTTCGACAAAGAGAATGTTTTGAGAGGCACTGTACGTTTAGCAGCAGAGACTACAAAGAAAAATAATAATCGCATTGTTGCCGTATTGGAGTGCTCAGGAGTGGAGTTGGGGCAGTACCCCGGGGATGAGAAATATGTCTATGCACTGAAGGTCCCTCCAATGAAGAAATAAAAAGTGTTGGGTAAAAAGTTTTAGGCGTATAGCTGAATTGTTCACGTAGTATAGGTCAAAAAGGTTGGTAAGATATTGTGGTATTTACCTACCTTTACTTGTTAGCTCGAAACACAGCTAGCTCTGCGGGGGTGCAATTCGTGAGGGATAGGGCTAATGGAGTCTGATTAGAAGACAAGATTAGGGGAGTAGCATTGTGCTATTCCCCTTTATTTTCTCTTCTAAGCGATATCCCCTATGCTTGAAAAACCACAAACAAATCGTTCTTTATTCGCTTGAGACATCCCATTATGATTTCTCAGAGCTGTCTTTAATGCCGTAAAAGTCCTTCGAGAGCATTATTCGTATTTGAGATATTGAGGTACGAGTGTTCTTGGTGGGTGAATAGGTACGGGATAAGTTCTTGCGTTGTAAAGGCAGCCGATCTAAAAGCCCTATGGGTGTACTGCCATCGTCCGCTCTCTTCTTGTATCGTTCTTTCTTTGAGAAATGAATCCCATCTCTTCTGCCACTCAGAGAACTCTTTGACAAACACCTCTTTCTCTTGTTTGGTAATGCCTAGAGCTATTTTAAGGAGTTCTTTAGAGGCGTCTATTTTGGGATTCATTGTTAGCTTTCTCCGAATAATTGCAATGTAGTGATACTGACACTTCTGTACAGGATATTGCTGAGAGCCAATGAAAAAACCGACTCCGCCATCTAATACAAGAGCTTTTATGGTGTAATCCATTGAAGTGATAGCATCTAAAGCATTAACGTAGTCTATTCGCTTCTCATGACTAATCCATTTGATGGTAAAGCACACACTTCTCTGATGCATCAGGTGCTACTATTAGCCCTTTATTACTCCCCCAGTGGGTCGCATCTATGTGCACAACTCCTCCACTTAACAGAGGGGGGGGGTGAATAGTCTATCTTGACTTTGAGTAATAGTCGTTTGATTGTGCTGATGCTGACAGATAACTTTCTTGCAATTTAGCTATGGGTTAAGCCTGATTGATAAAGATCCCATACTTGAGTCTCGCAGACCCGATTCTTGCCAACAAAGGCAAAAGCACAACCCTTACAAAAGTACCTTTGGTGCTTTCCTCTAACACCATAGTTTATCACCTCTTCACCCCCACACTTCGGACATTTTTTCTATTCATTTTGATGCTTTTCAAATGCCTGAAGGTACGATAAATACAGGTAAAACTATATGCCCTACCAACCTTTTTGACCTATACGCCTTAATTGTTGATAACTTAATGTTTTGATTGCAGACTTTTCCCTGTGAACCCGATTTTACAAAACACTGACAATAAATAAGTTAATACATTTTCCCGTATCAGGACGGTTACTTTCCTCGCCCTAGGATCCTTGAGGCTCAGGAGTCAACTCCAAGAAATAAAAACGCCTACCCACAAGTTCAGAATTTTAGAGGGGCAAGAGTCAGACAATTAGAAAATCCGATTGGAGTACTCTTAAGCAAAAGGTAAGTTCATCCCCGTAATCTTGCGATAGAGATCCAGAGCATAGAGATCCGTCATACCCGATAGGTAATCCAATGTGCATTGGATCTTGCCGTAGGTACTCTCCTCACGGATATTATATTGACTGCTCACACGGTTAAGGAAGGTATGCGAGTAGGCATTGTCGGGATGCATGAGAGCATACATCATCTTTTCAATGATCTCGGAGAAGATGCGATGACCGGCCAACTCGACATCGACCACATCGCGATTGGTATAAATGTGCTGATAGGCATATCGGCTGATGCTTTGATAAGACTTTGCCGAGGGGATCAATGACACAAGGGGACTCGAAAGCGTACCACAAGAGATCTCTTTTTCATGATCCAAAAAGGCCTGAGCACAAGCCTCTGTTAGGTGATTGATGACTTTAGAGCGCAAATAGGCCACACGCTCATTGCAGTCCTCGATAGTGAATAACACCTCTCTCACCTCGACTTTTTCCTCTTCATCCAAAATAGATTCAAAGAAGTGTGCCACCTCGTCGAAAGATAGAATCCGAAGCTTGTAAGCATCTTCGAGATCCATGATTTGATAACAAATATCATCAGCAGCCTCCACAAGGAAGACCAACGGATAGCGTGCATAGACCGAAGGAGAGTCTTGGAGTTTGAGAATGCCAAGATGCGATGCAATTTCGTGAAAGGTATCTTCTTCAGTAGCAAAGTAGCCAAATTTACCCTTTCCATGAGCCGAAAGGGAGGAATAGGGGTATTTAACGACTGAAGCCAAGGTGCTGTATGTTAGGGCAAATCCTCCGGGACGCCTCCCCTCAAACCGATGCGTAAGCAGACGAAAAGCGTTGGCATTCCCTTCAAATTGGATAAAATCTTCCCAACGATCCCCTTCTCGGCGAACAACCTCCTCCCAGACGCGTCCGGCACCCTCCCTAAAATAGGCAGAGATAGCACGCTCACCACTATGACCAAATGGGGGATTACCCATATCATGAGCAAGACAAGCCGCAGATACGATGCTTGCTACATCAGATGCAGCAAAGGGTAAATCTTCATAACGATCCAAGAGCCCATGTGCTACGATATTGCCAAGAGAGCGACCAACACAACTCACCTCTAAACTGTGTGTCAAGCGATTATGTACAAATACATTCCCCGGCAAGGGAAATATCTGTGCCTTGTTTTGTAAACGTCGAAAGGGCGCAGAAAAAACCATGCGGTCGTAATCCCGCTCAAATTCATTGCGTCCCCTTTTGCGAAGCGAGGGAGAAATAGACTCTTTCCGATCGAAGCGTTTGTCGGATAACAGTGTTTGCCAATTCATTTGTGCCATAGTATCGACAAAGGTAACAAATCAACAGAGAAGAAAAAGAGAGCCTCCAAAGCGAAAGTGAGGCAAACACCTACACTCCCTCTTTGGAGGCGATAAGTTGCTCTAGGCGGATCTCCGCAAATTGCGGATCAAACGCCCGGAAAGCTAAAGATCATTACCAAACCAAAACACGATCCTCGGGTGCGAGATACATCTTATCACCCTCTTTGATACCAAAGGCCTTAAAAAAAGCCTCGATATTACGTAGTGATTGATTTACACGATACATACCCAAGCTGTGGGGATCGATATTGGTAAGACGAAGCATCTCCTGCTCAGTAATGTTTTGTCCCCATACACGTGCATACCCAATGAAGAAGCGTTGGTCGGGCGTAAAGCCATCGATAAGGGGCATTTCCTTGCCTTGTAGAGCCTTCTGAAGTGCGAGGTGAGCCACGATAAGACCACCTTGATCGGCGATATTTTCGCCCAACGTCAAAGCTCCATTAGCCTTTACATTACCTGCAATAGGAAGAGCATTGAATTGATTTACGAGTTTGGAAGTTGCAGCTTGGAACTTGGAAGCATCCTCAGCCGTCCACCAATCGTTCATATTACCGTCTTTGTCATAGTTACGGCCTTGGTCATCAAATCCGTGTGTCATCTCGTGACCAATCACCACACCAATGGCACCATAGTTCACAGCATCATCTGCCGTAGGATTGAAGAATGGGGGTTGGAGGATGCCTGCAGGGAAGCAGATTTCGTTGGTCGTAGGCATATAGTAAGCATTTACATCCTGAGGATTCATCAACCAGCGGTCACGATCGACAGGTTTGCCAAGCTCACTCATATTGAAGTCTTGCTCAAAACGAGTTACCTCTTTGAGGTTTTCGTAGTAACTCTTATCGGCACTGATCGCGAGCTTGGAATAGTCACGCCATTTATCGGGGTAGCCGATCTTTACGGTAAAGGCATTGAGTTTTTCCTGCGCCTTAGCCTTTGTAGCATCACTCATCCAATCGAGGCTTGCAATACGTTCACCCAAAGCAATTTGGAGGTTTTTGATCAACTGAGCCATTTTTTCCTTTGACTCGGGCGAGAAGTGACGCTTTACATAAACTTCACCAAGAGCTTCGCCCAATACGCCATTGACCAAATTAACCGAACGACGCCAGCGAGGATGTTGCTCCTTGCTACCGCTCAACGTCTTGCCATAAAACTCAAAGGAGGCGAGAGAGAAGTCATCACTCAAATAACTTGCAGAGCCGTCTACTTCGGACGCAATGAGATAATCCTTGAGTTCTCTCAGGTCAGCCGTGGGAAACCATTTGTCGAACTTATCGAAATAGTTCAGCTGGCTAACGTTCCATTTATCGAGCTTTGAGAGGTTGCGTTCCGCGAGGTAGACATTCCAGTCGAAGCCCTTATGCGAAGCAACAAAGTCCTTCACTGCGATGAAGTGGTAGTTGGCACGACTATCACGAAGTTCCTCTTGGGAGTAGCTCATTTGTGCCAGTTCCCGAGAGATCTTGATATTATTCTTGGTGATACGATCAGCATCGCTCTGGCTATATCCGGCAAGCAGCAGTACCTTGTTAATGTACTTATTGTATGCCTCGATGATCTCTGCATTTTCTGCCGATAGGTAGTACTCTCTATTACCCAAAGCCAAAGAGGGCTGTACAAGGTGCATAATGTTGATGGTACTATTCATATCATCAGCAGCTACATAGCTACCGAAGAGCGAAGAGCGACCCTCAGCGTCCCACTTACCGAAGATCTTGGGTAACTCAGCCATAGAGGTGATCGCTTCAATCTCTGCGAGATCCTTTTTGATGGGGGTAGCACCTAACTCGTTACGTGTAGTGCTATCCATAGCCTGCTTGTAAAGTACAGCTACACGATATTCATTCGTACCCTCTTTTTGTTCTTTGCCGGCAAGCTCTTCCACGATGTCACGGATTTGCTCAATAGAGCGCTCGCGGAGCACATCGAAAGAGCCAAAACGGCTGTGCGTTGCAGGGAGCGGATTGTTTTTCATCCACCCTCCATTCACAAAAAGATAGAAGTCTTCTGCGGGATTGACCGTTGTATCAAGAGCGGTCATATCGATAGCGGGGACAGAGTCTTGACTCGACTTCGAGCCATTGCCCCCACTACATCCCGTGAGCATTGTGCCCACGATGGAGGGTACGAGAAGTAACATTTTTACTTTCATAGTTTGTTATACTTAATAAGATTGATTCCCATAATAAAAATAAGCGTAGAGAGTGATAACCTCAGAAGAGGGGGGAGGGATAGATTCCATCAGCCACCAAGGAGGCAAGGCGTCGTACCACACGGTCGCGATCCTCAGGATAGGTCACACCAAACCACTGAGCGCCACTGGAGAGGAGGTGAATCTTCGCCTTATTACTCCGAATGAGAGTATCAACCATAAAAGGAATATAGAATTCACTTTTCGGGTCTGCGATATGTACCTCTAAGAAGCGACAAAACTCCTCCTTGGAGAAGGAGAAGTAGTCGGGCGTAAACCCCCAAAAATTCATTGAAACGGGTGTAGTGAGTGCGAATACTTCGCCCGTCTTTTCGTCCCGACTGCATGTAGCATCTTCGGGATCCGATCGGAGCGTGGTGTACTCCTGTATGTGACGCAGATTACCCTCTGCATCAGCAGAACAAATGCCTCGGGAGACCGTGCCGTTTTCGCTCAAAGTATTACCCAAATGATAAGCTACCATGCAATAGTTCCCTTGGGTGGTTGTATCAAGTTTTTGGAGAGCCTCAGCCATTACTTTGAAGGCTTCTCTGCCATAAAAGTCATCGGCATTGATCACACAAAAAGGCTCTTTGATCGTATCGGCAGCCATCAGTACGGCATGGTTTGTACCCCAAGGCTTCTCCCGATCAGGCGGGCATACAAAAGGAGCAGGCAACTTCTCCAAATCCTGAAAAACCACCTCGGTCGGGATCGCCCGCTCGTATTTGGCCAACACCTTACTGCGAAAATCAGCTTCAAACGCACGGCGAATAACAAACACGACCTTACCAAAGCCGGCCTCTAAAGCATCGTGAATCGAGTAGTCCATGATGGTTTCTCCACTAGGTCCTACGCCATCCAATTGCTTAAGTCCCCCATAGCGAGAGCCCATACCGGCCGCCATTACAAGAAGTGTGGGTTTCATTGAGTATATTCTTTATCTTCTATTGCTCATACCAAGTAGAGCGAGGTCTCCCCCACTCTAGCCTACAAAGGTAACTATTTTAGTGGTTAGTGGCTCTAGGTCAATGGTTAGACTTTTCGATTCGGATGAGAAGGAAGAGGACAAAAGAAGAGGGGTAGTTGTCCGAATTTTGAGGAGCAGGAGGCAAATCAAGAACGATTTTGGGAGCCTCTTCCCACTCAAAAACGAACAACTTCCCCTTTTAGGATAAGGAAACAATCAACTCAAAAACGCAATAGGCCTTTGCCGTCTAGTACCACAACAATGGGAGTAACCAAGAGAGGTAGACCGAGACGAGCCGAATGAGAGCTGGTAAAAGTTGTTTCGGCAAGCAGACACATACCATTAAGTGAATAAGCAGCAATGCGATGTGGCTTGCCATCTTGGAGCCTGACAGTCAAGATCCCATCCATCAAATGAACATCCGCTCCGGCAACTCCCGCCATCTCGTCAATTCCTTGTACAAACCCTCTAAAAATTTTCCACGAATAGTCCGCAGGATGATTCGTAAGGGCATATTGTACTCCATCTGTTCCCGTATAACCCAATAGGATAGAAGGCTGATGACCCGTGAGCCCTAGGGGTTGATAAGAGGGAGTATCCTCCAGAGAACCGATCCCCTCTACCCAAATGTAATCCGCCTCTCGGTCTATATTGGTGTAGGGGAATCGGTTGTGAAGAGCCTTGGTTCCTCGCATTTGGTTCGTTACAGATGCTTTGAGTGAGAAGTAGTAGATACGTCTCTTTTGCCCTGCGACCTCTTTTGTTTCAATCGCATCAAGGATCAGCGTTTCGATCTCGGGACTACTCTCCAAATCCCAATGGAATGGATTGAATGAATCTCCTACCTTGAGAGCATAATCGAATACAAGGTATTCCTTCTGCTTATAATAGACATAAACTTTTCCATCCTCTTCACGCCCATAGAAATCCATACCACCACGATCATTGGGGATATGGTAGTACTCTTTTTTGTTAATCAGTTCTTTGGATCGAACTCCATATTGGTGATTTTCGCCCACATCATAGACATTGCAACCACCATCCACCACCTCGTTTTGAACCGATTGGTAAGCCACATTCCACTTCACCCCTAGAGCGAACATCGGGATAGGGCTCTTGGCAGATTCATTATACGTGTTATTTTGGGCATGCATCCCCATAGGGAATGATAGAGCTGTGAAGCAGATCACAGTCTGTAATAAGGGCTTCATCATAGTTTTTCAAATTCTATGCTTGATATTTCCGTAACTAAAATCATACAAATCGGACTCACTTGGGAATATCTTACAAATCGAAGTGAACTCTATTTTGCTCGCAATTTACAAAATCTATTCAGACATACCCAAGAACACATGCATAAAAAACTTTGGATAAAAAAGTTCCCTTCCTCTCCTGAGGAGGGGAACTTGAGATATAACGGAGAGGGAATCAATTACTTCGCCTCTACCTCTTCAAAGACATACCGCTTCTCCGAAGTATTGAAGTACAAACGATAAGCCTTACCGGCTTCTGCCACAACCTCGATATTCGTAGGATCATAAGTTGTAGTTACCGATTTGTAGATAATCCCGGGGCGTTGCTTGGAAAAACTCACATTGAGGATATGTGTACCGGGACTCAAGAAAAAGGCTTGCGATGTGAAACTCGTAGCCACACGCACGGGCTTGGCACCATCGACCAAATGAACCGATGTAGTCTTGATATAGAGAAGCCAATTGACATTTTTCAGTGTCACTTTAACGGCATCGGGATGCTCGTCCAAAAACTTCTGAGCACGTTTACGCATCATTACGAGGGTTACAACTGCCGAAATGATCGCAATAGCAAAAACAATAGCTATGTAGTAATAAAAATTTACGGGCATAATTGTCTAATATATTCCATTATTTGTTCTTTTGAGAGGTCTCTACTCGGATGGGTTGATCGGGATCATAGATACCAAGGTCCACGAGCAACTTTTCAAAACGGGTGCGTCCCAAAAAGCTCATGTCCAAGGTCTGTTTTTTCCCCTCAGATTGCTCACAAACATAGAGACGAAGGTCGTGATCGGTACCTGCGGCATCAGTAGAAGAGCACATGTAAAAGTCCAGCACAACCTCTGATAGGACGATACTATGTTTACACTTTTTACCATGATACACTTCTAAAAGTTGCTCCGAGAGGATTACACGCTTACGTGCCACCAAGAAACACCTATACAGCGACCATAAGATAATAGCCCCGGGCACCCCCAATACAACATAGAGATTGGGAACAAAGACACGTAGGATAAAGAAGAGAAAAAGTGCAGCACCAACACCCCATAAGAGCCACTTCGTACGCTCCCAAAGGCTTTCTTTATACTCCTTCATAGAAGCAAATTCATTTAAAGAAACCAAAGGAATGTACCTCTATCACTCCTCGAGCATCGTAACCACCCCCTGCTCATCAACGACAAACGGAACTTCGTAGTACTCCGTCACCGTACGACCTGCATTGCTCACGGGCTTGGCATCCTTCTCCGTAATATTGAAGTTGAAGCGACATTTGGGGCTACCCTCCTCTACCATGTTGTCCAAAGAATAGGTTTCCACACATTCAAATTTATAATCTGTGGGGATTAACTTCTTAGCCTCTTCGATCTGCTTTGCATATGCCTCGGGAGTGAGCGTCTTTACATCAAGAGCGGGAGTCGTCGAAAAATCTGTACCCTCACGATAGCGACTGAGATCGCCTACAATTCCATTTAGGAAGAAGGCTTGTTGCCAAGCGGCACCATCTTTGTCCACCATCACCACGGAGCAATAGTAAAGGTCATTATTCAATTCTTTACCTTTTCCGGGCTCTTGGTTCATTTCCAGGCTTACGAGTTTCCATGTGCTCGCATCCACATTTTTGTCAATAATCTCCTGCACTTTGCTCCATGCCTCAGGAGTATCCATAGCCACCCCCACGATACTTGTAAGAGAGTTGCAAGCGGAAAGTAGGAGTGCCACGGCACTTGCCACTAAAACGGTCAGTTTTCGATTCATAATTTCTATTTTTGTTATACAATTCCTCCACAAAGGTAAAGAAAGAAAAAGAATTGTACCAAGTAAGTAGTGTTAAGAAGAGAATATGCAAGCCTTTTTCAGGATCAAAAGCATCGTGCTCAAAGTGGAAGAAAAAAATGTAGGGCTACACTTTTTAATCTGCAACCTGCACTTTTTTATATTGTTGGGCAAGAAATAATCGAACACGAAAAAGCAGCAAGAGAACACTTGGGCTCCCACGCCTCAAGCCTTCCGCTTCGCACGCTTCCGAAGCCGTTGCCACCCTGAGATCAAAAGCCACAGCATCATAGAGCCCGAGAGGAAAATCCACAGAATACCCAGCGGACCCAAGAAGACATAAAGTCGTCCTGTATGTAATTCCAGCATCGCATAAAAGAGCGAGATCCGCCCTTTGCCCATCTCTTCGGGTTGGGCAATTTCCCGACATGGGACATCGTACTCAAAAGCAATCCCTCGAGCCGAGCCCAAATCCCCCGCATAGCCGGCCACTTTATGTTCGCCCAACGGCATAAACCCCACAGGCTCGGGCGCACCACCCGTATAGAGATCGGTCACCTCTCCCGTGGACAAATCCCACCGAAAAAGTCCCATAAACGATCCCACCAGCAGGACATCGGGCTTCCCCTTTTCCAATTGAAAAACATGTGCCCCCATCACGCTAATCGGAGGCGTCTTCTCGATCTTCTCCATTGGCAACCCTAGACGAGAGCAACGAAATACCCCCTCGCGAGTCGATAAAATCCATGCCTGCTTCCAAGGGGAGTAGACCATGCGACGTAGGGCATCATCCCACGGATTGTCGCTATGGAGTGCTGTACCGGGACAGGTGGGCACTTTAGGCTTAGCCACCGCCACCAGCAACGGAGGACGGAGGAACATCCCTGTAAGCACCAAAAGAAATAAGGGGATGAAAAGCCAATAGCCCAAGACCCGATGTAACCGATCGTATCGCTTCAAACGCTTTTGCAGGCGAGCGACACGACGCTTGATCCGAGTACGATATTGCTCTGCGCTCCGCCGTTGCAACCGTTTCATATAACGAGGGAGAAAAAACATCAACACCCCCGAGAGCGATAGAAGCAAGAGCACCACTCCCAAGGCATCGACAAAAAGACGCCCCACAAGGTGAAACATCTCCCCCGAGTGCAACGCCCAAAGGGTACGAAAGAGCGTTGTCCTATGCTCTGGCAGATCCGGAGAAGCCGGCAGAGTAAGTACACTAAATTGCTGATAAGGGAGTTGCGTAATAAAGAGGTGCGAACGCCCCATCACTACAAGCGAATCGCCCTGTAAAGCTAGGTCCGTCAAAGTCTCGTCAAGAGGTAAATCGACTTTATTCCAACGCTCGCCCTCCAATTGATACAATGCATCCTGCGAGAGAGCAAAGGCTCCACGACGAGTATTATACACCATGCGTCGCATCAGCCTCCGATCAGCACCCTTGGGCAAGCCCTCCATAAAAGGGATGAAGTGTTGCCCTCGATCTTGGGTAAGCCAAATACCTTCTCCTCCATAGAGTAGTACGGAGTCCCGCCCCAAGGCAACAGATCCCACTGCGGCACCTTGCGTCCAACCATCCACGTGATAAGAACGAGGCAGAAGCCCTCGAGGGAGATCCCAAGAGGCGATGAGTCGGCGGTGATTGAGTAAAATGCCCGACAGACTAAAGCCAACCAAAAAGAGGGAAAGAACCAATCCGCCCCACCGATGAAAGATTTTGGCGATGGACTTGCGTTTGCCTTGCTTCATGAGATATTATAAGATGTGGCGTAACTCCTCTAAACGAGCGATAATGTGGCCGGGGCGATAGGTATCTTCGGGCAGAGGTAGCCCCGAGGGATTGAACCAAATAGAGGACATCCCGATATTTTTGGCACCCATAATATCCGCAGCCCAGCTATCGCCAATCATTAGGGATTCGTTCACACGACTATTGGTACAGGAGCAGGCATATCGGAATATCGCCTTATTGGGTTTGTTAATCCCTGCATCTTCACTCAAAATCATGCGATGAATGTAGGGCAAGAGTCCACTGCGCTCCACTTTGGCGTACTGTACCTCTCGGAAGCCATTGGACAAGATATAAACCCGATAATAGCGATGCAGATATTCCAGCACCTCACATGCCCCATCGACTAGCTGCGTCTTGGTAGCAGTATTTGCCAGAAAGAGCCTGTTGATATCCAATATCTCCTCGTCGGACAAAGAGTTCAGCCACGGCATTGGCTCTCGCAAACGACGTAGGATGAGCGTGTACTTATCGATTTGGTCATGCCTATAAAGCGCCCACAAGGTCTCATTATGTATCCAATAGTTATCCCAAAAAGCGTCATAGTCGGGTGCAAAAGTCTGCCAGCCCAATTGGGTATAGACCTGCCGAAGGCTCTCTTTATTGTTGTGATAGGTATCCCACAGCGTATCGTCAAGGTCTATGAAGAGATTTTTTATCATGTCGCAAAAATAAGGGAAGTAAAAGAGATAAAGCGAGAGGGGACTCCGCCGTCTCTAATAACAGCGAAGCACCCTCTCCATTATGGATTGTGTAAATCGAGTCGCAATTATAGCTTGATCGTCCCCTCAGGGAGTACGAGCAAAGCAGGCAATTGCTGCACATCAAGGTGCAACACTTCGCCCATCCGCACTTCTCCCCATGCGATAATACGACCCGAGTAATCATACAGACGATATTCGCCTCCCTCCTTCGGGAACAGATCTACCCCTCGATCGGTACGACACCAAGAGGTCTCAGCCTGCTCCACTACGGGGTTGGCAACAGCTCCGAGGTCTGCACCAAAATTGAAAAGCATCCACTCCGAATGCATTGCATAAGCCTGCAAAGCTGCAGTCTGCACATGCAGAGATACCCGTGGTTGATACACCCCCAAGAAGCACCCCGCCTTTGTAGATGGGGGAGTCATGGGATAAGCCGAAATATCCGTCAGCCTCGTACATCCACTCAAACTCATTGTATCGAGCTGAAGTAGAGAGGCTGGCAAGGTTAAATGTTTAAGTCCGGAGCATCCTGCAAAGGCATACTGAGCAACTAAAAGCGTCCCATCCATTACCGTATGATCTCCCTCTCGCTTCGATGGATAGGCAAGAGCCACCTTAACGGCATTGCCATCCTTATCTTGCGTATTATAGTAGATACCACCTTGATGCACCGTATAGCGGTCATTACCCTCAAAGGAGAACTCCGCGATCCCATTGCATGCCAAAGCTGCCAGCCCGATGCGCTCAATGGTAGCAGGGATCTCAATACCTTTTACGAGTGAGCACTCAAAGAAGGCATACGGACGGATCACCTTGACCGTATTGGCAAGTGTATATTTATCCGAAGCAAACTGAGCAGGACACTCGAAGAGGGTCGCTCCATCTTGCGAATAGAGGACGCCATTTTCCGATTTTAAGTAGGGATTACCCGACTCTACCTTAATGGATTTGAGTTGCGTACAACCTCTAAAAACACGTGCCCCCGAGAAGGTTAAACTCTTAGGATAGGTCACCTCTGTCAATGCCGTACAATTCATAAAGGCGCTATCAGCAACGATACGCAGGGTCTTGGGGAACGTGATTGACTCAAGTCGGAGACAACCATAAAAAGCCTTCGTGGCAATAGAGTCCACTCCGTGCATTGCAACTGATGTCAATCCACGGCAACCGGCAAAAGCATTTTCACTCAACACTTTAGTTCCGACAGGGATCGTCACTTGTGCGAGTTTGTAGCAACTTTGGAAAGTGTAGGGAGGAAGAACTTCCAACTGCTCGGGCAGGACAACCGACAGCAGGGCACTATCCGAATAAAACGTGTTGTGTCCCATCTTACGTACTCCGCTCGGTAGGTTAATTGAGGTGAGCTTGGTACAGCTATCGAAGACCTGGTCGCCCATAGTCTCCAGCCGGCTATTGGGAGCAAACTCCACCTTAACCAAATTGGTACACTCGTAGAAGGCACAAAGTCCGATCTCTTTGACCGAAGCCGGGATGACTACCTCCGAAACCGATCCTTGGAAGAAGGCAAAGTCAGCGATCTTGGTAACCGTTGCAGGGATCTCGTAGCGACCTTTTACCGAACGGGCATCCGTTAGGACACCATCCTCAATTGTTTGGGCATTTAGGCACAATTCGTTCACTGCCCCTAGGGAACAAATAGCCAGAGCAAGAAGTAAAATCTTTTTCATTCTAGGGTATTGATAACATGTTAAACAGAGAATAAATCCAAAAGAATAAAGGAGGAGCATACAAAATTCCGCCTTCTCAAAAAAAAGAAACAGCCCCCACCACCATTTCAAGGAGTGTGGGAGCTATTTCTCTTCATCACGTAAACAGAGTCTCCTTGCCTCTAGACAAGATCCGCTTAATAGGTGCGTACCACAAGCATCTTAGACAAGCTCCAGAAGCTTTGAGGATCTACGATCTCAAGCGTAAGTTGCTTATCGTCCCCTGCTGTGAGCTTGTAACTGCTAGAGGGGTGGTTCGTAAGGAGCTCGGCCTTCTTGCTATAAAGAGGAATACGAGCCAACTTGCGAAGGTCCACTTGACGGAAGTAGTCGGATGTATAATTCTCCGTAGCCACCTTTCCATTGACGAGGATCCCCATCTCTTTGAGGTCGTTTTTCGTACCAATACAGTAACGCACCGTATTGAGAGAGGCATCTTGAGCAGCGATAGTCTCAGATTGCTTCTCAGAAGTAGCGGAGAGATCTTCGACATCACGGTTAAGGTTGTTCACCATTTCGTCCAAATCCTTGATAGCAACATTCTTACGTTGCAACTCTTCACTGAGGCGACGGATTTCCTTTGTCTTCGATTCCAACTCCTCTTGCAATGCCTTGATCGTTTTCGTCATCACTGCATTTTTAGACCCCATAGCCTGTAACTTGGCGTTAAGACGCTCAATGTCGGCCTTGTTTGACTTCAGCTTTTCACTGATCATCTGCATACTGCTTTCTACACGCTCCTTTTGGCTCGCGTTCATTTCCCCGTTGGCAGGCACATTGATAACGCCCTCCATGGCACTAATTTCCTGAAAATTAGCAAGAACGCCACTGATCAGTTCGTCCATCTCTTGCACCTGCGTTTCAAGGCTCTTATTGACCTCTGCAATGGAGTCAAGCTCTGCATTCTTACCCTTGTTTCCCTTGCATGAAGTCATAGAGAAGCAAGCAGCCATCAGAAGTGCTAAAGCCGTTACAAAGAATGTTCTCTTCTTCATTGTCTTTACAATTTAATTAGTATTCTCAATAATATCAGTTTCGTCGCAAGATAACTCTTCGCGATAACTTTTATGTTTTTTCTTCTCCTGAGGGGCCCCTCCAATAAGGAGAACAAACTCTCCCCGAGGTGCTTTTTCATTAAAGTGGGCAATCAGTTCATCCAGTGTACCCCGCACCACCTCCTCATACATCTTCGTAAGCTCTCGTACCGCCACAGCACGACGCTCCCCACCACACACATCGGCAAAAGCTCGTAATGTTTTAAGAACTCGATAGGGGGATTCGTACAAGATAACTGTTCGCTCCTCTCGGGCTAGCGTAGAGATCCGCGTTTGACGCCCTTTTTTCTGAGGTAGAAAACCCTCGAAGACGAAGCGATCGGTTGGGAATCCTGACACAACTAATGCCGGCACAAAGGCTGTAGCTCCGGGGAGACACTCAACGGACAGATCAGCCTCTAGGCAAGCCTGCACCAAGAGAATACCGGGATCACTAATGCCGGGCGTGCCGGCATCACTAATCAGAGCCACCTGCAGTCCCTCACGAATACGTTGAACCAATCCGAGGGAAGTCTTAAACTCGTTAAATTTATGGTGACTCTCCAGAGGCTTCTTGATGTCGTAATGCTTTAGTAGTACAGAAGAGGTCCGAGTATCCTCTGCCAAGATCAAATCGGCACACCGCAATGCCTCCAATCCCCGCAGAGTAATATCTGCAAGATTACCCACCGGGGTGGGAACTATGGTCAGCTTTCCTTGGGCGAGTTTTCCTTGAGAACTACTCATCATCTATTCTTATTCTCCCATCTACACTACCCCCTGCCACATACCTACGAACAGGAGGGATCCGAACACAAATGTACAAAAAGCAAGCAGACTACAACTATGCTACCTCACAAAATCCGGCCCTCCTCTCCTCCCTGTGAAGCTCTATATTTTGACAAGTCAGCTGAAAGCAATTCTTTTACAGGGCTGTAATAGAGATTTTTCTGCCCTCTACTTAAAAAACTACAGCGCTGGAAGCAGAGGATATTTCAGCCAACAAAAAAATACGAGAGCATAGGCACAAATCTCCATTATCTCCAAAAGAAAAGCCTCCTCTACCTGATGGGAGAAGGAGGCTTTCACAGAATACAATGGCACATAGGATCCACAGAGGGAGAGTTAGTATCAGGAGAAGCGAGGATCCCTATACCAATCTAGTCGTGTGGAACTCTCTAGGTCCCTCCATAATTTATTTACATAATAACCGGAAAAGGCTCCGTTGTAGACACGAATTCCGTTTGAAATCTTATAGTAGTCAAAACAGAGTCCTTGCTTAGTATGAGACAATTGGTCCTTTGTTATGGTAAGATCATAGTCATATCTGTATGCACCTCTATCTCTGATCTCTGCTTGTAAAAACTCTGTAATAGAGGAGGAAGAACTTGAATTAGCATAGAAAATTGGAGAATAGTTGGGATAAAGGGCATAGCTTAAACTCCAAGAACCGTTGTAGCTGTACTGATAGTGGTACAATACCCCTTTTATTTCAACCCTCTCCAAAGACATCTGAATGGGAGAGGTTCCTTGCACCCACTCTTCCAACTTTTTTGTTTCTTGTACTATGTACTTCACAAATCCGTAGGAAGACAAATAGGTATGGGAGCTTGATATGGTAAAATCTTCGCCCTTATAGCTGTCGTAAAAGGCCCCTAGTAATGAGAGTTTGAAACTACCATTCGTATCCCCTACCATCGTACCTCCAAAGAAATCGCGGAAATCCTCCTCCGAATAGGACGCTCCATCGAATGTAAAAGTAAATGGAGCATTCTTAGGTAACCATTCAGATCGAGAATTATCAGGCTTGAGGTAATACAGATTCAATGAGACCGAATGGCGGAGGGTTGTCTCCGGATAGATTAGATCTTCCTCGTAAAACTCGCTGGACAACTCTACCGCTTTTTTTGTTTGACTTCCATTGTTAATTATGAAAGGGAGGCTAAGACGTTTCCCAATGCGATCTTCTGAACGGACCGTATACCGGTAGTATACGGCTCCATCACGATAGACGAGCACCAGATCCTTGCTGGCAGTACTGCGAGGAGTTAGCTCATCGGTCTTGATATAAATGTCAAAAGGAAGTAGGTTTTTATTGATTTCCTTGGGAATATCAAAGCTAAGGATACGATCGTTAGTATCGCCTGTACTGGTGTCTGCCTCCAATTTGCCATGAAACAAAAATGGGGGACGGAGGATCAACTTAACACGGCGAGATAGAGGGACTGTCGCCCCGGAGGTAGCATCTACTACCGTCGAGCCATGCCTTCTAAGCCCTACAACCTCCACAGAGTACTCCTTAATTTGATCATAAGGAACCTCCTTTACATGGACCGAAAAGCCTTTGCCCTGTACTCGTTCCAGTTCGCCCATAAAAGGGTCTTTATCTTTTTCCCAATTGGTCTCAAGATCATCTTTATAATCACTAATCTTGTACCAACTCGGATAGTACTTGGTATGCTCCCATCCTCCTGAATAAAAAGAAGAAAACTCATACGTACCGGGACGTACGACGATGAAAGTAATCGGATCTACCGAGAGTGTAAGTACACCATCCGAGACCTTCTTAAAGTTCTGCATCTCTATGGAGGAGAAGAGATTGTTCCCTGCAGGAGCCCGTATTGCCTCTTTAAGAGTAGCATAACCATCGGAATTAACACCATTGATAGTAATCATATAGTGGTTATTACGAACAATGGGAAAATAGTCGCTGACAACACCTTGATCTCTTTGTTTGACTAGATCGACCTTGTAGTATCGGTCTTGCTCCGCCCCGTTAATCGTTCTTTTTCCTTTTACTATCACAAAGGTCTTTTCGTTTCCATCATTCTTCCACTCAAAGAGATGATACGCTCGCGTCTGATCATCTTTCAGATCAATGAGATCAGACTCTTGATCATTGGCGATAAGAGAGGTCCCCGGAGGTACGGTAGCCTCGCTGACAGGATAGGGAAACGAAAAGTCCAAATTATCCATTTTGAAAGGGACTACGGTACCTTGCTTAGGGACGTTACAAACCGTAAAAGCCTCTAATTTGAAATCTGACGCTTTGTTTTCGACCGTGATCTTTGCGTAGTTGCGTACCAGTTTTATCACCTTGCCGTTAAAGGTATGCTCGTCAAGCCTCTCTAGGAATGCCCGTGACCACATGGGAAGGAAGGGTTTGTTTTCATTAGCAGAATGCCCATTGCCGTTTTTGCCCTCCTCGTGCTTGGCAAGAAGACTCGGCATAAGTTCCCCGGAAGAGGTTCCCGTTATGAAATAGTCTTGCTCAAAACCGGTCCAATCGTAGTTCGCTATGAAGTGAACATAGCGACGTTCACTGCTTTTTTTCAAAGTGACAGTAAAAGATTTACCCCTCGTAATCCCTTCTTTTTTCTGATCCGGGAAGAAGTCATTATCAGTCTTTTCCGAAAGATCTTTGGAGCTACCAAGAACAGCATCTTGAGAATAAAGGAAGTTTTTATTGGCATCAAATACGATAACGCGTAAAGAAGTTATATCCTCATCGTTATCTATACCTCTCCGAAGTTCTGAGAGTTGATCGGCCTGCAGATTTAAGGAAATTGTAAACCATTCGCCCTCTTTCACAAAACTTTTATAGGTCTCCTCATCCATGCGAGGGTCGCCTGCACAAGAGGTAGTCATGAGTCCGCAAAAAGCACAAAGAGAGAGGAGAGCCCCAACCTTGTAGACCTGTTTTATATAGTGAGTCATATTGCTGATTTTCATTAAACTCTTAATCTTCTCAATAAGGATACAAGCTCCATCAATAGTGCTTATGATCCTTAAACTTATAAGTATCGAAGACACAACGAACCGCACTCTTCTGCCTATCAGAATTTCCCTCAATAGGATCTACATCCGATACAGGTCGAGAAGAATTACTTGAAAACTCAAAGACATAGCCATATCTTGCTGTCCAATAATGCTTTCCGTACATCAAATATTTTATTACGGCATTAGCGTTGTCCTGCATCTTATCAACCATCTCAATTTCTGCTGCCGTTGGAATACGCCAGTGCCCCTTGTACTTAAAAGTCTTTTTTACACTACGAGTCCTACGCTGATTATATTCATCAATATAATGTTCTTCGTAGGTTCCATCCCAACCATATTCATCCTCGAAGTAGTTGGCACAACGCATTTCCGCACTCCCATAGTTACGATACAAACGTTGAGCTCCTCCTACCGGGGTATAAACATTGTTATAATAGGGAGATTTTCTTTCATAAAAAGCCGAATTTCCTCCATATTGATAGCCAAAATAGGGATTATCGTACCAACCCGGAGACATCGATAGATCATATTGATGCATTTGAGGACTCATACCATACTGACTAGCCACAATAAACTCAGGGGAAATAATCCTATTGGATGCTTCATCTTGCTTTGTTTTTCCATAAATATCTGTAGGATCCCCGATACGCTCCCCGTCTTGTGCAACGACAGTTGTTACTTTGAAAAAGACATCGTTCACTTGTGGTACCACGGAAGAGGTCCCTGGATATGTGGCAGTTGAACCAAAAGAAGTGTGGTAGCGAAAGTCGGCATACTCCCTTCCTTCTCTTACCTCCGCCTCCGTGGGTTTCTGCCCGATAGATTTTCGTCCCGTAATAAAGCGAGGGGGATATTGTATGGCATGGACAGACTCCTTCAAAGATTTGGTATCTCCCGGTTCCTGCACTACATCGAATAAGATATGGAATGCCAGAAAGTTTACGGGGACGGCATGGGTAATCGTTAGCATTCCATCCTCAAGATGCTCCTCAGAGGACGTAACTGTAGTATTATCATACGACCCTCCAACAGTCTCTTGTTTATATTGGGTCATCTCAGACGTCTTCTGCTCCTTCTGCCCTTGATAAGTGGTTTTATGGCCATCCTTGTCAAATACGACACGGTAATACTGGCCGGTTACGTCGAAGTATTCATAGTAGACCTCCTTCATCACGACTTTCACCTTCAAATCCGATATATACTGCACCTTTCGCTCTGCAACATTGGCAATAATAGGCTCATGCTCCCGCACTACGAGGAAGTGTGCCTGAAGAATTGTTCCATCAATCTTATCGGGGTCATTCCACGGTCTAATGGCCACAAAAGAGTTCACCTCCAAAGGATCTCCGGCATCCAAACTCCCCAACTGCTCTATGGCGGTAAGGACATCGTAAAGGTGATTCCGATCTGCACGGTGAAGTTTCTCCTCGGGAACTCCCTCCATCGTTTTCTTAAAACTGATAGGCAGGCGATAGTAGTAATATTTACCTTCGTCCGTAGGACGCTCCTTGGGGCGCATTTTAAGGCGTATCTGCAGGTAGGTTTCGTTGTTTTCGTTTTTAGCCCAATTGTTTTCGTAAGTATAGAATGGAAAAGAGGTATCAAAAGATGATGCTCCTGCTGTGTTTTGCTTACCGGGAAAAGTACGAGACTTCAGCTCTCGGTAGTCTGTATCCTTCCACTCCGAGTCTTGTACCTTGTATGGAGCGCCCGCCACGACGCTGCCCTTGGCTGTGTAGTGCATCAAGCGAACATGCTTATCAAGCACTTCATACTCCGTGTTACCACCGTTTTGGTGGTCTACCACTCTGATATAGTCTATACGAAGACGTATTTTGGATGCAGCACGCCTGAGTTGCAAATCAGAGGGGATATCGTAAGACTTATTACTACCCCAAGTAATCGTACCCGTGGAAAGCGAACCATCCATCAAAAACCGTGCTTGAGGCTTAATACCCAGATCCAAGCTCGGATCTTTAGGGTCAAAGCCATTTTGCTCGTCCTGCAACTTTGCCTGAAGATCAGCCAGTTTAGTAACTCCCAAAGTGAGATCGGAAGAGGCATTCACCACAGCTACAATCTGAAACTGCTGCCCCTCAATAGTCGAGATTTCGCTATGAGGGATAAGGACCCGTACCTTATAAGTTCCCCCTCCGGTGGTGGTACTCGCCTCATTTATCTTTGTCACTTTGTCTTTTGAGAAAGCCCTCAAGAGGATCCCATCGGCATCTTGTTTGAAAAGAAAAATCTGAATATCTTCAATCTTATTTTCGTTGAGAGGATCTGCTCCATACGCCCCCGCATCATAGTCTCCGGGCTCCTCTTTCTCAACACGCAAAGCACCCGTTTGGGTAGAACGCATCATTGACTCGGGGTTATTGAAGAGTGAGTTAAGGATGGTCAAGTTAAGATCAATGGCTCTCATTCCCTCGGGGATGTCATCGGGACGCGGAGATCCGGAGCCTCCCATACATGAGACCAAGAGACTTCCCCCGATAAAAAGGGAGAGAACCCTTAGTACAAAATGAGTTATCGTAGTGCGATACAAAAACATTCTTCTCTATCTATTAAAGTCTTTTCAAACGAGATCTAATATCCACAGGGGCGCAAATCAATCCCTCTCCCTCTGCTAGTTCATCACTTGCTTAATCTTCCAACGATCATTGGCACCCTCTCCTATGTAGCGACAATCTTCTTTCCCCGTTGCACTCAGGTCTATTTCCTTACCACCTATTGCTATAAAAAATTGGGTATAACGAGGTTCTGTTTCAAACTCGGCAAGTGGTTTTATACGCATTTTGTACTCCCTCTCGGGGGCGCTTCCCACAATATCAGAATCTACCACGACTCCGGTACCCTCACCTTCCAACTTAAAAAAGAGTCCATTGGTAATGGAAGAAACCCATATTGCCCCTCTGGGTTGCTTTACGGAGAACTTTATAATAACCTCCTTACCGGGTGGCAACAATACATCCTTGGATATATCTTTGGCATCGATGGGAGACATTGAATCCACTGTATCAAAAGAAGTTCCTTTATCCACTACATAGATTTTGAAGGAATACTCAGGGCGTTTAAACGAACGCTCAGACTCTATAAGCGTCCAAGGAAGTACCCTCAGACTTACATTCAACTCTTTATCTTCTACGGGAACCGACACATTAAAATTATAGTGGAAGTTACGCACCACAGCATAGTCCGGAACAATGGTAGGTACTTCTCCTTTGGCAAATTGCAAGAAGGGAACTCCTACAATATCTTTTGTCTCATTGCGCACAATGGGGAATCGATACAATTTCCCGGACTTCATCTTGATGGTAATATAGGTAACCCCGTATTCACCAATATCACTCGTCTTATTCCACCTTGGTTGAGGAGAGGCTCCCTTGTAGAGCCTCTCGGGCACATAAAGAGTTGCTCTCTTCTCTTGGGCAGAGGAGCCCGCTTTGAGAGTTATAGTACGCTGTGGGATCTCCGTAGCAAAAGAGCCTTCCGGCAACTGCCTTAAAGAGGTCTCTCCCGCTGCAGAGTGGTAGGTAACTTCGGAAATCTCAGGGACGCCTTCCCCGGTAAGAGAGAGCGTGATCTTAGCACAAGCGCGCACGAGACCTACAGTTCTTTGGACAAGGACGCCACCCTCAACATCTTGTCCGTACTGACTGACAGGTGCAAGAGGAGAATTCAAATACGCAGGATCGATTTGTGGCTTCCACTCATAGGGATTTGTCTCCGTGTACCCTGCAGGAATGTTTTGGTTATAGTAGACACGAGACATGCGAAATCCATACTCCGCAGAAGCTCCAACCCCTGTCCATTGGTCGAATGATGTTTTACGTAACATATAATCTTCTACCGAAGAGCGAGTTACTAACCCTTTAACCTCGGTTTCGGGGACATTGGCAAAAATGTAAATATCGTTCTTCCCTGCCAATACCTTTGTAGAAGGCATTACGTGCATATCTGAGGTTGCAAAGCTATATCCCACTCGCTCAGTGCGACCCGAAGGAAAAATCAAGAAAGCTGCTGTCTTTACATAGTCCTCTCTATCTTCAATATCTTCATTTATGGAGTGTTTTTGGCTGCTTTGAATCCGGAATTGGGGTGTGATTACAGAGTAAGCTGTCTCTTGATTACGCTCTACAACACCGGAACAAGAGGCAAAAAGTAAAATGGAAACAACACTCAGCCAAAGAGGGAAAGCTGTATCTTTATTCATAGGTCTCTGCATATATAAATAAGTCTTCTATTAACCGATCTTGGTTAGTCAAAGCTTATATCATAGCTATGAACAAGCCAATCATTGATCCAAATCTGAGCAATTGCAGCCTCTCCGGGACATGTAGGACAATAGCGCATCTTGAGATGTATATCGTAGTCGTTAAGGCATCGGAGGTTTAGAGAGGCATCTTTGGGACTCATAAGAATCGCTCCTATAAGGTCATCTTGAAAGGCTATTTTATTTTTATCTGTATTGAAAACTGTGATAATGCTTTTACGACCGCTCTCCAATTTGAGGGTAGTGAAGAATGCTCGGGCCATATCCTTGAGATCTGCAGGATAAGAGGTAAGAGCCGGATACTTATAGGCACTGTGAGCAGGAATAGTACCATCAAAACCATAACGACCATTGGCAGACTCCATCAGTATCACGAAGTCCGTGGGTTTCTTCAGCCCCGTTACACGTACAGTGATGCGATTGGTAATCTCTCTCATATTCACTGCCACGTGGTAATCTTTAGGAGTTTCCTTGCGCAAAGGCTGCACAACTACAATGGGAGACTGCCCCATCCACACGGTCCGATCTTTCAGGTCAACTGAGAACGGTGTCCCTTTTTCGGTATTCAATATGCTATAAAGATCAGACAAGGATGTCTTACCTATTTGCACCGATGAAGTCTCAAAAAGATCAGACGCAATGCCCGACCATGCTATTACACGAAAGACTCCTTTACTCCGAGAGATAGGAATGTAAACCTCTTTGTCAGCAGTCAGTGTTTGATTTTCATCCCGATGCAATGCAACCAGAAGACCTGTTTCCTCGTCAAAAACAAAGTAATTGGTCTCCCTTATCTGCTCGGGATAAGAGGGGGAATCGGCACATTCTGTCTGAGAATAGAGGCGCACATAAATACCTCGAGGGCAATCCTCTAGATTATCAAATATGAGGTGATCGCAGGAAGTCAGTCCGAAGAGCAGAGACAACGCAAGAAAGGAGACCTTATATATCAACTTCATTTTGGAATTACAATAGTACAGTATATAAATGTGTATGCAGGGTACTTTTCCTGCCAAGCATTACATAATAAATGCATCTTTTTACAGTAAGGTATAATGGATTGGGAACTTCTATACCATACAACGTAGAGGAGGAAATGAGGACCTGAAAATCTGCATTCTCTATGTGTGTAAAGAGCATATTTCAGCTCCTCATATCCCTCCGTTTATTTCAATTCTTCCAAATGATTAGAAAGAGACATCGTAAGAGTGAACTCCCCATTTGATAACAGTGATTTCCGTGGTCATGTAAGTCTCCTTATCCTCTAGAGGATCTTCGGGATCTGGTGTTGGATCATCTGGATCGGGTTTGTCAGGATTATTTGGATCCGGATTGTAAGGGTTACCAGAAAAGCCGTACCGAGCAAAGTTCTTTACATTTACGTGATAAATATTATTACGCACTACCGGAGAGAGCGTCCACTTTGTGGAGGTTGTCTCATTGGGATTGAGCCAAGCGTAGTAGTACATCTTACCAGTTTTAAACTCAATTACACCATCTCTACCTGCTGCTTTATCTACATCTGACACCTTATTTGCCTCTTTAGCCTTGTTAAGATCAGTGTACCATTTACCTGTGATTACACCAAGATACACGGGAGTCCCTGCAGTATAACCAGTTCCCTGTCCTATAGCCCACTCTGTAGACTCAGGCTCGAATGTAGCCGTAATTTGAACATAAGTAGTATTACCCTTGCGATAACCGCCAGTCTTTCCATCGGTGATTATTGTAGGTGTTTTGTGGGTAGTTTCCGTGATGAATTTCATATTCCCCTTTATTACCTCAGCAACAGATGCCGTAGTACGATCAAAAACGACAAGAGCGTTTGTCTCATTTAACTTTGAGTAATCATAATGATTGGCAGCTTGCGATTTAAAAGTTGTATTAGTAGGAATAAACTCGTAAGCTGCATCTTCAGACTTCACATCCAAGGCGGTATATTTAAACCCTCCAACATTATCCTTCCACAAGATATTGGTCAATTTAGATGTCTGCCCTACTGCCCACGTAACGTTCTTTAGGCGAGCGATAGTCTTAGTCCCATTTTTTATTTCTATATCCTCTGTCCCATTGGTACCCAAAACTTTATCTCTTGTTACAGTAACACGAGACATTGTGCGGCGCACAGAGAGGAGCACTTTATTAGTTGCAGAGACAAGTGCTGCAGAAGCAGAAACTCCATCTGCAATCGTTTGAGTAACAGGAATACCTGTCATCATGATAAGGTCCTTTTTGGGTGAAGATGTAGACTCTCCAGCTGTAATTACCTTAGCTGCCTTGTAAGCAGCTTCAAACTCTTCTTTAAGAGTCTTGTTTTTGAGATCTGTGAGAATAGCCTGAGTCTCTACAGTTGCACCCCCGTTCACTACCACATAAATGGTCTTTGCTCCTGGGGTAGTTTTCCAGGGTACCGTAGTGACTTTAGCATCAGCAACACTAAAAGTTCCCTCAGCTGTCCCAGAGGCAGCGTAAGTAAAGTCTTTGTGCTCTACAGTACCACCTTGGATAAGGAATACGGTAACATCCTTAATCTCATCATTTCCTTCCCATTCGCCCAACTTATTGTACTTGTCATCTTCAGAAGCACGGAGAGACTCTCCAAGATTCACGGACATTGCCATATAGGTTGTTCCCGATTGTTCACCGGAGGGATCCTTGTGATCCTTCTTGCACGAAACCAACCCAAAAATGAGCATGGCCATCCCAATTAAAAACTTGTTCATTTGCTAATCGATTTTATTTTGTTGCACTTTAAACACACAAAAACACCTACCCCGCTGCCAACGCAGTGAGAGGTAGCAAAGAGACCGGCCTTGTCAGAAAATCAGACAATAACCCAGCCTCACACAGCCCTGCGTACTCTACTTTAGGTAGAGCCACACAACCGCGCTACCCCATTGCGATACGCAACAGGCGCACTCTTCCAACTCATATATACAGATGAAATGTATACTATGTATACCTTCTGTTTTGGTTATAACTATTGATTATGATATCGATCGTAACCATGGAGACTCGCTAGCCTACCCGGCTTTCTACACAGTGAACCACCGCGTAGGTTATACGACCTTCGCCTGCGAAGATAGGCACAAAAATCCATATAACAAGTATTTCCCTCGATAAAACAGAGATTCAAGGCTCTAGTAAACAAATATTCACAAACAAATACGCTTAGGACCAAATCTCGCAATACAGCTGAAAGGAAGCAGCGAAGACATAAAAAAAGAGGGGTGAAGTCCTCATCTGAGCTTCCCCCTCTCTTTTCGGAAAGATTACCCTAAAATGGGTATCACACACCTAGATCACATTTAATCAAAGTTGATCCAAAGCCTGCTTGAGATCTGCAATAATGTCTTCGGCATCTTCGAGCCCCACTGAAAGACGTACCAGACCTTCAGAGATATCCGAAGCAGCACGTTCCTCCGGTGTGTAGGGAGAGTGCGTCATCGAAGCAGGGTGTTCAATGAGGGTCTCGGTATCTCCAAGGCTCACAGCGAGAGCCGCAAGGTGAACTGTATTCATCAGCTTGCGTCCGGCTTCCAAACCACCCTTTACTTCAAAGGCTATCATCGAACCGGGTTGCTTCATGTACTTATCAGCCAATGCCTTTTGGGGGAAGCTTGCCAAACCGGGATAAGCAATACTCGCTACCTTAGGATGGGTTTCGAGGAATTCGGCCACCTTCTGAGCATTTTCGCAATGGCGATCCATACGCACATGGAGCGTCTTCATACCACGGTTAATCAGGAAGGCCTCAAACGGACCTAGTACAGAACCTGTAAGGTCTTTAACCCCTACAAGGCGCACTTGATCGATGTACTCTTGTGTACCGCAGATGAATCCGGCAATCACATCACCATGGCCGTTGAGGAACTTAGTTGCGGAGTGAATCACGATGTCGGCACCAAACTCCAATGGACGACAGAGGTAGGGCGTGCAGAAGGTATTATCAACCATCACACGTACACCCTCCTGGGCGTGAGCGATCTCAGCAATAGCTTCGATATCAGCAATGTACATATTGGGATTGGCAGGAGTCTCTACATACACCAACTTGGTATTCGGACGCATCGCCTTACGCACATTCTCAGGGTCACGCATGTCTACAAATGTAACATCCACGCCATAACGCTTGAGGCCATGTTCAAAGAAAGCGTAAGTACATCCATAGAGCGTTTTACCCGCTACAATATGATCACCTTGTTGCACACAGACCCACACGGCTGAGGTAATAGCCCCCATACCGGATGAGGCACTCATACAAGCCTCTGCACCCTCCAGCGAAGCCACTTTTTGCTCCACGGCCGTAAGGGTCGGGTTACCCAAACGAGTATAAATATAACCGCCTTCTTCGAGGGCAAAACGACGTCCTCCCTGCTCGGCATTGTCGAAGACAAAAGTAGAAGTTTGATAGATTGGAGAAGCCAAGGTACCGTACTGATTCTTTTCGGAACCTACGTGCACAGCACGCGTTGCGAATCCAGTTTTCTGGAGTTCTTCGGGGTTCATCATAACAATAAGATTGAGTCTATGATAGTTTATATGTATTACTGCGAATTGCAAGGGGCAAATTTTGCAACAGATACCCCTCTAATTCAAGGGCGAATTTAGCAAATAAATCTCAAAGAGACCAAGAGGTTAGGGCAAGGTTTTGCGTAAACGGCTCTTTAAGAGCAGACTGTTAAGTACTACGGAGAGCGAACTCAAAGCCATGGCACTGCTCGCGATTGCCGGAGAAAGTAAGATATGAAATGATGGAAACAGCACACCCGCTGCCACAGGAATTGCGATCACATTGTAGAGTAATGCCCAAAAGAAATTGAAATGAATAGTGCGAATGCTCTGCGTGGCAATCTCTATGGCCTCCACAAAGAGCCGAAGATCCTGTTGTGCCAACGTGATGTCCGCCACCGCTACAGCAATATCACTTCCCGAGGCTAAGGCTATACTAACATCGGCTTCGCCTAAAGCCTCGCTATCATTGATTCCATCCCCGATCATAGCCACCACCTCTCCACGACGGCGTGCTTCGCAAACCATGGCGTACTTTTCCTGGGGCATCATCTCAGCATGCCACTCGGCAATACCGGCTTCGCCAGCCGATACACGTGCCGATGAGGCTTGATCTCCTGTTAGGAGGATCACCTCAACACCTTTTTTTTGAAGCAGAGCAATGGCTTCCCGACTCGCCTTCGTTACTTGGTCAGCAACGACAAAACGAGCCAACAAATGCCCTTCACAAGAGAAAAACACTTCGCTCCCCTTTGCCTCTTCATCCGCTTGAGTACCTACAAAGGAGGCACTTCCTACTCTATACAACTGCCCTCCGATACGAGCTTTTACCCCCTGCCCCACAACAGTCTCCACCTCCCCTAGCGTAGGAATATCTACCATCCCATCTCCCGACAAATGGGCTATAAGGGCATGAGCCAAGGGATGCGTACTCCCCTGCTCTATCGCAATGAGAAGCGGTTTGAGCCTCTCGGGGTCCTCAGACCACCACTTTGCCTCCACCACTTCCGGGCATCCCGTCGTGATCGTCCCGGTCTTATCCAAAAAGACTTTGGTCACTCGGGGCAAGATCTCGGGAGCAGTTGCCTTTTGAATCAAGATATGCCGACGAGCCATCTCTCCTACCATCACTGTAATAGCAGTAGGGGTAGCCAAGCCCAATGCGCACGGGCAAGCGATAACCAACACCGAGATGGCACAACGAATCCCCCACGCCCAAGCATAAGCCTCAGGTCCCCAAAGCAACCAACCAAGGAGCGTAAGTACTGACAGTGCGAGGACTACGGGAACAAATATAGAGGCAATGCGATCTGCAATGCGGCGGATTGGGGGCTTCTCCGCCTGTGTACGTCTGATGGTTTCAATAATCGTACCCAACACGGTATCACTTCCCACACTTTGCGCCTCTAACGTGAAAGCTCCCGAGCGATTGAGCGTACCGGCAAAGACAGTGCTCCCTACGACCTTTTCGACGGGTAAGGGCTCTCCCGAGATCATCTGTTCATCCACAGTGGTAGCACCTTTGATCAAAACACCATCTACGGGGATTATCTCACCCGCACGAACCCGTACTCGATCTCCTTTTTGGAGAGTCTCGATCGGCACTTCAGTAGCAACTCCATCACGCATCTGCAAAGCCCACTTAGGGCGTCGCTCTACGAGAGCGGTGATGGCATCGCCCGTGCGCTTCGTCGCACGTTGCTCCAACCACTTCCCCAGTAAAACAAATGCCGGGATCATAACCGTTGCATCAAAATAAATATGCGCATCAGTAAAGATACCCCACCCATCAATCAGCGATAAAATACCCGATAAATAGGAGATCGTGGAGCTCAAAGAGACCAACGTATCCATCGAAAAGACGCCATGAGTCAACTGCTTCAGAGCCGAACGGTGATAGTCCATCGCAAAGACAAAGTAGACGCTCGTAGCAGCAACGAACATCAGCAAATGGTGCAAAAAAGATGGAAGAGAAAGAAACATCCCTCCCATCATGAGAAGAGAAGCTCCCCAAGCACCAAGGACATTGCGACGCATACGCTGCTCCTCACGAAGCAACGCCCGACGATGTCGCTCCGCCAGCTCGTAAGTTGTATCGGCGAGGATCAACTCAAAGCCCACCTCCTGCACCGCATGAGCCAACTCCTCCAGAGAAATAGTCTCAGGATCAAATCGAACTCGAAGCATGCGCTCGGTATAAAGTACAGCAGCCTCACGTACGCCTGAGCGTTGTGCCACAGCTCGCTCAATCTTTTCGGCACAAGCAACACAATGCATCCCTATAATGGGGAGGAAACGTTCTGTCATAGGAATAAGTTTTAAGTAGATCTGTGGTCGGAATCCATAGATCTATTTTTCTTGATAAACCATTCGATATAGACCTCTAAATCCGACCGTCCAAAAGTCTAATTGCTCCTCCTTTGGAGTAAGCCTTGGTACATCTTGGCATACAGAGGAGTGGGTAGCCCTAACTGACGACCTAAACGCACCACATACCCCACGAGACTTTCCAATTCGGATTGATGCCCTGCCAGGATATCAGAATGCATCGAGGTGGTTGCTTCTCGGGGCATCTTGCCCACGGATTGGTAGCCCGATTCCTCCAAAAAGAGATCTTGCTCCCATCCGGCAGCTCGGTAAAGCGAAGCAAGTTCTGCGATTAAGCCTCGAAACTCCTCATTGTGTTCATCCAGTACACGCCCGATCGGTTTGTCAAAATAGGCAGTCGCAGTCGCCGAAGGGCTGAGCATCAAATACTTCTCCCTGAGGTAGGGAGCCATCTCGCGATACAAACAACATGAGACTCCGCTCGCCTTGAGTAGGGTATAAAAAGCCTCTGCAATCTGCCACTCCGAAGGTGCCAAACGACTATTGAGATCGCTTGTGGCACCAAATTTAAGCACATTGCGGTCGGAGCGGATGGCAATCTCTCCGGGAGCGATACGCCTGCCGGTAATATGGCACACTCCGGGGAGGATCAGATTTTCAGGGAGGGCCCGATGTATCGCGGGTGGCACATCCAATCCGTTGTGCAGAGGTACGATGACCGTCGAAGGAGTAATAATCGAACGCAATTGCTCGATATTGGCAAGAGCGTCATAGCTCTTCGTGGCAAGGAGCAGCACATCTGCTTGAGGGAGATCTTCAACTCGGTCACTGGCTCGATAAGGGTGCGCCCACAGGTCTAGCGAGGGAGATGTAATATGAAGCCCCTCCCGTCGAACCTGCTCTAAATGCACACCCGACCGCATGAAGAAGGAGGTATGGATCGATGTCAAAGGCTCGGTATAGAATGCCAGACGACCACCATAATACCCTCCAATAGCCCCCAAGCCTGAGACAACAATGTGAATAGGTTGCATGGCAAACATTGAGAATTAAAGGAGGTTCGAGGCAATTTCGCTCAGTTCGCTACGCTCACCTCGTATCAGATTGACGTGCGCGAAGAGTTTTTGTCCCGCCATCTTGTCGATCATATAGGCAAGTCCGTTGCTTTCGGCATCGAGGTAGGGCGAGTCGATCTGCTCCACATCGCCCGTAAAGATCACCTTGGTATTTTCACCGGCACGGGTCACGATGGTTTTTACTTCGTGAGGGGTGAGATTTTGCGCCTCATCAACGATGATCAACGAATCCGACAAACTGCGCCCACGGATATAAGCAAGAGCTTCAATTACAAGACGATTGTCATGTTGCATATCTTCGATAGCTCGTACCTCAGCACTACCCGCCTTGAGCTGATTTTTGATGAAGCTCAAATTGTCAAAGAGTGGTTGCATATAGGGCGTGATCTTCTGTTTTTCATCTCCGGGAAGGAACCCTAGATCCTTGTTGGCAAGAGCCACGATGGGACGAGCCAAGAAGATTTGTTGAAACGACTCCCGAAGGCTCAATGCAGCTGCAAGGGCGAGCAACGTCTTACCCGTACCAGCCTTTCCCGTAAGCCCTATGAGCTTAATATCCGGATCCCGAATAACGTCGAATGCAAAGGCTTGCTCCGCATTGCGAGGGGTGATACCCGAGAGCGTGATCTTATCCACCTTTACCACTCGACCCGAGAAAGGATTGTAACGCACCATAACGCTATTGCGATCGCTCTTGAGGATAAAACACTGATTGGGTTGCAACTTCGTATAAAAAGGCAATTCTTCCACAGCAATACCGGCGACTTGAGAATAGATCGTATCAATCAACTCAGCAGGGATATCGGTATATTCTTCGTGTGCCACATCGAAAAGCGTCCGTGTCGGCACCTTGTCATTGATATAATCTTCGGCAGTCATCCCCAAAGCCCGAGCCTTGACACGCAGATTTACATCTTTAGAGACAAGTATCGTGGGCTCATCGTGAATTTGGTCACAGAGCGTAAGGGCACAGGAGAGTATACGGTGATCAGCAATACGATCTGCAAAAGCCTGACGCACGCTTGGGTGCTCCAATCCATCTGTCTTGATGTAAAATCGACCACGCCCCTCACCGAGAGAAGCTCCCGTAGTGAAGAAATCCTCACTCTCCAGCGTATCGATGAACCGAATGAAGGAGCGTGCATTGAAATTGATCTGCTCCGAACCCTTTTTGAAGCGATCCAACTCCTCCAATACAGTGATGGGGATATAAATATCATTTTCTTCAAACTTATCGAGACACTCGTAGTCATGCAAGATTACGTTGGTATCGAGAACAAAGTTTTTCTTGATCGATTTTTTCTTCTTGGTCGTCATAGTTGTAGTTCCATTTAATAGTTTGCATATGCACTAACAAAAGGCAGAGGAAAGGTACATAAAACCACCATCTCTCAAGGAGCAATGCATCTTCGTATTTCAGACAGAGAGGCGAACTCCCCCCTTTTTATGCCTCTAAGGTACACATTAATCCCGATAAAAAAGACCTCTCTCCCAAGTCCTCGTTTTGAAGTTTCACAAAAGCCATAAAAATGCAGGGCAATATACTCACACATTCCTGCCCTAGAGTTTTTTGTTTCACAGCCTACAGATTTAAATCCACAGACCTGCGGTTCAAAAGCCTCTCCCCACAGAGAGACTCTTCACCCCCACCGCCTTTAGGTCTTCCTCCCCATAAAAGCCCCCTTTTTGTGGGTATTGTTCGGATGAAAATTAGTCACTACCTTTGCGGTCGACAACATCAGAAACGACGTTGCCTGTGGACGGATTTGCGGAGCTTGCAACCACAAGAAAAAATGCTAAACCTTTCCATCTCCTTGCGTGATAAAGGCTATGCGTCCCTCCGACTCTCTTAACGGAGAGGAGCTTCTTTTGGAAACAAAACCTCCTTATCAGAGTAGAAACTTTCGCAAACATCGGACAATCCCTCCACAGAGTCGTGGCTTGTGGGGATTTTTTATATGAACCCTCTCGTATGGAACAAGTGGCTATACAAGGATGTTTGTCCTAGCGAAAAGTAGCAACATTGTAATCAAACAAGAAAAGTATGAGTTATCTCTTCACCTCTGAATCCGTATCGGAAGGGCACCCCGATAAAGTGTGCGACCAAATAGCCGATGCCATAGTAGACAGTCTTATAGCTGCCGATCCCCACTCCAAGGTGGCTTGCGAAGTGCTCGTCACACGGGGGCAAGTTATCCTTGCCGGCGAAGTACGTAGCCAAGGTTACGTCGATATAGATGCCACCGTACGCCGTATTGTAAATAAAATCGGATACAACAAGGCGGACTATGGATTCGATGCCGACAGTTGCGGTATCCTCTCCTCTATACATGATCAAAGCCCCGATATCAATCGAGGTGTAGACCGCAACTCTCCCGAGGAACAGGGTGCAGGCGACCAAGGTCTCATGTTCGGCTATGCCACTCGGGAGACCCCCAACTATATGCCTTTGGCCATTGACTTAGCGCATAGTATGCTTCTTGAGCTGGCGCACATCCGAAAAGAAGAGCCTACACTGATGCCCTACCTTCGCCCCGATGCCAAGAGTCAAATCACCATCGAATACAGCGATGATCACCGCCCCCTCCGCATTGACACGATTGTACTTTCAACGCAACACGACGAATTTATCTCCCCTCAAGCCGGGGAGAGTCAAGCGGATGCAGACGAAGCCATGCGTCAAAAGATCGAAGACGATGTTCGCTCTCTGCTAATTCCTCGCCTGATCGCTCGCTATGACGCCTCTATACAAGCCCTCTTCAAAGGCAACTACAAACTCTTTGTAAACCCCACGGGGAAGTTCGTTATCGGAGGTCCCTCGGGCGATACGGGAGTAACGGGTCGCAAGATTATCGTAGACACTTACGGCGGTAGATGTAGTCACGGTGGTGGAGCCTTCTCGGGCAAAGATCCCTCTAAGGTGGATCGCTCGGCTACCTATGCCGCTCGACATATTGCCAAAAACATGGTGGCTGCCGGCGTTGCCGACGAAATGAAAGTACAACTTGCCTATGCCATCGGTGTGGCTCAGCCCATTAGTATTTACGTAGAAACGCAAGGGACGAGCCATGTGGCAATGAGCGATGGAGAGATTGCCCGCAAGATTGGGGAGATCTTCGACCTACGCCCCTATGCCATAGAACAACGACTCGGATTGCGAAAACCGATCTACCAAGAAACGGCTACCTATGGACACTTCGGCCGTACCCCCGAGCGTGTGGTAAAACGCTTTGAATACTTCCATCGCCCTGCCGAAGAGGTCGAAGTAGAACTCTTCACATGGGAAAAGCTCGACTATGTAGATCGTATCAAAGCAGCCTTTGAACTCTAACGAGAGCTAGGTCTTCACACTTAACCCACTCTCAGAGGACGCCTCCCTCTAGAGTGGGTTTCGTTTATTTGTATCCCATCTCCACAAGAGAAGCAATACCCCTCATAGTACAGAAACAAAAGAGAGGAGAAGACTTTCGCTTCTCCTCTCTCTCCCGAATATATTCAAAAGATCGAAGGTATATACTCTACACCAGGAATTTAATCAGTCGATTATCCACACGTACAACGTAAGTACCTCGGGGAAGTTGACCGATATAGACACTCCCAAAAGGCACATCCTCTTGAGAGAATATAAGGCTCCCCTGCAGACTATATATGTCTATCTTTCGCACCTCTGTACTTGTCACATAGAGAACCCCATCGTGATAGGTCACGGGTGGGATCGTACCTCTTTCTAGAACCTGAATTGGTGAAGAGGATGAAAAAAACGCCTTCCATTGATCGGCATTACGATAACTCTCCTCGGCTCCGGAAGGAAGGGTTAGTTTCACCTCAGCAACAGGGACTCCGAAAAAGACCTCTTCTCCCAGCAGAGGAGGCTCACTGCAAGGAATATCAAGTTCTCTCAAAGAAGAACACTCCCCAAAGGCCCTTGTACCAATCCGAGTGATGCAATGAGAAAGTTGCACCCGATAGAGCGCACTACAAGAGCGGAAGGCTTCGTCTCCTATGATATGTACAGAAGACAGTGAAACCGTCTGCAGTGAAGAGCAATCAGCAAAAGCCTCCTGCCCCACATCGGAGAGTGTGGGCAAATCAATAGATTCAAGTGCTGTACATCCCAAGAAAGCTCGCTCTTCCAATTGCTTAAGGGCAGGAGCTTCCATAGTGATAAGATGAGAACATTGCTCAAAAGCTCCTACGGCAATTGTTTCCGTAGCAGGTGCCAGAGTAATACGTTCGATATTTTGATTGTAGGCGAAAGCACCTATTCCAATGGTACGCACCTGAGCAAGTTTTTCATCAGCACGAAAATCAATCTCTTTGTCTCCTCTAAACCAATGAAGCAAGGTCAATCCATCGGGAGATAGTTCGTAGGGAGTTGGTTGTGGATCCTCTTCGTGCTCCTTTTTAAGGGGCAATATCGAGGCAAAAGCGTACATCCAATCCGGAGCAATCTTGTACAATTCTACAGCCTCTTGGGGTACATAGAGAATATCTTTGTTCCGTCCCAAATTGTCCCAAGCCCTACAATCTAGAGGAGAGGGTATGTGACAAATGACCTCTCTTGCAGGTAGGGTACTTTCGTCTTTTGCGAATCGCCAAAAAGCATATGCCCCCATCTCCTCCAATGTACCGGGAAGAACGATCTTAGTTACCGCATTACACTCTTTAAAAGCGGAAGCTCCTAAAGTTTGAATCCCTTTGGGGAGGTGAATAACTTTCAAGCCTTCACAATAACCAAAAGCATAATCACCGATTTTTCTCAAATCGAGAGAGAAATGTATCTCCTCTAGCGAGGAATAGAAAAAAGCTCCGTCTCCAATCTCTACAATACCCTCGGGAAGTTGATAAGATTTGCGCCCGGAGGGGATTGACACCAAGCTCGTTTTATCCGAATTAAAGAGAACTCCCTCCTCCACCATATAGTTGGGGTTGTTGGCATCTATCGTATAATCCTGTACTTGTGGGTTGAGGCGGAAGGCATCTCCTGCCAAGGAGACTATTTGGGCAGGGAGCTTTACCGTGGCAGGCAATCCGGCACATCGGGCAAAGGCACCAGACTCGATCGTCTCCAAACTATTGGGGAAGATAAATGTACTGAGTGAGGCACAACGGTAGAATGCATACCTCTTAATGGTACGAAGCCCAATGGGGAAGTTTATCGCTTTCAGTTGCTTTGCTTTCTCAAAAGCACCCTCCTCAATGGTCTCCACCGACTTGGGGAGAAATACGGAGGTGAGACCTGAACTATAAAAAGCTCCCTGACCAATAGTTGACACTTGAGGATGTACGGTGTAACTCCCCGTTATTCCCGGGGGGAAGAGTACAAGAGTACGAGGCAACTCCCGAGTAATTAAAGCACGATTCTCCACACGCCAAAGTGGATGCTTTGGGCTAATTGTAATAGAACTCAGGCTCGTGCATTCGCTAAACACCCCCTCCTCTATTTTCTTTAGATACCTAGGAAGATGCACTCTCTGTAGCTTAGGACATTGCTCAAAGCAATAATCAGACAAGTATAGATATTGCTCTGCATCTCCGTAATAATCGTCCTCATATTCTACAAAGTGAACCTCCTCTAGGGCAGTACATCCTTGGAACGCATAGAAACCTAGCTCGGTAAGACTTGGAGGTAATACAATACGCTTAAGGGTTGCATTTCCCCCAAAAGCACGGGAACCTATATTGCGAATATCCTTTAGCGCCGCGTCTTTGGTGAAGTCAATTTCAGTCTCAGATCCCAACCATTTCGTTAGAGTCGAACCACTCAATTGATAACTCGATGGGGGATAGCCCTGTGTGGCATATAGATGCAATACCCCGATGCCTAGGAATAGGACACCGAGCAGGAGTGTACGAATGTTGTACGTAGTAAATAGTTTCATCATATCCGTATAATAGCTTGTGTACATGTCTTATCAGTCATTTGAAAGCGGATATAGCCTATCTTGCCCATAGTCTCCGGCAAAGAAATCCGCTGCAGAGACTCGGATAATAGTCCTTGCCTTAGCAAAACTCCATCGGAAGTATAGAGATGGAAAGATGTGCCAATCCAATCATCAGAAAGGTGCACGTCTACATACGTATCGGCAGGATTGGGATAACACTTAGGCAGTTCCCCTCGATCCATCGGCTCGGCAATAGGCGTTGCATTGGGATCGTACTGCTCGTAGCTTCCTTTATTGTGAGCTAGATCCTCCACCGTTATGATAATAGTAGGGATAGCTCCTTGTGCTAATTCCCCTTCGGCAAGAGGTACCACCACTTGCGAATGCTTGGCAGTTTTTTGGAATTTACGCGCCTCGCCATTGACTACTATCGAAAGACTATTCCAACGAATACCGATATTATCTTTGACCTCTACCAATAAGCGATTGCGCCCTCTATCAGGGAAACAGGTGACTATCGGAGCTTCTTTATCCTGCTGCAAACTCACTCCCAAAGCATAATTCCCCAAACCGGAACACGAGTACACTCCTTTGGCATCTCCCAACCGTTGCCATTCATTCTCCTTAGCACCCAAGGGTAAGTAGTACAGCATTACCTGACTATTTGGGTTGAGAGACAAGGTAGCAAGGTCGTCTTTCCCCACCTCCGGAGCAACTGAGAACAATCCGTTCGGAGCCTGCCTCAAGGATTGACCTTTATAAGTAGCACGGATGAAGAATATATCACTAATGACCACAAACTCATCTCCATCCTGCTTGCAGATACCTGTTGCCTCTCCGGCAGGATAAGCATAGCTAAAGTCATAGTGCGTACCATTGTGGAATACCTTACCATCACCAGGAATCACAAATCGGATATGCGAAACATGGGTCTGGGGAGCAGCTCTTAGCTCTGCAGAACGAAACAAACTCCCTAGATAGTCTCGTACACTATTGACAAACTCCACCGTTTTGTCCCCGGCTGTGGAGAAGAATGCCAGACCTTTTTGCAAAGCCCAGTCGGTAGCCTTAGCAATCCCATCCTGCATGGTCTCTATTGTTTTGTTATACACCTTCTTCACTTGATCTTTCACAAGGGCTACTGCTTGAGGAGTTTCTGGACGGAAAGCCATCGAGTCTGTCGTTATCATCCTATTGCCTGCTGCATAGTAATAGGAGTGGCTAAACTTGGGATATTCCAACTCCAAGCTAAAGGGTAATTCTAATCTTCTTTTCTCGCTTTTATCAATGAGATAAAGACCACCAATTTTGAACTCTTTTGCATAGAAAGATAGATCCAGATTGAGTTTCCCCTGTCTTGCAAAACAATAATCTTCCTTAATATCTCGTGAGGAATTTTGGCGATACGAAGATATTTTACTCGGATCATACTCCCGTTGCATAAAGTCTAATACAGCCTTTGGTTCCAAAGGATTATGCGAAACCGTAAAGGAACTTGCATCCAGAGGAGTATTCTTAGAATAAGACATTGACATCTGCTGCATATAAGGCAGGAGAGCCCCTCCCACGGAGGCTTTGTTGCTATATTCTTCCATCACTTCGGCGGAAACACCTCCATTGATCACAATCAATTTTCCTCCATAATTGTAGTCAAAAAAGTTTATATCGGGCTTTACTTTCATATAGGGACCTACCACATTTTTAGAACTGACCTTTTGGAGAATGGGAGTACGGAAGCTCGCATTATTGTACTCCCATTCATATTTATTCGACCATATATAGCCTCGAATATCATTTCCATTGAAGCCGGCTCCATAGCACTTCTTTAGCATCTCGTTCATCTCTCTCTTGCTATATCCAAACGCATTGTCACCCTCTACCATAAATTTCAATTGGCTCAACAACGTTTGGGTACAGTTGGATGGAATGGAAGAATTGTGGAATTTGTTGGTAAACTTATACTCAGCCTTACCCTTCAGAGAGAATATATCTTGGAATACGGGAGCTTGATTTTTCCTCATCAGTTTTTCCAAGCACTCAATCTGCGCATGCCCTCCGAGATCACCACTAACCTTCACACCAGCAGAAACATCCGAAGTCGTTTCATCCAATTGGTCTCGGACTTTTGCCATATCATCGGCGTAGGACTCCAGGTAATTCCCAATTCCGCTACTCCAGCGTCCACCTAAGCTATTTACCAATTGACTTGCCAAACGACATGTAATCTCCGTAAAATAGAGAGGCGCATCAACCAGTAGATCTTGATTCATCTCTACCTCTCCCTCAAGACCGACCTTAAGCCCCACTTCTGCTCCGGCACTAAATGCTACTGTCGCCTCCTTTATTTCCTTACGGTTTTTCTCCGGAGTTAAGATCTTTCCGGAGGCTCCGAGGCTACCCTCTGCCCCAAAAGAAGCAGAAGGGTTTACGAAGCGTCCATTCTCTCGCTCCCAAGACATGCTAAACTTGGGCTTAATGCCAAGATCTATTTTTCCCTCTACGACCTCATTTCCTTTCTTTTTTGTTTTCCTTTTGAAGTCTTCTTCCAATGTTATTTTGAGGGATTTCAAAGAGAATAGATTCTCCTCTCTCTGTATCGTGAAAGGATCACAAAACTCATTATCAACAAGTTTTATTTGCTTTCCAGCCGGAGTATGCACACCCAAGCAAGTAAAATAATAGGGTACTCCTACTTGCGTGATATAGGATTCTAAAGGCACTGCAAGAGTCACATAACCATCTACATCGGATAGGCTAGACTGCACAATAGCACCATTTTCACCAGAGGAAGAGGTCGATAATTTAGCATTTAGTTTAACACCTGTGACGGGCTTATCCTTGGCATCTAGAATACGGAAAGTATAAAATAGAATCGTCTTTCGATCTCCCTTTTTGGGGACGAGTTCATTGATATCGGGAGTCAGTTTTCGTATTTTTACTCCTAAGTTGTAGTTTCCTGTCTCTGATTTATGTACAATACTTATTGAGAATGTTGTATTCGGTATCACACTCCACGCTCCCGTAGGTAGCTTACTACATAGCTCATATTGCGTTGCTTTTGTTTTATTGTAATCGGCTTCTGTAGGAGTAAAAGCGACACTTACCTTTTCGGTATGCCCGGAAGATATTTTAGATACAGACTTCGTTTGCAATACCTTTCGGTCATGCACTCGTCGGAGACAGATCTCTCCGGAGAAAGCATCTCTCCCCTCATTTTTAATCGGACACGTTACATTATAAGAAGTTCCAACTTCTACATTATTCACTTGTACTCCGGCTTTCTTCACAATAGGAGTAGAGGTTCCCATAAGTTTATAATTATGGGATTGTGGAGTCGAATCTATCGTGAAATTAATTTCCGGTGACAGTGTGCCTTGTCCCTGCACGGGCAACCAACGATTTTCCTCTTTATAGAACAATCCATATCGAAAACTTCCACTCGTTCGTGCCACGAAAGTTCCCTCTATTTGCCTTATAGCTTTTGCTGAAATTTTCGCAGGATTGGGAGTAAAGTAAAGCAATATATTATCCTTATTCAGATCCTTTAGGCATAGAGCCCCCTCATAAGCCCTAGCCCTTTTATTATAGATCGAAACCTTAACGATGCACTTTTTCCCTTTGGTAATTGATTGGGAAGGGGAGCTTTCTCCCTCAGGATAAATCCGTATAGCACTCTGCATCTGCAAAGACTCTTGTGCTGAAGAAGCCTTAACAGTAATGCGGATAGGATTGGAGTAGCCATTGCGATCCACGATATAGCCATCTCCATGACCTCCATCTTGAGCGTATAGCTTAAGAGTCTGTGTGCCAGCACTTGTGGGCGTATAGTCAAACGAAATGGTATGGCTAATCCCTTTTTTCAAGTCTGCTGTCCAACTAGAAACATCATGGTCTCCATTCTTCAAGAAAAATGCACCTGACCAATCCTTGTCACTGACGACTGTTGCCGTGAAGCGATAGCTTTTCCCCTGTTCTAACGTTGTCACTCCTCCCGAGAATCCCATGGAGCGTGACAATTTGATTTTTGCCTTAGATACAACTGTAACAGAAAGCCTAGCAGAGTTGGAATATCCATTTCCATCTATAATGGAACCAGGACCTCGACCTCCTTCTTGAGCATATAGCGTATATTCCTTTGTACCAATCTGAGTAGGTTTATAATCGAAAACAACATCCTGATGACGTCCTTCTTTTATATCTACCGACCAGTGATATATATCCTTTCCTTCACTCTTGAGGTAAAGTACACCCGACCAATCTTTGTCTCCACTATTACCGATAGAGGCTACATAACGAGAAGACTGACCAAGCTCTATGGTAGTACGTCCAAAGCCCGCATTCCTCAGAAGATGGAGTTTTGCTTGCGGTGCCTGCCCTCCCACTACATCTAGATACTGAGGATTGGAGTGCTTACCGGGAGGAACCAGTCGTCCTCTCCCTTTTTCATTGGTTTGATAAAAAAGTTCTACTTTGTAGCGTCCGGCTCGCGAAGGTCTCCACCGGCATCGAATCCGAAAAGCTTGCGTCTTACCACCAGAGATAGTAGCAGACTCTGAAGCGACATCCTCACCATTGATCTTTAGGTATAGCCCTCCTTTCCATGTAGATGTACCCAGATTCCACACCCGAGTAGCCAGTACATACTCTTTTCCTACCTCTATGGAGGAAGTACCTGTCCTGATAGGGGCATACATTTCCAAAGGAGCGACTTGAGTTTGTTGCGCCAACAATACCATCAAAGACGCAAGCAAGGCTCCTAGCATGCAAACAAATCTTCTCATTACAACACAATTTACAGAGTCGCATGAAAGACGAATCCCTCAACGACCTCTACCTGTTTATTTTTAGAATTAATTTCGGGTCAAAGAAAAAAAAAAAATGACATAGCCAAATTGAAATACCTATAGATAGAGTAATCTTCAAGAGCAGAAGAAGGTGGACATTATCAGATGCTCCACAGAATAGTTCTCTATTTTGTACTTTTGTAGTCCGATGAAGTACGAAGTTTTACGCAACGACCCAAAAAGTGCCGCCCGACTGGGACGCCTCACCACAGACCATGGAGTGATCGAAACTCCCATATTTATGCCTGTTGGCACAGCGGGAGCCGTCAAGGCCCTCACCATGGAACAAATGGAGACCACAGGTGCACAAATTATCTTAGGCAATACCTACCACCTCTACCTTCGCCCGGGATTGGAGGTATTACGTAGGGTCGGAGGGTTGCATAAGTTCGGTACTTGGCAAAAGCCCATACTCACCGATAGCGGAGGGTTTCAGGTCTTTTCACTAGCACATCGTCGCAAGATCACCGAAGAGGGGGTCACATTTGCTTCGCATATTGATGGCTCACGCCACCTCTTCTCTCCCGAGCGTGTTATGGACATTGAACGGGTAATCGGTGCTGATATTATCATGGCTTTTGACGAATGTTGCCCCGGGGATGCTACGTACGAATACGCACGTAAGTCGCTTGACATTACCGAGCGTTGGCTGGCACGTTGTCGTACACATTTGGCCGATACAGAGCCCCTTTACGGCTACCAACAGTCTCTATTCCCCATCGTGCAAGGGTGTATTTACCCGGACTTAAGGCGCAGGGCTGCAGAGAACATTGCGGCTCTCGGGGCGGATGGCAACGCCATCGGAGGACTCGCTGTAGGCGAACCTACCGAAAAAATGTATGAGATGATCGAACTAACCAATACCATCCTCCCTCGGGATAAGCCTCGCTATCTGATGGGCGTCGGCACTCCTCAAAATCTACTGGAGGGAATTGAACGCGGAGTGGATATGTTCGACTGTATCATGCCGACCCGTAACGGACGCAATGGAATGCTCTTTACCCGACATGGTACCATCAATATCAAAAATGCAAAATGGCGCGAATGCTTCGATCCCATCGACAAGGGCGGAGCACATCCCATTGACGAACGATATTCGTTGGCATATCTGCACCATTTGTTTAAGGCGGAGGAGCTTACGGGACTTACGCTTGCCTCGCTCCACAATGTATCATTCTATTTGTGGTTGGTCGGGGAGGCTCGCAAGGCACTTGCCGAAGATCGCTTCACAGAATGGAAAGCCGGGGTCTTACCAGAGCTCAGTCGTAGGCTCTAGCTTCGGAGGGGGAAGAAGTCAGACAAGGACTCCCCTCTGGCTCGCTCCTCCTCGTATATCGAAAAGACAGAGGAGCAAAGAAAAAAGAAATTCGCTTCGCTCTCAATTGATTGGTAGGGAGATCACAGAACGAGGCTTGGTATAAATATTATAGTTAGTGTTATGTGGGATAAATTCTTAGCCGACTTATCGGCATTTAATTTTGGGGAGGCAGGACGTGCCTTTATGACTCTGTTTATAGCGGTGGACGTCGTGGGCGCAATTCCCGTTGTGCTAAGCCTCAAAGACAAGGGGCAAAAAATCAGTCCTCCGACCGTTACACTTTGGTCTTGGGTGATGCTACTAGCGTTCCTCTTTATCGGCGAACCGATGCTTAACATCTTCGGTGTAGACACCCAGAGCTTTGCTGTCGCCGGGTCCATTGTACTCTTCGTATTGGCAGTGGAGATGCTCTTTGGCATTCAAGTTTTCAAGGACGATGGTCCTGAAGGCAACGCCAACATCGTACCTCTCGTATTCCCTCTATTTGCAGGAGCCGCCTCCTTTACCGCTCTACTTACACTCGTGGCGCAAGGAGTTGCTTACTCTAACATTTTTGTGGCCGTACTGGCTGTATCTGCCCTGATATTCCTCATGCTCAAATTCGTTGATCCCCTCGAACGCTGGCTCGGCAAGGGCGGGATCTTCGTACTTCGTAAGTTCTTCGGCGTTATCCTGCTTGCGGTATCTATCAAATTCTTCATCGACAACTTGATGAAAGTTATCGAAATACTTCATCAGTAAGCGGTGCCCTCTTTTGCTCTTTTCCAACAATCAAGGCAACGAATAGAGCAGTGACCTGGAGGCGAGAGGCGACCCCGACAAGGAGAGTTGTCCTCTCCCTCTTCCCTCAAAAAGGGCAATCCTTTTCAAACTCAATCCTATCGAACAATGTTTCCGACGGTAGAGGAGTATCAAACAGCATTACTTACCTCTCGTGAAGGCCCTCTACGAAGTCTTCGCCTAGAACCCGTACTCACAGCCACGGGGGAGGTTGAGCAAGAAACGGGAAGTTATTCCGTAGTCTTTAGGATGCGGAGCATTGACGATCCGGGCCAAGAGTGGGCTATGAAGTGCTATGTGGCCGACCAAGAGCGACGCCTAACGAGTTGCCGTGCCATCATCGAATACCTAACCTCCATCTCATCACCCTACCTCCTCCCTCTACATCTTTATGAAAACGAATGCTACTGCCAGGGGCAATACTACCCCATTGTGCTATTACCATGGGTCGAAGGAGATAGTCTTGTCAACTACGTACGGAAATGGATTGATGCCCCCGAAAGGTTGGAGAAGTTGTCCCACGACTTTGGGCTCTTTGCCTGCTGGCTTCGACGGCAATCCTTTGCACACGGCGATCTCAAGAGCGACAATCTGCGCATTCGCCCCCAAGGCGAATTGGTGCTTTTGGACTACGACGGCTTGTACATTCCTACCATGCAGGGTGAACCACCACGGGAAGAAGGCAATCCCGATTACACACATCCTCTCTACCAATCCACAGACTTCAATGAACATGCGGGCGACTTTGCACTGAGTGTTATTGCCCTGTCGCTACGCGCCCTGGTCCTTTCTCCTACACTTTTTAGGGATTTTGGAGGAGATCGACACCTGCTATTACAGGCCAAAGACTTCATCTATCCTGAGAAATCCAAAGCCCTCCAAGCTCTCTCCACTCTCCCCTATGATCCCTACTTCAAACGCCTGGAACAACTCTTCCGTGAAGCTTTGGAAAGGCGCAACCTGGCCCATACCACACCCGAACGATTCCTTCCACTATGAATCAGTACAACCGACTACATCGCATCATCCTCCCGATACTTTTTCTACTATCGCCCTCTCTAAAGGGACAGGTTATCGACTTGGCTCTACCGAGTGAATCCTATTCAGTCAGTCCCGATGGGCATACACTTTGGACATGGAAAGGTATGAATGCAACCCTTAACATGAGCCTTGATCCCGTACTCCGAGGCATTGACACCATCGCTTCGGGAGCTACCTACTATTTGGATTCACTAGGTCATGTTGCAGGTTTTCCTTTCTTAGAAGAGCTCCTACTCCCTCCTACCCTAAAACATATCGCCTCGGGAGCTTTTTATTGTCCCTATCTCAAAAAGATCTCTTTCAACAGTGGACTCGAAAGCCTTGAGCAATGGGCCCTCTTCGATGGTATATACACAGAGCTCCATTTGCCGAGTACACTGAGGGACTATGCCGAAGGGGCGATCGTCGGGCGAGCCATCAATGAGATCCACGTAGCCGAGGGTTCAGAGTACCTAAGCGTGCAAGATCGTTGCCTCGTAGACCTCCGTCATCGCACCCTCTTGCTCTATCCAAGTGGAACGCTAGAGGCGCAACCGAGCCTTCCGACGGAGGTCATACGAATCGGACGTTACGCCTTTGCCATGAGTCCTTACGTCACACATCTACAAATCCTCAAAGGGGTGACCAGCATCGGACAAGATGCATTCCGGGATTGCTCCTCCCTCATCACTTTGGATCTCCCCGGAACCATCACACAACTCGAAGGACTTCCGTGGGTCGGCTCTCCCCTAGACACTCTGATTATACGTAGTGTATTTCCCCCTCATGTAGAGCCTCAAACCATCCCTCTCGGCATACACCCCCTACATCTTTATGTGCCACAAGAGGCGATACACCTCTATACGCAATCACCCTTTTGGCAAAAGGTTGCCCGTCGCATTGAGTCTATAAGTGACCTGGAAGAAGTTAGAATGGCTTTACCCTCCGAGCATCGCCCCTATCGCCTCGTTGGTAATACGCTCATGCTCAACCTCCCAACGAATAGCACAGCACGCCTTTATGACAAAGAGGGGACATTACTGAAACAGTGGACCTCAAGTGCCAGCTATACCCTATCCCAAGGGGTCTACCTCCTACAGATCGGGAATGAATCCTACAAAATCACCTTATAGTCGCAAAAATGCAGGCCTCCGATTCGGAATTTCCCGGGCAGGAGTTCAAAAAGTTCTGGGCAAGAAGCATAGAGCTATTGCCCAAAAGAGATTTAGCAAGGCACCGGCAATCCATTTGTTTGTAGTAATTTTGCAAGCAAATTCAGATTGCTATGGACTATAAATTCGCGGAAATAGAAGCTCAAGTGCAGGCCTTTTGGCGAGAGCATGATATCTATAAGGTAACCGAAAATCCCAATAAACCGCCTTTTTACGTACTTGACATGTTTCCCTATCCTTCGGGAGCAGGGCTTCATGTGGGTCACCCATTGGGATACATTGCCTCGGATATATTCTCTCGATACAAACGTCTCAATGGCTACTCCGTACTGCACCCCATGGGTTACGATGCCTTCGGGCTCCCGGCAGAGCAATATGCCATACAAACTGGACAGCACCCCGAAGTCACAACTGAAGTCAATATAAAACGGTATCGGGAACAACTCGAAAAAATCGGATTTAGCTACGATTGGAGCCGAGAGGTTCGCACCAGTGATCCTGCCTATTACAAGTGGACACAATGGGTCTTTGCTCGCCTTTTTGAGAGCTATTACGACACTGAAAGCGCATCCGCTCGTCCCATAGAATCACTGATCAATCACTTTGAAACCCGAGGGACAGAAGGGTTACATGCCTATACGAATAGCCCACTATCATTTTCGAGCAACGAATGGAACGCTTATAGCGAAGTTGAAAAGAGTGAAGCTCTCATGCACTACAGACTTGCTTACCTTGGGGAGTCTGTGGTCAATTGGTGTGCGGAACTCGGCACCGTACTCGCCAATGACGAGGTGAGTGAGGGGGTCAGCATCCGTGGAGGACACCCCGTGGAGCAACGCAAGATGAAGCAGTGGTGCTTGCGTGTCTCCGCCTATGCCGAGCGACTTTTATCGTCACTCAACCACCTCGAATGGACCGAAGCCCTCAAAGAGACTCAGCGCAATTGGATTGGAAAATCCGAAGGAGCCGAAGTGGACTTCGTGGTAGAGGGGAGCAACCTGACATTTACTGTCTTTACGACACGTCCCGATACGATCTACGGTGTTTCATTTATGGTACTTGCTCCCGAGAGCGAATTGGTACAACAAGTCACCTCTGCCGAGCAAAAAGGAGCCGTAGAGGAGTATCTCCTTGCAACCAAACGAAAAACCGAAAGAGAACGCATTGCCGATAGGCGTGTTACGGGCGTCTTTTCAGGAGCCTATGCACGCAATCCGCTTACTGATGCCATTATCCCCATCTGGATCAGTGACTATGTACTCGCAGGCTACGGCACAGGAGCTATTATGGCCGTCCCTGCACACGATACTCGTGACTTTGCCTTTGCACGACACTTCGGTCTCCCCATCACACAAGTGGTGCTTCCCTTTGGAGAAACAGCTTCAGACACACAACTATGGGAGGATGCCAAAGCCGGTAAAGAGGGCACGCTAATCAATAGTGGTATCCTGGATGGCTTGACGGTTGCCGAAGCGATCAAGACCATGAACGGCTACATCGAGAAGCAGGGTCTCGGCAAAGTCAAAGTGAACTACCGCCTACGCGATGCCATCTTCAGTCGCCAACGCTACTGGGGAGAACCGTTTCCGATCTACTACAAGGAGGGTATCCCCACCCTTGTTGCAGACGATCAATTACCGTTGAAGCTCCCCGAGGTGGATGCATTCCTCCCCACAGAAGCAGGAGAACCACCTCTAGGCAGAGCTGCCGAGTGGCACACGCCCGAAGGCTTCCCCTACGAACTCAGCACCATGCCCGGCTTTGCAGGCAGTAGTGCCTACTACCTCCGCTATATGGATCCGCACAACGAACAGGCACTCGTGGGCGAAGAGGCCAATCGCTATTGGCATCACGTTGATCTCTACATCGGGGGAACAGAACACGCGACGGGGCACTTGATATACAGCCGTTTTTGGAATAAATTCCTTTTTGACTTGGGCATCGTGTGCGAAGATGAACCCTTCAGAAAGCTAGTCAATCAAGGAATGATCCAAGGAAGGTCCAACTTTGTGTACCGCATCAAAAACAGCAATACATTTGTCTCATTAGGCAAAAAGGATCAATACGAAACGACTGAAATCCATGTAGACGTAAACCTCGTACACAACGACAAATTGGAGCTTGAAGCCTTCCGCTCCTGGCGTCCCGAATACGCTTCGGCCGAGTTCATCACCGAAGATGATGGCAGCTACCAATGTGGTTGGGCGGTAGAAAAAATGAGCAAGTCAATGTACAATGTGGTCAATCCCGATGATATTATTGCATCATATGGGGCGGATACATTGCGCCTCTACGAGATGTTCCTTGGCCCTCTAGAGCAGAGCAAACCTTGGGATACCAAGGGAATTGACGGAGTTCATCGCTTCCTAAAAAAACTCCTCGGACTCTTTTATCAGGGAGAAGATTGGGTGGTAACAGATACAACGCCCAACGCCGACGAAATGAAATCATTGCACAAGCTCATCCGCAAGGTGGGGCAGGACATTGAGCAGTTCTCATTCAATACCTCCGTCTCTGCCTTCATGATTTGTGTCGGAGAACTGCAACAGGCAAAAACCACCTCCCGCACCATCCTCGAGCCGCTCCTCATCGTACTCAGCCCCTTTGCTCCACACCTTACGGAGCATCTCTACCAAAAACTCGGAAACAACCACTCTATCGTAGAGGCGGCCTGGCCTAAGTTTGAGGAACGTTACATCATCGAAAGCAAGGTAAAATACCCCGTAAGTTTTAATGGAAAAGTGCGCTTTACCCTAGAGATGGAGGCTTCGGCAAGTCGAGAAGAGGTAGAAGCTCAAGCACTTGGTGCGCCCGAAGCGGCCAAATGGCTCGAAGGGAAACAACCCAAGAAGGTGATCGTCGTGCCCGGTCGCATCGTGAACATCGTACTTTAATTGCAAAAACAGGAATTATAATTATAAGAAATTATCTCTCAAGATGACTGAATCTAAGTTGCAGCTCCCCAAGCAACGAGGGGCAAAGTGGCGCATTGCGCACGATCTTCTGATCATGTTTATCGGCGTAGTGAGCTATGCCTTCGGATGGACAGCCTTCATTCTTTCGCAGAACATCACCTCAGGAGGGCTGGCCGGTATCACGACGATTATCCAGTTGGCCACCAACATACCTGCGACCGTCCCCTACTACATTATCAATGTATTCCTTTTGGTACTTGCCATCGTATTCCTCGGATGGAGATTTACTTTGAATACACTGATTGGTGTCGGCATGATCTTGTTGGTACTTCCTTTTGGACAAGCTCTATTCACTGACCCCGTAGAGCAGGCAGAAGTACTTAACAACATCTCTCCTTTCATCCGCAACCTCGTGCCCAACGTAGGGCCACTCCTGGCGGGGGATGAACCTTTTGTTGCACTGCTCTTAGGCTCTGTATTTTGCGGATTGGGGCTAGGACTGGTATTCTCTGTCAATGGATCTACGGGCGGTACAGACGTGATTGTAGCTATTATCAATAAGTACAAAAACGTATCTCTTGGACGTGCTATGATCATGGTTGATAGTGTTATTGTAGGTACGGGTTGCGTTGTGAGTCACTATATGGGACCTCAATACGATTGGACGGTAGCTTTCGGCAAGTTGGCTTTTTCGTTTGTAGAGATCGTCGTTGTAGCCCAAGCAATGGACTTTTACCTGAACAGTAACAAGCAAAGTGTTCAGTTCTTCATCAACAGTTTGAAGTATAAAGAGATCAATGATGCCATCATCAATCGTTTACATCGTGGCTGTACGATACTCGAAGCCACGGGTGGATATAGCCAACAACCTGCTAAGGTACTGATGGTTGTTGCCCGCAAGAATATGCGCACACCCTTGATGCAAATCGTCAGAGAGATCGATCCCAATGCCTTTGTTTCCGAAGGTATTGTACACGGTGTGTACGGCGAGGGATTTGACGCCATACGCAAGTAAGGGTAATTTCAAAGGAATTACCGGAAAATGAGTGGGGTGAAAAGAACCTCAACCATAATCGGACTTATAGGAGTAGGAGTGGTAGCGGTAGCTGCCCTCCTGCTCCTTTTCTTTTATAACCCCGAGCATGTACCCATTTATCCTCGGTGTCCCTCAGTGCTCTTTACAGGCTACCAATGTGCAGGATGTGGCTCTTTGCGAGGGATACACGCCCTGCTTCATGGAGAAATGCTAAGGGCATGGCACTTCAATTCGGCTCTCTTTGTCGGGATTCCTCTAATTCTCTTTTTGCTGCTCATTGGGCAGTTACGCTACCGACACTGGTGGGCAGAACGCCTATACCGTTGGTGCAATTCACTCCTATTTACCACGCTTCTCTTGATCGGTATTGTAGCGTGGAGCATCCTACGTAACCTCTGAGTTATTCGTTAATAGGCGTTAGTCGGAAGATTTTAGACGTTGGTTATTAAAGGAGAGAGGCAGAAGCTTCCTGAAACACTCCTCGTCTGGCAACTAATGTCTAAAGTCCCATAGCTAAAGAATTATTGTATCTTTATACCACAAAATCAAGCAATAACGAATAAAATGACCACAACAACTACAACCTCTTTGCCTCAAAAGCCCCGATTGAGCATGAAGGGCGTTTGGGCATTCCTGATTGTACTTTTCAGTATGCCTCTGGGGCATGCACTGATGATCCTTAGCGAAAAACTAGCCGGAGAGACCTATGTATTCCCAACCGCCTTCGCCATCGGACTATTGGGTGTCGGGCTCCTATTTTGGGGATTCATGGCTCAAAACGGGACCAAACAGACCCTTTTAGGCTTTCTTGGAGGCACTCTCTTTTGGACAGGGTGGGTTGAATTTGCCTACGTCTATTACGCACGACGCTATGGTATAGCCCCCCTTTTAGACCCCGTAACAAAGGAGATTATCACCAAACCCGAATACCTGATTATGCCCTCCAGCGTCAGCTTTTGGGCTATGATGATGATCGGCTACATTTTAAACTCGCGCACGGGATGCAACCTCTTCAATTGGATACAACGCCACTGCTTACCCAAGAAACAGACGCGCACCTTCCGCCCCATGGTACACAATCTCGCCGTAACCACCTTCATGGAACTCAATGCCATCTTATGGACCTGCTACCTTCTGCTTCTTTTCGTTTACGACGAGGCGTTTATAGGAGATCGCCATCCGATAACCTACATCATTGCCTTTGGGTCGCTCGTTTGGGCAATGTATCTTTTCTCTCAACTGATACGCATTCAGAACATCGGGGCAGCAATTCGCTATTCCATACCCACAGTTATCATCTTGTGGAATGTAGTGGAGATCTTAGGGCGGTGGAATCTCTTCAAGGAGATTTGGGTACATCCGTTGGAATATACCCTTGAAATGGGTTTAATCTTGGTATCGTTCATTGTTTTTATTGCAATCCTCTACTGGAGTGATCGGCATCATACCAAGCACAAAACTCGCATAGAAGCAGAAAAGCAAGACGAAGCACAAAAATAGAAATAGCAACGTATCTACAAAAAGCACAAAAGCAGGCTCTCTGGATTCATCCTCCGAGGAGCCTGCTTTTTAGTGGGGTATTTTTGCCTTCAACTTTCTGATATTTATACTACTGCTCAAGAGGAGAGAAATTGCAGCCCTGCAGTAAAAGAACTCCTGCCCTCCAGTTTCAAAACTTTTGGGTAGAAAATCCGACTCTCTCACTCTCCTCTCTCTCCATGGCCTCTCACGACAGGCTCTAATAGCTAATTGGAAAGGCTTATATAATCACTTTTCCCTACCTTTGTGGAGAATAGTACTAGTGCAATTGCAATGGAACCAGAAAATAGGCACCCCCTCCTGCTGGGTATTGAAAGCTCGTGCGACGATACCAGTGCTGCGGTAGTACGAGGATGCGAACTGCTCAGCAACGTCATAGCAAGTCAAGCCATCCACAGCGCCTACGGTGGAGTCGTACCCGAGATGGCCTCTCGGGCACATCAGCAGAATATCGTACCCGTAGTTAGTGAAGCACTAAAGCGTGCCGGTGTGTCGGTGCGTGAGCTTGATGGGATTGCTTTCACGGCAGGCCCCGGACTTTTGGGATCGCTCCTTGTGGGCGTGAACTTTGCCAAGGGATTGCACCTCGCCTTAGGCACTCCACTTATATCGGTCAATCATCTGAGGGCGCACGTGCTTGCCCACTTTATCTACGAACCGAATGAGGAGCATCACAGCCCCGAATTTCCCTTTCTGTGTCTCTTGGTCTCGGGTGGTAACTCGCAAATCATCAAGGTCAATAGCCCACACGATATGGAGGTCGTCGGGCAAACGATCGATGATGCGGCAGGCGAAGCCTTCGACAAGTGTGCCAAAGTGATGGGATTGGGGTATCCCGGAGGACCTATTGTCAATAAGTTGGCCAACGAGGGCGATCCGCTCCGCTTCAAATTCAGCAAACCTCAAATCAAAGATCTCGATTATAGCTTTAGCGGCCTTAAAACCTCATTCCTCTATACCCTTAGAGATGAGCTAAAAACGAATCCCAACTTCATAGAAGAAAATAAGGCAGACCTCTGCGCCTCACTTCAGAAAACGGTGATTGACATCCTTATGGGCAAGCTCCTAAAGGCAACGAAGCAGTACCATATCAATCGAGTTGCCGTAGCCGGAGGAGTCTCCGCCAATACGGGGCTGCGAGCAGCCTTTGCCGACTATGCCTCGCGCTACGGATGGCGGATTTTCATCCCCAAATTCGCCTATACGACAGACAATGCCGCCATGGTGGCTGCGGCAGGATATTTTTCATACCTTGCAGGAGACTTTGCCTCCCGAGACCTCGTTCCCTTTGTACGCACAACGCTCAAAGAATCCGTCTGAGCCTCGCATTATATCCTAAAGATACACATTGAAATGTATTCACTCCAACCGCTTGTAGCTCAAATAGCGACACTGCTCAGGTCCCATCGGGAGAGCATCGCAACGGCCGAAAGCTGTACGGGTGGACGGCTGGCATCTTATCTTACAAGCCTATCGGGGGCTAGCCTTTGGTTCAAAAGTGGGGTCATCGCTTATAGTGAGGAGCAGAAAAGTCGACTACTCGGTGTGGATCCTGCCCTAATTGACCGCTACGGTGTGGTCAGTGCAGAGGTCGCCTGCGCCATGGCTCGAGGCGTACAGAAGACATTGCAAAGTACTCACGCCCTGAGCACAACGGGTTATGCGGGACCCTCGGGCGGTAGTTCGGGAGCACCCATAGGAACGGTTTGGATCGGGATAGCCCTCGGGGAAAAGCTTTTCGCCTATCACCTCGCCCTCCGAATGCCTCGTCCTCAACTCGTCGAGTCGGTCTGTAAGGAGGCACTTCGGCTCTTCATCCAACAGTATAAATCAACCAACTAACGATACAAAGTTCACAATGACACTCAGACATCTCATTCCAACAACACTATTGATGCTCCTCTTCGGGTGGGTAAGTGCCACGGCACAAACCCGCAATCAGCAGGGGCAAAAATGCGAAATCGGGTTTGAATACCAGATGAGCTATAACGAAAATTGGGGAGCCAATCGCCCGGTACTCCTCTCCATAGCCCCCAACTCACCTGCAACTCGTGCAGGACTCAACGTGGGAGACATCGTGGAGAGCATCAACGGAAAAGCTCTCAGAGATCTTTCAGAGCAAGATTTCATTGCGGCATTGCAGGGCGGGAGTACCCCTATTGAGATGGAGGTAAGTAACTTCGCCTATAAAAAAAGCAAACGCACCCTCACCCCTGAGTGCCAAGAGCGCACCATACTCAACGAACGCACCCTCGCCAAAGCCTTTTCGTTCTATAGCCTAGAGGATGAGAGCGAGCGATACATTGTCTACCCTTTTGACACAGGTCGTGAGGGGAAAACTTCGTTTGAGACATTCGGCAACTTCGCCTTTGCGGATGAAAACAAACAGCTCTCCGGCACCGATATTGCCCTTAATGAAGTGATCCGCAAACAGCTCGAAGCAAAAGGAATGCGCTACAATGCCTCCGACCCCGACATCATCATTGATAGCTATTACACCCTAGCTCGCAATCCCTACTTCGATGCCAAGAAAGCCGAGGAGGCAAGCCGTCTGTGGGATATTCGTATTGATCCCGACCAAAAGAGCTTGGTACAAGTACCCTTCCTCGCTGTGGGAGCAGACAAGCAACTTGCAGGCTATGTACTCACACTGGGGATACGCATATTCAACGGACGCAATTTGAGCATCCTTTTATGGAGCTCTGAGTCAGTGGAACACCTCACGGAGGAGTTCGCCATAGAGGAATATGCTCGCCTTTCCATCCCCATGATGCTGGGGCAATTCCCCTTCGTTCGCTACGATCAAAACCCCAAATGGCGCATCGCATCGCACCGACATACGTACACGGGGCTCTACCTCAGAGCATCCGACCTCGGCGACGTAGCTTACGTTACCCCCGGCTCACCGGCCGATAAGGCGGGTATCCGCCCGGGTGATGTGATCGTTGCCATTAACGACAAGCCAATGGCCACGGTAGAGCAACTCAACAAAGCCTATCGTCTTTTCATTGAAAATAGCATCCATTATCGGGACGAAAGCTCCATGTTTACCGACCGAGATGGTGTAAAATACTGCCGCTATTGGAATACCGACAGCTACAAAGACATTGCCAAACAGATCAAAAAAGAGAAAAACTTGGCGATCTTCTCGTACCTATTCGGGTTCCGTCCCTATATCCTCGGTGAGCGTGAGACACCCTACTACCTTTTTGACGTACTCAGTCAGGGAGTGACCCAACGACTCAACGTACTGCCCGAGATGCACGATTACAGCTACATTACCCTCGAATAATTCGGTGGTAGCTCCTTCTTCTCTATGGTACAATACGATAAAAAAAAACGAAGCCCCAAATCCAATCCGCAGGAGTTCGGAAAGGGGCTTCGCAAAATAACCTCCTCGGAAGCCGTCATCGGTCCTCAAAGAGAGAAGATGTTTGGAGAACTTCCGATAAAAGGAGACTCTGCTCCGACCTGTTCTATTTTGGGACAATGGCTTCCGCTCGAAGTGCTTCGCATCACACCTCCGGGGGCATTTCTCGCAACAGAGGAAGAAGATGTACTACTGCCTCGACGCTATTTCCCTGAAGAGGGTTTGCAGGAGGGCGACTGGGTAGAAGTCTTTGTGTATCACGATAATGAGGGGCGACTGATTGCAACAACCCTCCGCCCCTATGCCCTCCTCGGAGAAGTGGCTTATCTCGAAACAGTGCAGACCACCGAACAGGGGGCATTTATGGCTTGGGGAATCCATCGAGACCTCTTTGTCCCCCATCGGGAACAACCCACAGCGTTTTCCGTTGGCACTAGCTATCCCATCGTAGTTTACCTCGATCATGTAAGCCAACGTCTTACGGGATCGGGCAAACTGCGCAAACATATCGGCAACGAACTCCCGACTTACACCCCCGGAGACCGCGTCCGGGCTCTCATTGTGGAGCGACATGAAAGAGGGTATCGAGCGGTGGTCGATCACAAGCATTGGGGCATGATCTACCATAGCGACCTCTCCATGTCCCTTTCACTGGGGACAAACTACGAAGCCTACGTAATTCGTACCCGAGACGATGGCAAGCTGGATCTTTCACTACAACCCATCGGACAGGAAAAACTGGATAGTGATGCCTCTCTTCTCCTGCAAATCCTCGAAATGGAAGGTGGGCACCTCCCCCTAGGAGACAAGAGTAGCCCCGAAGAGATATTTCAGAGAACGGGTCTCTCAAAAAAAGCCTTCAAAAGAGCCGTTGGAAGTCTCTACAAACGACAACTCATCTCCCTTACCCCAACGGAGATCGAGGTTAGGTAATAGGCTTTATTCACTAGATATAAAGATGAAAGGGGCTTGCTAAAAAGGGATTTCCATACCTATCTAATACATAAAAGGGCTCCTCCTTGAGAGCTCAATGCCTCTCCCCCCATAAACACCCATTCTTCGATATCGGACTTTTCATTATCTCTTCCTTTATATCTCGCCCTCTTAGTCACAAATCCTGGCTTACTTACGTCTATTTGATAAGAAATATATACCTTCGTAGACGGACTGAAAGTATGAATAGTAATTCTCAAAACAACAATAAAGACAAATGAGAGAAACCAGAAACCTGCTAACTAAAGCACTAATTGGTTCTGCCCTCGTGGCTTCGACTACGCTGTTTGCTTCGGCGCAGATCTCGTTCGGTGGGGAACCTGCCAGCTTTAGTCAGCCGGCACGTAGTGCCAATTCACTCCGTTCGATCCCCGGTGACAAGGTCATTCGGGTATTGCCGAACTTCAATCCCGATGATGTGCGTGCCACCAATCAGTGGGACGTCAATCAGGTGCATGTGAAGCCGTTGGTTATCGGTAAAGCGATCGATACCAACATTGATTTTGCGCGTGACGCCGAGCGCATCATCCTTGATAACGGATTGGTTGTTTATCGCCTTGTGATTGAGACCAAAGGCGCACTGTCTAATATTCTCTATTACGACGATTTTTTCATTCCTCAAGACGGAGGGGAGCTCTACATTTACACACCCGATCGCGAAACAGTCCTCGGGAAGTTCACTCATGAGACGCATCCCACCCACGGAGCATTCGCTACCTCTGCGCTACCGGGATCAGTAGCGGTCATGGAGTACCAACTGCCCCTCAATAGCAAGGAGATGCCCTCTATTCTGATTTCTTCCGTGGGGCACCTCTTTACCCGGGCGGATATTGGGGATCCGGGCGAAGATACAGCTCACGATAACTGTGCCTACAACGTCAATGGAAGTGAAGGAAGCGATTGGCAGGCTGAGAAAGCAGGTGTGGTTCAGATACAGATGCTCTACAGCGATGGAAGTATGAGTGTCTGCTCTGGGAACCTCTTGAATAATACGAATGAGGACTACAGACCCTATATATTATCAGCAGCTCACTGTGAAAGTGTCACGGCCAAACGCAAAACTTCTGACAAGGATCTCGATAAGTGGATCTTCACATTCCATTACGAAAAGCCCAACAGTAGCAACGGAGTGTCTGCTATCAGCCGTAATGGGACTCGATCGATGGTAGGGTGCGACATGCGTGCGTTCCTTCCCATTGATGGACAGTCCGATGGACTTCTCCTCGAATTGGATCAAAAGATCCCCGATGCTTATCGCGTCTATTACAATGGATGGGATCGCTCTGACGTCCTACCCACAAGTGGAGTGGGGATACACCACCCATCGGGCGATGCGAAGAAAATATCAGTCTATAATGGAGGTGTTTCCTCAAAGACTTGGGACAATAAGTCCGCTAGGAATGGAACAAGAGGGGCTACCGATGCACACTTTTTCTTCCACTTTACCAAAGGAGAAACCGAGGGAGGATCATCAGGTTCTTCTCTTTGGAATCAAGACAAATTGGTTATAGGTTCTCTCACGGGAGGTGGTGGCCGTTGCGAAAGCGGAACAAACTACTATGGCAAACTCGCTTACCATTGGGACAAGTTTAAAGATAGTAATAATCCCCTATCTGAGATGGCTAAGTACCTTGACCCAAAAAACAATGGTACTACTAAGTTGCAGGGAACTTGGAAAAACAAAGACAAAACTCTCTGTCCCTTGCCCAGCGTGAAGAATGTCCTGATCTCTCGCGAAGGAGACAAACTCAAAGTCACGTGGGATGCAGTTCCCAAGGAAAATTTAGCAGCCGGATGGACGGTGAAGTACAACATCAAGCGCAACGGGAAAGAGCTTGAAAAGAAAGTAGAGACTAACGAATTCTCCGAGCCAATTACGGAAGCGGAAAAGGATAACAATGGAACAATATCCTATGCAGTACAGGCTCGCTTTGAATATGGAACTACCCCCATAGCATCAACTCCAAAAGAGGAACGCTACGCTGTGACCGATTGGGTAGAGCAAAGCATTTTCGTAGGGGAGCGCACAAAGTGGGTTTACGTTACAAAGGTGCAAAAAGAGGGTAACGGAGTACGCCTGACGTGGAATCAACCTTACAACTTTCAGGAGGTAACTCTCTTTGGTACTCCCTCTAAAGATGCAGCAGCTTACAAACCTCTCACTATGGGGTATAGTAAATTGTCGTTTGTATCTCTCCCCACACCTAAAGAGGTAACCGTAGTGGGAAAATTCCCATCCGACCAAATGCGTTCAAACACCAACTCTGTGTATGTACACGCAGTGCGTCTTGTTCCGGCAAAGAAAGAGGGAACATACAAGGTATTTGTTCAATCCTCTAAAGAAAAAAGTGCAGCGGTCTCTCAGTCATTCACAGTTCCTTCAAATTGGAAACCCGGTGAGTGGATTACCGTGATGCTGAACAAACCGGTGCTAATCAACCCCGAGAAAGTCCTCTATGCAGGGGTCACCGTACCCAATCAGGCATCTGCCCCCATTGTAAGCTACAATCAATATGCTAACGACGCTCTTCGCAAATATGTTGATGGGACTGTTATCGTGGACTTCAATGAAAGCGATCTCTCCTACTTTGGTCCTAGTCAGACCCAAAGTGTCTTCAATGAAGCACCCAAGGGTTATTTGGCAATCAGCCTCCTCGTGAGCAACGTAAAGAGTGCCTCTTCGAATGGTGATAATCAAAGCATCTTCACTACCGGCAAGAGAGTTTCTCCCTTCCCCGTTGTTAAGAATTATATCATCAAACGTAAAGGGCAAGAGGTAGGTCGTGTACCAAACACGCAGCGTGAATTCGTAGTGCAAAATGGTGGTGAAAAGGATGGTTACGATGTAATGGTAGAATACGAAGAGGGTGTATACACAGGTAATGAGACCATCGCCGCAGAAGTCGTTGCTCCCGGTGTATACCCGACAGAGATTGGACAAGATGCCCTCCTTCACATCAATGGCAGCGAAAGCATCTCTACCCTTTCCATCTACACTGTGGACGGACAACTCGTGAAGAAGATAACTCGTCCTGCAGCTCAGATCTCAGTCGAAGATTTGCTTCCCGGTCAGGTCTATCTTGTAGTACTCGATACAACTCAGGGACGTAGTACACATCGTATCAGACGCTAATCTTCAGGGATTGCCCTCTAGGGGAGAGGCGCGGGAGAGGTTTGACCAAGCCCCCGAACGTCAGCCCCCAAAGGGGAATCGAAAATCCTAGGATAAATCCCCCCCACCCCTCCCGTCATCGGAGAGGTGGGGGTTTCTTTTTATGTCTTACGCTTAGCACTCAATCAAAGGATGGAGCACACCGCAATAGAGATTGGGTGCTCTTTTTACGTCTTGTACTTATCACCCATTCACTATTAAAGAAATTCAAAGTATTATTCAGATCATTAAAAAATCTAATTAAATACCTCTAAGCGATAAGCCAAGCAACTAAAAATATATACCTTCGTGATCGGACAAAAACTAAGTAATAATCCTCAACAAACAGACTAAATGAGAGAATATGGAACCCTACTAAGCAAGACTCTGATTGCTTCCGTCCTCGCAACCTCGACGACATTGCTCGCGTCGGCGCAGATTTCGTTCGGAGGAGAACCTGCCAGCTTTGGACAATCTTCGAGCAATGCAAGTATGCTTCGCTCGACCTCTGGGGCTAAAATTGTACAAGTATTGCCGAACTTCAATCCCGACGACCTGCGAAGCAGCAACCAATGGAGCATCAATCAAACACAGGTAAAGCCTTTCGTTGTGGGGCAATCAATTGATACCAAGATAGATTTTGCACGTGATGCCGAATGTGTTACACTCGAAAGCGGACTAACCGTTTATCGTCTGGTGATCGAAACTAAGGGTGCATTATCCAATACTCTTTACTACGACGACTTTTTCATCCCCCGAAACGGAGGTGAATTATATATCTACACTCCCGACAGGAAAACCGTCCTCGGCAAGTTTACCCATGAGACACACCCTTCTCACGGAGCCTTTGCCACGGAGCCATTACCCGGATCGGTTGCCATATTGGAGTATCAACCCTCCCTTAACAGCAAGGAGATGCCCTCCATTTTGATCTCTTCAGTAGGACATCTTTTCATCCAAGCCAATGCAACCGAAGACCCCGGAGAGGATCGAAGTAGCGAAATGTGCTCTATCAACATCAACTGCCCGGAGGGAAGCGATTGGCAGGTGGAGAAAGCGGGAGTGGCTCAAATAATGATGCGCCATGGGGATAAGATCAGCCTTTGTACGGGCAACCTTCTCAACAATACCCAAGAAGATTTCAAACCCTATATCATATCTGCGGCACACTGCGAGAGTCTGACAAAGAATCGAACCGCTACGGAAAAAGATTTGAAACAGTGGATTTTTACATTTCACTACGAAAAACCCGGTTGCAGCAACGGTGCATTTGCCTTAGGTCGGGGCAAAACGATGATCGGTTGTGACATTCGCGCTTTCCTTCCCATTCAGGGGCAATCGGATGGTATGCTCCTCGAGTTGAAACAACAGATCCCGGATTCTTATCGTGTTTACTACAACGGCTGGGATAGCCACGAAAATAAAATGCCACAAAGAGGCGTGGGCATACACCATCCTTCGGGCGATGCAAAAAAGATCTCTGTCTACGACGGTAATGTATCATCAAATACATGGCACTCTTGGGACCGTGGGCAATCGGTAGACGGAGGCACGAATGCACACTACTACTTCACCTTCACTCAAGGAGAAACCCAAGGAGGATCCTCGGGATCATCTCTTTGGAATGAAAAGAAACTTGTCGTAGGAACTCTCAGTGGCGGTAGTACCCTGCGTTGCCAAAGCAGTGATAACTACTACGGCAAGCTCTCTTACCATTGGGATCACTACAAAAAAGAGGGAGATCCCTCGACACAGATGGGCACATTCCTCGATCCCAAAGGAAAGGGTACGACAAGAGAGCTACGAGGTCGTTGGAAAGACGAGGCCGGTAAACTCCGCCCTCTTCCTCTTGTTACGGGAGTTAAGATCAGCCGCGATGGTGATAAACTCCGAGTAACTTGGGATGCGATTCCCTCGGAATCCCTTGCAGAGGGTTGGAAAGTTACCTACAATATCAGTCGCAATGGAGTAGAACTCAATACAAACATTGAGGGAACCGAATACAGTGAACCGATCAAAGATGCAAAGAAAGGAAGTGTCGGCTCTATCAACTATGGAGTGCGTGCCCGCTACGACTTCGGAAGCACGGGCATCCCTTCGGGAGAAAGCACCCCTGAACGCATTGCAACCACAGAATGGGTTGTGCAGGGAATTTACATTGGAGAACGTACACAGCAAGTAGAGATAGATAAGAAAGAACAAACGTCCAGCGGATTATATCTCTCTTGGCGGTCACCCTACAATCTTCAAGAGGTAACTCTCTTCGGTCCACACAAAGCGGATCAAGAGTTTGGTGATATCAAACTGGAGCAGGTGGGTTACGTTAATGGTATCGGCCACCCCAAAGTGCAAACCTTCGGAGCCAAATATCCCACGGGCTCTTTCCAAACGAAAGACGATAAGCCCCTCTACGTGCACGGAATCCGTGTGGTACCCACGACCAACAAGAAACAGGTGTATCATGCCTATGTACACGCAACTACGGAAATGAATCTAAGGAATATTGCAGACCAGGTTTTTGACGTACCTGACGATTGGCAACGAGGGCAATGGGTTACGGTCATGCTCTACAAACCAATCAAAATCGATACGAAAAAAGTTCTTTACGCGGGAGTGACGGTTCCCAATAGCAATTCGGATATCCCCTCGATATGCTATCTCAAAAACACTTCCGACGAAGCAATACGCCACTATGTAGATGGCAAGCTCATTCTGGAATATGGCAAGTTCATTGCACCCTACTCTGCTTTGGGGACAGAGCCTGCGGGATTCTCGGCAATCAGTATCCTTGTAAGTGACGTAGAAACCCCGCTCACAGCCAAAGACGATCAGCGTATATTCGTAACCGGTCGGAATGTGGTAGACTTCCCAAAGGTAAAAAACTACGTCCTCAAGCGAGGCACGGAAGAGCTTTACAGAGGGTTACACCGAGAGTTTGTGGTATCTGATGGCAAAGAAAGCGACCAATACACCATAGAGGTGGAATACGAAGAGAGTGTGTACACGGGTAATGAGACAATATCTACAGAGGTTGCGACTCCTTGTGTGTATCCGACAGAGATCGGTCAAGAGGCGCTCCTACACCTCAATGGCAGCGAACAGATCTCCATGCTTTCCATCTACACAATGGACGGGCATTTAGTAAAGCGGATCTCTTGCCCCTCCGCTCAAATCTCTGTCGAAGAACTCCTTCCAAATCAAACATACCTCATAGTACTTGATGGAATCCATGGGCGTAGTACTCATCGAATTAAACGATAGCCTAGGGATAAGACCATAAAAGCAGAGTTCAAGTAACCCTACCCTCCTTGACTTGGAGCGGTAGGGTTTTCTGTATCTTATCCCGAAAACAAAAGACCGAGCATCTCTATTATCTTAACCCTCTTCAGTAACTTCCAAAAACTTTAGCCCTACAAATTCAGAATTAGAGGGCAAACCTCTGAGTGGCTCTTGCCCAAGAGAAAATAATCTGTTGGGCAGAAATCCGCAGGACGATGTTGGAGAGATTTCATTACCTTTGCCTCATAGAAATCCAATTGATTGACATGTTTTTATGAAAGGGAACCCTCGCTTGAGTCGAAAAGTGCTACTGGGCACCCTGCTTGCCGCAGGGTCGGGTATCATAGCATCGGCTCAAATCTCATTTGGCGGTACACCTGCCTCATTCCATAGTAGCGAAAACCACATTCGCTCAACGCAAACCACTGCTCGCGTACTCACCATTCGACCCGACTTCAATCCCGATGACGAACGCGCAATCCATCGTTGGGACAAAACAACCATCTCCACAAAACCCCAAACCATCGGACGCAAAATAGCGGCGGATATCGACTTTGCTCGAGATGCTGTGCCGACCGTATTGGAAGATGGAAGGCTCATCTACCGTCTGGAGATCAAGGTCAAAGATGCTCGAGGCATCCTACTGACCTACGATGACTTCTTCATTCCTCAAGGAGGGGAACTCTTTATCTATACCCCCGATCGTAGCCAAGTATTGGGAGCCTACACCTACGCAACCCACCCGAAGCACGGAGAGTTTGCCACCGAACCGATTCGAGGGAGTCGTGTGATCTTAGAGTACACCCCCTCTCCCATGAATGAAATGCCCAGTCTGATCGCCTCCAACGTGGTGCATCTCTTCGAGACAAAGGATCTACCCTCTCCCCAATCCATACACCAACAAGACGAGGCTTCTAATGAATTTTGTCAAATCAATGTCAATTGTGCCGAAGGTGCTGAGTGGCAAAAAGAAAAGACCGGAGTTGTACAAATGTACATGATCAGCCGTGAAGGAGCCAGCTTCTGTACCGGCAATCTCCTCAACAATACCGAGCAGGACTTCCGCCCACTTATCCTATCGGCAGCCCATTGCGAAAGCTCCAATGCCTTTGTACACAATACCGAAAAAGACCGCAATCAATGGGTCTTTACCTTCCATTACGAAAAACCCGGGTGCAGCAACGGAGCCCTTTCCATGCAACGAGGCAAAAGTATGGTAGGATGCAAACTTCTTGCCTTCCTCCCTATCAAAGGACAATCCGATGGACTCTTGCTCGAACTCAATGACAAAATACCTGCCTCCTATCGAGTCTATTACAATGGATGGGATCGGCGCAAGAAACTTCCACTAAGGGGGGTAGGAATACATCATCCCGGTGGTGATGCCAAGAAGATCTCGCCCTACGATCACAACGTTTCTCCTGTACGCGAAGGCACCTGGATAAGTGGAGGAGCCTTCAGCCCCATCATGGGAGACAATAATGCACACTACCTATTCAGTTTTGTTAAGGGATCGACCGAAGGCGGTTCCTCCGGCTCTTCGCTATGGAATGAAGATCACCTCGTCATAGGAACCCTATCGGGTGGTAGCGATGGGTGTGCGCTGAACAGTGAAAACCTCTATGGAAAGCTATCCAATCACTGGGACGTTTACAAAAAAGAGGGAGATACGACCACTGAAATGGCGATTCACCTAGACCCCAAAGGAAAAGGTACTGCCGAAAAGCTTGAAGGGCGTTGGCGGGACGATGCCGGATATCTACGTCCCGTACTCCCCATCAGTGACCTCAAAATAGTTAAAGAGAACGGGCTTTTCAAAATCTCTTGGGTAGCCCCCTCCCGAGATCAAATTCCAACCGATTGGACCATCGACTATCGCCTATACCGCAACGGAAAGGAAATTGCAAGCAATCTCAACAAGACCGAGTTTGCCGAACCCTATCAAAAAGCAGTCGAGGAGTCTCATGGCACTGTGGTCTATGGCGTACAAGCGCACTACTCCTACAATGGAGCGGTAATTGATGCCACGGAAGAGAAAGAGACCTATGCCGATTGCATTCAAGAGGGGATCTATGTAGGAGATGCCACACGCAAACTAACACCTTCCGTACAAAAAGAGGCCAATGGCGTAACACTCTCTTGGCGTCGCCCGTACAATATGCAGGAGGTATCGCTCTGTGGCTACTCTGCTAATCCCGAATACAGCAAATTACGCCTACCTCACATTAATCGAGAGGGCAAGGAAAAGACCGAACCTCCATTCCAAACCATTGCGAGCAAATTCCCCAGTGAATACTTCACGTCTAATGGCAAAGAGGTTTATATCCACGCCATTAGCTATATCCCTACCCATGCTGCAACGGGAAATTACAAGCTATTCTTGCGCTATGGCAATTCGGCGAATTCCAATACAATTGTGAATGATTTATTCGATGTACCCGAGGGTCATCCCGAAAAAACCTGGTACACAGTTTACCTCAAAAGACCCTTCAAAGTAGATCCGTTGCTCTCTCTTTGGGTTGGCTTCTCTACTCGCAATGCCAAAACAGACGTGGCTTCGATCTACGCCCTCAAAGGTACAGACGATCAGGATCAGCAATATATTGATGCTCTATTCTCACGAGACTTGGGAAGAACGTTCCTCAGCAGACGTATCACTGATGGCTATTTGGCAATGCGTGTGCATGTAAGTGACAATCCACTCAAGCTCTCCGACCAAGACGACAAGAGTATTTATGCAGGAGGCAAACGCCCCGTTCCCTTCCCCATCATTAAGGAATACGTGATCAAAAAAAATGGCTCAGAGGTAACACGACTTACGGGTGGTGATGCCCTTTCCTACACTGACCCCAGCGGTAAGGAAACGGATAACTACACCATCGAAGTAGTATATGAAAATGGTGAAGTATTGCCCACTGAAGCAGTTGTCCCCGAGATAACACCCGATGTATACCCCACGACACTCAATCCCGATGGGTTACTACACCTCTCTGCGTGGGAGAAGGTAGCATATGTGCGCATCTACACTCTTGATGGACTACTCGTACAGAGCTCTCGCCCTACCTCTTCGACCATTTCTCTTGCCGAACTAAATCCGGCAAGCTACCTTGTGGTACTGGAGACCCTCGCAGGGCAAATCACTCGCAAGATTACACGATAACGTCGCTATTTTCAGACAGTAAACAACTGGATAGATAACTCTCTGAGCCCCGCTCTCTTCTCATTCCCCTTACGGCACCAATGAGACTCCTCTCAAGAATGCCCTCTAAAGGAAAGGAGGAGAGCGGGGTTCCTATGAAATCCCAATCGCTTCGCCTATGGGGCATTTACCACCTCACATCCCAATAAAACACTCCTCAGCCCCCTCAAAATAGTTGTCGTGAAAGGTTGCAAAATCAAAATAAAAGTTGTAACTTAGTGGCGTAAGTAAATAACAACGAGTACTAACAACTAAACGGATTGACCCATGACTAAGACGATCACTTTCAACGAACTGAGAAGGATCAAAGACAGCCTTCCCGATGGAGCGACCCAACGCATCGCCGATGAGTTGGGGCTCAAAGTAGAAACAGTACGCAACTACTTCGGCGGTGCCAATTACGAAAATGGTAGAAGTGCAGGTATTCACCTCGAGCCGGGTCCCGATGGAGGTATCGTAGAGATTGATGATACAACAATATTAGAAAGAGCCCTTGCCCTTATAGGAGAGACGGAAGAACCATCGTAACTCCAGAGGAAAGCAAGAAACGTAACTGATTGAACATTCAAGTTGAATTCAAGCGATATCCTCGAGAGACAAAGAGCAAATCAGATAACAGACGCGTACGCAAAACCTCTTCGCCTTTCGAGTGTGTCGCTTGATTTGTACCCTTACATATATCGAAAAAGGGGTATTGTAGGGACTTTGTGGTATGCCGAACAAGGATCCCCATTCGCTTCTGTGCTTCGCCTACATGCCCCTCGTAGACGGAGCTTTTTTATCCCATCAAACATTCCCTCTTATCGCGCTTATTACTACCTTTGCAGTAGGACAAGTGAAACCGATCCCTCCCAAAAACGGAATACCTCAATGCCGCAGTGCGTCACACGGCTCCATAAGACGAGGGCTTATTCATACAACAAACAATAATGTGTACACATGAGTCAGGACAAACCCAACAGCCAAGAAAAACTTGTTACCGTAGCCATTCATACCTTTGAAAAAGCCCAAGTGCTTCAAACATTACTACAGAGCGAAGGGATAGAGGCTACCCTGCAAAATGTCAATCAGATCCTACCGATTGTCTCTGCGGGCGTACGTGTTCGTATCAAAGAGAGCGATCTACCTCACGCCATAGATATTATAGAAAATAGCAATTGGAACCGCCCCGACCTCTATGCCGAACTGAATCAAGTGGACGGATACAGCAAAGAGGGGAAGCATACGGATGCTGCGCCCTATGTTTTGATCCCGGTGGACTTTAGCGACTTCACGCCCAATGTATTGCAGATCGGATTTCACTTCGCACAGCGTCGCGGCCTACATGTAAAACTCCTGCATGCCTACTTCTCCCAATTCTACTCCATTGCTCCCATGCTCTCTCCGGACATTGCCGTATATCAGAGCGATAAAGAACTAAATGTACGCAGAGAGTTTGAGCGTGCTCAGCGCAAAATGAGAGCCCTAGAGAAGGAGATCTCCGACCAGATAGCCCAAGGTACGTTACCCGAAGCCCCCTTTGAGACCGAATTAATCGACGGTATTCCCGAAGATGTTGTGCTAACGAAGGCTCGCAACTGTCCCCCCGTTGCGATCATCATGGGTACTAGAGGAAAAAGTCGTCGCAACGAAGACCTCATCGGATCGGTCGCAGCTGAAGTGATCGATCGTGCCAAAGTGCCCGTACTCGTTGTACCCGAAGATACTCCCGTTGTGGATCTTGCAGACATCGAGAACGTGGGTGTTGCCACGGGGTTTGACCAAAGGGATTTGGTTCTCTTCGACCGCATGATGCAGCTCAACAAGCCCAATCAACCCAACTATATGCTCTTCAATATATCTCGTGCATCCGAAGATTGGAATGAAATCGAACTACGAGCGATGATGGAGTACCACAAGCAACACTACCCCGATAGCAACATCCAATTCTCTCCCTTGGATCCGGGGGATTTCTCCCTTGCCCTGGAGAAGTTTGTTTTGACCAATAAAATTGGTCTGATTGTGATCAATACCTATCGTCGCAACCTCTTTGCGCGCCTATTCAATCCGGGGATGGCCCGCAGGATGCTCTTCCACGCAGGGACTCCTCTTCTCGTAATGCACAGTAGTACATGGCGTTAATCGTTTACGATAAACCAATGAAAGGATGTATTCGTAGTGTAACTTCACTCCTCCTCCCTGTTCTCGTAGCCGTAAGTTGCGGGGGCAGCAGGTCTTCGTCAAGCCATTTGGAAGTCGAACAGTTGGCTGAAAAGTATCTCATTCACCTCCTCAGTCATGAGTATAAAGAGGCACGTGCGCTCAGCAGTGATACCAATAAAGAAGATCTTTATACACTGGAGAAGATCTACACTATTCAGCAAACGCCTACCACCATAGAGACCAGCGAAAAGGAGATTGAAGAGATCAGAAAGGAGTTCAAAGCCATTGAATCAGAAATGATCAAAGAGCTGGAGTTAGAAGATTTCTCCGAAGAAAAAAAAGATCTCAAAGGTGCGGAAGTCAAGTCCGTAGCGGAGGAGTATGAGCAAACAAAGCCGGTACCTACCCCCTCGCTCAGGGTCAAAGCAACGAGTTCGGAGGTTAAAGAGGAGCAGGCCACAGTACTGGTTGACGTAACCCAAGAGGGGGAAACGAAAACGCATAAAGTAACGCTTGTTCGCAAGAAGGAGCAGTGGCTTGTAAATTCGGACGTAACACAGCAAAATTGACCGTAGGAGAGGAAAAAGGGCATGTCCATCAATAAAGTAATCCTTGTTGGCTACGTAGGCAAAGATCCCGAGATACGTTATCTCAAGGAGCATTTTGCCGTGGCTACATTTACGCTGGCAACCACACAACCTGCGAGTAAATCGGCTTCGGGGACTGTACGAGAGGAGCAGACGGAGTGGCACCGCATCGTAGCTTTTGGAGAGCAAGCCACCTTTGCGGAGCAATGGGTGCGCACAGGAGCTCTGCTCGCTGTTGATGGACGGATCAGCTATCGCAAATACACCGATAGGAATGGAACAAGCCACGCCATCACCGAGATCGTGGCTGAGCGACTTCACTTTGCGGGTAATCCCCAGCGTGAAGAGTCGAATGTCGAGCGATAGACTATATTTCCTTGAACTCACCAATTTTGCACGAGTAACCCTTCTCTTACAATTCTAATGGAGACTTTTTTTACCGATATTGCGCTCTACCCTTTTGGTTGGACAGCTGCCATAACCTTAGGGATCATCTTAATTCTTATTATTTTATCGGGCTATATGTCCTCTTCGGAGGTAGCTTTTTTCTCACTTTCTCCCCAAGATATACTTCAGATTAAGGAAGGAAAAAATCCTCGAGATGAGCGGCTTTTATCTCTTCTGGAGCATTCCGAAAAACTTTTAGCCACGATACTGATTGGCAATAACATCGTCAATATCGGGATTGTACTCTCCTCCAACTATTTGGTTCGTCAGCTATTCGATTTCGGAGACAACGCTGTACTGAGCTTTGTCCTGCAGACAATTGTCCTTACCTTCATACTTCTACTTTTTTGCGAGATCATACCCAAAGTGTACGCACAACAGCATCCTTTGGCTTTCTGTCGCTTCTCAGCTCAGATCATGTCCCCCTTGGTTCGTCTTTTTTCCCCCCTCACACATCTATTGGTTAAAACCTCTTCAATCCTGGAGCGAAAGGGGAAGAAGCACTACGACCTCTCGGTAGATGATCTTTCCAAAGCCGTAGAACTCACCGAAGGTAAAACCGAAGCCCAAAGCAAACTAATTGGCGAGATTATCAAATTTCACAGTAAAACAGTAGATGAGATCATGGTACCCCGCGTCGATATGGAGATGATTGATTACGAATGGGACTTTCCAACGATATTACGCTTCATATTAGAAACGGGATATTCTCGCATCCCCGTTTTCCTCGGCACCCAAGATGTCATTAAGGGGATCCTCTATATTAAAGATTGTCTACCACACATCGATACCTCGGCAAACTTCGATTGGCATCCTCTGATTAGGCCTGCAAGTTTTGTACCCGAGAACAAAAAAATCGATGACCTATTGGAAGAGTTTCGATCAGAGCATCGGCATATTTCCATTGTTGTGGACGAATATGGAGGGACCTCCGGGCTGATCACATTAGAAGATATACTCGAAGAGATCGTTGGAGAAATAACCGATGAGTACGACGAAGAAGACCTCCCCTACACCCGACTGCCAGATGGATCATTTCTCTTTGAGGGCAGGACTCCCATCAACGACTTCTGCCGCTACCTCTCTTTGGACGATGCTCTTTTCGCCCCCCTCACCCAAGAGATTGACACACTAGGAGGTATTTTCTTGGAATTGAAACAGGAATTGCCTCGTGTGGGAGTTGCTGTCTCCTATAAAGGATTCCAATTTGAAGTAACCAAAGTGGAGAAGTTCCGCATTATGCAAATGCGAGTAATTATTCCGAAGAAAACCTCCAACGATCGCGCATGATCCGACCATTCGTTGCCCATATCAGCACTATTTTGGGTGATTCAGACGAAATGAATAAACAAAAAAGGGAGAGAATAGCAACCCAACGCCTCCTAAATCTATTTTATCCAGATACGATCTTGGAACATACTCCTGAAGGAAAACCCTACCTTTCAGGGCAGTCTAGTAACGTCAGTATCAGCCATTCGGGTGATTATTTAGCCCTTCTCATTGCATCACCCTATTGGCATGTGGGTGTGGATTTAGAGAGCAACCTCCATCAACCGAAACGTCTCGTTCATCGCTTTTTATCGGAAGAAGAATTAGACTTTTTAGGTACACTACCGAAAGAGGATCAAGATGAATTTGCACTCATGGCGTGGTGCTCTCGTGAAGCCGTCTTCAAGGCATTGCCCAACGCATCGCCCGACTTCAGACGCCACTACGCTCTCAAAGGGTTTCCCCTCCAACCCCTTATTCAATATAAAACAGACCACCAAGAGACTTTAGCGATCCCCATACAGAACTATCGACACGAAGAATACTTATTAGTTCATTGCACCATACGTTCCAAAGCGATCGTTCCATACTAGAAAATCGGAGCTGAAACACCCTCATGTAGGAGCCGTGGAGAGATCTCTCGATCCACCTCATCATAGAGTCCGCTATCCAAAAAAGTTTGAAGAGTTTTCGCCCCTCCCTCAACCAAAAGGGAGTAGATATTACGTGCATATAGAGCACTAAGCAATTGGGCAATGAAGTCCGTTTCTTGTGCTATGGGTATGAACTGCTCCACATGATCGGGAGGAATAGGCGTAGTAGGAGCAACGATAAACCAAGGTCTTAGCCCTTCGGGATGCTGATTGATCTTGTAGGGCTGATTGTATAGCCGCGCTCGAGAGTCCAGGATAATGGGCTGAGGCGATCGCCCCCACCAAAGACGATTGGTTAAGGCGGGATTATCCATCTCCACAGTACTGCGCCCTACAAGGATTGCATCATGCTCCTGCCTAAGACGATGAACGTATCGTTGCCTTATGGATGAGCTGAAAAGAGTGGGCTTTTCAGCTGCATTTTTGCGGACTCGATCGATAAACCCATCGGCACTCTGTGCCCACTTTAGGGTAACCCATGGACGATTCTCCTCCACATTGATCAGGAAGTGGCGATTGAGGTAGCGCGCTTGCTCTTCCAACACACCCACCTCCACCTCTACTCCGTTACTTCGTAAAAGTGCCAAACTGCGCCCCGCCACTTTAGGGAAGGGATCTTGCATCGCCACTACCACACGGCGTACCCTCTTTTGCAGAACAAGCTCCACACACGGAGGTGTCTTGCCATAATGCGAACAGGGCTCGAGGCTAACATAAAGGGTACTCTCGGGCACAAGGCTCTCATCCTCGGGCTCAACGGAGGCAAAGCAAAGCACTTCAGCATGAGGTGTTCCGGCTTGATGGTGATACCCCTCACCGATAATCCGATCATGATAAACCAAAACCGATCCCACAAGCGGATTGGGAGCGGTATATCCCGAGGCTAGGGCGGCCAAGTCGAGACAGCGTTGCATATAAAGGTAGTCCTGTGCCGTAGTCATAGAGAAATAGGGTGTGAAAAAACTTTTTGCCCAAGGGAGCAGAGACTGCAGGAGCGATGCGAACAAAGGGTTTGCCATAGTTCTAAAACCGCCTGACTGTGTGTAGCATCCTTTACAGGGAATCCCATCGCCACAAATTTACTGACAATACTATTCTTTTCAGCTTTGACGGAAGAGGCTCGTTGCCAAATCTGCTCTAAAAGGGCATCCGTACAGACCTCGCCGAGGGCGTATGCATCCAAAATCGGGAGAGGAAGCAATGTATTGAGATAGAGCGAGTCAACCGTTCCTAAGGACAAAGTACCGAGAGAGCGCTCCCCCTGAGCCCGAAATGTATAGTGATGCTGCCAATACTCGGAGAGGGGGACTTGAAGTATCTTACGTAGATCGGAGCAACCAGCCACTTGTGCCAATTCGCTCTCGAAGAGGGGGTAATGGTAGCGCAAGGAGGCCATATGGGCCAATCGCCTGTGGGGGAAGGAGGAAGGACGCAAACGCAACAGACGGATCACACCGGGGGGGATCGGCTCCAGAGAAAACTTAGTTTTAAGGAATCGGTAGCGTTCTTGCAAATCGACATAATAGTCCTCTCGAATCGACTCCGTTAGCAGAGAGGCCTGCCCGAGATAAAGCGCCTCCAGCATAGGTAAACTGTCGGTATGTTTACGCACGACACGCAAGGGCAAAGAGCGAGCAACTTGCTCAAAGGCTTCGTTATTGACTCGACTACCCATATAGCACATGAAAAGTTGGTGCAGTACAGAGGCTTTATCTCTACCCAAAGCTTCGTACAGGGAAATTAGTCGTTGTGCCTTGCTCTTGATTCGTTGATCAAAAAGGGAGCGACTCCAAGACTCCCACGAGAGAGGTAGAGAGCCACGGATACGATCGGCACAGGCACAAGTCCCTTTGTTTTCGAGGTAAGCTTGGGCACGTTTCAAATCAAGAGTATCAAGATCCATCACACAAGTAAAAAGGGGAGTTCCTGCAAGACGGCTTAATATGGGAATATCATTGTCAAGTACGACATGCAGGATCGTGCTGTCATAGGCAGGGTCAAGATGGTGCTTATGTCTGATCCACTCCGAAGCCTTGCGATGCACCTCCACATTACCGACCCAAACATAGGATCCGATCCGTAGTCGTGCATTGAAAAAGTCGGGGCCTCCATCCGGATTGCCCTCTCCCGTATCAAGTACCTCTACCTGGGGGTGCACTTCGCCCGTCTCCGCCTCTATATGATAAAATGTTAGTGAACGGTAAAAGCGTCGCAACCAAGCGGTTTGTAATACCACTTCTCCACCATCACCTTTACCGCCTGCCATTTGAAGGTCTGTTACACGTATTCTTTACCGAAAAGCACCTCGGCGTTAGCCATCATGCCCTTCACACGTTGCTCGGCATCTCGCCTACAAATCAACAAAACATTGTCATGTTCCGCCACAATACAATCCGACACACCATGCATAACGACAATGCGTGAGGGATCTGAAAGGCTGACCACATTATTTTCTGCCTCTTGAAAGAAACAACGGGTATTGAGGGCGGCATTGCCTGCGTCATCCTTAGAAGCCTGCTCATACACAGCACCCCACGTGCCTAGATCCGCCCAGCCAAAATCGCTCGGTAGCACCAGTACATTCTGAGCCTTTTCCATAACGGCATAATCAATCGAGATACTCGGGCAACAAGGGAAAGCCTTTTGGATAAAGGCAGCCTCCTCGGGCGTGCCATAGACCTCTGGCTTAGCACCCAGAACCTCTGTGACCTCTCCGGCATAGGCTTCGAGAGCAGCAAGGATCGTTTTGGCATTCCATGCAAACATACCGCTATTCCAAAGGAAATCTCCGCTACGCACGAAAACTTCCGCCATCTCCCGATCAGGTTTTTCAGTGAAGACCTTTACACGAAGGAATCCCTCCTCAAGGTCATCGCTCTTCTCGGGATCCATCTGAATATAGCCATAGCCTGTTTCAGGTTGCATTGCCCGAATACCCAGGGTCACCAAGCTATCATGCCGTGCGACATAAGTAAGGGCTTTCGTGGCAAATTCGGCGAAACGGGCCTCCTGCAAGATGATGTGATCTGAAGGAGTTACAAAAATCGAGGCATCAGGACACTTCGCATAAATATGATAGGCAGCATAGGCAATACACGGAGCGGTATTCCGTCTAATGGGTTCAGCCAAGATCTGTTCAGGACGGATCATGGGCAACTGCCGCAAAGTCTCCTCGATATAAATTTCGTTGGTTACGATCAGTATATTTTCAGTGGGGACTATCTGGCTCATCCGTCGAAAAGTCTGTTGCAAGAGAGATTCTCCCGTGCCAAAGAAATCAAGAAACTGCTTAGGTTTGTGTTCACGGCTAACGGGCCAAAAGCGGCTTCCTACACCGCCACCCATGATAATGCAATAGAATTTGTTGTTCATCGCAACTTACTTTAGTCTATTTATATACCACAAAGATAACCCTTATTGTAGGACTCCGAGCATCCATGAGCAGAAAAACATAGGGTGTAAAGAAGGCTAGGAAAAATGCGCTACGATCGGGAATGGGATTCCTCTCGCGGGTCCAGCGACTTGGAAGGGAATAGCAACTGAGATGCCTCTGCAAGGTGACGTTGTAACTCGGTCTCCGCGATTGCCAAATCAGTTACAACCTGCCGATACACAGCCTCTATCTCAATAGGAGCATCGTCCGTTTCTACAAGTAACCGACCTGCCTGCCATGCTTTCTGCAACGATTCGGGTTGATAATAACGCCCAAAAGAGAGCCAAACACCCTTACGAAGGAGCGACTCCGCCAATGTAGAATTGCCCCGAAAGCCATGTACAATAAGAGGAACTGACGGATGTTCCTGCTTGATGAATTGATCCAAATAGGACCAACTGCGTACCACATGCAAAACCATCGGGAGTCGGTAACGCTCAGCCAAAAGCCATTGGGCTCGGAAAAGGGTATCTTGATCAGCATAAGATGCTTTGGATTTTGGATCCCAACCACACTCCCCCAAGGCAACGATCTGCCCCGTCGTGATCAAATCTTCCAAAGATCGAAGTGTTCTCTCTTGCTCCTCTTTCGAAATTATTGTAGGTAAAGACCAAGGGTGAATTCCCGCAGAAAATAAAAAATTGCCGGGCAAGAGCATTTCAACTCCTGCCCAACAATCTAAATTGTACAGGCCTCCGATTTTGAACCTGTGAGTATGAAAATCCCGAAGCAAGACTCCAACCCTCTCAAATGGCATATGAACTTCTACTCCTTATTGCCACAAAACCTCTAGGGGACAGGGTCATAACCACTTCCTCCCCAGGGATTACAACGTAAAATTCTACGGATTGCTAGCCATAGTCCTTTGAGTGGGCCATGTCTTTTGAGAGCCTCCAGGGCATACTGCGAACAGGTGGGCGTAAACCGACACGAGGGTGGAAAAAAAGGTGATATTGCACCTCGATAGAAGTGAATCGGAGCAGATAAGATGGCTATAAGCCAATGCCGAAAAATGGACCTACAAGGAACCTTCCGTTTCATTCGTTTAGCGAGATTGAAAGGCATTGGGCAAAGAGTCATTAGACGCATGCTTTAACTCTCGCCCCAGTCTCCGTATGATCCGTTGCATAGCTACCTCTATAGTTTTCAAATCGGGAAGCTCCTTATCGAGCATCAATACGGCAAAGTGCAAAGTAACCCCTTGACGACCGACCTCTTCCACGAGTGATTGCTTTTGCAAACGATACGCCTCGCGCACCAAACGTTTGACTCGATTGCGATCGACGGCGTGCTTAAAGCGTTTTTTTGCAACGCTAATGAGAATGGAAACAGCAGGTCTTCCCTCTTCTTTCCGAGGTACTACCCGATAAATGACCCGAAGCGGATAAGCAATGAAAGAACCCGAACTTTGCTCAAAGAGACGACGTATATCGTCCCTTAAATAGAGCCGTTCGGGTTTCTCTAATCCGAATGATTTATTGAGCATGCTCGCTGAGATACTTCTCAAGAGCAACGAACATCGTGGGGCACTCAGGTGTGGGTGCCATAAAGTCGACACGCAAACCCTGCTCCTCAATAGCCGAAGAGGTGGGACTCCCGAAAGCACCTATTGCCGTATCGTTCTGCTCAAAAGCAGGATACAATTCCTTGAGAGATCGGATCCCATAGGGACTGAAAAAAAGGATTACATCGTGATCCAAAGGCAGTTCCTCCTCAAAATCTCGTGTAATGGTACGATACATCACGGCACTATGGAAGGTGATTTTCTTCTCTGTCAGCTTATCGAAAATTTCACCACTGTAGTCCTCTGCAACGGGTACAAAGTAGATCTCTTTGGGATGCTTACCAATAACAACCAATAGATCAGCCATCGAAAAACTATCGGGAGCAAAGAAAACCTTACGCTTGCGGTAGACAATATACTTCTGCAGATAGAGCGCAACGGCTTCACTTTGGCAGAAATACTTCATATCATCGGGCATTGTAAGCCGAAGCTCCTTGGTGAGTGCAAAGAAGTTGTCTATAGCACTCTTAGAGGTAAAAACGATTGCTGTATGCTCCAATATATTGACCCGCTGACGACGAAATTCGGCAGCCTCCAAAGGCACCACCTTGATAAGCTGACGAAACTCGACTTCGTAGCCATACTTATCGGCAATTGCATAATAGGGAGAACGCCCAGACGTGGGCTCGGGTTGCGATATCAAGATTTTTTTTGTCGGTGTAGCCATCTTGCTTTTCTATACGTACACTGTAAATTAGCCCCAAAATGGAATCCCAAATAGCAGTACAAAGGGAACCACTTCGTGCCCACAAAGGTACAAAGAAAGTAGCAGATAAGAAACTTTTTGCCCTGTAAGTAAAGAAATTGTGCGCCACAAGAGGATTATACGCCACAAGAGGAAAGTCCCTGCCGCTAGCCCTACACCGTACCAAAAAGTTTCGTCTCGAAACTGCAAAATGATGGCAATATACAATGGCAAAGACCAGATCCACTCCAACAGCGCATAGCAACTGGACCACTCCTTATAGGTATCTCGAGAGAGATAAACCCAGCCCAAAAAGCGGTACGCTAAGCGACGAATCCAAAAAAAGAGTGCGAAAAAAGTAAAAAGAGCAAGGTAAACCCCAACCATCTCTCGGGGAGAGAACTGGATCAGAAGATCCTCTCGATCCAAAAGGAAAAAGGTGATAAGGGCTAAGAGAAGTGCCGAGAGCCCTCGACCGACAAAACGGAAAAGCCAACACGGAATGCTGCGACGCAACTGGGCAAAGAAGAGCAGCTCCCGTCGATAAAAGAGAGACTCGGCGATCATACGCACCAATCCGGGAGTCCGATAGGTAACCAAACCCACCAGCAATAGACCCAATGTAAGCACTAAAAAAGCCACATCATGGACTATATGACCCGACCAAAAGAGCATTCCTTGCATACGAGGAACAAAGATACAAACTAGTGGACGACAATCAGCCTATGTACTGTCATTCCATTCCAAGCACGGGAAAGGGAATCAGCTTCCCGTAAAGAAGCTCTTCACCAAAAGATGATAGAACGGCTACTCCCAACATATCACAAGGGAAATCCTGAAGGTAAAAATGAAGAGCGAAGTCTCTATCAAGGACTCCGCTCTTCTCGAACACCTTACTCAATGCACCCCATGAAAGGGAAACGCTAACAACTTCTCACGAAGCCCTTAAAAAGGAAAAGGTCAAGTCCAAGTCGTCATCTTCAACTTTGTTGCTCTCTTTGTATCAAAAGATACTTCTCCAGCAATTGGTCTGCCAAGGCCACCGTATCGTTGCAGGGGATACGCAACTCCGCCTTTAATGCTCGGCACTGTATAGCCCCCATCCTCGAGTGAAACTCTTCTATGAGAGCTTTAGCCTCGGGGGAATCCTCTCCCAATATCTGAATGGCACTATATAGGGCACCACACAAACCTCCTTCTGCCTTACCACCTCCTTTGGAGCGGAGGGTTGCTTCGATCTCCTCATCAGAGACACGGGTTATGCCTTGATAGGCTTTTGCAATGGTCTGAGCACAATTCCAATTGTGGGGTTGGGCATGAAAAAAGTCCAATGCAGACCGATTTCCTTCATTCTTGTTCATTTCCTTACATTTGCTTTGAATTCATCTCTTTTGCCGTAAACAACGGAGAGCCCCAATATGTTCGATTTTCCTCCTGTACCCTTTGAACCCAAAAGTCGTTGGGAACATCCTTGTCATGTATGATCAGTCGATAATTATGATAAGTCTCTTCAGTATTGAGGATATTGCGCGTCGTAATAAGCGTCTGTACCAGCAACATCGCAAGGAGTACCCAACGATCATAGCGATTCCCCCGCTCGTAGAGATTCGAAACTAAGATGGGCAAAAAGAAATAAGGGTAGTACATAAACCGATCCGCCACCTGAAAAAAGATGAATGTATTAGTAATGATAATGGCAAAGAAAAAGGTATTAAGGTAGGGCAAGAGGGCCTTATCACGTACCAATAGATCCCGTTCACGCCACAGGAAGTAGAGAGCAATAAGCGTATTGAATAGGTAGAGAATCCCCGTACCCTTGCCCTCCTGCGTATCGCCCATCGCCTTAATGTAAGTCAAATCAAGTGGCAAATGCATTTCACCGGAGATAAAGGGGATTAAACTTGTAAAGAACGCCTTCATCACAATAGGGAAGAGAGTGATCGAGAGCAAGAGGAGGCTCATCATTAAAGCTCGATTGTAGCGTACAAAAAAGAGTGGTAACATCACGAACATGACGATGGCGGAGGCGTGCACCGAAAAGGCCATGAGCAGAATAAACAGCGTCTCCCAATAGCGTTTTTTTCGGAAGAAGGGTAAAGCATAGAGGCACACCGCCTGAGCCATACACTGACGCACCATATTAAAAGACTCAAAGTAGAGTTTGAATACCAAAACGAAAGTCAAGATTGCCAAAGCGTAATGATAGCTCTGTTTTTTGTAGGCATAGAGCGAGAGTGGCACGAACAACAAGGCTACGATAAAGGTCCAAAACGAAAAGTCCAAATGCAGATAACCCAATACTTCATTAAGGACTTTCCAAGGGGTCTCCAGGTGTTCGGAGTGATTGGAATAGGCAAAGTCAAATGCCCCCTGATACACATCATAATCACGCCCTACATCAAAACGAAGAGCCGAGAAGAGGATCAGCAAAACAGACAATCCTACAAGGGGGATCACTGTCCCATACTTATCGCGCTCAAGACTCCAAAGCAAGAGAAAAAAAAGAGCAAAAAAAACAATGTAATACAGGGCGGAATACAATGGCATAGAGGACTACGATTTTGAATTGATCGGGGTCAATAATTTTTGATAGAGGGAAACATATTCCCGACTCATACGTTGAGCCGAGTAGTAGCTGATGAAGGAGTGTACATCGGATTTCAGATATTCGACTCCAACAGCACGAGAGATTTTTTTTGCGCACTGCACTATATCTCTTGGATTGATGAGGAATTCTTTCAAGAGTGGCAGCCTATGGGCAAACTCCTCAAAGGAAGGAATTCGGGATAATACCATGGGACAACGGGACAAAGCAGCCTCCACGACCGTCAGCCCGAACCCCTCAGAAAGCGATGCCGACACATAGACATCGGCAGCCTGCATATAGGGGACAACACTCGGCACATTGCCGAGAAAGAGCGCATGAACACCCAGTGAAGAGGCCATTTTTTTGTAACGCTCCAATTGTGATCCACTGCCTAGGAACAGCACAGAAGCACGTCTCCACAGCGGATCTTTCGTCGCCAAATGTGCAAGAGCTTCGAGTAATGTTTCGTGATTTTTCAGGGGAGAATAGACTCCAACAGCAACCACCATCGGAGCCGAAGGGTCTACCGACAACCCCAACTGCTTACGTAAAATCGATTTGTCGCACAGCGGATCTTGCTCCCAGTCGGCAGGCAAAGGAATGCCATTCGGGATTGTTTGAAAGAGACCTTTGGGTAAGCGTCGTGCATAATAAGCTGTTGTAGCCTCTGAGATGCCGACCAAATGCTGAATACGCCCTAGAGCATGCTTGTAGCGAAACCACATGTACCACCCCATGATGACTCCCTTGTTATAAACAAAATCTTCCGTAGCCCGATTGTGCAACGTACTGATACGGATAAATCGCTTGGGGAGCAATGATACGACGAGATCGGGATGGTAGGTGTGACTATGCACAAGAGATACACCCAATTGGTCAAGTAACAGAGCCAATCTTCGGGCAACTCGATGCGTTGCCAGCTCTAAACGCCATAGAGTTTCCCGCATCGATTCGATACGGATCCCCTCAGCACGAAGTCGCTGTCGTAGAGACTCTCCCTCTTCTCGAGGAGCTTGCAATTCGATAAGAATCACTTGTTGCTCGGGCAGTGGATGCTGATGCAGTAGTGCAGAAACAACCCATAATGGACCTTTCTCCACAATAGAACTAACAACGAGTGCAATAGGCATATATACAAACGGGCTAAGGGGTTAGCGAATAATTTGTTTGAGTCGCTCTCGACATTGCAAGAGTAACCATCCAAGCCATCCACTCCACGAATGGGATTGAAGCCAATAGATCAACTTATTGAGTTTACTCTTCGGATGCCTCCGAAGGTAGCGATCGTACTCCGGGTGAATGGCTCGTACAAGAGGATAATCTCGCACGGGAATGCGATCGAATAGCATGGATTTGATATTGATATACGCCATCCCGATATAGGGAACCCAGTGCCTATCACCCTGCTCTACGAGAAGGTAGTGCGACAAATAGTCCAGGATCGCTTCCAAGTCCGCCTTCTGCTCCATCTTAATGCGGTGAGTCAGTGAGAATGCATTGTGCTGCACGTAGTGAAGCGTTGGCTTGTGGAGATAGGCAACACGATCTATGTGATAAAAAAGAGGAATCAAGGCCCGATAATCCTCCAACAGGTTTTGTCCCTCGATGATGGGCCCCGCCCAACTCTTCCAAACCTGATGACTAATGAGTTTGTTGCACAAATAACCCGGTTGCTCTCCGGAGAGAATCGCCTGAATATAGGCACGTCCTGTCGGGATCTCCTGTGCACGTTGATACACTTTGCGTCGTGGATAATCTATGATGTGATCGCTGACGACAAGAGGACTATTCTCTTGCAAAGCGACTTCGATCCAACAACGCACCACAGAGTTGTTGTCCCAATAGTCATCGCTATCGAGGAATAAAAGGTATTCCCCTTGCGCCTTTTGCAGAGCCGTAAGGCGTGCCTTGGCAACTCCACCATTCCGATCATGACGCAAGAAGTAAACTTTATGCTGATGAGGATTCTCCCCTTCGTAAAGATGTTGCGCCAGAGCAAGTCCATCATCTTGCGAGCAATCATCGACCATGATCACCTCTATACGAGGGTAATCTTGGCGCAACACCGATCGCAAGCATCGCCCTATAAATGGAGCGGCATTGTACACCGGAATCACGACAGAGACGAGCGGTTGCATAACTACCTTCTACGGAATACTTTGTTTATGATCATACCAATACCACCTCTAAAATCGGGAAAGAGGAGGTAGAGTCCCCCTCCGAAAAGCAAAGAATAGACTACGGTACATAGCATAGCCCGAACAAACCAACCTCCCCATGAAGAAATAGAAGCAAAATCCGTCATCTGAGGGAGAAAGCGACCAAGGAGAATAACGAGCAAAACAGCTAGGGCAAGATGCCCCGTTTGGCGCAGGTGAAACCCCCAAACAGATCTATGAAACCCTTGCGAATAGAGGAAGTAAGGACGCCACAAGAGCACAATAGCCACAAGACTGATATTGATCCCCAAGAGCACTCCTGTGATACCCCACATGGATCCAAAGAGGAGAGACAATCCTAAATTCAAGATCGCCTCAATGATGGGTGCGTAAATATCTTGGTACATACCATAAGCGGCAATAAATTGCTCAGGCAAGCGCGAGAGTTGCAAAAACATATAGAGAAGGAAAAGCAAGAGATCTAACTCCCCGAAGTAACGCTCCCCTCCGACCCAAAGCTCCATAAAACTCTGAGAGCCCCAATAGACCACCGCTCCGATAACGAGGATAAACCAAAGGCGAAAGGAGTACAGTTTGCGAAAAAGAGCCTCTACCCGATTCTGATCACCCTCGATCACCAAATTCCCCACACTGGCAGTAAGTCCATTAAAGAGTGCCGATACAATTCCCGAAATACCCAAGAAGAGGACCGAATAGTTTTGGTAAATCGTTACGACCGAAAAGCCCTGCAGACTCCCGAAGACGATCAAGATGACGATGGGGGCACTCTGTTGCAACACAAAGGTGGCAACCTTATGGTAAATCAATTGGCCCGTGCGACGCATAATATCGGGATAGCGACGTCGAAGCAGCCCCCCTTGCTTGGCACTTGCTTTGAGCCAAGGATAATCCCGACGGATCAGCCACTCAAAGAAAAGCACGCCCAAAAGGCCAATAAAAAACTCCAATGCCAACCACCAAACATAGGGATGGGCGAGGAAGAGAATTGCCAACACTTGAAGCACCTGCTTAAGGATCCGTGGGATCTGTACAGCGAGAGTTATTTTGTATTCCTGTTGATCGCTCGAAAAAATGATTTGTCGAAAGTTAAAGAGATAGCCCCACAATGCATTAGCAAGCAGGACGATAAAGGTGGCGTAAGCATACCAAAGAGGGATGTGAGTCTCCGCAAAGATTCGAGGAAAGAAGAAGAGCAATGCTACGGAAGCCAGTAACACGACTCGAGCCACCCAGCGGTAAAACCAGGCCTGAATGGATATAATCTCCTGTACCTGTTGCCGATCATCCTGTGCCAATGGCTCATAAAGCGCAAAGGCAATAGCACCAGAGAATCCCAATTCAGCGATATTCAAAAATCCCAAAATACTCGTAAGGGTTGAGTTCATCCCCAAAAGTTCGTCCCCTAGGACCTGAATGAAGTAACGGCGAAAGAAGAACGACGCAATAAAACCCACCACATAAAATAACATGGCATAGCGGGCATTGCGCAAACTGTTTGTAGCTCTATCTGAAGCGATCATCCGTACATCTAAATCTCCTTGCCACCCGTTATAAGGTGCATACATAGAGAGAACGTTCTGCAAAGATAACCTATTGTATCAAGGTAGAAACATGGTATCTTTGTTCATCGGAAGACAAGCAATAACAATCACGAGAGCAATGAACCCGACACCCACGCCCCCTGTCATACAGATCCTGATCCCCACTTACAATGTTGAGAGGTATCTTCACGAACTTTTTGAGAGTCTCTCAGCGCAAACCTACGAGCACTGGCAGGCGATTTTCGTAAACGATGCCTCTACAGACTCCTCGGGAGAGATCTTAGACAAATGGGCGAATCAAGATGCTCGTATTAGGGTTATACACCTTACACAAAATAGGGGTGTAAGCCATGCTCGCAACGTGGCGTTGGGAGAGGTTACGGCTCCTTTCTTCTGCTTCGTCGATAGCGACGACCGCCTTCATCCTCAGCACCTCGAACTGATGCTCCAACGAGCAGAGGAGACTGGAGCCGATCTCGTACAAACGGGTATCGTATTTTTCGATGATTTAACAGATAAAACAAAAACGCCTCCCATGGTGTTCGGACGAAGCACCTTCTCGAGCAAACGCCTATTGACACAGATGTGCTTCGACCGCCGTGTCGGGAGCTTCTTGTGGCAATTTCTCTATCGCAGCGCCACCTTTTGCAATCTACCCACGTTCCCCATTGGGCATAATTACGAAGATATTCGGGTAATCCCTACTTGGATCGAGCGTGCCTCGCTCATTGCCTCGACGGGCTTCTCGACCTATTATTACAGGCAGGTGCATAATAGCATCATCCACACCAAATCCATAAAAAACATCCAAGATCACCTCGAAGCAATACGTGTGCGCTCTCAATACATCGCCACATCCCCCCTCTTCTCCGGCTTTGCTCGATTCCTTTTGAGGAGCGTTCATCGTGGTATCTGCTACCAAATACTACAAAGTACACTCGCCCTGCCCGATGGCCCCGAAAAGGCAATAGTTAAGCAAGAGGCGGAGCAAACACTTCGATCATTCGGTGGATTCCCACACTATGGCATTCCCGAAAAGTGGGTCATAAAATGGCATATCGTACAACGAGCAATCACAGAATTATTACTCTTCGGTAGTGTGTAATTGAGACGATACCTCATCCCATAAAATCCCCAAACTCCCACAATGAATCAGGGAGTTTGGAGGCTTTTTTATGCTTTCTTCTTTTTTCGTCGGAAAGGATTGAGGCGGGCAAGCATCCTACTCACAAGCGAACGTCCTAGAGTAATACCCGTACTGATCAAAATCGGGCGTGCCAAATCAAACAGCTCCAAGATCAGTGGAGCATATTTGACCATAGAAGAGGGCAACATCTTGGACAACAAGGTACTCGATACCAGATTGCCGGCCACTCGACCATCGCTACTGCCTCCGCACCTTCGAGACGATTTATCCCTACGAAACGCCTTAAAGAGCCATTGAGCCAAAGTGCCTTGAGGCAAGACATCCCGACGTACACTCTCCCAAATTGCATCACGACCTTTTTGGGAATGCATCCATCGCCACTCCTCTTTTACGAGAGAGCACGCCTCGTTGTGTGCCTGATTGGCTTCAGTTTGCAGAGCCTTTAGTTGCTCATCTACGCTACTCCTCTTCATCTTCTTGTGCTATAAATGGATCTTCTGAAGCCTCTAGTTCTTCATCATCGCCCCAATCCGCAAACTGAGGAGCCTTACAACGCTCAGCTGTCGCCATAAAGAAAAGTTTGACTCTATCTCGGATTGAACGTGTAAGGGGCTTATACCAAATGCGAATAGCTACGATCTTCCCCAAAAGCAATAGCAAGGTAAGCAATACTCCTATACTGAGACCGACTCCCAAGAGATCACTTAGGAGAGAAGCGATGAGGAACGCCAATAAAACAAGGCAGACGGGCATGAGGAGCAGTATGAGTGTCAAGGCAATAAGTTTCGCCACCAAGAGGGAAGCCCCCTCAGCACTGTCCAACACGGACTTACGCAAAAGCGTCAAAGCGTACTCCGCCAAATGGCGAACGAAGGTACGCAAACTAAATGAAGACTCCATCGGACAAAATCTATCTAAAAAAGAGGAGCAATGAATATACACACCCCACACAAAGCGAGCGGGTCATACCCCATCGCCTTTACCACAACCTTCCTCTGAAAGAGAGGATGCTCTAGAGCAACCGCTCGGAGGGCAGGAGATGGGTATATTCACTACTCCCCTGATGAATAAAAGCGCACCCTCAAAAAAAGGGGAATATCGGGTGCGTTACCTCTGTTTTAGTCGAGTAAATCGGCAGGAGCATCGTCCAAGCCATCCATCAAATCATCGCTCGCTTTTTTCAATTTATTGCGGTACTGATTGTACTTCGCCTTTGCTTCATAGTAACCTTCTACCAAGCCGTCACGAGCCTTATCGGCTGTAGTCATCACATCATCAACGAAGCTATCACGTTTTTCTTTATCCGAAAAATAGGCGATCGCAGCACCCAAAGCCACACCAATGGCCAGACCTAAACCAAACTTTACTTCACTCTTCATAACATCAATACTTAAGATTAGAGTAATACTTCCATTGCTAAACAAGAAAGGGTCTGATCGCCACCTCTCCCCATCCCGTTTTCCACCCATACACACGCTCGGCAAGGATGGCAAGAAACAGGCTACTCCGCACAAGGAGCAGGAAAGGCGGGATGCAATCCTATCCTTAGGGTAAAGATAGAAATAAAATCCGATATAAGCAAAACGCCCTAAACAGTTGTCTCTAAAATGGGGATCGGAAATTTGATTTTTATCTGTCGGGTGACTTCCGTCCCCAACGGCATGGTTATGGAAAGTGTAAAAGTAACTGTTTGATCATCCCATGCCTCGGGTGGTGTTTTAAGGAGCAAATACCAGCAAGGAGAAGAAGCAAGAAGCCTTGATAACCCGTGATGATCATTCAATTTGAGAAAAGTCCTACGCTGAAAATCCTCTTGATATCCACTTCTGATAAAGCCAAGATTATCTAAAAAAGACAATACCATCACATCGTTTAGGGGAGTCCCCTTAGGGTGATTGGCATCATAATCGGCATCACACACAACAGACACAGCGACAGGAGTACTTATAATCCCCGAATTTGGACGTGTAATACGTCCATCAATCCAGCGATGTTGCAGATAGTGCGTATCACCGATAGAGACCAAGAAGTCTATGACTTCGGGATTTCTTCGGTCACTAGTTCTAAAGTAAATCCACTCTCCTTTGAGATTTATATCACAGATCGGCACAAAGGTCTCGCCATCTAGACAAACTTGTTTTCGACCTTCTTTTGTTTGCCAAACACTGAAATCGTTCATCTTCAGAAACTCTGTTATAAAATGTGGATAATCCTCCGGCTTATGTCGGTAGCAACCGATTACTCCCAAAAGGAAACTCACCCCAATAAGGCTCAAACAGCCTATTCTGTACATCTTTTTCATATTCAAATCCTCCTTATTCAACGATCCACCTTTCAGCCGATCCCTTTGGATATACCAAAAAGACCTCGGCTCCTAATCCATGAGTTTTTGTCGATAGTCTTTGGGTTCAATACCCTAAATAGTTGTCTCTAAAATGGGGATCGGAAATTTGATTTTTATCTGTCGGGTGACTTCCGTCCCCAACGGCATGGTTACGGAAAGTGTAAAAGTAACCATTTGATCATTCCATGCCTCGGGTGGTGTTTTGAGGAGCAAATACCATTGAGGAGGAGAAGCTAGGAGTCTCTGTAATCCTTTAGGATCATCCAATCGGAGAAAGGCTGCAAACTTAGCGGCATCCTGATAATCATTTTTGATAAAGCCGATATTATCAAAAAAGCGTAACACCATCACATCATTCAAGGAAGTCCCCTTGGGGTGATCGGCATCATAATCTGCATCACACACAACAGACACAGCAGTAGGAGTATTTATGACACCCCAAATAGGATCAGTTATGCGTCCATCAATCCAACGATGCTTCAGATAGTGAGTATCACCAATGGAAACTAAGAAGTCTATTATTTTGGGATCTCTTCGATCGCTAGCCTCAAAATTGATACACTTTCCTTTAAGATTTATATTGCAGATCTGCATAAAATCTTGTCCTTCTAACTGAAATTGTCGTCCCTTCTCTACATCCAAAAGGTCGAATTCTTTCATCTCCAAAAACGTGGTTATAAGGTGAGGATAATCCTCCGGCTTATGTCGGTAGCAACCGATTACTCCCAAAAGGAAACTCACCCCGATAAGGCTCAAACAGCCTATTCTGTGCATCTTTCTCATATTAACATCCTCCTTATTCAACGATCCACTTTTCAGCCAATCCCTTTGGATATACCAAAAAGACCTCGGCATCTAGTTTATAATTCTGTTTATCACAAATGGAAGTGTACTAATAAAATGCTTCTGAATGTCGGGTGTGGACATGCTCTGCGCGAAATCATCTCCGATTTTTGGTTCAGAAGTACATCCTACCGGCAAACCTGCACCGAGGAGAACTTCTAAAAAAGGAAGTAATTTTTGTTTCATCATTTCTTATTTCTGTGTTTGTTCTTTACGTGCGATGCAAATGTAGTGATTTTCTAAATATCCATCATTATTTCTTATAAAGAAAACATCCTATTACCAAATAAATTGCTCCTCGGAGAGAAGACGCCCCCAAAGCAGAGTTCGACAAATCAAAAAAAACTGGGATCTATAAGCGAAAGGCTTTTTTAGTGCAGAGTCGGACGTCTAGAAATAGAGACTGTGAAACAAAAAAGTGTAGCCCAAGAGTTTCCAAAATTCAGGGCAACATCTTGACATAGGTTTCACAGGCATCAACAAAACTCCTCCCCATCCCTCAAAAGAATTCTATACGAATGGAGATTTGTACCTTTGGGGGCACGTTGAGCTATCGATACAGATAAATAGATGATGACTACCAAACCACGTCTCGTTGCAGACCGCTCCCTCCCCTACCTCCAAGGACTACTTGACTCCGTGGCGGATCTCGTTTATCTCCCCTCCGAGGAGATCACCCGAGAGCGACTAATTCGAGAACAAGCTGAGGGGTTACTGATTCGTAGCGTAACCCACTGCAACAAAGAGTTACTTGAAGGAACCGCCGTCCGAGCAATAGCTACGGCAACGGCAGGATTTGATCATATTGATGCCCACTATTGTGCCCAACAAAAAATCCATTGGAGCAACTCCCCTGGGTGTAATGCCCGCTCCGTAGCACATTGGGTGATGGGTGTACTTGCCGATCGAGCCCTTCGCCTAAAGAGACCTCTTCGGCAAGAGACATTGGCCATCGTCGGTGTCGGCAACGTGGGCAAAAACGTACAACAGATGGCAGAGACCCTTGGGATGAAAGTCCTATGCGTCGATCCCCTCAGAGCCGAACAGGAGGGCACGGACAAATTCTGTACATTGCACGAAGCCGTTCAGAAGGCTTCAATCATCACCTTTCACACACCACTCACGAGGAGTGGTGCGCACCCCACCTATCATCTTCTGAATAAAGAACTACTCCAACGCTGCCATCAAAAGCCGCTCATCATCAACGCTGCTCGAGGAGCAATTGCCGACAGCGACGCCCTCCTTTCAGCTCTTGCAAAAGGACTTATCGAAGATGTTTATCTGGACTGTTGGGAAGGCGAACCTCATATTCGGCTCGATCTTTTGGCACAAGCCCGACGAGCAACACCCCATATCGCGGGCTTCTCGGCAGACGGCAAAGCTCGGGGGACTCGAATGGTCGCAGAACGGATCATTGAGTTTTTCCAATTGAACTCAGAGCAAATCCCCTTTCATTCATTAACTCTACCCTCCCCTAACGAAGCCACAATCGACCTCCACGATAGAGAATACCTCCGCATGGAATATCTGCTAGCCCACACCATGCGTGGACTTCCGCTCATAGAGAAGAAGTTACGCCGCTCTCCCGAACAATTTGAGAGTCTGCGTGTACATTACGATTATCCCAGAGAAGCTCCTGCCTACCACGTCATAGGTATCCACGAAGAGGAGATAGAGCCATTATGTCAATTGGGCTACCTCGTAGTAAACGAATCGAAAATTTTTTAAGTACCCTATACTAAAGGATCTATACAGTACGTTTAGTTAGCAGATGTTACCCCATCCCTCTCTCTAGAGGAGAGGCGGACTCATGGGTTCATGTTAGATATAGAAATAGAATACAAATGACGAAAATACAACGCCTACTATCCCTTACAAGTGCCACGACATTAGCCCTTGTGTTATTCGGAGCTTGTGCCTCTCGCCCAAAATCAACCGCAGGAGGTGAATTAGTAGGAGCCTCCCTCGCTTCATGGCAAGAGCCCGCCCCCTATGGGATGGTACTAATACCTCAAGGATCCATCGTGCTCGGGCATACCGAAGCCGACAGTTTATGGGGATTTCCTGCGGAGTCCAAAGCGATCTCCGTAGATGCCTTTTGGATGGATCAGACCGAGATCACCAACGCCCAGTATCGCCAATTCGTCTACTTCGTGCGAGATTCTATTATCCGTGAACGCCTGGCCGACCCCGCCTTTGGAGGTAATCCGGACTATAAAATCACGACGGACAAATACGACAACCCCATAGAGCCACACCTCGATTGGTCGCGTCCCATCCCCACGGAGAAGCGTGCCACCGAGGAGGAGCTCAATGCCCTCCGAAGTGTTTACTACACCAATCCCGTAACCCGTGAGCGACAGCTCGATCCCACACAGATGATCTACCGCTATGAACGATACGACTATCATGCGGCAGCGTTGTATCAAAAGCAACTATTGGCTCTGCGCAATAGCACCCTCTCACAAGAGGAGCTTGAGAATCTCTCCCTCCCCACCATTGCCAAAGATACTGCGTACATGGACGACGGAGGGCGCATCGTCCGACAGACCATCACACGTAAACTCTCTAGCGAATACGACTTCCTCAATACCTACATCGTACCCATCTACCCCGACGAAGCCTGCTGGGTGCGCGACTTCCCTAACTCAACCAATGCGGAATACACCCATCTCTACTTCAATCATCCGGGGTATGACAATTACCCTGTGGTGGGCGTTTCGTGGGAACAGGCACAAGCCTTCTGTGCTTGGCGATCTCACTCTTTCCGACAAGGTCTCAAAATACCGGAAGGAATGGTGCTGGAGGACTTCCGACTACCCACCGAAGCCGAATGGGAGTATGCCGCTCGCAGTGGCGATACCAATAGACGCTATCCGTGGAGTGCCAAAGACCTCCAAAGCGACAAAGGGTGCTATCTCGGCAACCTCAAACCCGGAGAGGGCGACTACACTGCCGACGGGCACCTCATCACAAGCCAAGTGGGAACCTTCTCGCCCAATGACTTCGGATTGTATGATATGGCAGGTAACGTAGCAGAATGGACAGGATCGGCCTACTCGGCCTCCAGCTACAAGGACATTGATGACATCAACCCCGAATTGGACTACCACGCCGACCGTAAAGATCCCGAAATCCTTCGTCGCAAGGTAGTACGCGGAGGATCATGGAAAGATGTCGTTCGCTTCATCCAATCCTCTACAAGAAGCTACGAAACGCAGAGTAAATCACGCTCTTATATCGGCTTCCGTTGCGTCCGTAAAGCCATATCCTTTACCCCTTCAAAGCGAGGTAAAAAGTAGTACTCCACCCTTTATTATCGTACATACACAGCTCTATGAATAGTTCAAAGAAACCCAGCAAACTCAGTCAGTTTTTGGTGAGCAAACGTGGCAAAAAAATCCTCAATATCGCATATAGTTGGGGAGCAGCCGTCGTAATCATCGGTGCGCTGTTTAAGTTGCTCCACTGGCCATTTGGCGATCAAATGCTCTTCATCGGTATGATGACCGAGTTTTTTGTATTCTTCATATCAGGCTTCGAGCAACCCGAAGAGGATTACAAATGGGAACAGGTCTTCCCCGAACTCCGAGGAGGGCATCTATCAGAAGAAGAACTGGCTGAACAACGCCATTACCTCGCTGACCGTGCACAAGCTGCACGTCGGCGTGCCGATAACCTCCAAGTAACGCCCTCAAGCGGATCGAGCTACACTTCAGAAGGAGCAACGACTCAAATCTCGCTCTCAGATCTTCTCTCCCAAGAAGAGGTGGATAAACTCAAAGAGAGTATTCAACGCCTAAGTGGATCGATCGACCAACTTGCTCGTTTGGGCGAAATCACCACAGGAATGAGCGAACAATGGCAAAGCCTCAATATGCAGGATCTCAATAACCAGACGCTCCAATATCGCAAGCAACTGGAGTCGCTCGGTAGTCACCTCAACAATCTCAATACAGCCTATGAAACGCAACTCCGAGAGGTAAATCAGCAAATTGCCGCCATTGAAGGCATAAATGCAGGATTGGATCACCTACGTAGTATATATGAGGGGAGTTTGGGAGATAGCAATGCATTCCGTATCGAAAATGCACACATGGCTCGGCAACTTCAGGATCTCAATCGAGTGTATGCACGCCTATTGGATGCCATGACCATCAATATGGGAGCTTCCATGATGCCCCGCAGTGCCTACTCCGAACCCTATGCGCACTACCCCAACCATTCCTACGAAGGGTATGCTCCACGTGAAGGCAAACCCTACACCTCTACGCACGAGGAGCGTCAGCCATCGAATACTCAAAACCAACAATAAACCAGTACACTACGACAATGACATCGGGAGGTTCTTCGGGCAACCGCAATAGACAGAAGATGATCAATCTGATGTATTTGGTCTTCATTGCTATGGTGGCTCTTAATGTGTCGTCGGATGTACTCGCCGGATTCGACAAAGTGGGCGAGGGTCTTGCCCATATGCTTGCCTCAACAAGTGAACGCAACGATCGTATAGGCCGTGAGCTGGAGCTCGCATACAGCCACAATCCAAGCAAAGCAGAGACGGCCTTTGCCCGTGGCAAGCAGATCCAAAATGCGACGGACTCACTCTATCAGTTCATTGATGAGCTGAAGAAGTTGATCGTTGTGAAGACAGACGGCAAAGAGGGCGACGTAAACAACATCGACCGAAAGGATGATATGAATGCCTCTGCGGCTATCATGCTAAACCCCATGGACAACAAGGGTATGCTTCTTCGAAAAAAAATAGAGGATTTTCGCCAATTGGCCGGTAGTATGATGCTTGATGACGGCAAACGCAAAGCGATGGAAAATATCCTCGCCACCGAAAAAAACGGGACTCAGTCTTGGGAAAATAGTCTCTTTGAAGGGATGCCCACAATTGCAGCGGTAACTCTACTCACACAGATGCAAACCGATATCCGCAATGTCGAAGGGGAGGTACTGAGTGAACTGATCCGAAGTATCGATATCGGAGACTTCCGAGTAAATAAGATTGAGGCACAGGTGGTGCCCGAGAGTCAGATCGTAATGAGCGGTGGTACCTACCGAGCCCGAATTGTACTCAGCAGTGTGGACTCCACCCAACAGCCTCGTATCGTGGTCAACGGCAAGGAGCTATCTGCAGCAAACAAGGGTCTGTTTACCACTTCGACGGGCGCAGCTGGCACCTTCCCCATAAAGGGATTTATCGAAATGCGTCGGGGCGATGGCTCTCTAGAGAAGCACGAGTTTAGCTCCGAATATACGGTAACGGCTCCGATGGCCTCCATTGCACCGGCTCTGATGAATGTGCTTTACGCCGGTATCGACAATCCCATTAACATAGCCGTACCGGGTGTAGCTAGCGAAGCCGTGACCGCGACAATGAGTAACGGAACACTCTCCAAAAGAGGGAATCAGTGGATCGCTCGCCCCGGGAAGGTCGGTAGCGATGCCGTAATTAGCGTTGTTGCCAAGAGTGCCGATGGCAGTAGCAAAAAGGTAGCAGAGCAGACCCTCCGCGTCCGTGCCCTACCCGATCCACTCCCCTACATCGAATACAAAGATGCCAATGGTGCCACTAAACGATTCCGTGGAGGAAATATCTCCAAGAGAGATCTCCTCGCCTCGGGAGGAATCAAGGCCGCAATTGATGATGATATACTCGACGTAGCCTATTCGGTTACCCGATTCCAACTCACCTTCTTCGATCAAATGGGTAATGCCATGCCCGAGGTAGGACAAGGAGATCGCTTCTCCGAACGCCAATTGGCACGCATCCGCACCCTCTCACGCGGAAAAAGATTCTATATAAGCGAAGTAATAGCTCGTGGTCCCGATGGTATAGATCGCAAAATCCCCCCTATTGAAGTAATCGTTAAGTAGACCTCAGATGAAAAGATTCAATAACATAACGTTGCATCTCCTAGCCCTACTCCTCCCTATTGTGTGGGGGACCTCTTACAGTCAGGCGCAAGACTCTCCGCAAGGTACAGCCGTACGCAGGAGTACCTCCTCTCGCAATCAAAAACAAGAGGAACAATCCTCCTCGGACAACTCTACCCTATCCGTACGTGCCGGAGAACTAAATCAACGGCTCAAGAAGCAGAGCGACAATGCCCCCTGGAAGCGAATCATCTATCGAGAAATCAACCTCGACAGCATGGATAATGCCGCCCTGTACTATCCCCCTCGTCCCACACAAGGGGAGCAGAATCTCTTCTCCACGCTCTTTTCGCTGGTCAATAGAGGAGCAATAGAGGTATATGACTACACGGATGGCTACGAAGCCTTCGATCCCAAACACCGCCTAAACTTCTCAGATTTCCTCGATCGCTTCGGAATACTCTTTGAAGAGGATGCCTCCAAATCGGGTAATGCGCGCTACATCGTGGCGGATGCCGACATTCCCTCAGAGCAGGTCAAAAGCTACTTCCTCAAAGAGGAGTATTACTTCGATCCCATCAGAAGTACCATCGATACCAAGGTCATTGCCCTGTGCCCCGTCATGCACGATACGGGTGATGCAGACGAACCTCTCAAATACCCCCTTTTTTGGGTCACTTATGAGAGTATTAGACCCTACCTTGCCATGCAACCCGTAATGCTGAGTGACCTCAATAATGCCACCACCTCAACCCTTGACAATTACTTTCGAATGCGACTCTACAGTGGAGGTATCTACAAAACACAAAATCGCCTCGGTCGAGCATTGGCACAATACTGCCCCACTCCCGACTCTCTCAGGAGTGAACAACAGCGGATAGAACAAGAGCTAAAAAGTTTTGAGGTCGGCTTGTGGATGCAGTCCGCACAGCCCTCAGACGACGAAGAGCAGGTGGCAGAAGAGAGGACAAAGAGCACTAAAAAAAACAAGAACAGTGACAATACCGCTCGGGCTCGTCGCCAACAGGACAAAGCCACAGCTCCTAAAAAGGTTGCCCAACCACAGAAAGCAAGTCAATCCTCCAGCACATCGACCAGTAGCAAACGTAGTGCACGTGGACGATTCTAAAGGGGAACGAAACTCAAAGTGCAAACGCCTTTAGTCCTATCGCTGTTCCTGACCTTTTTTCGGATCGGGAGCTTTACATTCGGAGGAGGATATGCCATGCTTCCGCTTATAGAGCGGGATGTGGTAGAGCGTAAGAGGTGGCTGTCTCATGATGAATTCATTGATCTCTTCGCCGTTGCCCAGTCGCTCCCGGGCGTGTTCGCTGTAAACATTGCCATATTCGTCGGCTATCGACTAGCTCGAAAAAAAGGGGGTATCGTCGCTGCTTTAGGCACGATACTCCCCTCCTTTTTGATCATTTTACTACTCGCCATTACCTTTGAAAGCATCAAGGAAAATCCCCATATCATTGCCCTCATGAGGGGTATCAGACCTGCCGTTGTAGCTCTTATCACGGTACCGATATATACTACATGGCGAGCCATGAAACTCTCTTGGTATTGGATCTTTGTTCCCGTAGTTGCCTCGATTTTAGTTTGGCTGTTCGGCGTATCACCCATCCTTGTTATCATCATATCGGGGTGCCTTGGAATTCTTTACCAAGAGGGGATTCGTCCTCATCTGAGCAAAATCACCTCCACAAATCGCATTTCAAATGAGTAGTATAATCCTCTATCTACAGCTCTTTTGGACTTATACGAAGATCGGGGTATTTGGCTTTGGCGGAGGTTATGCCATGCTTTCCCTTGTGCAAGACGAGGTGGTAACAAAACATCATTGGGTCACCCCTCAACAATTTACCGACATCGTTGCCCTAAGCCAAGTAACCCCGGGCCCTATCGGTATTAATAGTGCCACCTATATCGGCTACACAGCGACGAACTCCATTTTGGGTGCAATCATAGCGACCTTAGCAGTCTCTCTTCCCTCTTTTATTCTCGTTATGCTCATTTCAATGGCATTTGCCCGCTTCAGAAGTAATCGTTGGGTCGATGCCGCCTTCATAGGTATCAGACCGGCATCTCTAGGACTCATAGCCTCGGCAGCTCTGCTCTTGACTTTTAATGCCTCAGGTCTATGGAATTGGATATTAAAGGGTAATAACTCCGAACTTGTCGTACGGGAAAATTTCCCAGATCTCAAAAGTCTTTTTATCTTTGCCCTCACACTAATCCTGGCTGCCAAGCGATGGGTACACCCTATACTGCTCATCGTCATGGCAGGGGCACTCGGGTGGATTCTATATAATCCCATCATATAACAAAGACGAAATGAAACAGAAACAAACACACCACTCAAGGAGAAATCTTTTGCTCTCTCTAGGAGCACTATTCCTCTCCTCCAGCCTATTTGCACAACAACCGAGCACAAAAAAAGAAGAGTCTAAGCTCTTCCTAAGTACCGCTCCTCAGCACCTCCTCTTCGGAGCAAACCTCGGAATTGAAAAAGAATTGTCACCCAAACTCTCCCTAGGCACGGATCTAACAATCCACCTATGGATTACTCCGGCTCCAAACGTAGCCATTAGTCCGATGATCAAATACTACTATTCAGGAATCGTAGGTATGGGATTTTATGCTAGAGCAAAGGTCGTTGGCGGTTACTTTTTCAATACATCAGCCATTGATGATCATCCGTTTTATGCTGGAGGAGGTATTGGTACGGGATTACTAATTCCTCTCGGAAAATCCAACCACTGGCTATTTTCAGCAGACGTCGGGATCAAGTTCGTAGCACCTTTTGGCAAAGGGGCAAAGAAACTTACCAAAAGTGATGGGAAATGGGGTATGACTTATTATTCCGTCTTGAGCCCTGCTTCTCTTTTTGATTTAAGCGTTGGGATAGCGTACCAGTTCTGAAAAGAGGAGAACTATTTGCAGAATGAGATAATCTTACTAGAGATATCCGTAGCTCCTACAAAACGAAAAAGAAGGTTTTTAGTCAACTCTACAGCTTTATGGAGTGACTCTAAGCCTTCTTCTTTTTGAGGAATATAGTTATTGATAAAGATCAAGGTATTGGTCGTACTGAGCACTACTTTGCTCCTTTCAGAGTCACTCGTAGGTGTAGCAAAAGGGCCATTGGCATCGTGATAAATAGGCAAGCCCTCCACATTGAGCAGACCACGTCCAATACCTTCAAAGAGATCATCCTTTGTACCAATGCGCAAGGTAATTTCAGGCAATACCCTATCGGCATCAAAAACGCCTAGCGAATAACCCGTTGTCAAAGAGACGATATTACCCAAATCGACCAGTTGATTGACATAGTAGATCCCCAAGCCTTTGATAATCCGACGAAGTAATTGCTCCGCAGCGGGACGATAACGATTCGGATCCTTACCACACAATTTATAAGCTGCTCTCGTATAACGAATGGAGGGAATGGTTTTAATCTCTTCAATTTTTGTGGTCAAAAGAATCTCTGCAGAGAGTCGATCCATCTCCTGCTTGAGGTGATGATCCGTAGGTTTATTCCCGACCTTAGCCTCAATTACGGCTAAAGAAAAGTCGGGACAAAGGCAGGCGAAATCGGGAGCAATGGAGATGTTATAAGGCATTTCAGGCAGGGTAAGGCGAAGATTTAGTCGTTCAGTCCCAAGGTATCTCGGATATCTTCGTCCCACTCGATATCCAAGAGTTCCTCATCCTCTTCGTCATCTTCCAATTCGCTTTCAAACTCTACACCATTGTATAGAGCATCGTCATCATGGAGCGTTTCGACCAGCATCGCCTCTCGTACCAGCTCGGTATTGTCGTAAGGCATCTCGCGATTGAGTTCCGTCCAAAGGAGATCCTTCAGTTCTGTCAGTCCTCTTTGAGCAACAGCAGAAATAAAAACGCAGAGTAAGTCCTGAGGGATCTCCTCTCTGATCATCTCGATAAGTTCTTCATCCGCAAGGTCGCACTTCGTGATGGCAAGGATACGGCGCTTTGATCCCAAGCCCGGATTATACTTCAGCAACTCCCGTAAAAGCACCTCATACTCCTTGTAAATATGCTCCGTATCAATCGGGATCATAAAAAGAAGTATAGAGTTACGCTCAATATGGCGTAGGAACCGCAATCCCAAGCCTCTGCCCTCAGCAGCTCCCTCTATAATTCCGGGAATATCTGCCATTACAAAAGAACGATTATCTCGATAACTTACGATCCCCAAATTGGGAACGAGCGTTGTAAAAGGATAATCAGCAATTTTGGGTTTTGCAGCCGTGATAGCACTGAGCAATGTAGACTTACCTGCATTGGGTAACCCCACAAGCCCCACATCCGCCAAGGTTTTAAGCTGGAGGATAATCTCCCGCTCTGCGGCAGGCTCTCCGGGCTGTGCAAAGCGAGGCGATTGGTTGGTCGCATTTTTGAAAAAGGTATTTCCTTTCCCTCCTCGACCTCCTTTGAGCAGTAATTTTTGCTCTTCGTGACGTGTTACATCAAGGATAAACTCTCCCGTATTGGCATCATAAACTGAAGTCCCCAAAGGTACCTCTATGATAACATCACTACCGGAAGTTCCTGTTTTGAGCGCACCGGACCCACTCTCTCCGCTGGGAGCATAAATATGTCTGTTGAAACGAAGGTGTAATAGAGTCCAGTAGTTTCGATTTGCTCGAATATAAATACTTCCTCCATTTCCTCCATCACCTCCATCAGGCCCCCCCTTGGGAATGTATTTTTCCCTGCGGAAGTGCGTAGAACCTCGCCCCCCCTTGCCGGAGCGGCAGTAGATCTTTACATAGTCTACGAAGTTGCTTTCTGCCATCTAGATGATGTAGCCTCAGTCCAATTTATCAACAATCTGAAATAGGCGTTCAGATATTTCTTTTACCTCTCCCGTACCGTCCACAGAGTAGTGTGTGCCTTGCCGCGCATAGTAGGCGGCAATAGGAGCTGTTTGAGTGCGGTACACATTGAGACGGTTATTGATCGTTTCCAGATTATCATCGCTACGCCCCTCTTTTTCTTTCCTCAGCAGGAGTCGTTCGATAACCATTTCATCAGGAACATTCAGCTCCAAAACGGCACTAACCTTACCATTGTGTCGTTGCAATAGTTGGTCAAGAGCTTCGGCCTGCGCCACGGTACGAGGGAAGCCATCGAAGACGAATCCCTTTACTTCGTTGTGAGAAGCCACGAGGTCCTCCATCATACTGATAATCACTTCATCGGGTACAAGATGCCCTGCTTCGATCAGTGCTTTAGCCCTTAGACCCAACTCCGTCTCAGCTTTGATCTCTTGACGAAGGATCTCCCCGGTGGATACATGCATAAGATGGTAGCGATCTACCAAATGCGCACTTTGGGTACCCTTACCGGATCCCGGAGCACCAAATAAGATTAGATTTATCATGACTCTCTGAGTTTATATATATCGCGGAGCATCCGCCCTCGGTCGTCGAAGTCCAATCCATGCCCTACGATAAAATCATTATCAATCTCCAGACCGACATAATCAGCCTTTATATCACATTTCAATGCCTTAGGTTTGGTTAACATGGTTGCAATACGCACCTCCGTAGCCCCTTCGTCAAGGTACAGTGCTTTGACATTCTGCATCGTGTATCCCGAGTCAATCAAATCTTCGATGATCACCACATTTCGCCCCTTGAGCGGAGCACTCACGGGCATCACCTCCTTGAGGCTAAAGGTCGATTGTGTGCCTTGATATGACGAATAGCGAGCAAAAGCCACTTCGTGATCCGTTCCAATATAACTTAGCAGCTCAGATGCAAACATGAAAGCTCCATTCATGATCACCACATAAAGGGGATCCTTGCCTTCCATATCGGTTCTGATTTGCTCAGCCATACGTTGGATAGCGGCATCTATCTCCCGATAAGTTATGTAAGGGGCAAAGACCTTGCCGTAAAGCTCTATATCTTCCATACGAATTGTTCTCTTATGAGGCACAAAGTTAAGCTATTCCTTTCAAATCTGCTTGAGTGCCTCAGTTTTTCTTTTTAAGCGTAATCGCACCCTGGAAGCAACTCCCAGGATGCGATCATATTTTTTAGAAAAAGGGGGAAGGGACTACTTATACCGGATCCATCTTTTGAGTTCTTTCCAATTAGGTTTCTTGCCGTACATGAGGATCCCCACACGGTAGATCTTAGCACTCAACCAGGTAATGCCACCGAACGTGGCAAACAGGAGTACAACACTCAGAATCTGTTGCCACAAAGGCACCTCGTAGGGCAAGCGCACCATCATCACAATAGGAGAGGTAAAGGGGATCAGCGAGCACCAAAATGCGAGCGGTCCATCGGGATTGTCCATACTACCAAAGCCGGCATAGAAGGCGAACATCAAAAGGAGCATCACTGGCATAATGAACTGGTTACTGTCCTCTTCACTCGATATAGCAGCACCAACTGCCGCAAAGAGCGATGCGTAGAGGAGATATCCACCGACAAAGTAGAAGAAAAACATAATCAGCAATTCGGCATAGTTAATCCCCATGAGAGCACTGGCTCCGGCCTGCATTTGGGCAAAAGAGTCGGCACTCAGACCAGCCCCCATACCGGTCATATCACTCTGTTGCATTGTGGCCAAAGCGGAGATACCCTGCAAATTGCCTACCACAAGACTGCTAAAAACCGTCAATAAAATCCCCGTAAAGAGAACCCACAAGATGATCTGTGTAACTCCAACAAGCCCCACTGCGACGATTTTCCCCATCATCATATCGAAAGGTCGAACGCTAGAGACCATCACTTCCATAATGCGATTTTTCTTTTCCTCCAGGACGCTTCCCATAACAAGAGAGCCAAAGGTGGTGATAAAGAAAAAGCTAATCCCCGCAAGGATCATCCCAATGATACTTGCCAGATTGCCACTCGATCGCGCCTCTTCTCCCTCAGCATCCCACTTAAAGGTGGGAACATTTACCTCTATTTGGCTCTTGGCAACAATCTCTGCAATACCGGGGATATTACTCTCTTCCAATTTCTTTTGGCTCAAATAGGGCGACAATACCCCATTGATGTGCCGAGCCACCCCGGGAGGAATCTGTTTGTAACCATAGAGGGAGATGGCTTCGGGCTGGGTTAAGAGGTCGCCACGAATGTCCAATACGGCAGCAATCCCGGCTTCATTGTCGCCACCCTCAGCTTTGAGAGCTTCCAATGTTTTAGTTGATTTTACAAAGGTGTAAGCCTCGGTATCTTCAAATAATGGAGCATATTCTCCCGTTGCATCCAATATGGCAATCTTGGTTTCGGAGACACTTGTACGCCCGATAATGATCGGAACGGTAAGGAGCCCCATAAAAAGAATAGGCATCAAAAGAGTCATCACGAAGAAGGACTTCTTATGCACTCGGGTAGCATATTCTCGTCCTATGATGATGGATATTTTACTGTTGCTCATATATATCGTTATTATATGCGTATTATCTCTTGCTATTCTTGAGAAAGGACAGGAGCCTCAGGCTCCTGTTGGGTAATGGTTTGAATAAAAATCTCATTCATTGAAGGAATCTCTTCATACAAACTCAGTACGTGAACCGTCTCGGGCAATGCCGTAACAAGCTCTCTCAACCCCTCTCCTTGGCGCATTTTGAGGCGCAACGTCTGTCGACCCTCCGCAGGATAGTATTCACTCGCCTCCAAATGCCAATGAGCAAAATCCGATTGCATAAGGGGGAGATCGGTGCGAATATCCAAACAAGCGATCCCTTTGGCAAATCGTTTACGCACCTCGGGAACATGCCCCTCCAACACCACGTGAGACTTATCGAAGAGTGCGCACTCATCGCAAACCTCCTCTACCGATTGCATGTTATGAGTGGAGAATATCACGGTATGCCCTTTGTCTCGTAATTCCAGGATCTCCCGTTTCAGAAGCTCCGCATTCACAGGATCAAATCCACTAAAAGGTTCATCGAAAATGAGCAATTCAGGCTCATGGATCACGGTACAAACAAACTGGATCTTTTGCTGCATCCCCTTGCTGAGCTCTTCAACTTTTTTGTTCCACCAGGGCATGATATCGAACTTATCAAACCACTCCGTAAGGCGTTTGCGAGCTGTTTCCTTATCGATCCCCTTGAGACGAGCGAGATAGATCGCCTGCTCTCCCACCTTCATTTTGCGATATAGCCCTCGCTCTTCGGGCAGATAGCCGATGCGAGCTATGTCGCTAGGAGCAAAGGGTGTACCATCAAAAAGCACCATCCCGCTATCGGGAGCAGTGATACGATTGATGATACGAATCAGTGTCGTTTTCCCTGCCCCATTTGGCCCCATCAAGCCAAAAACAGATCCTTTGGGAACTGAGATAGAGACATCATCAAGAGCCAAATGATGGGCATACCTCTTGACAATATGCTGTGCTTCTAAAAATGCCATATCTATTATTCGTTATTAGTCTTGAATGTATCGTAAAAACGTCGTAGCGAAGCGTAACTGGGCACCTCATCAAGGAACTGGTAAGCCCCCGTGCCGTAGTCTATACGGCAGACGATCTGTTGTCTTCCATTGGTCAGTACTAGATGCGCAGCCTTATAAGTGAGATTATAACGGCAAACTTGTTGCCACATCTCCGAAGTCAAATCGAGATGTGCGGCCTTATACTCCACCACAATCCAAGGAATCCCTCCGACTCCGTACACAATCGTATCGGTGCGCTGTGCCGTATGCTTTCCCACAATCTTTGTCTCTACCGAAAAACAGGCCCTGGGGTAACCTAAGCATTCGCGCAAATAGTGCACGAAGTGCTGACGTACCCACTCCTCAGGAGTAAGAGCTACATTTTTGTTCCGAATATCATCGAAGATCACCTTTTTGCCCTTTTCTTCCGTAATTATAGCCCTATAAGCAGGGAGGTTCAAGACATTCGCATTATCTTTGCACACAGGCTGTATTGCTAGTTGTTCCTTATCACTACGAGGGCAAAGATACTATATTTTAGGAAGTGCTATGAGTTTCAAAATCCAGGATTATCGCAATTTGCTCAAGTCCTTTAGTTCAGGAGAGGAGCAACCTCCGATTATTTTTTTAGGGGGAGAAGAATCCTACTACATGGATCGACTCACCGAAGCTCTGGCAGAGCACTATCTCCCCCGAGAGGAATGGATGCTCAATAGATCGATCCTTTATGGATCGGATCTTCCTCTTACCGAACTGAAAAGTCTCATCTTTACGCATTCCCTACTCGGGGGTCGCCGTCTCTACATCGTGCGCGAAGCAAACGCTCTTAAAGGGCTTTATGAGGTGATTGACGGGGCTAAGGAGATCCCTCAAGAGACTACCGTAGTACTCTGCTATAATGGAGACCCCGAGCGCAATGCCCCTTCGCTTATGAAGCAGATGGCAGAAGCGAAAATTCCCACCTATCTCTTCCCCAAACTTCGCACACCCCGGGATGCCAAAGTACTGATCCATGAAATAGCCAAATCGTTTCATATTGTCATGGAAGATCAAGCCTCCGACCTGCTTTATGAGCGCATTGGAGGCAATGGTACGACACTGTATAGCGAAATCCGTAAACTGGCTCTCATAGCCTCTGCCCAAGGAGGAAAGATAACCACCTCCATGGTGGCTCGGGATGTCGGTATCAGTCGCGAATTTTCTCCCTATGAACTCCTCGATGCCGTTGTGAAAAAACAACGAAACAAAGCCTATCAGCTGGCTCGACACATGGGAGCTAATGAAAAGAAGTATCCGTTACCCATGCTTTTAGCTCCGCTGTACAACTACTTCTCCAACCTCCTAATCGTCCAATATAGACCCAATATATCCCCTGATGTTATAGCCCATATCCTCGGGTTGCGCAACCGCTACGCCGCGGATATTTACACAACGGGAATGTGGAATTACTCAGCAATGCAAGTCTTTAATATCGTACACGAAATACGCATGGTAGACGCTCGATTCAAAGGATGCGAAGGAGGAAATTATGAATCGGAAGGGTTGCTCTCGGATCTGATCACCTTTATATTAGGCTAAGAGGAAAGAGATGAAAAAGGGCTCATTCTCATACGTCAAACGACTTAACAAATGCGATTTTTCTCAATACATCCAACGATATTTTCCGGGAGAGAAGATTCAAAAAATAACGCTTGACGCGGGCTGTTCATGCCCTAATAGGGATGGCAAAGAGGGTCGAGGCGGATGTACCTATTGCAATAACGAAACCTTCAGCCCTGCTTTTGCCCTACGCACTCACACCCTTTCGGATCAATTGGCTCGGGGGATTGACTTCTTTCGTTACAAATACCCTCATATGCGCTACCTCGCCTACTTCCAATCCTATACGGCGACCTATGGGAGTGTGGATCGACTTATTGAGCTTTATGAAGAGGCGGTAGCCTACCCACAAGTGGTGGGAATCGTCATTGGAACCCGACCCGATTGTATGCCGGATCGTCTCTTGGAGTACTTTTCCGGGCTTGCTAAAAGGTGCTTCGTACTGATCGAATATGGTGTAGAATCCACTCTAGACCGCTCTCTGGAACTCATCCATAGAGGGCACTCTTGGGCTTGCTCGCAAGAGACAATACGAATGACCCACGAAGCGGGTATATCTGTCGGGGCACATCTGATTTTGGGACTCCCTCAAGAATCTAGAGAAGAACTGCTACACCACGCTCTTCGACTCAATAGTCTCCCGATTGACATCCTCAAACTGCATCAATTACAGATTGTGCGCCACACGATAATGGCTCACGAATACAAAACAAATCCTCAACAGTTTCAGCTGTTTACCGCAGAAGAGTATGCCGATCTCTGCCTTGATTTTTTAGCATTGTTACGTGACGATATTGTAGTGGATCGCTTTGTGTCACAATCTCCTCCTCATCTACTCTTGGCACCACAGTGGAATATCAAAAACTACGCTTTCGCGGACCTCCTCCGCAAGAAAGCTCTTGCTCGAGACACTGCCTAACGACCTCTCTCCTTTTTCTTCTCATATTACCTCCTCTCATCAAGGCTTGACGGAATAGTCATTATCTCTAAAATTGAGATTCTCGTGCTGAACACCTATCATAATCTACCTATAAAAAAGCTCCCCTGCTTCGCTGTAAAAGCGAAACAGGAGAGTCATCTATAAAGACATCTCCCTAAAGGAGAGAGGATTTAGTCTACCGGATTCTCACCAGGTACTACCTCTACGAGAGTTACCTCAAACACAAGTGTAGAGAAGGGTTCAATATCAGCACCGGCACCTGTTTCGCCATAAGCGAGTTGGTAAGGAATCACAACTTTAACCTTTTCTCCTTCACCCATGAGGAGCAACATCTCTGTCCAGCCGGGGATTACCTGCGTAACAGGAAATTCCACAGGCTCACCTTGGCTTGCATCGAACTCGGTACCGTCTACCAGTGTACCCTTATACTCCACTTTCACACGGTCCTGAGGTCTAGGATGTTTGGCATCAGCTTTAGCAGGTGTGAGCACCTTGTAAGCAAGTCCCGTAGCGGTAGTTTGTACACCGGATTCCTTCTTAAATTCTTCCATGAACTTAAGGCCCTTCTCACGATTGGCACCATACTTCTCTTCGTTCTTCTTAGCTTGGAGCTTCTGCTCTGCCTCCTGCATGTAGGATTGCATATCTGTTTCGGTCCACCCCTTTAGGTAAGCCGTATCGCCCTTGATCCCTGCCTCAAAAGCTTTGAGGAATACAGAGCTATTGATCTTGTCGTCATTCAACCCCTGACCAATCTGATACCCCGTGAGCATACCGGCCAAATAAGCGTAATGAGCAGAGTCTGCACTCTTGGCCATTCCGTCTTTTACACCCTTGAGGAACATGGTCGTATCCATAGCCATACCCTGAGCGTTAGCCATGGCAAGCTGTTGCCCCATTTGAGTTCCAATCATGTAGCCACGAGCCATACCCAAGCTGTCGTTCGCGGGATCGGCATTCTTAGTACCTCCGCCATTGCAGGATACAATACCTAGCACCATTGCTGTACCTAGTACAGCCGAAAAAATTTTGTTCATATCTATCTTTTGAAAGTTTTATTTCTGCTTAAGCGTTTCACCCTTTTCCTTGAGAGGCTTCACTTGGATAGTCTTATTCTCCTTGCCAGAAGCCTCCACAACGGGGATAGCCTCTCCCTTGATAACATCAAGCATCTCGATCTCAAAAATCAATGTAGCAAACGGAGGAATTATATCGCCAGCTCCACGATCGCCATAGGCGAGATCCGCAGGAATATACAACTCGGCTTTTGTCCCCTTGGGAAGTAGGCAAAGCCCTTCTGTCCAACCGGCGATAACCTGCAAAGGAGAAAACTTAACAGGCTCTCCTCTATTGTAGGAACTATCAAACTCCGTACCATCGATAAGTCGACCACGGTAGTGCACCAACACGGTATCCTCTACCGTGGGTCTGACGCCATTACCCTCCGTCAAGATCTTATACTGAAGTCCGCTTTTGGTCACCTTGACCCCTTTCTTCTTTGCATTTTCTGCCAAGAACTTTTCACCCTCGGCCTTACACTCCTTATGAGCTTCAGATTGAGCTGCCATGAAGTAGGTCTGAAGTAACTTACCGGCTTCTTCCACAGTCGGAGTAGTAGGTCCTGCTAAAAAATCAGACAATGCTTTGAGGACTAGCGTCTGATCCAACTTATCTCCCCCGGGAGCTGTGGTCAAAGTCTCCTTCACAGAGCGACCTATCATAACCCCAAGAGCATACGATGCCTGCTGAGGCGTAACTGTCTCAGGAGCCTCTTTGGTCTGTGAATCCAAGGCTTCATTCTGAGCCCGCACCGACGATGCCGTAGCCACGCACAAAAGGGCTATGACACCTAGTATTCGATAAAACTTCATAGTCTTATAGTTTAAGGAGATGATTACTGCTTATCCTCGATACGAAGAAGTTGGATCATGAAAATCAGTGTCATATTGGGTTCGATCATTTGACCGGCACCGCGCTCTCCATAGGCTAATTCGGAAGGGATCACGACCCTCCACTTAGAGCCTACAGGCATCATTTGAAGGATTTCCGTCCAACCGGCAATAACGGCCGTTACGGGAAATGAAGCCGGCTCACCACGACGAACTGAACTGTCAAAGACCGTACCGTCAATGAGAGTCCCCTCGTAGTGTACCTCCACGGTATCGGTTTTCTGTGGCGTGGGACCATCTCCTTTCTCCAAGATTTCGTATTGAAGTCCATTAGGGAGAGTCGTTACACCTGCTTTCTTCTTATTGATCTCTTGAAATTCTTTCCCCGCCTTCAGATTGAGATCTTTTTTCTCATTCTGGATCCTCTGGAAAAAATCGTTGAGAACTTTTTGTGCCTCTTCGTAAGTCATAAGCGGATCTTTTCCCTCAAAGACCGAATTCATAGCCTCCGCAAAGTCTTCCATGGAGATGGCGTGGATACCTGTGCTTCTAAAATTGTTGGCCATACTTAGACCCAAGGCGTAGCTTACTTTATCTTTCATCACTCAATCTCAATATTATATAGTGTAATCCAAGCCTCTCCCCCTAGCCCCTCACTACATAGTGCGCACATAAAGGGAGATTGGCGCTGCAAAGGTATCCATTCTTTGTAGAATGACAAGTACCAAGAGAGGAGAGTTTAGCTACCAGACAGTAGCTGTTGGTCTTTAGACTTTTGGGGAAGCCCCGCATGGCGTGGTAGCAGCCAGATAGGTTTTGACTCCGCCGGAGAGCACCGCAACGTGATTATACCCCAACCCTTTCAATAAGCGATAGGCATACCACGAGCGCTGACCAATGGCGCAAGCCAAGACAATAGGTCGTTCCCTATCCAACTGCGAGTATTGCTCTCGAAGCTCCGTAAGGGGAAGCGAAATCGAATGCGGGATATGCCCCGAAAGGTACTCCTCCCGAGAACGTACATCTACAATTTGAACCTTTTGCAGATCCTCGTTTTGAAGTGTATGCCAATCAATGATTTCCAGGCGTCCCTCCAAAAGATTCTGTGCCACATAACCGGCAATGGCAATGGGGTCTTTGGCACTGGAGAATGGAGGTGCATAGGCATGTTCCAATCGGACCAAATCCGCAACGGAAGCTCCCAACTTAATCAATAGTGCCAGCTGATCGATCCGTTTATCAACCCCACCGGCACCCACAACTTGTGCTCCGAGGAGCTTACCATCCGTAGGAGAAAAGATCAATTCGATAGAGACAACCTCGGCACCCGGATAGTAACTCGCATGCGAGGCACTGTGTGTAATGGTGGTTCGATGCGGAATATTCAACTGTTGCAACCGCTTGGAAGCAACTCCCGTAGCTCCCACGGTGAGGTCAAAGACCTGTGCAATGCCTGTCCCGATAGAGCCTTCATAAGTTGCCACATTACCCAAGGCCATATTGTCAGCTGCAAGACGCCCCTGTCGATTGGCAGGCCCGGCCAAAAAGTTATGCCACGGCTCTCCAAGCAATGGATGTAGATACTCCACCACGTCCCCTATTGCATAGATCAAGGGATCGCTCGTCTGCAAATAAGGATTGACAATAATACCTCGACGAGCACCCAAATCCAGCCCGGCAGCTTCTGCCAGCGAACTCTCGGGCTGCACACCGATGGAGAGAAGTACCATATCGGACTCAATCTGCATACCGCTCTTAAGGGCAACAGCAACACCCTCGCTGTTGGATAGGGCAGCAAAGCCCGTGACCTCCTCTCCGAGGTATAGATGTACACCCTTGGATACCAAGTGGTTCCCCACGAGTGCAGCCATCGGGAAGTCCAGAGGAGCCATCACCTGCGGAGCCATCTCCACAATAGAGACTTCAATCCCGAGACGATGCAAATTCTCCGCCATCTCCAGTCCAATGAACCCCGCACCAATGATCGTGACTTTTCGGATAGGATGCTCCGTAACCAAACGTTTGATCGTATCGGTGTCTGGCACATTGCGCAAAGTCACAATGCGCTCGTGGTCAATCCCCTCCAAACGGGGTTTGATGGCTCTCGCTCCTGTCGAAAGTAATAACTTATCGTAATGAATGGATTCGATATTCCCATCCGCAGAACGTACTACCACCTCCTGACAGGAGCGGTCAATCCGAATCGCTTCGGTGCGAATACGCACATCTATGTTAAAGAAGGCTCGCAACCTCTCAGGCGTCTGTGCGAACAACTGATCGCGTTGCGCAATAACTCCACCGATATAATAGGGTAAGCCACAATTGGCATAAGAGATATAGTCGCCACGCTCAATAAGGACGATTTCGGCCTTCTCATCCAAGCGTCTTAAGCGAGCAGCAGTAGTAGCTCCTCCGGCGACTCCTCCTATCAATACATACTTCATAGGATTAAAGATTGGTTTATTTGTTACTTCATAGGATCTATGATGACCCTATTCCAATAACGAGAGAAGGGGCTAACTTGTTCACAAGCAGCTACTCTATATCCAATGTAGCGATAGGGCAAAGTCCCAAAAAGAGGGGGTAGAGGTATGGATAAGGGAAGAATGAACCAAGGAACGATGACGGGCCACCTTGGCCTCCACCGCCCAGTGCGTAGCAAGACGCAAACGAGCATACCCCCAAGCCGTAAGCCCCTCTCCGTAAAAGGCGGTAAACGAGGGGGCACTCCTTACATAGGGGACAAAATAGTACCATCGCTCGGCAAACGAATCCGCCCGATAGTAGCTCACCAACCCTCCAATACGGTAATGATCAGAGGGCGTATAGTCCAGCCGAAATGAAGTGGACAGTCCCGTATGAACTCGACTCGGCACTACTTCGGAGGGATAACTCCACTTCATCTGTACCTCCACCTGAGCCTTTAGCGAGGAGGTCAAGCCTATTCGGCTACGCAGTCGCCCCCGATGCCAAGCTCCATTGCCCTGCTCCTGCCGAAGGCGATACTCCGCTCCCAACCACCAATCAGGCTGAAGGGGATAGTTCATTTGAGCTAGCAAAAGCGAACCCATAGTGCACGAAGATCGGTGGAAACGAGGGGTAAGAGACCGATACAGATCTCCGGTCAATTTCAAATCAAGAGGTGCAAAAGCTGAAATAGATCCACTCAAAAAGCACCCTACCTCATTACCGGGATAGGCGTAATGGGTAAGCGTATTACCCAGAGGAGCCTCAAACGAATGGGAGAGATAGCGAGCCGATAGCGTGTAATCTCCATAATCGGGATCGCGATACCCAAAAAAAGCTACAGCAGCACGTCCGGATCGAGAAGAAAAAGCGACCTCCCCGGCACCATGCCATCGCCCCGAGAGAGAGGAGAATCTATAGTCCAAAGAGAGATGCTCCATTCGGGAAAACCGCGAACCCGTTGATATATATCCATAATGGGGTAAGCGGTCCAGACTATAACCGGGCCACTGCGTAGACAGATAGTTTAAACTCACAGCATATCGGGGTGCATGATAGCTCAACCGACCGCCCAGGAGCTGCTCCCTCACCTTATGACGCCGAAGCCACTCCACTCCGGTACGATGATATCCCGAATAATTTGCCAAAAGAGCCGTACGACTCCATGCATCTAAAGAGCCGTCTCGCCGGCGAGACGAGTAAAACAGTGTCAGTCGAAATCGTCTATTCCCAACTTCCGTAGCAATACCTCTTAGACTATTCTCCTCATCGGCAGAGAGGATCGGCTGAATAGGCATTCCCGAAAGAGGTTCTTGCGACCGCACCTCCACACCTCGCATAAGGCCTTGATAAGCGATCAGCCCCAGTCCCAACCTCAAACGAAAATCTCCCAAAGTGAACATCCGAAGATACTGCTCGGGATACTGTACAGCAAGGTGACCGCTCCAACGATCCAGCACGGCATACGAAGGATTCAACATAGGCTCATAACGCTGACTAGCTCCAAGAAATCCGATGGAATAACGATGAGACATTTGATATTGCCCCTTGGCATACAAACTCAGAGGAGAGCCGAGAGTGTGATCTTTGAGTGAAGTGGGTTGCAGAGCATACCCCAATGTAATCTGCCCTTTGAGACTTCCTTGTGCCAACATGTCCCGCAGAGACACACTCCTCTGTGATCGAGATAAGGTCAAGAAAGGGAGGATCCGTCGCAAGGTCAATAGATCCCAACCTTCGATTTGTTTTAATTCTCGTAACGAAGAAAACGAACCGCCTCGGCGGTGACGCGCTGCGAGGAATTGACGTACAGCATAGGGAGAGAGCAATCCCGTAGCGAGGAGCTCCTCCTCCGTGACCTGATTCACATCAAGAGAAGCCGTGCGCTCTTCGTCCAAGTCACCTCTAAAAAAAAACTCGCTCGACTCTCGCTCGTCATCCTGCTCCAGGAGATGCTCCAACCAATCATCCGAAACCTCCTCGGCAGAGAGGAGGCTATCAACGGAGTCTTTAAGGATACGCTCTTGCCCACACACCCTACCGAGAGGTAAAGACACCACCGCAACGAAACTCCAAAGAAATAACCGTTTTTGTAACATCAGATTCGCTTTTTGGTAGGAGGAAAAGTATCCTCTCCTATTTGACCTCTCCACCTACTTTAACGCAAAGATACAAACATCAAAAAGATCCCTCTTATTCACCTTCTTATAAGAGCCTCGGACTAACCCCGGCAGGCAAAGAGATGAACAAGAGGGATCCCGTCAACCGGATCTGTTAACAAGACCCGGCAAATCCTCAAAACTTACCTCTTAGGTAGATTGTCCTTCCAGTCATCGTTTTGCTGCGTCATAAAGCCCGCATTGATCTCGCTGACAGGAATGGGGAATACTGAATTATAAGCCTTGAAGTTCGCATCGCCGGCTACTGTTGCAATGGCCTCGGTACGACGAAGGTCGAAGAAGCGATTACCCTCGGTAAAGAGCTCACGGACACGCTCCTCGGCAATGAACTTGAGAAGATCTTCCTTCGTAGAGGGGAGGTCTGCAACAGCCTTGATGGCGGGATTGCGCTTCGCCGTATAAAGAAGTGCGGTCTGTGCATCTGCCACCTTATCAAGCTGAGCGGCAGCCTCCGCCTTAATGAGATATACCTCAGAGAGACGGATAACGTGAATATTGCTCACCGCCTGGGCCGTAAGCGTTCCTTCGTATTTGAGCGTTCTTGACTTCTTAGCATCGAACAATTTAGCACGATAATCACCCTCCGCAAATAGAGGCTTCAGGAAAGAGAGATCGACCGTACCCTTATAACTGCCATAAAGCGTATTGAGAGCATTGGCACTGAGGTTATCGTTATCACTTTTTACGATCGTAAAGATATCCTCGGGTGCCCGTGCAACCGATTTCCACATAGCGAGGTAGTCGGTCTCTTTCATGTTTACCTCCTTGTAGGTATTACTCGTGACCACGGCCTCGGCTGCGTCGTAAGCACCTTGGTAGTCTCTCATATAGAGGCGTACCTTAGCCTCTATCGCTTTGAGGTTAATCGAGTTGATATAGAAAGGACTGGTCTCCTTATTGTCATAGGAGTAAGCCTTTTCGATCAACTCAAGGATATACTTATACGTATCCTCCAGATTGGCACGATCTACCTTTTGCTCGGGCTTAATGATCTCATCTTTTACGAGGATAAGTCCCCAACCCGTAGCATGCTCGGGGCTGTACGCCTTGCAGAAAAGGTTAGAAAGATAGAAGTAAGTGGCTGCCTTAAGTCCATAGAACTGCTGGAGGCAATTGGTAAGTGTCTGCTTCTCAGCATCGGAAGAAACCTTTGCCATCACTTGATTAGCACCCTCTATACCTCGTGTACAGGCTGCGATAACCACATAACCGGCATCCCACATAGCTTGAAGCTCCGACGTTCTCTCATTAAAAGCCCAGTTGTTCAATGCGGAAAAGTGTCCCGTTTCAGGACTTGCAAGGGAGATGTCAGCACAAAAGTCCCCCGTGGCCACATAGTTACGTCCCATAAAGCGATAACCGCCAAACTCCTCCATAGCACCATTGAGTGCATTGGTTACATCTTGCACCTTTTCCATGGGTTTATCTCCATCGGTATTGTGCGTAAGGGGTACATCCATATTGCAACCCGTAAGCAAAAGGGCTGTTGCAAACCCCATCAATGAAACAAATATCTTTTTCATAATGAATAGTCTATTAGATAATGAATACTCTCTATCAGAACCCAAGAGAAACACCGGCCGTAAAGCGGGTAGGAACGGGATAGTTCCACCAAGCTACACCATTGGCACCCACACTTGCGGGGTCGAAGCCACGATAGTTTTTGGCAGCAAGAGTGAAAAGATTTTCACCGCTTACGAACACGCGAATAGAGCTAAGACCGATATTTTTGAATGATTTGCTTTGGATCGTATAGCCCAACATAATATTTTGAAGTTTGAGATAGCTACCATCCATCAAGAAGCGAGAAGAAGATTGATTCCAAAGAAGCGAAGCATCATCGGCCATCATAGGCACAAGGGCATTGTCTCCGGGTTGCTTCCAACGATTATCAGCAACGTATTGGATGTAATTGTTTCCCAAACCATTACCTACGTGTTCATCATAACGAAGGTGGTTACCATAGATCTTACCTCCGATTGAGTAACCCAATTGGAAGGAGGCATCGAAGCTCTTGTAACGGAAGTCTGTCTTGAATCCGCCTTGGAAGTCGGGACTTGCCTTACCAAGTACGCGTTCGCCGGCATCGTTATAGTTTGTCGTAATTTCCTTTCCTTCCTTACCCTTGTACCAAGTACCTACACCTGTTTGGGGATCAACACCTGCCCACTCTTTGAGATAGAAGGTATAAATATCATGACCAACCTTGATGATTTGAGAACCATTGTTTATATCGTTTTCATTGCTCAACTTCACAACGGTATTCTTGTTGTGTGAGCCATTGAACGTAAAGGTAAGCTGTGCATCTTTGGTTTTGATCGCATCAATACCGACTGTAAACTCGACACCCTTATTGTTAAGAGCCCCAATGTTTTTGTAGTAGGCAACACCGGTATAGTAAGAGGGAAGCCCCACAGAAGCAGAGATGGGCACTGCGAATACCATGTCTTTTGTATCGTGGTTATAGAAGTCAAAACCAATGCTCAAGAGATCGAATAGACGTGTATCGAAGCCAACGTTAAACTTCGCGGTTTGCTCCCACTTGAGGTCAGGGTTAGAGAACTGGAGGAAGAGACTACCGGGACGATTGTTGTAGGGATAACCGAAGTCGTAAAGAGAGCGACCGGCATACCACCCCGACCCAACGGCTTGATTCCCCGATGTACCGTAGCTGGCACGGAAAGTAAGGTCATTGAGCCAATCTTCGGTATCAGCCATAAACGCTTCATTGCTCATGCGCCACTTGGCACCAATGGACCAGAAAGGTGCCCAACGATTCTTTTTGTGGAAACGAGAAGAGGCATCGTAACGGAAGCTGGCCGAAGCATAGTAACGATTGGCATAGTTGTACTCTGCATTGGAGAGGAAGCTGAGAAGGCGAAGCTCATCACGATATGATTTTGCATCAGAGGGCACGGAGGCAAGTACAATGTCCGTGAGGCTCTCCGAAGAGTAGTTGCTTGCTGCGAGATACGAGGATTTGTAGTAAGTACGTTGCCCTTCTTGACCAATCAAAGCATTAAGGTGGTGGTCGCCCCAGCTCTTATTGATATTGAATGTATTAGTGATGGAGGTATAGAAATTGAGATAGTGTCCATTTTCACCCATACCATTCATATCCTTACCTTGAGGTTGGAGGAAAGACCAAAAACCGAAGTCATCCAAATAATAGGCATCCAAACCAAAGCGAGAGGTAAAGCTGAGCCAATCGTTGAACTTAAGCGTAGCATAAGGAGAGAAGAGTACGCGGTATTGCTTACCCAAGTTTTGGTCCCCAAATTCACTGCGCTGAGCAACGGGATTATATCCATTGATGGTCTTGAAATTCCAATTCCCCTTTTCATCCTTCACAGGAGACATAGGGCTTTGCATGAAGGCCTGCGTGATAGGATCGGAGAAATAACCACCACCTGCACCCATATTGGTTGTCGTCATGGAGAATGAGGTATTGATCCCGTAGGAGAAGTTGTCAAAAGGAGCTTGATCCAAATTGAGACGCAGTGCATAACGTTCCAAGTCTTTTCCTCGAACGATAGCCTTATCATTCATATAATCAAACGAAACGAAGTAACGAGGAGAACGAGGCGTGTCGCCACCACCACTCAAATCGATATTATAGTTTTGTTGAAATCCCGAGCGAGTTACCTCTTTGAGCCAGTCGGTGCCGGCACCATCCACATTGGGAATGTCCGTATACAGAGCCAAGAATTCGGCAGCTCCTGCGGCATCGGGAGTAAGTCCTAAGGAGTACTTTTCATTGATCTTATCAAAGATCGAAGAAAAACCAAGGGAGCTATATTTGTGCGTATTGAGGATACCTTCTACGACAAGATCTTTATAAGTGGCTGCATCTACGGGATGATAGCCGTTAATACCCTTAGGCATCTTGCTGACCCCCATGCGAGCAGAGAAGTTCATTTTGAATCCGGCACGCCCACGTTTGGTCGTAATCACGATCACACCATTGGCAGCACGAGCTCCGTAGATGGAGGTAGCCGTAGCATCCTTTAACACGGTGATCGACTGAATATCATCGGCATTGAGCGTAGAGAGGGGAGAGAGCTCTGCACCTTCCCTAACACGAGTACCCATAACGCTGGTTTCCAAAGGCACACCATCGATAACATAGAGAGGTTGTGTCCCGGAGTTGATCGAATTACGCCCACGAACGAAGATGGTCGTGGGAGCTCCGGGTTGACCGCTGGCCTGACTCATCTGAAGCCCCGGGACATTACCATTGAGGGCGTTGATGGGGTTCGCATCAAACTTAGCCTTTACCGTTTCACTACCTACGGAACTAGCAGCTCCGGTAAATGCCTTTTTACTGGTTGTGGAGTAGCCCGTTACTATGACCTCTTCCATAACCTTTGAATCAGAAGAAAGCACAATTTTTAAGTCGCCAGAGGTAATAGCAACTTCTTCCGTCTTCATCCCCATAAAGCTAACTAGGAGAGTTTTGGCTGAAGCCGGCACTTCCAAACGGAACTTGCCGTCAAAATCCGTTGTGGTGCCTCGGGTCTTATCCGTTTTGAGGACGACAGAAGCCCCAATAACAGGCTCTCCATCTTCTGCGGATGTGACCACACCTTTGACGACTCTTGATTGAGCCATCGCTAAACTCACTGAAACAAGCAGTGCAGTTAATAGTAACACAAACTTTTTCATACTCTTTCTCTATTAAGTTAGATTCTATCTATTATTCTTTTCACTAGGGGCATATCCTTCGAGGGGGGGGCTTTGCAAAGAGCATCTCACGGCTACATGCTCTTTTTACACTAGGTCTGTAAGTTGAAGCGTCCTTTTCCTCCGGAAACTAAATATGCTCTATTCTTCCTATAAAAATTATTCTCATTGCAAATATACAATATTCATGAAAACACGCAAATATACAATTGAGAATTTTCAAACAGAACTATTAAATATGCCATATACACTTATCAAAAAGAAAGAATTAAACGCCAAATCATACAATATAGTACCAAGATAATCCGTACCACATAACACAAACACAAATTCACAATAGAATTCAAAACAGACAAATCAAGCACAACATTAACATAACAAGTCTATAGATCTAAAACACCTCTATAATTGAATAATGCCATACTCATCTTGAGGGCTCTCAACAAAAAGTAAAAAAAAGGGTTGTGACCACTAAAGCCACAACCCCCATATCGGGATACTTAGGAAAGAGACTCTCTTTGTCTCCTACCTCTCTGCCCTACCCTCCTCAATTATGAAGAGGAAGAAGAAATCTTTTTTAGAGTGAAGACTCCAATTTGTTCAGCTCGATCAAGTTATCTTGAGCCTCTTTACAGCCAGCTTTAACGGCCTTTTCAAAGTAAGTACGAGCCTGCTTGTAATCCCCCATCTGCGAGTAAGCAATACCCAAGTTATTATTGGTCTCAGGCGCATCGCTTGCCTTACGTAGGTGCTTGATAGCCTTTTCAGCCAAACCGCTCTCGAGCAACGCAGAACCAACATTGAGGTTAGCGATAGGATCGTTGGGGAAGAGAGCCACAGCAGTCTCAAATACTCCAATAAAGTTCTCGCTACCCTTTTCATAGGTATTGGCTACGTGGAAAAGTTCTTCCAAGCTGAGCTGACCGGGCTTCGTGCGATAAACCTGCAATGCCTCCTCCAAGCTAAAACTCTTCACAACGTAACTTACGCTGTACACGTTGCGACGAAGGGGAGGATAAAACTCTTGAAGCAATTTGTTGTACGTAGCGCCACCATCCAGTGCACGAATTGCAGCCTCACGTTTGAGATCTGTATTGTTCTTGTCAATAATGTCAATGATTTGTTGCTTATTGCTCAATGCACTTTCGGCAACGGCCTTGCGCAAGCCATCCCAGTCCTCACCATGCCAATTCACTTTCATACGGTTGGGAGAGATCTTGTAGGTATCTTGAAGATATTTCGCAAAGGCATAAGCACGATTCTTTGAAAGGATGATGTTGCTTTGGAATTCGCCTTCGGGTGATGCATAACCATCGATGGCAAAGTCACTTACATTGAGATTCTTGTCATTGATGAAACCCTTGATAAACTCATCCACACGCTTGAACTCAGCGGCATTGTTACCAAAGTCTTTTAAGAGTTCGTGACGGGCAACTTTGAAGTTGAACTTTGCCTCTTGGCGATCGGCACGATGCTTTACAGCTTCCACCGCAGGCTTGATATAGAGGTTCTTGTACTGAGGCTTGTAAGGATCTTCAAATACCTTACTGAAAATGTAGGGTGTAACACCCTCCTGCTGACAGCTTGCACAGCCGAAACGCTCCTCGGAGACTCCAAAGTTTGCTTTGCGCATCCATTCTTCAAAAGGCACCTCCTCAGAATAATGTACGATCTCTCCCTTGAGATCCTTGAGGCGGATCAACTTAGAGGGTGCATTAAAGCGATCTTTGGCATTACCAAAAGCTATCTTACGACGTGTAGTCAGATATTTATTGTTACCTGCAAGCATCACAGAGGGCAGGTTCAACTGCTCTTTCTCATTGGCCCCCATGAGTTGGGGAGCAATAAAGAGCATTTCGGTGGATTTAAGATCAGAAATCGTCTTAGGATCAATATCGAAGTCAATCTTCAGAGCGCGGATCTTACCCAAAGAATCCTTAACACGAGAGATTTTCAGATTCTGATAACGACGCGACAAAGTCTCCTGAGCAGTCGCTACTTGCAGACTAAGGAGCAAGAGGGGAAGGAGAAATAATTTATTTAGTTTCATTGTAGTTACTCTATCTATAAGGGTTACAGCTAATAATACGGAGAAGATCAATCAAAGAGATAGACTAGAGAGAGGGTTGCCTTCGTGATACCAAGGTAATTGGTTTGCCCCTCACCACATAGGGGCCCACACTTTTCCTTCTTGAATTTGTCATACCACAAGTGATTATAACCACCGCCAAGACTTGCCTCGAAGTTCCAATGATTACTCAAGATCCATTGGTAACCCACACTAAGACCTCCCCCGAGATACCAACCTTGATAGCGGAATTCGGGAAGTTCTTTAATCATGTTTTCATTCCACATATAAGCCAAAGGGGGTAGTTTGAGACCGCCTATATTGAATTGGCCTCCCATGGCGTGAAGTCCGATAAAGAAGCCATCGAACTTTTCGCAAGTCCAATAACGCAATTCGGGTTGAGCCAACCAGTGATGCCATTTCGTGTTATCTTTCATAAGATCAAAGCTATTGAAGGCTCCATATAGATCTAAAGTTGTACGACTACCAAGGCCTATTTCAAGAGCCAAGTTGGGAGTCACGGTAGCCCAGTGCAGCAAATTGGTCTTTAAGGCCACTTTCTGTGCAGAGAGCGCACAAGGCACGAGCAGGGCAAAAAGCAAGGTAATAATTCTTTTCTTCATATCGTTACGTAATTCTTATTCCACACAAAAATTGGCCGCAGCAGAGAGGGCTCCATACCAATTGAATACACTTTAGGGGATCACACTAAATCAGCTCACACTTCCGATGGACCGATTCATTGCCACCCCCTTTACGGGGAACAAAGGTAGGCTTTTTTTTTGTTTGAGCACCATTTCATGACCGAAATCTATAATATATGGATCTAAGTAACCGAAAACCCATCGGGCAAGAGGCATAAAAATACAGCCCTAAACTTTTCAAAGTGTTGCCCTATACATTAGAAAGTGTAGCGCAGGAAAATATAGATCCACGGAGATCCCCTTTTTTCCGTCAGACACGGATAAAGGTCATTTTAGCTACACATGGATTGCTCTTGTATTTCTATCAATTTTTCCTCGATCCGCTCCTCTTCACGGCTCCCCTTCGTAGATAATCTCAGTAGAGGGATCATATAACATTGGAGAATATGATCTTTCAGTTCGTCTCGCTTGCGCTGAGAGGTCGCATCGTTGTGGTAAGAATAGCCATCTGTTTCTATCACCAAGAAGGGCTTCTTGGTCGCTCTATGTACAAGAAGAAAATCCACATGAGTACTGTAATTCCCTGCATATCGGAGTTCTTCGGGAGTCATCAAAGAGGTATCTTCTATAATTTGTCGCAACGGGACATGGCAGAGTACTTTGAGGTATGAGAAGCGATCATTAGACCCTACGACTTTACAAATGGCAGAATAGGTAAGGTTTTCCGACGCATACTTCGAAATTTGAGATTGGCTCTTTAGGAACTCTATACGTTGCTTGGTATACTGCTCATATAGGTTATCGAATATAGATGCAACCTTACTCTCCGTAATTGTACAATTATTGTAGCTGATGTAATCCAATAAATCCAAGATATTCCTATGAGCAGATTGTTCGTTACCCGTAACTATAAGGCAAAACTTCTTTTTAGCTCGTGAGACTGCAACATTAAGGAGGTTGGGGTCGTCTGCAAATGACGTTATCTCATTATCCACAACACTCATTATAATGGCATCTTTCTCTCGCCCTTGATACTTATGAACTGTAGCAGTTTCAACGTTCGGAATTTGATCTAAGAACTCATCAACCTGTCGATTGTAAGGAGAAATTATCCCTATGCTTTTAAAATCATTAAGAGTGGGTAAAACTTCGTGTTTCACCACATCTATTTCTCTTTGGTTGTAGTGATCCACAGCATGATTGCCCTTAACGGTTCTAAAAGCGCAGAGAACATCGGGCTCTCCCTTGTCTTCTGTCATTATAATCAGATTGCCTCCATAGAACTTTTGATTGCAGAAGTTTATAATTCGAGGATGGCAGCGATAATGCTCTCGGAGAAGCGTTTGAGGGATCTCTTTCATAATGGAGCAAATAGACTGTAAGAAGCTATTCTTGGCACAATCATAGCCAAAGGGCACTTTGTATTCCTTCGTGACAATATCCATCATCTCCTGATCTTCGGCAGTCACCACGTTAGGAAGTTGTAATGCATCTCCCACGATTAGGGCATTTTTGGCACATGACAATGCCAATACTGCCGTATCTATCGAAATTTGCGAGGCCTCGTCCATTATCACATAGTCATACAGTACATCGCCAAAGAGATTATTACGGGCTGAAAAGGCAGTACTAAGGACCACAGGGTATTGCTCCAGAAAAGAGGATCCACTAGTTTCCAATGTTTCTATGGAGAATTGACCTCGCACACTCTTCTGGTACTTATCATAGAGAGACGCTCTAAAAAGGGTCATGGATTCTTCGGACACCATTTCCATCAGATCCTTAGCATCATATAAAGCCAACTCTTTTGCTATTTCATTCAGTCGAAAATCTATTTCTCTACGATAGTTCTGATAATAGAGTTTTTGCAATTCGAATTCAAGAGGGACAAGGCTATCCTCTGAAAATTTATGCTGAAGTCTTAACAGATACCGACACTCAATGTACAACCAAAGTCTCTTCATTCGACGCTTGAACGTGGCAGAGAATTTATTGGTAATGTGAGCATCTTCTTTGGATACCAGCTGGCATTGAAGCCATAATCGCATAAGACGAGAAGAATTTATCACTCTCTCCACCGAAGCCTCTTCCTCTATATCATATTTGCGACAAAAGTGCTTCCACTCCAAAGCAATCGCTTTCTGTTGCTGTCTCAGTTCTGCCTGTTCATTTTGCAAGGCAAACACTGTATCGAGTTTCTGTAGAGCAGCATGCAATTCTTTCTCTCGGCGAGAGCACTCTTCGTGAGGGCTTTTCCAAGAGTATAGATCAACAGGAACAGATGGCTGATTGAGAATAAACTTTACTTTGTTTTCGTTACTCCCTAGACCGGCTACGATAAAAGAGAATCCATACCTCTCCAGCTTCTCTTGGATATTAACCGTGGCGGAGTTATTGTTGGAGACAACCATAATCGTCTTACCCATCCGTACGATATTGGCTATAACATTGAGGATTGTCTGCGTTTTGCCCGTCCCTGGAGGACCTTGTACTATACTTATTTGGTGTTCAAAAGCTCTCTCTACGGCCTTCTTCTGACTTGCATTTAAACCAAAAGGATAGATCAGCCCCTTGTGTTTCAAACTCTTTATGGGATATTCCTTAGGATTAAGGTAACCGGCAACAGCAGCTCTATCATCAATAAAATCAATTGTTTCATATATCTTCGAAAGAATGCCCTGACTATTTTCTTTCCCGAGAGGGTTTATAGCTGCAATGCTCCGTACATAGGCAAATACATTTTTTGCCATCTTATTGTCCAGACAAGAAGCCAAGACTTTAACCTCTCCATCCGGACACTCTATCTCACGACCTCTCTTGTATTTGATACGCCAATACACTACTCCGAACTTCTCAAATCGAAGGATTTCAGCTACGTCACTTTGCAAAACATCCCTGTGATAGACCCGATGCAACTCAGGAGAAAGTCTTTTTGGATTTGAAAACCAGACAACCTTTTCCAAGGTATAGGTGTAATAGTATTTCGGATTATTCTTAAAGTACACTCGATAAACTTGTTCATTGAACTGCACAATAGAATCGATCTGTGGCGTTTTTGGCTCTCCATTAAGGAGGATCAATGAATCTGACAAAGGCTGCATACCAGTCAACAAAACTATTATTCCGAACGCAAAGGTAAGAAACATCCCTTTTTACGTCCCTTTTGAATAGGAGCTCTTAAGAAAGAACCCATTTTTAATTACATTCCTTTAGAGAAAGGGTGGGGACCATAAAAAACTCTGCACCCCTCTCACATAAGCAAGAAGAATGCAGAGCCCAAACGTATGAAATAAAAAAGATTTACCGCATCAAATAGTGGCTTCGATACTCCATACAAAGGCACGTAAGCCCTGTCGTGGTTGCCCTTCGTCCAAAACGTGAAGCTCCTCCAAGATAGTCGGCACTACCTCTGACGGACAAGCCACCAGCAAAGCCCCATTGAGTGTAGGCCAGGCATGTGTTCCAAGGTGTGGCTCTCCGCCACGTGATCCGGAGCCACGAATCTCATCCCACTGAGTATACCCCCTAAGGTTGTGACGCTCCAATGTCCGAATCACCAGACCATGCAATGCTTGATTGAACGTAATGAATATGATTTTTTCCGGATTCATAGCAGTAAAATAATCAGGATCTCTTTTTAGCAGAACGACGGCGGGCTTGTTTGATCTCCCTACCCGTAAATGCAGCATAAAGCGTCGGGATCAATACCAACGTCACGAAGGTGGAGATCGTCAACCCAAAAGCCACTGTAACTCCCATCGGCTGCCACATCTCGCTCCCTTCACCAATCCCAATCGCCATGGGTACCATACCCAATACAGTTGTAAGGGTAGTCATCAAGACGGGACGCAAGCGAGAGCGACCTGCAATAAGGATCGAACGACGTACACTATGCCCACGTTCACGACCAAGACGGGTATAGTCAATCAATACAATACCATTTTTGACCACGATACCGACCAACATAATCGCTCCAATAAATGCAATCAAACTGAGAGAAACACCCGTAAGCACCAACCCTAAGATCACTCCCGTAAATGCAAATGGCACCGAAAACATAATCACAAAGGGATCGAGAAGGTTTTCAAATTGAGCTGCCATAACAATGTATACGAGGATCAAGATCAGTACAAGCAATACCGAGAGATCTGCAAAGGACTCCTGTTGTTGCTCGTAGCTCCCTGCGAGCTTGTAGCTCACCCCCTGAGGTAGATCGATCTGTTGCATCACCTCATTGGCATCTTTTACTAGATCAGAGAGGGGCGTACCGTTGGTAGCAATGGTTGAGAGCGTTACGATGCGTTCGCGATCTTTACGCTTGATCGTAGGAGGTGTATAGTACTCTTTCAGCACACCCAAATCGCCCAAGCGAACCGCTTGTCCCTGTGGAGTTACAACCAAGATATTCTGAAGATCGGACAACGAACGGCGATGCTCAGGGGCAAGACGCACTCGGATCTCGTACTCATTGCCATCTTCTCTAAAGTAAGAAGCCAGACTTCCATTGATACTATTGGATATGTAACTCGCTGCAGTGGCCATATTGAGTCCGTGCTCTGCCAGTTTGCGACGATTAAACTCCATGCGATACTCGGGCATATCCTCCTTACGGTCACTATTAACCTCTGCACAAGAGGGACGTTTGAGCAATGCCTCTGATACGCGCTTTGCCGCCTCATTGGTCTTCTCGAAGTCGTAACCATAAAGCTCCACGGATACGGCAGTCTGTCCTCCAAAACCTCCACCATTCCCTCCGGGGGTAACTACATACGACTTGATCCCGGGGTGATTATTGAGATCCGCACGCATAAGATCTGCTATCTCAAAAATTGAGCGATCTCGATCACCTGCGTCTATAAATGATATGTTATATCTGATGATGTTACTACCGCTCCCCGAAAGCATCGCAAAAGTGTTACTCGCATCGGCTTGTCCCACAGTAACGTTACAATTATCCATTTCAGGGTATTTTTCTTTCCACAACCGAGAGAGTTCCAACCCCGTTTCCCGAGCGATGTTTACATTAGTCCCCACGGGAAGGTCAATACGTACAGTCATCGAGTTATTATCGCTTTTAGGCATGAAGTCCGTTTTGACCAAAGACCCCAATACAATACTCACTCCAAAAATAACAATGGCCCCCAAGATCGTCAAGGTGCGATGCGCAAGAGTCCAGCGCAAGAGCCCTACGTAGAGGTTTTCGATCTTACCGAGGAGGAGCTCCATCTTAGCCACCAGGATATTGGGTTTCTGCTTCATTTTATCTCGTTTGCGGAGCCAATGGGCGCAAAGAGTGGGAGTCAGCAATACGGCACAAATGGTGGAAACGATCATGATGATACTAACAATCCAACCCAACTGGCGGAACATAATGCCGGTCATCCCCCCGATCATCGTAAGGGGCAAGAAGACCGCAAGCATCGTAAGCGTAGAGGCGAAAACGGAAATAGCGACCTCATTGGTTGCATGTACAGCCGCCTGCTTGGGATAACTACCACGCTCAATATGCGTTGTAATATTTTCAAGTACCACAATGGCATCGTCCACCACCATACCAATAGCAATGGAGAGCGAACTCATAGAAATGATATTGAGCGTATTGCCCGTTAGCATCAAATAAATAAATGAGCCCACAAGAGAGATTGGGATCGTCAGAACGATAATAATCGTAGCACGCCAACGCCCCAAAAAGAGGAATACCACAAGCATCACCACCACAAAAGTAATCAAGATGGTTTCCGTGAGACTCGAAATGGTATTCACAATAGATCGAGAGGTATTGACTACCGAAAAGATCTCCACATCACTGGGAAGTGTTTTTTGAATTTTGGGTAGAGCCTCCGCGACCTTACGAGAAATTTCCACAGAATTGGCTCCACTCTGCTTATTCACAATGATAGCAGCACTACGCTCCCCATTGAGATAGGCCTCTTGCATCTGCTCAGCCGTTGTATCTTCTACACGAGCCACATCACGCAGATAGACGTTTTGCCCCATACGACTGAGAACGACAATATCTTCCAACTCCCGAGGTTCGGTGAACTCCCCTTGGACACGAATCGAATTAGTCGCGTTGCCTATATCAATTTGCCCTGCGGGGATGTTGCTATTTTCGGCTCGTATAATTGCACTGATTTGCTGGATTGTAAGACCATAAGCTTCCAAAGCATTCGGATCACAATAGATCTGTATTTGACGCTTGATTGTCCCCGAAGAGGAGACACTCCCCACTCCATCAATGCGACCCAGGACGTTTACAACCTTATCTTCAAGGATCTTGTCCAACCCCGGTGTGCTCTCACGAGCTGTAGCTACGAGGATCTGCACGGGGATGTCATCAACACCAAACTTAAAAAGCATCGGGTCATGAGCCCCCTCCGGTAGCCGTTCGCTCAAAAGACCTAGCTTATCTCGCACGTCGTTGGTAGCCTCCTCAATATCCGTTCCTTCATTGAACTCAATGGTAACCATAGAGATATTCTCTCGGCTCTCGCTCGTGATGTGCTTCTGATTGGCAATACCATTCAGGGCATTTTCGATCGGCTCGGTAATATTCGCCTCCACATCTTGCGGACCTGCTCCCGGATAAGAGGTAAAGACAATGATATTATTGGTTTCGATCTGCGGGTAAAGATCGATCGGTAACTTCTGTAAAGAGAATAGCCCCAAGATCGCCAGTGCCACAAAAACAAGTATTGTGGTAACGGGTTTCTTGACGGCAGTACTATATATACTCATATCCTTCTATTTGATTTTTAAGGAAGGGGGAGAAAGCCTTACTTTGCCTCCTTCTGTACCACTTTTACGCGATCGCCATTGCGAACGACCTGAGCACCCTCAGTAATGACAGTAGTTCCCGAGGATAGTCCCGATAGGATTTCGTAACGATCCCCCAGCTGACGTCCAACCTTAACAACTGTGCGCTCAGCCCTATCACCTATGAGTTTGTACACATAGTACTCTCCACTGCCGGGGAGCTTCACAACAGCACGATCGGAAACCACGAGAGCCGTTGTTTCTCCAAAGTCTAATTCGACCGTAGCGTACATCCCGGGGCGGAGCTTTAGTCCCTTATTGGGAACCTCAACCTCCACGGCAAAGGTATGCGTTTGGGCGTTAAGGGTAGGGTGTACGAGGGCAACTTTGCCCTCAAAGCCTTCATCTTCTCCAAGAGCCTCTGCCGTCACTTTGGCAGACATCCCTTTGGAGACCATCGTATAGTAGCGTTCAGAAATATTAACAAGGAGCTTAACGGGAACGATCTGCTCAACAATGAAGATGGGCATCGAGGGGGAACACATATCACCTGAATCGTAATTGCGAGCCGTGACAACCCCTGCTATCGGACTACGTAGATAGGTATTTTCCTGGAGGTTATTGTACGCCGTTTCTGCCACGGTGAGCGCACTACGACGGGCATCCCATTGAGCTTTGCTCACACCACCCACCTTATAAAGTTCATCGGTACGAGTATATGCCAACTTCGCATCGGCAAGTTGGACTTCTGCCTGAGCCAACTGACTGTTGTCCATAACTGCTAAGATCTGACCACGGCTGACCTGCTGCCCGACCTCTGCACGGATCTGACGAATACGACCACCCGCCTGAGGAACAATTTCATTGGTAGCTTTAGCCTGTACCGTTGCAGTGAAATGCTCGGTATTCTCAATAGCGGTCTGTTGTACCACTGCTGTTTGTACCGCTACTTGGACACTATCTTGATCACTCTTACTAGAACTCGATTTTTTACAAGAGGGCATAAGGAAGGTAATAGCAAGACCCAAAGCCCACAACATAGGACGATGCATAATGTGATGTAGATTCATTGCTTATATATTAAGGTGCTGTTGTTATTTTTTCTTTGTGGTCTCTTCGGGGACACCCTTACCAGTCAACTGATCGAGATCGGTGCGTGCTACTAAAAAGTTATAGATGCTTTGGTGATAATTCAACCGTGCCTGTAGGAGGGAGAGATCGGCATCGTTGACTTCAAGCAACGTACCCTCGCCCGTTTCAAAACGCTTGGAGGCAATCATGTACCCCTGCTCAGCCGTGGTAATAGCCCCCTCACTAACACTATAGGTACGTGCCGAGCGACGCAAACGATCCTTTGCCTCTCCATAAGCGATGGAGACTTTCCGCTCTGCATCCCGAGCATTTAGATCAAACTGCATCAGGGAGAGCTTCTGCCCTTTGAGGTCATAAATACGACGACCGCCCGTAAACAGGGGAATGGACAGTGAGAGATTGACTACAGAATAGGGCGTCCAAAGCTTGCTGTTATTGAGTTTGAAGTCATTACTTGAAAAGGTATAATTATAGGCTCCGGAGAGACTTAGTGTAGGTAAAAAAGCTAACTTCTTGAGATCAAGTGCATGCGTAACCAAATTGCGTTGCACGGATAATTCGCGCAAGGTGGGATTATCCTCCAAAGGGTCATTCTCGGCCTCCACATACTGACGAAGCACCTCAGAGGCAAAGTCTTTAAGAGAACCTTTGAGCATAATAGGTGCATCAGGAGAAAGTCCCATAAGTACAAGTAGTGAACGACGAGCCATCTGCCTAGCATCATCAGCTTGCAGGAGGTTGGGCTCTAGGTTTTTGACCTGTACCTCACTCCTCAAGAGGTCATATTGTGCCACCAGCCCCTGTTTGAAGTTATTCTCTACGAGTTGGTAATTGGTTCGGGCATTGGCATAACTCTGTCGGAGCACTTGGTAGCTATCCTCCGCAAGAAGTGCTTGAAGGAAGGCCTTGCGCACCTCGGCAACCTTATTTACTTTCGACGATTGCGCCCGCTCCAGAGCCAATTGAACATTTTCTTTACTTATTGAAATACTCTTCCATAGCGAAGCATTGATAAGAGGAAGTCCGACACTCAACCCGGCTTGAATGTTATGACTACGACCAACCTCAATACCTTTGCTTGCCATCTCGCTTGGCATGGCAGAAGCACCGGGGAAACCATCAAGGTACATCACCTGCTTTTTAATGGTATAGCCGTAAGAACCCTGCATATTGATAGAGGGAAACAGTTGGGCCACTGCACTTTTGTACGAATACTGCTCCTTCTCAATATCCATCTGCCCAACAAGTACGCTTGTACTTTCCTCAAGGGCAATACGCACTGCATCTTCGATAGATATAGTTGCAGGGATGATGGTCGTCTCGCTGCGAGGGGGATGGGTCGTGGCAGTAGTGTCTACCAAAATGGCTGTGGCAGCATTGGTTGCATGCACCACTAGGGAGGTAACGCCGCCCAAAAGGAATAAGAGTAAAGGTTTAGTTACAAATTGATTCATCATACAGTCTGTCGTCATTCTTTATTTGCGAGCTTGTTACTAAGGATAGAGTAATACAAAAAGGCATCCCCCCTCAATCCATCACATATTCCGATCGGATATAGGCTACTACCCCCATCATCCCAGAGTCTTCCAGCCTGTTTTTGCAAGTGAAGCTCTTTTCTATTTGAAAGACTTTAGATGAAATAGTTTAATCCGAACTCCGATCTTTTTCTTTTTCCGGAGAAACGAACTTGGATCTCCCTCCCCCAACAGCTCTCATCAACGGTTCGTATCTGATACCGGCGAGAGCCCCATCTCCTTGGCCTTTTTGAGAAGGTAAGCATACGCAGCATCGTATTCATTGGGGATCACTCCGTCCAAAATAGCATTTTTGATCGCCTCTTTGAGCGACCCCACGGGGCGAGAGGGAGCGAGACCGAAAAGCTCCATAATCTCCTCTCCCGAGATCGGAGGTTGGAAATTTCGGATGCGGTCTTTCTCCTCGATCTCTTGCATTTTGTGACGTACAAGGAGGTAGTTATCCAGATAGCGACGCACCTTTTGCGGATTTTTACTGGTAATATCAGCCTCCACAAGGAGCATGAGATCATCAATATCATTCCCCGACTCAAAGAGCAATCGACGCACAGCAGAATCAGTCACCCCCTCATCCACCAAAGAAGCCGGACGCATATGAAGCTCCACCATTTTGGCTACATACTTCATAGAGGCATCCAAAGGAAGTTTCAAACGTTTGAAGATCTTGGGAACCATCTTCGCCCCAAGATAATTGTGATTATGGAAAGTCCATCCCAAAGCTCTGTCGAAACGTTTGGTCTGTGGTTTGGCAATATCATGGAGCAATGCAGCCCAACGAAGATAGAGATTGTTGCTTTTGGTCGCTAGATTATCCACCACTCGATAGGTATGGGTTAGGTTATCTTTGTGCCCAATGCCATCCCGAGTTTCGGTGCCTTTTAGAGCCAACAATTCAGGAAGGATGAGTGCCATCAGCCCCGTTTTCTCCAATAGTTCCAAGCCTATTGAGGGTTTGGGCGAAAGCATGATCTTATTTAATTCAACAATGATGCGCTCTGCCGAAACGATCTCTATACGTGAGGCATTACGCTCAATTGCCTCGAAGGTCTCTTCATCCAAGAAAAATCCCAACTGGCTTGCAAAGCGAATCCCCCGAAGCATCCTCAGAGGGTCGTCCGAAAAAGTAGTATCAGGATCCAAAGGTGTACGCAAAAGGCAATCCTCCAAATCCTCCAATCCATAAAAAGGATCAATTAACGCTCCAAATCGCTCCTTATTGAGACAAAGTGCCATAGCATTGATGGTAAAGTCGCGACGCTCTTGATCCTCCTCCAGGGTACCGTCTTCGACAATAGGCTTGCGACTATCCCGACGATAGCTCTCGCGCCGTGCTCCGACAAACTCCACCTCCAGCCCCTGCTTCTTCACTTGGGCAGTACCGAAGTTGGCAAAGACAGAGAGATGCGCCCCCCTTCCCCATTTTTTTGCGAAAGCTCGTGCCAGATCGATTCCCCTCCCTACCGAAACCACATCAATATCTCCACTAGGTCGGTGCAACAAAAGGTCTCGGACATACCCTCCTACAACATAAGCCTCGACACCCAATTCGTCGGCAGCTTCGCCAATGAGGTGAAAGAGGGGGGTATCTATCGCAGAGCGTAGTGAATAGTCTAGAGTCATAGAGCAGAAAAGAGATTATAAAGCATAGTGCTGCTGGGCACACTGATTTTCTTTGAGATAGGCTTCCGAATTGATGGCATCTAGCCAAGCCGTATGATCGAGATACCAGCGAATGGTCTCTGCAAGTCCCTCTTCAAATGAAACCGTAGGCGTCCATCCAAGGGTCTGTTGCAGTTTAGAAGAATCTATGGCGTAGCGAAGATCATGCCCTGCTCGATCAGGGACGTAAGAGATGAGAGAGAGGGAAGTCCCCTCGGGGCGACCTAAGATTTGATCGGCTATGGCTATGAGCTTTTTTATTAGATCGATATTGCTCCACTCATTGTTACCTCCGACATTGTAAGTCTCACCCGAAGCCCCTTGGTGAAAGATCAGATCGATAGCCCGCACATGATCCTTCACATAGAGCCAGTCTCGCACATTCAGACCCTCACCATAGACGGGTAGGGGTAGACCTCGACGGATATTATTGATAAATAGGGGAATCAGTTTTTCGGGGAATTGATATGGGCCATAGTTATTGGAGCAATTACTCAAAACAATATCCATCCCATAGGTATCATGATAGGCACGCACAAAGTGATCACTCGAAGCCTTTGATGCCGAATAGGGACTGTGAGGTGCATAACGTGTCTCCTCGGTAAAGAATCCCTCCCCAAGGGGCAATGTCCCATAGACCTCGTCTGTAGAGATGTGATAAAAACGCCCCGAAATGGCTCTCTCCTGCCACACCAAGCGGGCGACCTCCAGCAGGGAGAGTGTCCCCAACACGTTGGTGCGAGCAAATAAAAGAGGATCGGAGATGGAACGATCTACATGACTCTCTGCCGCCAAATGCAGTACACCATCAATAGCCTCCTGCTCAAAAAGGGTGCGAAGCAGAGTAAGATCAGTAATATCTCCTGCAACAAAACGCACTTGAGGCAATGCGAGAAGATCCTCTAAATTGGCAATATTGCCGGCATAAGTCAGCGCATCCAACAACAACAGTCGGTAGTTCGGATAGGAATGGGCAAAGTAACGAGCTACGTGAGAAGCAATGAAGCCGGCAGCTCCCGTTATCAATAAATTCATGAAATGTTACGTATTAGCAAGTAGGGAAAGAAGATACTGACCATATGCATTCTTAGCCATGGGAAGTGCCACCTTGCGGAGGGTATCAGCGGAGATCCACCCTTGCTGATAAGCAATACCCTCAAGACAGGCAATTTTGATCCCCTGCCGCTTCTCGATCACCTCTATGAAGGTAGAGGCTTCACTGAGGGAATCATGGGTGCCGGTATCGAGCCAAGCAAAGCCCTGCCCGAGTTGTTCCAAAAAGAGTGATCCGGAAGATAAATAGGCTTGATTGACAGAGGTAATCTCCAGCTCTCCTCGAGCCGATGGACGTACCCCCTGTGCCACCTCCAATACGGAGTTGGGATAGAAATAGAGCCCTGTTACGGCATAGGGACTACGAGGGTGCTTAGGTTTTTCTTCAATAGAGAGAACCTGCCCCCCTGCATCGATCTCCGCCACCCCATAACGCTCGGGATCGCTCACCCGATAGCCAAAAATTGTAGCCACCTGCTCCTCCTCTGCCCGAGCAACAGCCCGACGAAGCATGGCGGAGAAGCCCGCTCCATAGAATATATTATCCCCCAAAATAAGGCAAGCGGCATCCCTCCCAACGAACTCACGTCCGATAAGGAAGGCTTGTGCTAAGCCATCAGGCGACGGCTGAGGTGCGTACTGCAAACGAATCCCCAACTCACTACCATCCCCCAACAATCGCTCAAAAGAGGGTAGATCTTGAGGGGTAGAAATCAGTAAAATATCCCTTATCCCGGCCATCATGAGGACACTCAAAGGGTAGTAGACCATCGGTTTATCAAAAATCGGGAGCAATTGCTTACTCACCCCCTTCGTGATGGGATAAAGCCGTGTACCCGAGCCACCTGCGAGGACAATTCCTTTCATCTTCTTAAAACTGCAAAACGCCTCAAGCCCAAGAGGCAACAACCGCACGATTACACACTGGTGGCAGCCGTTGCTTCTTGGGGCTTAAAAGCATTATTGATCTCAGAGGGAAACTTAGTGGCTTCCTCCCTGCGAGAGAAACTTATCACCCGTCTCATCTACAATTTGTTTGTAGTAACGAGCATCGTATCCCGGGAAGTTCGGCATAGCACTGAGACCATTTCCATTATCCTTGAAGTTGCCGTTTTCCTCCTTCTTCATATTACCATCCATATACTTTACAAGGAGGTATTCTCCAAGAGCCTTCCAGCGAGCCGTAGCCCCATCCGCCGTTGTACAGCTATAATTGGTGAGGAAAGCACGAGCCTTGGCAGGCGATTCCTTGAGGAGTGCCAAGGCCTTAGCATCAACTTGGGCAATAGCTTGATCAAAGCCATCTTCCAACTCATATTGTACAGGACGAATGTCCTGAATCATCGGTGCATAACGTGCATAAGCCATGTTGGCTACCCAGTTGTGGATCCAGAAGGCGCTGGTCCAAGAGAAATGCATCATATCTCCATTACCCACACGATAGCACTCAGGAGTACGTTGTATAGAGGCATACATAGGAGTGAACACGGCCGTATTGGCGTCATCCACACCGAACCAAAGGATGCCACCCACCTCATCGGGAAGGTTGGAACGAAGCTGAGCAACGAGGACAAAACCGGTCTGTTGCGTAGCGATAGCACGTTCGTTGAAATAGGTCTTGCCATTGTGCTCCCATGACATGGGACGCCAGCGGTAAGGTACGCTATAAGGACCGGCACCTATATCTTGGGTCATATCCATAGGAGTACCTTCGTAGTGGTCGCGCATCATGTTGCGTACATCAGCCACAGAGAGTTTGCGATTGGGAATTACATAGAGAGGCATAGGCTCTTGGTTCACATCACCCATAGCAAGCGCTTCATACTTCTTCATACCATCAGCAAAGCGGTTGAAAAAGCTCCACACACGTGCTTCGCAACCACGGAGCCCATCGGGAGTCCATGGGTTGTACGCCTTTTGGAAACTAAAATCTTTGTCCTTACCCTTGAAGTAACCCTTCTCCCGAGCAAGAGCGATCACATCCTCTGCGTAGAGGCAATTATCGGGGTCATTGAACTTGATCTGTTGGATACGAGCCTGATTGGCATGAGCCGAAATGGCATTATCAGGGATACGCATAGCAACCCATACAGCACCTTTTTTACCAGAACCTTTACCGATCATCTCCATCACCCATACTTCATTTTTATCAGCAATGCTGAAGCTCTCTCCTGAACTATGATAGCCATATTCAGCCACAAGAGAGGTCATAACCTTGATAGCTTCACGAGCCGTTTTGGCGCGCTGCAGGGTCACGTAGATCAAGCTACCATAGTCCATCAAACCATTGGGATCCACAAGTTCAGGACGACCACCCCACGTCGATTCGGTAATGGCAAGCTGATGTTCGTTCATATTGCCGATTACATTGTAGGTCTGAGCAACCTGAGGAATAAACCCTAGAGGTGTATGGGTATCCCACTCTATAATCTGACGCATAGCACCCTTAGCCCAATTGGCAGCGGGCCAGTGGTAAAGCTCGCCGTAAAGTGTATGCGAGTCTGCTGCATAAGAGATCATGACAGAGCCATCTTTGGAGGCTCCTTTGCCGACGATCAACCCCGTACAAGCCTCCGCTTGTGGAGCTACCAGCCCGGCAATTGTTGCGACAACGGCGGTCGCCAAGAGCGTACGAATCTTCATTTTATTATTTCTTTTGCTTATTACTACCCTACAAATATACGACAAAAGCGAATGTCTGTGCACTGCAAATACAAGTACAAACACCCCTCTTTCCCGGAAAACACCCGATCTTAGCTTTCAAAAAACACCGGGCCAGACTATTTTCAGTTCAGCCAAGAGCAAAAAAAGCCTCCTCAAAAGGAAAGGGATGCTGAGATCAAATACCCTAACTCTTCTTCACGAAGCGAACAGCTACCATCTTGGCGGTTGCCGTTTTGGTCTCTCCAGCCCAAAGTTCCATCTCCAATATTGCCTTACGATCCGTCACTTCAATTGGTTTGGCAATGACGGTTAGTTCGCAATTCATCGGCGTAGGACGTAAATAATCAACCTCCAAATGGGCTGTCACAAATCGCTCTAATGTATCATAACCCAAGGGGATCTGATGTGCCGCCAGATAGAAGCCTGCAGCAGAGGCTGTGCCATGGCAGTCAAAAAGCATCGCGATAAACCCGCCATAAAGATTAGAGGGGACTCCTCCCGTATAGATCTCGGGGGGCGTTGTACGACAGGTGGCAGAGGCTCCATCAGGTGCAAGATAACTCCGAAGATGCAATCCCGAGGGATGCGCCTGACCACACCCCCAACAGTGGCTGAATTGCGGTGCATAATACTCTTGAATGGACAGAGTGGTAGACATAATGAATCTATGAAATATAGGAATTTACTTACAACGTATGAATTTCGCTTGCTGTGTGATCATGACCTCTTTGGGTTTAGCACCCTCTCCCGTGAGGATCAGATGCGAACGCTCCGAGAGCAAAGCAGAATAACTCTTCGCCACACGAAACTCTGCCTGAGCGTCATGGCTAAGCACCAGCCGGATATCTTCGGCTACGAACTTGGGGGCATGTACCTTGGTTCGCCCCGAGAGCGAACAAGAGACTTCGTCCGACAGTCCCGAAAGATAGGCCAAACTTGATCCGGCTAACGCGATCGTACATGAAGAGGCTAAAGCATCATATTTCAATTTTCCATTGCCTACTCCTTGGAGGTCGAAGTGCCGGGTATGCAAGCGTACAGCACTTCGGAAAGCTCCCGATAGACGAATACGACACGAAGCCGTCTCCAGCTGCAAACCCTTGATTCGTGAAGCATGTTGCACTAAAGAGAACTGCTCCACCTCATTAACGCCCTCAGCATACAGCGAACTATCGCTCAAAAGGGTAATCGCCTGGAGCGAAGGCAAAGCCATTGACAAAGCGACCCGACGAGGTTGCTCCGAAAGAGGCTCCTCAGGACTTAGGTAAATCTGAAAAACACCATCATGAATTGTATAATGAATCGATGGCATAGTCGATGGCAAAGCCTCCAATATCGCCTTAGGCTCTTGCCCGAAGGCGAGCTCTACATCAAAGCCAGATCCGATCTCGATAGCCGTGATAGGCGACGAGAGATCCAATACTTGACGCTCCAATGTTGCTCGCTTTCTCCGTTGAATCCATCCCAAAAGACCACCGCCTAGTGTGGCGACGCCAATTCCCACAACAGCCCATACCGAACCTTTACCTTTACGCTCCTCGAAGGAGTGCTTTTTGGGTGTCCAATCCTTCATAATAACCTACTGAATTTGAATTACACGCATCTGTACAACCAAAAGTAACCCTTTTAATTCTAATTACAAGCTCTTGAAGTGGATATAACGGTCCAATGCATCCAGTAAAAGATTGACTTTCTGAGACGAAGTACACCACGAAGTAACCCATCGAACTGCTGAATGCTCTGTCGAAACAGGAGTCCAAACGTAAAAGTCAAACTCCCGCTCCAACTCCCGAATAAGATCATTCGACAAAATGGGGAATAACTGATTACTCTGAGGCGGATAGAGAAAGTTGAAGCCCCTCTCTTGCAACCCTTGGATCAATTGTCGGGCTCGATCCATGGCGTTCCTTGCCAACGAACTATACAAATCGTCATCAAAAAGCGTGGCAAACTGAACTCCCAAAACCCAACCTTTAGCCAAAAGGGCTCCCTGTTGCTTGAGCTGAAAAAGAAAAGCATCATCCGACTGCGGAGAGGGGAAGACAACTGCCTCGCCCATAAGGGCACCATTCTTCGTACCTCCGATATAGAATGCATCGGTAAATTTGGCAAGATCTGACAAAGAGAGATCACACCCCGAAGCAACCAAAGAGACCGCTAGACGAGCACCATCGACAAACAGTTTCACCCCCTGCTTTCGACAACATCGGGAAATAGCCTCTAGCTCCGAATAGGTATAGAATGTACCCAACTCTGTTGTTTGCGAGAGGTAAACCAATGCAGGACGCACCATGTGATGATCGGTATGTTGCGCTAAAACAGTTAAAATACCCTCGGGTGTCAATTTACCTTCAGTAGAGGGAGCAATGCAGACTTTATGCCCCGTAAACTCAATCGCCCCTGTCTCATGCACATTGATATGCCCGCTCTCGGCTGCTATAACAGACTCATGACTCCGAAGGAAATAGTTGATCACCGCCTGATTGGTCTGCGTACCTCCAACGGTGAAGTAAACTTGTGCCGATGGAGCATGACAGGCATGACGAATCCTTTGACGTGCAACCTCCGAATAGGGATCCTCCCCATACCCCTCAAAGCTCTCCAAATTGACAGCTTGCAATGCTTGCAGGATGCGAGGATGCGCTCCTTCGGAATAATCATTTTTGAAACTGACCTTTATTCGTTTATCTACCATAAGATTGCTATTCACCACAATACTTTGTGATAAGCCAAGCGCATGGATCCATCCGCTAAGTAGATCCGTCCGCAAAAAGAGAAACCCATTTTATCTAAGATATGACGCATCGGTGCATTCTGCAGATGCGTATCCACCCGAAGATTGGCGATCTGCTCCCAACACCACTGCAATACAAAAGAGGCAATACCCGAACCCCGTCCCCATGAAGCCAAACGGTGAATCACGCCATAAGGATCCTCATTGAGCCATTCACCTCCTTCCAAAACGGAATAGGTCGGTTCGGCTCCAATCCAAAAGACAAAACCGGCTACAATAACGCCTTGCGCATCCAGCACCACAAAGCTGGTGCCTTGAGCAATGTCCTCCTGCAACAAGGAAAGGGATGGATACCCCTCTACCCATTGCGTCGGATTACCCACAGAGACCATGTAGGCTCGTGCTCGCCGATAAAGTTCGAGAAGTTTCGGAAGATCCGCCACCGTAGTAGGTCGTACAGAAAGAGAGCCCGGATCCATATCATTAAGAGGTTGCCCCTTTTCGACGTATGCCTGCTCACACTCTTTTGCTCCTCTATGGAACTTCTGAGGAAGAATCTCCGTTTCGATTGCCTGCCGCCGACAAGGTTGTTGCTTTTCGAGATCTCGTTTCGTAGACATTCACCCTAGAGGAAAACAGCAATCCTACATATTTTCGGAGAAGCAGGTCTTGATGGATACCACAACACGCGCAATATCCGCATTAGTCAGAGAGCTTCCACTCGGTAGGCATAGCCCCTTATCGAAAAGATCTTTAGCCACCGTTGCCCCATAATAAGGACAAGAAGCAAAAACAGGTTGCAGGTGCATCGGCTTCCAAAGAGGACGACTCTCAATATTATCTTGCTCCAAATGCAGTCGCAATTGCTCACGATCAATATTCGTTTTTTGGGGATCTATGAGAATACATGTAAGCCAAAAGTTGGAATTAAAATCGTTAGAAGGGTTTTGTAGAACCGATATAGCCGGAATCTCTTTCAGGGCTTCAGTGTACAAAGCGTGGATCTCACGGCGACGGGCTATATGTGCATCTAAAACTTCCATTTGCCCACGACCAATCCCGGCACAGACATTACTCAGCCTGTAATTGTAGCCAATATACTCGTGCTGATAGTGGGGGGCTTGCTCCCGAGCCTGGGTAGCAAAAAAGGTAACACGCTGCGCCGTTTCAGAGGAAGGACAGATCAAAGCTCCTCCTCCAGAGGTGGTGATCATCTTGTTTCCATTAAAAGAAAGGGCTCCATAAGTACCAAGGGTTCCGCACTTACGCCCCTTATACTCAGAGCCAATAGCCTCGGCAGCATCTTCCAACACTGGTATATCATACTCCTCTGCAATAGCCAAGATCTCATCCATCTTGGCAGGCATTCCATAGAGATGAACAGGAATAATTGCTTTGGGTTTCCGCCCCGTTTGAGCAACTCGATCCTTAATAGCCAAACGAAGATAGTGAGGAGACATATTCCATGTGTCAGGCTCACTATCTACGAATACAGGTTTAGCCCCTTGATAAGTAATAGGATTAGCACTGGCAGAAAAGGTAAAACTTTGGCAAATAACCTCATCATCACGCTCTACACCAAGCATTACAAGTGCAAGATGCAGAGCTGCGGTACCGGCACTCAACGCCACTACCGACTTCTCTGCCTGTAGGTAACGAACCAAATCGGTCTCAAAAGCATTTACGTTCGGTCCCAAGGGAACAACCCAATTCGTATCAAAAGCCTCTTGTATGTATTTCTGTTCGGTACCGCCCATTTCGGCAAGTGATAACCATATTCTTTCTTTCATACTCGTATTTAGAAACTAGAAAAACTTAAGGTAAAACTGTCTGTACAATATATTTCAAGTCCTTGAAAGTCACTCCTCATCTCGAACAACTCTTTCAATTTATACCTACATGGCTTGGCTTTCAAGGACAAAATCAGTTCCATATAAACTTATAGAGAATTTATCCAATGCGCATGTAGGTAAAACCAACGAGGTCTAACGCATCAAAAACATTCCGTCCGTCAATCAAGAGCGGGGTATGCATGGCACGTCTAATGACCTCCCAATTGGGCATTCGATACTCTTTCCATTCCGTAACGTGCAGGATAGCATCGGCATCAATAACTGTTTCATACACATCTTTAGCGTAATGAATCTTTGTTCCGAGACGTCTACGCGCTTCGTCCATAGCCACGGGGTCATAAGCAACAACCTCACACCCTGCAGCAAGCAGGGAATCGATCAGAACCAAAGCAGGAGCTTCCCGCATATCGTCGGTCCCCGGTTTGAATGCCAATCCCCACAGAGCAATTCGTCGTCCTCGAAGCTTCCCATGATAGAAAGCCTTGAGTTTTTCAAAGAGGAGTTTTTTTTGCTTCTCATTAACCCGTTCTACAGCCTCCAACACCTGCATAACATATCCATTTTGCTGTGCCGTGGCAATTAGAGCCTTTACATCTTTCGGGAAACAGGAACCTCCATAGCCACAACCCGGATAGAGGAATTTATTGCCGATACGCGTATCCGAACCAATCCCTTGACGCACCATAGATACATCCGCCCCTACTTTTTCACAGAGATTTGCAATATCATTCATAAAACTAATACGAGTAGCCAACATGGCATTAGCAGCGTATTTGGTCATCTCTGCCGAGGGGATATCCATGAATAGCACACGGAAGTTATTGAGTAACATGGGCTTGTAAAGCTGAGTCATAAGCTCTTTAGCTCGCTCCGAATCAACCCCAACGACCACACGATCGGGCTTCATAAAATCGTCAATTGCATTCCCCTCTTTCAAAAATTCAGGGTTTGAAGCCACATCAAAATCAAGAGAAATAGCTCTTTTCTTGAGTTCCTCTGCGATTGTCGCACGAACCTTCTCGGCTGTTCCTACGGGGACTGTACTCTTCGTGACAATGAGTTTATACCCCTGCATATTACGTCCGATAGTGCGAGCAACCTCCAGCACGTGACTAAGATCGGCAGATCCATCTTCATCCGGAGGAGTGCCCACAGCAATAAATATGATGACGGCATCGGTCAAGGCATCTCGCAGATCCGTAGAAAATATGAGACGACCGGCCTCTACATTGCGGAGGACAAGATTATCTAAATTGGGTTCGTAAATCGGAATTATACCTTGTCTTAGAGCAAAGATCTTCTGTTCATTCGTATCAATACAATAGACAGAGATGCCCATTTCCGCAAAGCAGGCTCCACTGACCAGCCCCACATATCCCGTCCCGACAATAGCTATATTCATATCTTACGAGAGTTTCTGCTCGAACACATTTCGATAGGATATTTGAAGAATTAACCAGGCAGCACAAGAACACATCGCATCAAGACTTATTGGCTCTCCCTAGTAGTTCATCATTTACTGGGCAAGAAGTTGTTGATTGTTGCCCTTGAGTTTTTCAAGTAGAGGGCGGTAATTTCGGGGGAGGAAAGCTTGCTGCACGACCAACTGAAACTTTTCGATCCGATGCGTATCCGTTCCTACAAAATCGTAGAACCCCTCAACGAGTAACTTACGCGCCCTTCGAAGCACGGCATCTCCATACATTCCGGTCAGCGAGAATAGGTTTAGCTGAAAAGCCACACCCAGTTCTTTCAGGGATTCATATTCGCGCATAGACATATAGAGGTAACGCTCGGGATGTGCAAGGAGAGGTTTGCCCCCCGAAGCTCGGAGGGAACGGATGGAGTCCAAATAACCCATTTGAGCCCCTGCAAAGGAGAGTTCTATCAAGACAAACCGAGAGGCCCCCATCGTGAGTAAGGGTTCATCCAAATGAGACTCAAAGCGATCATCGATCATATACTCGGCAGCCAACATAATGCGATAACTCGGCATCGACAACTCCGAAAGATATGATTGGAATTGACCGGGAAGCGTCAAAGAGCTATTCTTGGGGTAACGTCCATGAATATGAGGAGTAAAAATAAATTGTCGAATACCGACCGACTGCATAACTTGAAGTAACGCTCGAGATTCCTCCAGGGAGCGAACACCATCATCCACCCCCGGCAGGAGGTGACAATGTGTCTCAAGCATTCCATCTAACCAGCCGTCTTCTACGATGTTGACCTCTTTTTTCCTCAAAAAAAACATGAACGACTACCTCTGCTTATCGCTACCATAAGAACCATACGATCCGTATGCACCATAGGCTCCATAGGCACCGTATGCTCCATAACTACCATAGCCACTACCCGTAGTGCTACTCATAACACCGGCATCGTTGAGGACAACAGCAGGATTTACCAACTTCTTGGAAACATACAAATCCTCTATTTCGGCAAGAATTGGGCGAGGCAAATGTCCCTCACGAATCACCACGATAGTCATATCAACAACTCTATTGGTAATGATCGCATCCGCTACATTGATGAAGGGAACACTGTCGATAAGGATATAATCGTACATCTGGCGCAGTTCAGCCACTAGCAATTCAAATCGGGTTCCGAGAAGCAATTCCGTGGGGTTTGGAGGGATCTTACCAGCAGGAAGAAAGTCAAACGTTGCACTAGCCTGCACGGGAACAATCAACTCTGAGAGATTCGTATTATTCCCCGATAAGTAAGCCGAAAATCCACCCTTGGAACGAGCTCCTATATGCTCCAGCAACACATCCGAAAGACTTGCTTTACGAATATCCGCGTCAATGAGCAATACGCGTTTATTTTCTACCGAAGCCAAGCAAGTTGCTAAGTTGGCAGATAGGAATGTCTTACCCGATCCCGGGATTGCAGAGGTGGTCATCAGGATTTTGCCCTTTGCGTCTCCATTCTGCAACATATAGGAGAGATTCGTACGCAATACAGAGAACGACTCACTAAGCATCGTACGCTTCTCGGCATCGAAAAGAAGGACATTCTTCTGTCGATCCTGCACCTTGAGTTCTCGTTTTTTTCTCTTGGAATAGAATACCCTGGGAAGTATCTTATGTTTCAGCGATTGGCTGTCATAGCGAGGGACTTCTCCCAAAAATGGTAAAGTTGTATAGGTCTCAATATCCTTACGTCCTCGTACCTTATTGTTGACCACGAAACGAATATAAAGAATCCCAATAGGCAGCATGAGACCTAAAACAAAGGCCGCAAGCAAAATAATTTGGCGACGAGGTGCAACCGGATCTGAAGATCCTGTTGCCGGTTGTACCAAACGGGAATCGGGCTCAGCAGCCTCTATGGAGAGGGCATTTTTCTCACGTGCATTGAGCAAGAAGAGGTAGAGTTCTTCTTTGATCTTCTGATTCCGATAAATAGATCCCACAATACGCTCCTGCATAGGTACAGAGGAGATTCGCCCTTCATTCTCACCCGTTTGTCGACGGATGCTCGTAGCTTGAATGGAGAGCGACTTAATCAGATTGTCCACGGACTTTACAACTGCAGAACGCATCGCTTGAAGTTGCTTTTCCAAACTCTCTATGATGGGGTTTTGTGCTTCTCCATTCGCAACCAACTGATCACGACGAAGCAGCATAGAATTGTATTCACGAATCAAGTTTTCGGCAGAGGTATCGTTCAGTCCCACGTTGGCGGGGATTAACTCGGACTTAGATTTGGAAGCCTGCAAATAGTCTTTGAGGTAATTGGCTACAGCAAGTTTGTTATTAACCTCTGTCATCTGCCGTGTCAATTCAGCAGATCCTGTGATATAACTCTGTGCCTCCCGAGAAATATCCGCAATACGATTATTCTGTTTAAACTGTTCTATTTCATTATCAACATTGCCCAATTCTCCACCAATAACCGCCAAACGATCATCAATGAATCGCTCTGTCTGTTCTGCAATCTTTACCTTTTCTTGGCGAGAGTTATTGTTGTATACCTCAATAATTCCATTGAGAAAGTCTTCGGCAATCTTGGGAGATTGATGTTGAAATTCTAAGTCTATAATACTTGACTGCTTGCTCGCAGCCGATACTTTATAAGCTTTTGAGTAGGCATGAATACACACCTCGCGAGATGACTTTACCACCTCTATTGACTCCCCATCGGTCAAAGGAGCGGACTTTGTGGCTGTAACCAAAATTGCACCCCTCGGGGTTTTAATCGGATTACCCAACTCTCCCTCTACACGGAAGCCTTCCAATGCCCCATCAGAGGCGTCACTACAATAGAGTTCCAAAAGCCCACCACCCTTAGAAACGACCTCTAAATGACACGAAACATTCTCCAGCCCTTCCAAAAATCTCACCGAAATAGGACAATCTCCATTCAAATTCTTTTTAGTAAATAGATCCTTTTGGTAGTATGCAACCTCTAGATTGAGTTTGTCAATAACCTGCTCTATCAAAAAGTCCGTTTTCAATATAATCAATTCATTCTCCACGGCACTTTTAACACCACCCACCGAACCCATACCAGCCCCTGCAAAAAGGTCATTCAAGACATTGGTGGCATCAGGTTTCTCTTTAATGAGGATACTTGCACGACGACTATATACATTCGGCGTTCGCAAGAGATAAACTCCGGCAATACTCAGCGAAATCACCAAAGTAATGATGAACCAATACCAATTGGATCGAAGGATGAAAAGAATATCAGAAATGCTTATGAAAGAGGGAGACTCTACGAGCGAAGAATGCCTCTCCTCGGTCTCTCTGGGATATTTATGATCTGCACTATAATCCATACTGCCTTTTTCTTTTTGTAAAAGGTACCCTTGAACAGAATTGAATTTCTCTATCACCTAGAGGTATCCGATGTTCGACTCGCTGTCAAAATGAGCGTCGAAATAGAAGTAATACTTCCCACCAAACTCAGCCAAACTCCCACGTTGTTGTTTTGGTTAATCTCGCTCATTTGGATTTTTGTATTGTTAGGGTTGACGATAACCACATCATTTTGAGCTAGATAAAAAGCGGGAGAGTGAAAAACCTCCTTAGAGCGCAAGTCATGTGTGTAGATCTCTCGTTTTCCATTAGCCTCACGGATAACCATCACATTGTCCCGACGTCCATAAATCGTCATATCCCCAGCCAAACTAATCGCATCAAATAGCGTAACACGTTCATTATCTACGGGGAAACTCCCAGGACGATTGACTTCTCCGAGGACGGAAATCTTAAAGTTTTGGTAGTTGATTGTGATAATCGGTTCTTTGATGTAGTTACCTGCCTCCAATTCCCGAGAGATCTTATCAATCAGTTGCTGTTTGGTCAATCCTACAGCATTGACTTTTCCTAGAAGAGGAAAGGTTATTGTACCATCCGTTGCTACCAAATGCCCTTGTAGATACTGCACACCAATACCCCGTCCAATGGACGAAGTATAACTCACCATGGGCAAGTTAAAGGGAGCAGAAAGCTCTGGATTCTTAGAATTTACTGTGATAGAAAGTAGATCTCCGGGCTGTATAGTAGGCTCTAAACGAGCGAATTGTGTAGTTTCTATACTATCAACATCTTGTAAATAAAGTACATTCTTTGCAGACCGACAAGAAACTGTCAAGAGTAATACTCCTATAGCGGATAGAACCTTTATCTTTTTCATTCCTTCTTCTTCTAAACTGACGCACTCCCATAGCAGTCTGGACAAACTATAAGAAGTGCACACACTCTTCGTTCGCAAAGGTAGGGATTTTTCAGGTAGAATTGAAAAAAGCTGCCTACATACCCTCCCTAAAAAAGGAACTGACAAGCCTCAAAATCCTATTCTCTAGTTATTTCGCTTTCTTCTTCAGACGGAAACGTTCTATCCAGGCTCCCTTTTTCTCCCGAGCAATTTGCGTCTGAGCAACCGATCCTGGGATATAATCATGGCGAAATATATTGAGTAAAAGGACGAGGAGCGACAGTAGGAGAGGGCCGAAGATAATTCCCCAAAACCCGAAAATACTCATGCCAAAGATAACCCCAAACACAGTAATTAAGGGATGAATATCCGCGAGCGACTTTTGCAAGACAAAACGAATAACATTGTCGACACCCCCAATGATAAAGAAACCATAGAGAAGTAGCCCCACACACATCCCCCAACTCCCTCCAAAACCGAGAGAAAGAGCCAATGGAACATACACAACCATCGTTCCAATCATCGGGATTATTGTAGAGAATGCCGTGAGCACAGCATAAAACAGCGCACTCTCTATTCCAAAGAACATATACCCTACATAAGCAAAACCACCTTGGATCACAGCCAAAAGAGGAATCCCCACGGCATTAGCGGCAATGATACGTTGCGTCTCTGCCACCAAAATCCGTTTATTCTCCTCTGTAAAGGGCAACAGTTCCCGAATCGAAGTCTCAAAATACTCTCGTTCGTAGAGCATATAATAGAGGACAAATAGAAGAACAACACTATTTATAATCATGGAATAAACACCCATAACGATCTTCGTGGTAAACGTCTGTCCTACACGCGTCAGAGTGGGAAGCACTTGATTAACAAAGAATTCGTCCTTGCGCACAAAATCAAAGCCAATAGACTCTTTGACCTCATCAATCCACTGCACCACTTGATGGTACCATTCATTCAAATCAACATGATTATGCGAAAAAAGGTCGATCAACATCGAAGCGATCCCCGCGAGGGGCAATAAGAAAAAGAACAAAGCCTCCATGAGGAGCAACAAAGCTGCAAGCCAGCGAGGGAAGTGCCACTTTGTAGTCAGGAAACGCATCTGCCCTCGAAGAATCGAAAAAAGAGTCAGGGCTCCAAGAAATCCACTTAAATACGGCAGGGCTTCCCGACCAAAAATGAAGGCCAAGACCAAAATAGGTATCAAGATGGCCCAAATAAAAACAGCATAGTTGGCCTTTGGACTAAGCCCTTTAAGACCATCTGACGAAGAGTTTCCCATAAAAAATGATCTACTAGACAATAAGTTTCACAAGGAAGTAGCCCCCTAGGGTAAGCCATAAATAAAGCACACCAGCTAGAGCAAAAGGTTTGAATCCGGCCTCTCGAAAGCGAGCAAATACGGCATCAGTTCCAATAGCTACCATGGCCATCGTCAGCATAAAGTCATCAACCGATTTTATTCCATTGCAGAGCGTGGTGTAAAGGGAAGTAAAGTCATATGTAGAGGTCACATGAGCCAATAACGTATTGATCCCAATCACAATTAGGAACCAAACAGCAAACCAAGGGATGGGCACACGTTTCGCTTTTACGGAAGCCTCTCTGCCTTTTCCTTTTTGGAAGAAAGCTCCTAGAACAATCAGTGCCGGGGCGAGGAGGATCACACGAATCATTTTGGCAATAGTCGCTGTCCCTGCGATATCAAAAGCTGTCGCCCCTTCAGCAATACCCTGCATGCTCGCTCCGGCTCCAGCTACATGAGCCACTTCATGCAATGTAGCTCCTGTATAAATAGCCAACTGTGATTCGGTCAAATTATATATCCCAAACCGATAAAGGATGGGATACAAAAACATGGAAAGCGTACCAAAAAGCACCACTGTAGAAACAGCTACCACCGTCTTTGCAGAGGTCGCCCCTACGATCGGTTCGGTAGCAAGTACAGCAGCTGCACCACAAATAGCACTGCCTGATGCGGTAAGCATTGTCGTCTCTCGATCCAAATGCAACCACCTCCCAACGAGTGCACCAAAAGCCAAAACAGATACAACCATAATGGTATCGACCAAGAGCGTCTCCCATCCGGCAATCCAAACATCCGTGAGTGTGAGACGAAAGCCATAGAAAACGATCGCCAAACGTAAGATCCGTTTACCAACGAACTTCAAACCCGGAGTCATCCCCTCAGGCAAAACACTCCGTATCGTATTAGCTATAAGAAGTCCAAAGAGTATACCTATGATAAGTGGAGACAAGTGTAACACCTCCTTGACAAAAGGGATCTTAGCAAGAAAGAGAGCAAGAAGAGCGACAAAAGCAGCCAATAGGATCCCCAAATAGTACTGCACCTTGTTTTGCATATCTATGGTTATTACGTGATTGATTTCTTCAACAGAACTTGACAATGCTCATAGCTAACCCAAGTATGGAGATCCCTATAAATACGAGAGCAAGTACCCGATTAAAGATACGAAGCCCTCCCAGCGAAACACTCTCTTTGAGACGAAGGACAAGATAGGTAATAAGAGTCCACCATAGGAATGCACCCAAAGCAATCGAGAGCATTGCCACGACAAAATGAAGCCCTAACGTAGGAGTGTCGGGGACAAAATTGTACCGGCTAAAGAATGCCAAATAAACAAATGCAATGAGTGGATTACCAAGAGCGAAGAAGAACGCCGATGAGAGAAGGCGCCAATAGTTGTTATCACGCACTTTGTCCCTCACATCATAATTGGGAATAGAGAAATACATATATACCCCAAAGCTGAGAACCAAGATGCTACCAAGAATCTGGAGGATAAATTCATAACGATAGATAAAATCAAGAACCACACTAACCCCCTTATAGGTCAGCGTGGCATAGAGTAAATCACTGATCAGAGCCCCAACACCGGTGATGATACCGGCCTTGCGTCCACGGTGCAATGTTCGTCGGATACAGAGCACTCCAACCGGTCCCATGGGGGCGGAGACCAGGACTCCTATCAGAATCCCCAAGCCAATAGTCGATACTATCCACATACGATCTCTAGCGTCTTTTGCATCTCTCCTAGCAAAGCAGGAAATTTGTTTCGAATAGCAAAGGTACACAACTAAGCCAAAACGACACCCACAGATAGACGATTTTACTCAAAACAATTACAAAATCCTTGCTCCTAGAACCCGAGAAATCCTCCTTTCACTCATCTTTTGAGGAATGTCCACATCATTCTAAAACCAACAGTACGGAGTATGGAGGATCTCTTTCCGCACTCAGCATCAAACATGCACATTCCTAATTCAAATAGCAATGGAAATCTCCGTTTCTCCCATTCATGTTAGGGAGTAAAAGCACTCTTAATTTAGAGTTTCCCTTCAATATACTTTTGTTCGCTGTAAACCGGCGACACAAGCAAAAGCCGATTTGGCCCCGGGGCGTCCTGATACCAATACGATAATGCCATTTTCCAGCTGTAATATTACCGGTCAATTAAAATTAGGGAAGTATTGTTTGTATGATGTATTTGAGATCTTTCCCAAAAGACCAGCCTCTAAGGTACTCAAGATTGATGCGAACTTTATCGGGGTAAATCACCTCGGCATTGTATTTGACAGGGTCATCTACTTGGGCGAGCAGCTCCTCTTCGTTGCGATATTTGAGGGAAGCTGGTCCCGTAATACCTGGGCGCAATTGTAGTATTTCTCGCTCTTCGCCCACCAACTTATCGGCAAAGCCCGGTACATCGGGCCTTGGTCCTACAAAGCTCATATCCCCAACCAGTACATTCCAAAGCTCGGGCAACTCGTCAAGTTTGTACTTCCTCAGCTTGGCTCCAAGGGGTGATATTCTGCTCTCTCCTGCCACAGATACCGAAGAGCCACTGTGTGATACCACCATGCTTCGGAACTTGACCATCGTGAATATCTTGCCCCCTTTGCCTACTCTCTTTTGGCAGAAAAATACGGGACCATCGGGCATCTTTATCTTGATCAGTAAGCCGACAACCACAAATACGGGCAACAAAACCACAAGCCCGATAGCTGCCATCACCCTATCGAATAGCCACTTTAGTATCATAGTCTTTTGGAATCACTTAAGACCTATTTCTAGGATTCAAAGAATGTATTGCATTTTGAAAATACTTATTTAAGGGATAAGGAAGAAGTGAACGGAAATATGGTATGATAACCCCAATATAGCCAATTGGGGAGGCGTGAACCATTCTACAACCTCTGATCCCCACTTTGAACTGCATCCACGAAGCATATCGATTGTTTCGCTTGAGATTTTCAGATATGAACCTATAATATATGAGAGGAGTGGGTACATTGGCAAAACAAAGTCCCTGATAAGCACAACGAAACCATAGCTCATAGTCATCGTGTCTAGTCTTGTTATTTGTAGGGATTTCGTAATTCCCTACTTTGAGTATACTACTTCTCTTATACATGACAGTTGGATGAGCAAAGGGAGATGTCCAAATATACCTGCGTATCTCGGAGTGCGTTGTCGGATACTTTAGGGTCTTATTGATTTCTTTACTCTCTTCATCAATTAGGGTTGCATAGCCACCAAGAATATCGGTCTCAGGATACTCTTGAAAGTAAAGCAATTGTTTCTCAAATCTATTAGGATATGCAATATCGTCCGTATCCATGCGGGCTATAAGCTCAAAGTCGGAGGCAATAACACCTTTATTTAACGAGGCACTTAAACCAATATTTGTCTCGTTACAGATAATTTTTACGGGAGCTACTTGAGCAAACTGGTCTATAATAGAGTTGAGTGTGTCGGGTAATGGTCCATCTTTGATAAGAATAATCTGAGAGGGTTTTACGGATTGGTCATCCCAAACACTCCTTAGAGCAATCGACAGATATTCTGGTTTTTCTTTTTTATAGACAGATAGCAATACAGAAAATTCGGTCATATCCATTTTGAGAAACAGTCTATTTATCTACTATCAAATCATTTATATAGAACACATTTTTCTTTGAAAGAAAGATCTCAAGACTAATATTGTTTATTATCTAACTAGGCTTTCCAATAAGCGATATAGTAGTGATGAGGATGGCGGTCTTTCTCCGGAGGGAGTTGCATGTAATCGCCAAAGGCACAGGTAAGATAGCTGTGATATCCCTTCATAACCTGAAACTCGTACTGTTCAAAAGCGTGCGGGATTGTCTCCTCAAAATCTTTTCGCAAAAAGGGTCTCTTTTGCATAATACCACACACGCTCTCAAATACCCTTTGTGTCTTTTTGTGCGAATACTTGCGAGCAAAAGAGTCCATCCACTTTGCATTGCGATTGGCCGAGAAGGGAAGGAGTACAAACTTCATGAGTGCAATTATAAGATTCTTTACCAAAGAGCGATTTTTCCAACGAAAAGAGGTATACTTTGCGGTGACTAAATAGTGGAGTATTCTGCGCTTTTTGTCAAAACGCTTCCACTCACTGTCGTCGTCGGGGACGTTGTCAATAGGAAATATATCTATATTGATGCCTATCTGTTCTTCGACGGAGTTTTTGGCTTCTTCCCACACGGTTCTATCGTCGTACAAATTGGCAAAAGCTCTAGCCCAACGGTTACTTCTCTCAAAGGATATTAGTTTGTAATGCTCTTTATACACCTCTGGGAATAGCCGAATAAAGCGGTCGTAATCCTCTCGCATCATGTATATATCAATGTCATCATCCCAAGGGATATATCCATTGTGCCGTATGGCTCCTAATAGAGTACCGCATGCAAGAGAATACTTTATACCATGTTGTAGGCAGAAGTCATGTGCAACTTGCAGTACTTCACACTGTAGTCTCTTTAGTTCTTCTAGTTCTATGGATCTCATTATTGCCGTTATTTGGGAGTATTAGTGCCCAACCTGTTTTCTCTGATAGTTACATCTTCTCTATTTGTTCTTTTAGCCAAGAGGAGGATATTCCCTCTGTTCTTGGCAAAACAACAACTTGCTTCTCGTGCTCTTTGCACCACCTGAAAGCCTCTTGGAACCCCTCATGAGTTTGGTCAGGTCCTACTACAAAAGTGTCAAAGTCCACCTCTTTTACAATGGAGTCTACTGAGGTATAGGGTACAACTTCATCCACAAATCGGATGGCCTTGACCATATACATACGTTCCTCTGTGCTATAGATCAAATTGGCAGAAGGCTTAAATTGCAAAACATAGTTGCTATCTTGTACGGCCACAATAAGGTGCTCTCCCAAGGCTTTTGCACGACAAAATAGATTTACGTGACCGATGTGTATTAAGTCGTAGACACCTACTGTCAGTACTCTTTTGCCTATTCTATGGATTTTCTTTTCTTGTCTTTGCATAATATAAAAGGGTCTAGCCTATGCGTATGTAGGAGAACCCCGTGAGGTCTGAAGGCTCAAATACATTGCGCCCATCAATCAAAAGAGGCGTGCGCATGGCTCTCCGTATCACTTCCCAGTTGGGCATGCGGTACTCTTTCCACTCCGTAACATGCAGAATGGCATCGGCATCAATAACGGTTTCATAAACATCTTGCGCATAGGCGATTTTGTTGCCTAGGCGTCTCTCAGCCTCTGCCCTAGCAATAGGGTCGTATGCCACAACCTCACATCCAGCCTCGAGTAGAGAATCTATGAGCACCAGCGCAGGTGCTTCTCGCATATCGTCGGTACCTGGTTTGAATGCCAAGCCCCATAGGGCAATTTTTCGCCCTTTTAGCTCGCCATTGTAGTAGCGAGAGAGTTTCTCAAAGAGGATGTTTTTCTGTTTCTCGTTTACTCGCTCTACCGCCTCTAGCACCTGCATTTCGTAGCCATTTTGGCGAGCTGTGGCAATTAAAGCCTTTACATCTTTGGGGAAGCAAGAGCCTCCATAGCCACAGCCAGGGTAGAGAAATTTGTTGCCAATGCGGGTGTCGGAGCCGATACCTTGGCGCACCATAGATACATCTGCTCCCACTCTTTCACAGAGGTTGGCAATATCATTCATAAAACTGATGCGCGTGGCAAGCATGGCATTGGCGGCATACTTGGTCATTTCGGCGGAGGGTATGTCCATAAAAAGGACACGGAAGTTATTGAGCAGCATAGGTCTGTAGAGCTGCGTCATGAGCTCTTGGGCTCGCTCTGAGTCTACCCCTACTACTACACGATCGGGCTTCATAAAGTCGTCTATAGCATTCCCCTCTTTCAGAAATTCGGGGTTTGAGGCTACATCAAAATCAATAGAGACTCCTCTTGTGGCTAGCTCGTGAGCAATGGTTGTACGCACCTTTTCTGCCGTACCTACAGGTACGGTGCTCTTGGTAACAATGAGTTTATACTCTTGCATATTGCGTCCTATGGTGCGAGCTACCTCAAGCACATAACTTAGATCGGCAGAGCCATCCTCGTCGGGGGGGGTGCCTACGGCTGTAAAAACGATGGCTACCTCCCCAAGTATCTCTCGCAGATCCGTAGAGAAACGTAGGCGCCCAGCTTCTACATTCCTGAGTACGAGACTATCTAAGTTGGGTTCGTAGATGGGGATAATCCCCTCTTTGAGTGCTTCTATTTTCTGCACATTGGTATCAACGCAATAAACGGTGATACCCATTTCTGCAAAGCAGGCTCCGCTCACTAAGCCTACATATCCGGTTCCTATAATGGCTATATTCACAATGACCTATTGCTACAATAGCTTGCCGTGCTCGTCGCAAAGCCTGTATACATGTTCTATTTTTATTAGATAGCCAACACGGCGAAATCCTACTTTCTCTATACCCTTAATACTAGCAATGTTATCCATTGCTACCCATACGAAGATCTTCTTCTTCTTCTTTTCCCGGCTTAAAAATGATACAATACTCCACAGTATGTAAGAGTGTAGCCCTTGTCCTCTTTCTGAAGGAAGAGTAGCACTAGGCCCAACAACATATCCTCCGCCTAACTTTCGTATAAATTGGAAATGTGGTAGCCCATAACTGGTGTGATCATAGGTCAATTCTTGTTTTGTTGTTTTGTCATAGATACTCCACTTGAAGTATCTTCCAAAAGATCCAATATGCCAATATGCGTTATTAAGACTTCTCAGAGGAGCTCGATATTTTCTTATACAAATGTTCTCTCTTTTTACCTTAGGTTGAGGCGGTAGTGAGTCTGTTTTAGGGTCGAAGACGTAGACATATTCGGGAGTCCCATGAATATTAGATCGTTTCATATGGATAATTTTGTTGCTAATATCATTTTAAAGATTGAAGATACAGTAGGATAAGGGAAGAAGCGTAATAGCCACAAAAAGGGATACCCTAGAATTATTAGACTTCTCAAGGGTTGAGGGAAGTAGAGTTGCACTTGGCAATAGGCTCTTCTGAATTGTAACTTGTCAATAAGGAAATTCTGCACGTTAGAGTGTCCATCAAAAGAACGAGAGCCTGCATTAAGATACCTATACCCACGCTCTGTCAAGTAGTGTTTGGCTATTTCATGATTGAGTCCGTAGGTGGGATTGTGCTTAGTGAATCGGTAGCTTAATCGTTCTTTATTCTCTACTACCATATCCCCTTTGATATAGATTTCTTCCCACATAGCCATCTCTCCAGTCGCACGATCATATCCTCCCCAAAATTCACGTCCTTCATCGAATCCTTTTTGTATGTAGGAGTAGTATTCATCCATGGAGAAGAATGCCTTTGCCTTTTTCTTAAATCGAGTAGAGCTATCAACGTACACTTGATATCCTTTCGAGAGCATCTCTTGCTTGTTTATTCGTTTATATTCGTAGACAGAAAGAGACTTTCTGAGTTGTTTGCGTGTGTTTTTTGATTCGTACTCCTCGATGTCGTAATATCGATCTCTAATGATGTACCAGTTGTCCGTTGCTTGGGGACAGTCGAAGTTATAGATGTTTTTGACGAAAAGCGCTTTCTTGACCTTTCTTATTCGATTAAGTTGTTTTTTCGATAGCTTCTCCCCTGTGTAGAGGTCGTCATAAAACTCAGCGCATCGTTTATATAGGCGAAACTTATTGTTCATTTGTTGTCTAATTGTTCCGTTGTAATCTGTGCAGTGCTCTTCTCCAAAAGACTAGCGATGTGATAGCAAGTGACAGAGACGATAATGTATAGCTCCACGCACTCGCTTCAATCGTGTTTGAATGGGACAAAAGTAATACATATAGGGCAAACCATAGCAATAAACTAAAAAGATTGTATGGAACGGATGAGATTGCATCTAGAGGATTCCTAAGAAGTAGGTAAATAGATCTGGGAATAAGGGAGAGAGAGACTATTACGGTGATAGAGGTGGCTGGAATAAATTCTTTTGAAAATAGCATTTGTAACCAAAACTCTGCTCCTATACTAATGCTCAAAAACCCTACTGAAGCTATGGATAAAAAAGCCATCATAGACCAACGGATGAGACGACGGATTTTTTTGAACTCTTTTTTTTCAACCATCTCACTCACCCGTTGTAAAAATATTTGCCCCGAAAAAGCAAATAGAGGGGTTATCATCAATTGGAGTGTGATTGCTGTAGAGAAAAGCCCTGTAGCTATCTCACCAAACTTGGCTAGGACAATAAGTAAGGGTACAAAGCTCGTTGATTGGAACACTAAGTCGGAGAGCATTCTGGGCGTTCCGTAGAAAAAAAGTTGTTTGTTCGAAGCAAGGAGAGGTTTAATCCCGCCTAGTCTAGAGCACTCTTGCATATCTCTCCAAAAGAATTTTGTAGCAAAAGAGAGGCAATTGATCAGGATTAAAATTGTCCAAGAAAGGAATAGTGGAGAGGTGTCTTGAAAAAACAATGCTCCAATGAGGAGGGAAATTTGAGTGCAGATCTGTACTATGTTCGATCTTTTGTACATTCCTTTCCCCCTAAAATAAGCAACCGTAAGATCGTTTAGAGCAGATCCAATGGAATAAAATAGGATAATAAATAGAAGTTCATTATCTCCAAGTCCTCCCAATACCCACTCTCTCATCGAGGTTGAGAATAGTACACTAGCTAGGAGCAATACAATAGAGAAAAAGAAGAGAAGGAGTAGAGACATAGGAAAGAGAGTAAAGTATCTCTTATCTTCTGATACTCTATATTTTGAAAGATACCTTGGGAGAGCAATTGTCATTCCCCACGCCAGTATGGACACTAATACAGTGCTACTTTTTTTTGCAATACTATATAGGGCAAATCCTTCAACGCCAAGATGGACACTTACTAGCTTATTGACTAAAAGGACCACAAGCATAATAAGGATCTGAGATGAAAAAGTCCAAAGAATGTCTTTTCTTAGATCAGAGGAGACTCTCCACTTTATAAGCATATCTTACAAGGTTATTCGTTTAACCAAGCCGCGTTTTGTAGCATGGCAAAGGTGCTGTCAAAGAAAAAGGTCGGAAGTATAAAAGCTAGTGCAAAAAAGAATCGAAAAATGCCACAGTGTACCCTTGGAAGGTTGCGAATACAATCTAAGAATAAAAATACGAGGACTTGAAGTAATAAGATGGAAACGCGCTCAAAGAAAAGAGACCCTCCCAGACCGATAAAGGCGATGACCACCAAAATAGAAAGATATATCAAAGGTTGCAAGACGAAGCGAATTTCTCTCATACTTTCTTTCATACTGAGGATAAGTATTCCCAGAAAAGAGTTCATAAAGAGGATGGAGACAAGGTAGATTATATTGAGATTTAGTCCTGTATTATAGTCGTAGTCTGACTTTATAACCCAAAGGAGTAGTATAAATCCCATGCCCATAAGTAGAATAAAAAGTAGGGAATGGATTAATTTTTTTCTACGATAGAGAATGAACATGGGAGATAGGAGTATGATAGAAGAGTGGATGAGTATTGCAACTCCTAAATAGATATATGGAGATAGGAATTTCCCTTTAGAAAGAGTTAGTGCATACAAAAAGAGTATTGTGGCAATGTATTGCCGGTAGATATTTTGGAAGGTTAATACCCCCATGAAAGAAAGCAAGTAGATAAATACAAAGGAGTAAGAAAGCTTTGCATTTTTACAGATCTTGAGCAGAAGGGCAAAGGTTATACAATCCCAAAACAGCAATACGAGGAATTCACTCTTGAATATATATTGGTGTAAAACGGCAGATGGAATCCAGAATAAACCTTCCTTTAGATAGTAGGGCGTGTTTACCAAATCCGAAATGGATATTGAGAAAGAGTTGATGTATACTGGGATATCGCTGTGAGGATTTGATCGTACTACGATAGATAGTCCAACAAGTAAGAGATATAAAGTACCCTTCTCTACGAAGGTCTTGTCTTTATTGGTAGGTATCAACATCATGATAATGAGTATCATGATGAGAAAGATATAATAGCTTTGTTCAAGCATAAATAGTCGTTGAAGAGAGTTTTTTGTCCCCAAGAGTTGTTTTCTCAAAGGGGGTGTAAAAGCGATCGTGTCCCTCCATCTGAAGGAAAGGAGTATGGGCAACAGCGAGGAAAACTACATCGTACTCCTCGAGGGAGCTGGGGAGAGAGTTTTCTACCTCAATGCCATACATCGCATAGACTTCTTCTCGGGATACAAAAGGATCGCACACAACTATTTGTGCTACGTTGTACGTGTTTAGTGTATTGTATATATCCACTACCTTGGTGTTGCGGAAGTCGGCACAATTGGGTTTGAAGGCGAATCCTAAAATCAAAATACGAGCATCTTTTACCGAGATCCCAGCTAAGATCATTTGGCGGATGAGCTCTGTAGCATAGTATTCTCCCATCGAGTTATTGACGGCTCTAGCCTCCATCAGTAAGCGAGGCTGGTAGCCGTGTCTCTGGGCTTTCTCTATGAGGTAGTAGCTATCTACGCCAATGCAATGCCCCCCTACAAGCCCAGGATGGAAGGGAAGGAAGTTCCATTTGGTGGCTGCTGCTAGTACTTGATGGGTGTCAATGCCCATAGCATCGAAAGTCTTAGCCATCTCGTTCATAAAGGCGATATTGACATCCTTCTGTGCATTCTCCACAATCTTGGCTGCCTCTACTACCTTTACGCAGGGGGCTTTGTAGGTGCCATTTTTGAGTACACTATTGTATAGGGTATCAATAAACTCGGCAGCCTCGGGGGTAGAGCCTGAGATTACTTTAGTTATCTTTTCTACAGTGTGCTCTTTGTCTCCTGAGTTAATACGTTCGGGGGAGTAGCCCGCATAGAAGTTTTGATTGAGCTGTAACCCCGATACCTGCTCCACTACGGGCAGGCATTCTTCTTCGGGTGCCCCAGGGTGAACGGGGGATTCATATATCACCACATTGCCGGCGGTAATACCCCTGCCAACGGTTCGGCTTGCCTCTATGAGGGGAATAAGGTCGGGGCGATTGTCCCTATCTACAGGGGCGGGTACTGCTACAATGTGGACGTTGTAATCCCTAATCTCTTCTATATGGATAGTGTATAGGGGGGAAGAGGGAACGAATAGCAGAGATTGCATTTTCTTTTCCCATGCGGTTATAGCTTCTTGCTTCTTTTGCAAGGCAGCCACTCTCAAGGCATTCTGATATAATCCTATAGTGAAGTATTGAGTAGCGGATAGACGAACTGAAGAGAGACCTGCATACTCCAATCCGATAATGACGATCTTTATTCTGCTTACATCCATTGCGCATCTACCCTTAAAGGGTTCTTGTCATTCTCCCTAAAGGGACCCCAACAATCCGGAATCATCAGTCTCCCGGATCCCTCAACCTGCATTCCACCTCCATCTGCGAAGATACTTCCTCCGCTCGAAAGGGAAAACGGGTACACTTCCAATAGAAAGTGTAATGCATCGCGGAGAGAGAGGGATTCAAACCCTCGGAACGGACAAGCCGTTCACCGGATTTCGAGTCCGGCCCAATCGGTCACTCTGGCATCTCTCCAACATCGGGATCGTAGAACGACTAGGCAAAGATACAAAAGTATCTGCTATTAAAGAGCGAAGAGACTCCTCTTTCTCTCAAACAAAAGAGAATACCCTCCTCGACTTCTTCTTAAAGTCAAGGAGGGCACTCCCCATCAAATCAAAGGTTAGCTCCTTGAATTGATTAACGAACAACCAATGTATAGTCTTCTACCTCACCGTTATTGAACACGGCGTTAGATTCAGGATAAGCACCATCGGACGACATACTTACGCGCATACGATAGCTCCCACGATCTAACGTTGCAGGAATACGAAGTGATGAGAATACGGAATTGAAGCTGCGAGTTTCAAGCACTTTTTCGTTGGAAGAGAACTTACCATCCCTATTCATATCAATCCAAATACGCCAGTAGCACCAATAAGTTGTATTGGTATTATAGCCAGTATGAAGGGTTACCCGTGGCCATGAAGCTTTATCAATAACAACATATAGGTTGCTATCCTTGCTATAATCTGCATAGCCTTTCGATTTTGCAGAAGAGATGTTTTGCATATCACCAACTTCTACATGCTTAATGTAGGTATAGGCAGTAGAGCGACCATAAGACTCCGGATAAGTCGTGGGATCGGGATCAACGGGATTGGGTTGAGGGTCCGGTTCGGGATTGGGGTCCGGGGTAGGATTTGGAGTTGGAGATGTCTTTTGGATCAAAACTACATAATCTTCAACTTCACCATGCTCGAAAGCTTCACCACTCTTAGGATAGCTACCCCACTTCATGCTCACACGCATGCGAGTTTCGCCCACACATTTGTCGCAATTAGGTATTGTTATGGTCTTAACCAATGGAGTACTACTATTGGTTGTTCCATAAGCTACGTACTCATCATCCGAGAATTTCTTATCCCCGTTAAAGTCAATCCACACAGCCCAATATTCAGGATAAGCCTCTGCAGAGAACCCAGGGGTGAGTGAAAGCGAGTATTGCTTGCCCGGAGTCAAAACAACCTTAGGATTAGAGAAAAGGCGGTATCCATTACCTCCGGTTGTACTGTTAACGTTCGCCAATCTCACATTGCGAATATAAGTGGCACGGAAGTACTTGCCTGAGCTTTTAGGATAACCTTGCTCATCCACAATAGGATCAGGATCAACAGGATCAGGGTGCACACCACCTGGAGGCTGAATACCGATTACTATATTGTGACCTCTGTTAAAACCTCCGGTTCCGCCACCGGCACCGAGACTACCAGGATTCATTGCAGTAAGAAGGAACCAGCCATCGGAGGAGCCACCCCATCCCCAATTGAAGTGGAAGTAGCCATTGGTGTTATAACCATCGCACACAAACGAGTGACCACCACCATTACCATAACCGGCATATTGGATAGGACGATTAGCGTCCAATTCAGCACGGAGGAGAGCCTTCCACTGTGCGGTCGTATAGTTGGACTTATCTACATAGCGAGCGGTTCGATCGTAGTTATAGTTTTCCTTGAGCAAGCGAGGAACATCACTCTGCCAAGCACCGCTACCATTGCGACCAAACTGCATGTTAACCCCAATAGCAACATCGTAACAGAATTGAGCAACCTCGCGATTATAGTTACGCAAAGGAGCTTTGGGCATATTCTCCCAATTAAGTGCATGATCGTAATCGGCATACCGTCCATCAGAAGTGGAAGTGTGCGTTCCACGGCCACGATCGGGATATTCCCAATAGCGCATAATCTGACATGTGGCTGTAGCGACACACCCCACAGGGCATCCTACCGGGCAGAACTGGTTATAATAGGGAGTTTGATTCCAACGAATAGAACCGAGTAGCGGACCTACCTGACGGTCGGCACGTAGCTCCTCCAGACTGCCATGCAAAGCAGCCTGACGCATTTGCTTAACCTCATCGGTTACAGGTACATTTTTCCAAGCATAATCGATTTCCTTAGTGTAGTCGCTCAAAACATCCTGCATATTCACAGGAATTACCTCTTTTTGGAAAGTACCCTCATTGGAGTAGGCCAACACAGGATAGGAAGCTTCACTACCTGATACAATGACAAAACCTACTGTATCGATATTGAAGATGTAATAGTGGGGGTGTTTACCATCATCAGCCCTAAGATCGGTACCTTGATCTGTAAATACCAAGTTTAGTGAAAGGGGACCGGAAGCACGAAGTGCTGAAAGATTTTCATTTTCTTGAATAAACTGTTCAGCAATTTGTGTAGCCTCTGCAGGATCTACATAAACGTCCGCAGAGCCTGTTTCACCCACTGTGGGGGAAAGGTCTTCTTTTCTCTGATCGGCACAAGAGGTTGCGAGTAACATTGCAGCAAAAGCCGGGATCAGGAACCTTAACTGTTTTACGCTTTTCATCAGAAGAATTAATTAATATGATTGATTACTATAAGATACCAAAAGAATGCCTATTGCGATTCCCTTGATTACTTTTAGCTACTGAGATTAGAAGGATTCACCCTACTCTCCTCCCCAAAAAAGAGGAGGAGAGACCGGGTTACTACCCAATGGTATTATTTATTCGTCGTTACAGTGGGTTTGAAGCGAACCGTACAGCTGTATTCAAGGAGGCGGTTAGCTCTCATAGACATATCCACAGACTGTCCCTCTAGTGAGTTAAAGAAGAGATCATAGAGGGTATATTCCATCCGTTGTCCACCGACAGAGGAACCTTTGACAATCCCAAAAGCACCTGTGTTATAGAACTCAGTCGTAATCACAACCTTCTGTTGGAGGAAATCTTTCATAGACATGTTCTTAGCACGGTCAATACGAACTGATACCGGAGTCGTCATAGAAGAGATGTTAACAAACTCATCGTCCTTATCAATTACAAAGTGGTGCTTAGGATCGGTATCCATCAAAGTAACCTTTTCTCCATTAGGAAGCTCCATAATAGCCTTACCATACACATTCTTATTTTTGAGGAGACCTGCGCGGGCCTTAATATCCGTGATGTGTATGCCGAGGTTTACAGACTTACAATCCGCAACAAAGTGCGAGATGGTCTTAGGATATTCACCCATTAAAAGCACCTTGGCGATAGAGTTGTCATGCACGTAACGTAGAGTAAACGCGATAGGCATCGTAGTAGAAACGGACATAGGAGCTGCCAAAGAAGCCTTCACACCTTCCCATCCATTGGTAAGGATCTGACCATGTTGAGCAGCGCTACCACCGATAAACGTAGCCGTTACACGAGCATCTGACAATAGAGAGCGGTACTTCGCATCAGCCTCTACACCAAGATTAGCAGCAGGTACCATTACATTAAGAGCTGCCTTAACATCATCGGAAGAGCGGTTGCTTGACACGAGAATATAGGCCATACGACCATAGCTTACATCACTAATATAAACAGGTTGTACACCTTGGAATGCGGCCATATTTGCAGTTCTAATCAAACCACCTTCGGGATCATCCATGGATACAGAGAAGACCTTTTGTACGAATTTGCACAACACGTGGGTTTTGAGACGTTTGTGCTCACCATCCATACTTGCTGCTATCTTCACAGCCTCAGCTTGAAAACTTGCACCTGCCTTGAAGCTGGCATCCTTTTCATTGGTAATTTCGATATTTTCAAGTGTAGTCTCCACACCGGGATCTTTGAAATCACGTTGACGCCAATCGTTAAGCACATTAAGGTACTCACTATACTTCATGCGTTCTACCGTGCGAGAGTAGAATCCGGGAGTCTCACTGGTAAGAGATGCCGTAATTGTGATGGGATTAACCTCCACATTGCGTACGTGCTTATACTCTCCGTTGTCTATGTTGTTACCGATAAGAACGTTACCCGGATAAACTACATTGCTATAGGGATTGAAGAGCATGTGCTCACTGTAAGCGGCACCGGCTTTCATCAGTGTCGTTTTAGAGATCATAATCCCATTTATCCCATCCTGGATGGTCGACTCGATGTTATCAACAGGCTCTGCATCCACGGGATCCTCGGGAGGAGGAGTACCATTATCACGAAGCATTCCGCTCCCATAAGGTAATCCAGCCAACTCAGCCTCACTAAAAGCTTGGTCATTTTGCACTGGAGAAGAAGTACATGCAGTGAAAGCTGCCATCAGAGAAGCGGCAGCGAAAAGAGAAACAATACTAAATCTTTTTCTCATACATTTAATTGTTCTTTGCTATAAATATTCTATCTATTAACCCTACATCCCACTTGATCCAAACTCGATACAAAAACTCCCTACGGTTCCCTTGAGAACAATCAAGCAAAAGATGCGACGCAAAGTAAAAGAAAGATGCGCAGAAAAACAAACATTCTCGAAGACAAGAATAGGAGCAAATATCTTTTTCGGGGCATTTTATACTCAAAATAACACTTTATAGTCCACATCAGATTTCGTTCAACTCTCAAAATCAACAAGTTACAAATAACTATATCTTACCCCAGCACTGTATCAATTCAGAAGTACAGATCCAAATATTAACAATCACAAGCCAACAGCACACAACACTCTGACTACAAAACATAACACGACCAAACAGCAGCTTTACACAAAAAGCAAAATAAAAGCACGGGGTAGTATCAAAAACATTTATATATAAAAGCACGAAATAGAAATAAACCGGACAACATAACACGCGACTGAAAACGATAAACAGTGTACACAGCGCATTTAACAAAATAGATTACCACCTTTCAATAAAACTCTGCCCTATATTTTTTTGTTTATCAGGCCACATTTCAAAGTTTCTCAGGCTACATTTTTAATCTTCTGCCTCAAGAAAAAAATCATCTTCTACATCGTAATAAAAAGGGGGTAGTAGTCCAAAAAGACCACTACCCCTCGAATAGGGAGCCCCATAAGGAGCAATAATTAACGCATCAATTTAAGTATAAGCGGCGCACTGTAACCTGTGCGACAAACAACAGCAAGGTATACTCCGGCTGGTAATTGAGCCAAAGAAATCGATGTTGCTTGGCGTTGAGATGAGTGCAGAACAAGTATCCCATCCAAACGATAAAGAGCAACTGACTCCACATCCCGAGGCAGAAGCAATTGATCTCCCATCACACGCAATCCAATCTTTTCAGAAGCAATGACGGGATCCGTAGGCAACGGACTCGCCTTATAAGCATAGGAATCCGAGAAGAAATAGGCTACGTTGATCACAGCAGATGCGTCTTCGGAAACATTAAGTTCACGATATTCATAACCGACACCGTCAGGGCGTACAAACCCATCAAACGTCTCTCCATCCAAGTCCATACCCGTAGCAGGAGCGTAACGCTCTTGGAGGAAGGTATCCATCTTGTGGGTGGCATACAGTTCCTTCGTATCAAAAACCACGGTCGCATACTCTGAGGCAACATCTCTGAAGAAGAGGTAAGTTACGGAGACACCGGGACGAGTCTCATCTGCGAAGGTGAACATACGACCGCCGAATTGAGTTTCTTCCTTCACGACCTTGCGGTGCGCAACATTCTTTTCATATTGCTCTATAGCAGCAAAAGAGCGTTCGAAGCGATCCAACCAAGGCTCTGCAACCATGCCGGCCTCCGTAGGAGCAACTTGCACAAATAGAAGAGATCCTCTACCCTCTTTACCTAGATAGATAGAGGCAGTGCCCACTATGTTACCTACAATCTGATCACCCTTTTCTGTAAGAAGGGCTATCGAGGGAGAACTACTACGGAAAGACTCTGCCGTAAACGTAGCTCCGAGTGAATGATATTTGCCATGTTGCAACACAACATTTTGAACGGTCTCTGCATCACCCTGAACACGAATCTTTTTCAAAACAGCCTGCCAAGGCTCACTCTTTTCGAATGCTGAAATTTCCAGAGAAGCGGGGATATGTAGCACAAATCGAGTGGCAGACACTGAAGAGAATGCATCTTCATCCTCTAATACAGGTACGAAAGGGGCACCGATGATTAGGGATTCCATAGCATCGCAGTCAATAAAAGCCTGAGTAGCTATAAAGGGCGTACCTGACTGCAATTCGACCTTACGTAACTTGGTACAGCAATCAAAAGCTCGCAAAGGAATAGCTACATGATGCATGGAACTGAATGTCTCCAGCGTCTTATGGTAGGCAAAAGCCCCTTGTGCCAACACGGCAGGTTTTGCTCCCAAGGCGAATGCAGTATGACCGCTTGACGGAGGTAATGCAATCAAAACATCCCGATCGGCAAGATAAAGAGCCTTATCTTTCAAATGGAAATTACCTCCCTCAGCTATCGTAAAAGAGGTCAGGGCGACCATCCCGAGAAAAGGATTTTCATACTCCCCGGCGGAAGGCTTGATTTGCAGACTCTTTGGGAGGGTAAGAGTTGCAATCTGAGTATTTTTGAAAGCACCCCAACCTATGGCGGTCAAGCCCTCGTTGAGTGTAATGTTTTCCAAAAGATCTGCATCTTCAAAAGCCAAAGGAGCAATCTCTCGTAACGATTTGGGACAAATCACCTCCTTCAGAGTGGTCCCGGCAAAGCTGTTTTCTATAACTCTGGTTACCCCGGAAGGGATCTTATAGGAAGAGGTTGCAAGACCGGCGGGATAAACCAAGAGATCTTTACCCGAAGCCGAAAAAAGGACTCCATCGACCAATTTGAAATGCGTATTCTCAGGGGATAGGTGGATTGTCTCAAAGTTGGAACATCCGGCAAAAGGATTCGTTATATCACCATCGATCACCCCTAACGAATGCAAATCCTTTGGCAATGTGATTTCCTTTAGTCCCGAATAATAAAAAGCCATTTCTCGGATACTCGTCAGGGTTTCCGGTAGAATGACATTCTCTACAGAAGATCGCATCATAAAAGCTCGTGCATCAATGTACTCCAACTTGGCAAGGATCGGATCTTGCGTAAAGTCTACAGTGGCAAGATCCTCAGCCATCCAACTGGCAAGTCCTTTTCGATCCGAAGACAATTCGTAGTCCGTACCTTCGACGAGAGTACGCTGTGGGGCAGTCTGTGTTGCTCTTGGAGTTCGATCGGCTTGGTATGACGGTGCGGAGGTGCCCCAACCCGAGGAAAGAATCAGGCCTAAGAGACAAACTAGTAAATGTCGTTTTTTCATTGTCAATCTCGTTTTATTCTATTACTCATCGGAGCAAAGGTACAAATAGGGGACCGGAATTGGATCTTCAAATCCATAGACAGCAATGGTACCCCTCTGTCTTGTAGAAAAAAAAAATCTCCGAAGTATTGCCGAAAAGAAATAAAGTATTACCTTTGCCGTCGAATTCGGGCGGTAGTAAAAAAGGTCGCAGCCGAATAAGATGCGGAAATAGCTCAGTTGGTAGAGCATAACCTTGCCAAGGTTAGGGTCGCGAGTTCGAGTCTCGTTTTCCGCTCAAGAGCAAGGAATCCTGTTGTGCGTTCATGCATAGCAGGATTTTTGCCCATAAGCCAAGGAAGAACAGAGCATCGCATCGGTGCACAATCGTACGGACAAATGTCCTTTGTTACCCTCAAGAGAGTATTTGTTTAACAGATCTCACCAATCGGATCGACCCAAGAGGTGCACACCTAACTCCACACTTTTCGGAGAGAAAGCCCAAAAGGGCATAAAATACCCTCTCCACCTAATGAAAGACGGAGAGGGTATCTCGAAAAAGACAACTAGAGAAAGAAGGATCTTACATACTTAACGTTGTAACTTGAAGCAATCATGACCTATACAAAGGAGTACATGATAAGGCTCTGCTACCACCTCAATTCGGTTTTGAGAAATGACCCCTTGGCAAAGCAATTGTCCGCGGAAATCCAAAATGCGATAGGTCTGACCTATTGCTTGGTCAGGAAACTGCAATATCCAACCATTGGAGGTCATCTGAACTTGCAAGCCTGCGCTCTCTATCTGCTCCACGCTTGTGATACCCGAGAACTCCTGGGTACCACCGGCAGCGAGCCACGCAAGGACACTCCATTTCTTGTCCTTTGCAAGAGCAACCTCTGTTTCGTAAATCTGATTTTCCTCTTTGGCATCAACAGAGCCTTGAGTATCTAAGGCAACAACCGTTAAATCTTTTCCGGCATTGGTTTGGGCAGGAGAGGCATGCAATGAAGAGACTAATTTGGACATTTCAGCCCTCCGAATTTTGTTAAACCAGATATTCACCGTTTGGATTTCAGTCTGTACTGAGAGATCCAAAGCAGTGAGTTGATTGTCAGAAACATAGAGCGATTTGAGCTTGGGACAACCGCTGAGATTGAGTGTTGAGAGTCTGTTTTCACTTAAAGAGAGGACTGTAAGCTTTGGAAGGTTCCCTAAATTGATAGCGGAAATTTGGTTCGATACAAAAAACACCTGAGAAAGCTCCGGATAAATAGAAAGGTCTATACTACCTGAGATTCGGTTTGATGCAAGATCCATATCAGCGAGGAGATCAGCCTTCCCAAGCTTAAGAGTCGTAATTTTATTACGGGACGCCCAAATCTTTTGAAGGTCAGGAGCCTGGGAGAGATCAAGCTCGGTAAGATCCATTTCATTGATCTGTAGAGAAGTTATCTTGGCTCCATAAATAGTTTGAACTCCGGTAGTTGCAAGGGTAACAGAAGTCTTGGAGTCATCACCGATCAGCTCTTCATCAGTATCGCAAGAACCATTGCCATTGAGGTCTATCCAGCACTTCTCACCCTTGAGGTAGAAGGAGATCTCTTTCCCTGCTGACCGATCGGTAGAAAATACGATGGACTGACTCTTGTCTCCCAAGACGGGATCATCCTCTCCCTCATAGTTTGGATTCATGTCCTTGAAGTCGAAAACAGTCCACTTCTTATCACGTGCAGCCTTAATCATACTTTTAGAAATATGATTCCCCTCTTGTGCGGAAGCCGTATTAACGACAAAGAACCGTTTCTTGGGTACACTCGTCGGACTTATATCGTTCAGCCCTGCAACAATTTTAGCCATCTCGAGCATATTGATTCTATTTTCCGAGATATAAAGTTCCTCCAACCGGCTGAAGGAATTGACCTTGAGAGCCGTAAGCTTATTATGATTGACCCATAATTTTTTAAGATATGGGACTCCTGAAAAATCAACCTGCTCCAATTCGTTAAAAGCGACATTGAGTGAAGCCATTACGCTACTCGATGGGATAAGCACCTTCTTGAGTTTATTACTACTAAGATCAACTATTTCGAGGTGTTTGTTAGCACTCAAAGAGATTTGTTCGAGCCCATTGTTGTTTAGCTCAAGACGCTTGAGGTGAGGAGCATTACTCGTATTGGCTTCTGTAATATGAGCAAAGACAGCAATAAAAGTTTCTAGATTTGTTCCATAGACATTGAGCGTTTTGAGATCTTGGATGACGATATCATTTTGTCCCTTTTCAAGTCTTTCTCCTCCATCTTTTTTGCCATTTCCATTGAGGTCAACCCATGGATCTTCGGCTTTAATCTCCAAGGTAAGAGTTTCGCCGGAGGCCATAGAAGTCGCGATAGTCACGTATTCGCTAAGTAAGGAAGAACCTCCGGGGATTTGGTCATCAGGAGTCCCGGGGAACAGTACAGGGTCTTCTCCTCCCTTATAATCAAAAACATTCCACTTCTTATCATTGGCAAGTTGTACGGCGCTGCGAGGGCATTCATTCGCCTCTCTGGGAGTCGTTCCCAATGTGTTAACTGCATAAAAGGATTTTTCACTCCCTTCTGACTCATTGAGTTTGTCTACCAAAGCCTTCATCTCTACCGCTTTGATGTGATTTTGAAAGACTTTGAGAGAGGTCAATTGAGAGCAGACCGAAAGGTTGAGTTCGGTAAGTTCGTTGCGAGAGCAGTCCAACTCTGTGAGAGCATAAGCCTTGTCAAGATTCAGTGTCGTAAGTCCGCAGTTGGCTACATATAGCTTGCTCAGATTCCCCTGTTGACGCAATTCGAGAGAGTGTAGATTGGGATTTTCCGAACAACTTAGAAGACGGATATTACCGGCAGTGATCGGAATGTTAAGAGCCGTGAGATGATTGTCGTCCAAAAAGATCGTCTGAAGGGCAATGGCACCACGCAAAAATGGGGTTTCGATAGCGCAATGCTCTGCCTCGAGCCAGGAGAGAGCAACACAATCGACAAGGATCAATTCTTTAAGCCCGGGATTGGAAGAACACTTTACCTGAGTCAGAGAAGTACACCCCGTAGCATCAAACTTACGAAGGATATTCCCTACAGCCTTAACATCCTCCAAAGAAGAACAAGCCGTAAGATCAAGCTCTCCGAGTGAATTGTTGCTCACGTCAAGAGATCGCAACGAAGGTGCACTTTTAAGATCGATTGCATAGAGCTGCCGATCTTGCTCGGGATCGTTAATGATAAGTTTCTCTATAGCCTCTCCATAGATTGTGACTTCAGCGTGTTGATCTTGTAGGGCAATGGTTTGCTTTTCTAACAAAAGGGTTTTCAGCCCCTCGCCCTCATCGAAACTCTTATTACCGTTCAGGTCAATCCACAGCCCTGTTCCTTTGATCCTCAGTTTGAGATCTGCATACCGCCCTGTGGGCTTCAGTATGATTTTTTCTGCCTTACTGTGCTCTTGAGCATGGAGGCAAATTGTATTCAGGGATAATAATATCCCCAAAAGAAATAACGTTTTCTTCATCGAATTATCTGAGTTTGTGTAAATGATTATTGTGTGACAACCGTTTTTTATAGGCCTCAAAAAATATAGGCGATACCCAATCGTGTCCAAAATGAATGCCCTGCGGTAGGAAACGTTTGGGGAGAACTCAAGAGGTGCGATCGCGTAGTTGGTTCGTGGTCGAATACGGGCAGATTGCCATTTTTTCGTTCTCGAGCATAAAAACCATCCCAGGCAACCTGTATCCGATGAGCCCCTATGCGAAATTGTGTAGCCACCCGCATGCGCCATTCATGTGCCTCTCTCGAAGCATCCAACAGGGGTAAATAGGCAAGTTGATAGTCTAATTGGTCTTTGTACCCCGATGCCACCCGATAGCGTGTAGGAAAGAGAGGGATGCGGTAAGCATACGTAACGCCGACAGAAAACACGGGAGAGGGTTGGATCTGCCCTCCAACATAAGGACGAATCAAAGCGTATCCCGTTTCGCAATCCAGAGTCTTGTGTTGTTCATTTCTTTGGTAGAACTGTCCTCCCAGATCCAGCTCAGCAGCCCCTTTGCCGAGAGAAAACCGGTACGAACTCCGAAGATGCGCATTCCACTCCCTCAAGATGTAGGCTTTATGGACGTCTATAACTACTCGGTCGTAGACTGATGCATGCATATTCTCGGGTCGCTCCTCTGCATAAATATACTCTCGTCCATTTCGTTGAGTCGCCTCTAGCTCAGCCATCCAACGCCATTTTTTATACCGATAGGATAGGTGCAACTGCCCTCGATGATTGAGGTGACCAAAAAGCCCAACGGCAGAAGGCTCTTCCGCACGGAAAAAATACCCCAAATAAGAAGCCGAGAGAAGGTACTCCGAGTGATCCTCTCTCCCTCCCTTTTGGTGTGCAAGGTCACACCGCCAGCCATTGACATAGTTCATCCTGGAGGTTCCAAAAAAGATCGGTGTATGCTTAACATCCACCATTCCAAAGCCGTAGGTCAAAAAGAATTTATCCTGCTGCTCGGGACGCCAAAGCCAAAGGTGGAGATATTGCCTATGATAGAGATAATGCAGGGATAGAGAGCTTTTCCCATACTTTGAGAATAAAGATAGTGAAACACCCGGCTGTAGTGTATTGGAGGTGTTGGCTGCTCGAGGATCGGTATAGCGGTAAGCCATCTCACCTGCATAGGAGAGCGAAGCCCCCCATTCAAGACTATCTTTTTTATAGGAGTAGAGCCCTGAGGCCAAGTATTGCTCGTGGTGATAATCTCCTCCCGAGGAGTCCGCCACGATGTAAGGCAAGTAAAAGTCGGCATTACGAATGGAGGAGTAGCCGAGGTCACTCTCCCCCCCTCGAGCATAATGAATACGCCCGAAGAGCCGTCCCCAAGCACCCAAATCGACATGTCCCATCCCCTCAAGACGAGCCGAATAGGTATCTCGCCCCTCGTATGGAGTGTAAAAGCCCGATCGTTTGCCTCCACTGGCAACGAGGGAGATTTGAGCACTTTGCGATCCAGAAGGGATAACAGAAGTAAAATGTTGCTGCATCTCTTGATCTCGGCTCGCGATCCCCTGCGGGATCTCCTCGTAGCGATCGGATGCAAACGAAGTAAAGGCCTCGCCCTCCAAGCGCAAGAAAGGGAAGCGAAGTGACTGGGCTCGAAGCGATGGAACTCCTAAAACCACGCAGAGAATCCCAAAGAAAAAGCCGAAGGAGACCCTCCCTCGGGGGGTACCTCCCCTTGTATCATTCATATTCATGACAAACAGACCTATTGCTATCAGTTAAAATTGAATTTGAGCCTCCATACCGAAATAGGGAACAAACCACTCTCGATCAGTCGTCTTATCCTTACGTTTGTATTTAGGGGAGAAGTCGAAGACATTATCTACAAAGAAAGCGAGTCGGAGATGCTTACCCAGCTCTTTGGTCGCCTTGAGGTTCATTCGCACAGACACAGGCTTGAGATTGGCTTGGTAATAGAGATCATTGTGCGACTGACTCAGGTGCCGCCAAAGCGAACCATCCTTCTCGGCTTGTAAGATCATCTCTTTATCTATGGAATGTATAGCTCCGTCCAGATCCATATAAGCGTAAGGATATTCACTCTGCTCTCTCCCCAAAAAGGAGGCATCATGCCAAATAACCTGAATAAAGTTGGTAAAGATCACACCCCATTCGGGCACGTGAGTATTGCACCAAAGGTTACTATTAAAACGAACGTAGTGTCGCTGCGAGCCCTCTCCATAGAAGCCTACATAGGGGAACTTAACTCCATTTTCGACCAACGAGGGGCGATAATAGACGGGGAGTGAAGAGCCATAAACAGTGTGATAGTAAGCCCCGTTCAGTTCAAACCGGGTGCGGATCGCCTCGTAGTGGGGAGTGCGTATACGATACTCGATCCCTCGCTTGTATATCTTTTCAGAGTTGCGGACTGAAAGAAAGCGGGCAAAATCTCTCATCGTATCGCTATAATAATCCGACGGTTCGGGACGAGAACCGTCATCAATCGGGGCAATGGGGCGCTCATAAATGGGGTATTTGACGGGGTAATAGGCGGAAGCATAACTAAATCCATCAAGAGAGAGTTCGCTAAAAGCCGTGAGCGAACAGGTATAGCCCTTGTACTGCCAATCCAATCCGATCTCTCCCTTTCTGTTTTTATTGGCCTTGATTTCCGGATTGGCGGGGTCATGCACCACCGTATAGGTCATTAAATGATCCCTTTTCGGATCGCTGAAATAGGCATTGAGCACCACAAAGTAATAATACTTTTTATCGGGGTAGAGATAGTCAAGCGTAGGCAACTTGTTTTCCTCTCCATATCCACCCCGTAGGGTCATAGAGACCTCATCCGTTTTCCAATTCCACGCAGCACGCAGGCGAGGCTCCCACAATGATTTTCCCCTTAAGAGGTAATCCGAGGGGAGATTAAAAAGGTAGGTCAGTCGACCTCCGAGGTTAGCCATCAGGGTATGTCCGCCCTGAGACCATTGCCACCGACTCTCTACATAACCGGCCCCATGAGCCAATGCGGGGACCTCTCTATTGGGACGAGGGAATACATACGCATTATCAGCAGGGAAAGGGGGGCGTTGAACGTCAGTCACAGCACCCTGCCCCCAGTTTTTCGCCCAACGAGATTCTGCCCCATAATATAGAGAGAGACGCAATGAAGAGGAGAGGTCCCAATCCTTGGATGCATGCAACTTCGCAAAAAGGTAGAGCGGTTTATTCTCCACTTGATAGAGAGTATAATAGGCCAAGGGAAGGTACTGCCCCTCATGCACTCCCGGTTCGGGAGAGAGAGGCATACAGCGCGGACCACTACCCGATATATAGAACTTTTTGCGATCCAACAGGTCATATGTATAGTCTATCGATAGGGTTGCTTGGAGGTGATCAAAGGGGAAGAAGTTGCGAGGTCTCCAAATGGATTGTGTGGACAAAGTAGTACGAGAGTATTGCGTATGATACCGTTCGTCCAACTCTTCCACAAGTTCATCGGTACGGCTATTCTGCAACGAAGTGGTATGAAGTAAAGTGGCGGTGAAGTCTATTGTTCCCTCTTCTTGCGAGCCGAACTGCTTACTGTAAGAAGCTTGCCCCGAGATGCGGTTGTAGCGGTCGAGTTTCTCCCGTGCGTCACTCTTGTAATCCATCCAGTCCAATCCCAAATGCAGATCACCAAAATGCTCCCCAAGGGAGAGCCCTTTACCGACATAGAGCAGCTTGTAGAGGGGATCGGTCTTGGCACGTAGGGAGAGCGGGCTCTTGCCTCTCTTGGGATGCAACTTGAGAGTCCCCGATGACAGATTGCCTTCGGAAGCAGAGGAGATCCCTCGATCAATTTCCACACGAGCGAAGTGATCGGTTGATATGGTTCTGAGGTCAATCCCCGAATTAAGTGATCCTCGACGCGTTGCAAGTCGGTCGGGCACATAGCTATCAAATCGGCTCTGCCCCGTAAGCCCTTCAATCTGCGTGCGTGTAGCATCATTGGTTAGAGGCGTGCCGTCGACTTGCAAAGAGACTCCGAGCGAAGAGTTGTCATCACTCCCCACCTGACGCACACTAGCCCCTTTGAAACTGCCCACTCCGGGGGAGGCTGTAACAGACCCGGGAAGTAGCAACATCAGATCGTTGAGCGAAGTGGGTTGAATATGCCGAAGGGCCTCCTGTTCAATGAGAACGCTACTTTTATTTTTCACGAAAGAGGCCATCACCTCTACCTCTTTTAGGGCAAAACTCAAGGGTTGTAACTGATAGGCGACGGTGGTATCTCTTCGGATTGTCAGCATCACTTCGGTAGTCTGATACCCCAAGCATCGAATGCGCAAATGATAAGTAGCAGGGCGCAGGTTGGCGAGAACAAAGGCTCCTCGTTCGTTGCTCACCGCCCCTTTGGCATAGTCTAGAAGCTCTACCGTAGCCCCGATAATAGAAGCCTTCGTCTCCCGATCCACAAGGAGCCCCTGGAGAGTACAACGCAGAGAAGAAGGAGTGCCGACCTGCTGTGCCCCCAAAGGAGCAACAAGAAGCAGACTACCGACGATATAACTGACCCATCCAAGGAAAAGTCTCTTTAGCATACATCGAAGAAAAAAGTCTCCCCCTCTCAATGCTCCTCACCTACGCCCTTACAAAAAGAAGCCAAAAGGGGAAAAGCAAGAGAAAGGAGAGAGAATTAACAAAGGAATAAATGAGAGAAACCTCTAGGATTATTTCTTAGGATAGGCTGTTTGTCCCTTCACACGTTCAAAGTCGTTTGTGGAGTTATTAGTATCAACCCATACTCTGCGTCCATTTTTCATGGTGCTCTTACGGCGGAGTAACTCCTGACGGTGGCAACCTGTCACGAGAGCCGAACCTTCATCCAATGATGCAGGGAATACTTTTTTTGCCAGCTGCCCCTCGCACCCCGTCTCTACAGCATCCAATATGAGTTTTGCAGGGACTGTATAAAGGGTTATCTTAGATCCGTCTTTAGCATCAACGACCATGGCATGGTGCTTTTTGTAACTCTCGGCATCCTCATCCAGCTTAAATAGAAGTGGAGGGAAGAATCCTCTGGGGTGCATAATACCACCTGCACCAAAGGCACTGAAATGTACAATCATGTCGGGCACCGAGGGATTGTCTACATCTTTGATTTGCTCCGTATCGGGAAATACCATCTCAAAATCGGCCCCCGAGAGGTCTACCGAGTTAGGGTGTGTAGTAGCATTATAGTGATTAACAGCCGTAGAAGCGACAACCACTTGCTCCCCCGGTTGAATGGGATACTCCGTCCCCTTACCGGGGAATTGAATCAAAGCAAAGAGCGGGAACTCGCCATTTTTATCGAAATACTCCGTAAAAGCATCAGCAGGTTGTACGTTAGGATGGGCTGTAATAGCAAAAACAAGTCCATCGACATACTGCACCTTATCACTGTTATTGACCACCGTAAAGTACTGGTCGGGGTGCATCATTTGTCCATTCGTCTCTCCGTTATTGAAGATCTCGCCAAAGACAAGCCCTTGCACCTCGGCTTTCTTTATCTCAACAGGGATCGTAACAGAGAGTTCCTCTTTAAGGACAATACCCTGCTTTTGTCCCAAGAGCTCCCGACCATCGGTTGTCTTACCTCGCAAGGTAACATCATAGGTCCCTGCCAACAAACTCAAATCGCCTTCTCCTTTGGCAGAGAGAGGATACTCGGTCATTTTGGTAGTACGCGTATCCGTCACTTCAGCAACAAGGCTTTCTATGGCAACCGACTCCGAGAGTGCTGCTTTGAGGTGCAGGGTCTGTTTTTGGTCTTTCGGATCATTATTGGAGGATGTACACCCTGAGGTGATCCCCAACAAGGCAATCAAAACAAGAAGATTACCTACAAAAAATTTTTTCATACGATAGCGTTTAATTGTAGTTTACCGCCCATATTTCAGAGGCTTAACATATATCGGGTGCAAAGTTATTCCGCATATTTTGCCCTGACAATCCCTTAAATTGGGTATTTTGACACCTCGTCAATCACAAAAAAATAGGAGAATAACTCAAAACAGGTCACAGTACAACAGATACGAAGCGGAGTTTCAAAACATCAAGTAAAACAGGGCAAATACAACACCTAATTATATACGAAGTAACAAACGGTAAAGCTCGAACCCTTTTTGCGGCTGCCCTAAATGCTCCAAACCGCAGGCTGTGAAACAGATTCCTTTTGCCCAAGAGGATCCAAACTTCAGGGCTCTATTTTTTTAAGGTTTCACGAGTAAGAGAGCAACCTCTCGTGCTACCCCCTTTCAGAGAGAGATCCGAAATATCATTGGAACAAAGCAGCACTCCTCTCCCGAGCAATGGCAAAACGCGTTATAGAGAAAACGGGGTGTATCATATTTATAGATAAAGGTTATCTTTGCAACGTAATATATAGTGTTCACAATGAAACGACTCAGTATAAAATACGCGCTCTGCTCTACACTTGGGCTACTGACAATCCTATTCTCAGTACCAAGTTGTTTGAATCCAAAGGAGTTCGTCAATCCCGAACTCACCACGGTACAGGTCTCTAGCCTCACCCTTTCGTCCAAAGCGAACGGAGATTTGAGTAAGGTGTTCTTCTCGATCGACCACGCCAATGGACGCATCTATAATGCACAACTGTTGCCTTTCGGAACAACAATAGACTCTGTACAGATCACCGTAGGGATACAGACTACCGCGACACTGAAGATCCTATTTGAGGGTAAAGAGCTCGTGCGCAGTGCGGCGGACTCCATCTCTCTCAAAGAGTGCTGGGGCAAAGGCTTCACCCTCGAGGTGAGCAATGAGAGCAAAGGGCTCAAAAAAAGCTATACCGTAGAGGTGCGCAGCTACCCTCAAGACCCGGACACCTATGCGTGGAACCCCATAGCACAGCAACTCCCCGACCTAACCGGTATGCAAACGATCTATTGCCATACTGACAAGGATCTCTACATTTTTGCCACCAAAGAGGGCAAAACACGACTCTATCACACTACTGCCGATGCCCTTGCATGGCAGGAGGTGATGATGACGGGGCTATCAGGTCTCCCCGTTTACAGTGCCACAGCAACTCCTGATGGGTTACTCTATGCCCTTGTAGGCAATAGCGAAAATGCCTCCCTCGCTCTAAGCGAAAATGGAGGTCTGCAATGGAGCATGGCTAACGAAGTCAAGAACGGAAGTATACTCCTCGGTGGATTTACGGCTCCTGGGGAAAAAGCATCCACCCTCTGCCTAATCGAAAAAAGCGAATCGGGCAAGAACTTTTTTGCATGCCTCACCCCCAAAAGAGGTTACAAACGCGGAGCTGAAGTACCTCTAGACTTCCCCCGAGAAGGGATCAGTACCGCGCTCGGGGAGTCCGTACACCACCCCCTCCTTATTTTAATAGGTGCGAAAGACAGCTCCGGGAAGCCTTCTCAAAAGACTTGGACCACTACAACGGGACTTGATTGGCTCTCCCCTGCTATCAAAAAAGAGTACATTCTTCCTGCTTTTGAAGGGGCAAAATCGCCCCTTCTGATGATCGCGCGCGAAGAGAAAAACACGCTCTATTGCATCTATCCTGCCAGCACATCGCCTCAGAGAGATGCACAAATATATAGTTCAAAAGATTTGGGTTCGACTTGGACAGCCCATAAAGCAAACCTCATGCTCCCCGACGCAGAGCAACCTTTCGGTCGCTACCAACAACTATTCGGGTTCACTCGCAACGGACTTATCTTCTACCTTTTTGGAGGACAAAAGGTCGATGGATCACAAGACAGAGCCATTTGGGAAGGCAAATCCTACATTCTAAACTGATAAACGCCTCTGAAGAGCCGGTCTTATGATGCATCACACCATTCCATCCTCTCGGCTGCTACCCCTACACTCGTGGTGGGTACTCCTTCTTATGCTTGGAGGGATGCAGACAGCCCGGGCGCAAGAGTATCGTATGGAATGGGGTGCTTGGGGCTCTGTCAATAGCTACTTAGGCGATGCTAATAAGGTGATCCCTTTTGCAACCCTTGGGGGAGGTGCAGGTATCCAGATGCGCTACAATCACAACTTCAGACTAGCCTTTTCGGGAGATCTCTCCCTCAATCTACTGCAAGGAAGTACCCGGGTAACGAAAAACGTATTCCCCGAAGTGTCCGATCCGATTCGCTTTACAGCCCACACCCTACTGCTTGCCACTCGGGGAGAATACAACTTCTTTGCGTATAGCGATAAGTACCCTTTCCTACACACCAAGCGGTGGAGTCCCTACATCGCTCTAGGACTCAATGTCGGTGTGGCATTGGGCAAAGGTACCCCCGTATTCTTGCCCGGTATAGAGGGTGCAGTCGGGGTAAAATACAAATTCGCCAACCGGTGGAATCTGATTGCTTCGCTCGGAGGACGACACTTCTTCGCGGACAAACTTGATACTTTAGGAACCAATTCGAACATCCTCAGCAACCCATACCACGTCCAATCGTCTTGGTATAAGGGGGGAGATGGCATGATAATGATAACCCTTGGGGTCACATATGAATTTTCATCTCGTGGCACCTCCTGCAACATAAATGAGCAAATTGCACGATAACAACAAAACGCCTCAACATATTGCCATCATCATGGATGGTAATGGTCGCTGGGCCAAAGCCCGAGGAGAAGAGCGCTCTCGAGGACACATCGAGGGTGTGACGGCTCTGAGACGCACCGTAATGGCCGCCTCTCGGGAGGGGGTCAAATATCTAACAGTATATGCCTTTAGCTCGGAAAATTGGAGTAGACCAACAGCCGAAATCGATGCCCTAATGGCTCTCCTTGCCCAAGCGATCGAGCAATACACGCCCGAATTTATGGCAAATGGCATCCGCGTACGAGCCATTGGGGACCTCAAAAGGTTGCCTCTTGCAACGCAAAAAGCGATAGATCGTACAGAGAAAACAACTGCGAAAAACAGTAAAATAACGCTCATTGTATGCCTGAGTTACTCCTCTCGTTGGGAAGTAAATGAGGCGATGCGCACCCTGGCACAAAAAGTCGCTTCGGGGGAGATAAATCCGAAAGATCTACCGGAGGAGGAGGCTATTGCGCCCTACCTCACCACCTATGGCATACCCGATCCCGATCTGCTGATCCGAACAGGTGGAGAGTTGCGTATCAGCAACTTTTTATTATACCAACTGGCTTATACGGAACTCTACTTTACTCCTACACTTTGGCCTGACTTCGATGAAGACGATCTACACATAGCGATCCAAGACTTTGCACGGCGTAATCGTCGTTTTGGCAATGTAGACTCTACAACTCCTATTCAATCTTCCAAAACAAGCGCAATCGCCCCCGAAGGCGTTGCTCCTCTAGATACCCTATGATACGTAAATTCCTAGTAAATATCCTATTCCTTTCGGGATTAACCCTCGCAGGCATCCCTCAATTGCTGGCTCAAAGCGAATCGCCCACAACGCCTCCCGACAAGGTAGAGATCAACTATGCTCGCCCCACAAATTACCAAATCGCTGATATTACCGTAACGGGGGGAGAGGGCTATGACCCAGCCATTCTTATCAATCTATCGGGGCTTAACGTAGGTGACTTTGTGGAGGTGCCGGGGATTGCCTTTAGTGATGCGGTACGTCGGTTTATGCGCAATGGGTACTTTGACAATGCACGCATCGTGGCCAACAAAATAGAGGGTAATAAGATCTGGCTGGAGATTCAACTTAAACAAAGACCCAAGATTTCGAGTGTATCATTTACAGGCGTATCGAAAAGTGAACGTAAGGACCTTGAAGAGAAAACGGGACTGCACGCAGAGATGCAACTCACGCCCAACATCATTGACCGCACCAAGCAACTGGTCAAGAAGTACTTCGATGAAAAGGGGTACAGCGACATGACCGTGGAGGTAGAGCAAAAAAATGACCTCTCAAAGCAAAACCACGTACTCGTGACCGTAGCCATTGACAAAAAGAATAAGATCAAGGTCAGCGAAATTGAGTTCATTGGCAATAAATCTCTGAGTAACAGCACACTTAGAGCAGCCATGAAGAAAACCAATGAACTCTTCTCCCTATCCAAGGGAAGGGCTTGGTCCAGCATTCTAGAGATTTTCAGCCAAAAGAAATTTATCGAAAAAGATTACAAAGAGGACCTTAACAACCTACTTGCTCGGTATCACGAAGCAGGGTATCGGGATGCGGAGATCGTTTCAGATACCATCGTAAAAGATCCGCAGAACCCCAAACGCATCAAGATCCAAATCAAGCTAGATGAGGGAAAAAAATACTACATAAAAGGACTTCGCTTCGTAGGTAACACCAAATATCCTACGGATTTCCTCCAAGCAATGTTGGGTATCAAGGAGGGTGAAGTCTATAACCAAAAAAGGATTGAAAGCCGCCTCTCAACCGATGAGGACGCAGTGGCCAATCTCTACTACAATAACGGTTATATATTTGCTCACATCGATCCTATCGAAACGGCGATTGTGGGGGAAGACTCCGTCATGTTGGATTTGCGTATTTCGGAGGGTCCTCAAGCAACGATTCGCAAGGTTATCATCAACGGAAATGACCTCGTGTACGAAAACGTGATCCGTAGGGAACTTTATACCAAGCCGGGCAAACTTTTCAGTAAGGACGATCTCATGAACTCCTATATGGCTCTGAATCAGCTGAATCAGTTCGATCCCGAAAAGAGTATTCCCAAGCCCGTCCCCAACACACAGGACGGTACGGTGGATATTGAGTACAACCTGGAACCGAAGCGAAGCGATAAGTTTGAAATGTCCCTCGGGTGGAGTCAAGCAGGGTTGATCGCAAGTGTCGGACTCAGTTTCACCAACTTCTCCATGTACAACCTCTTTCATCCTAGTATGTACAAAGGGATCATTCCCCAAGGAGATGGGCAAACACTTTCGCTCAACGTATCTACAAACGGACGCTATTACCAGCAGTATAGTTTGAGTTTTATCGATCCTTGGTTCGGGGGAAAACGCCCTAATTACTTCTCTGCTAGCATCTTCTATTCGAGACAAACGGCGTTGGACACAAAATTCTACAATAACAATATCTCCTCCCAAGCAGGTTACTACAACCCATACTACGGATATGGCGGATATGGTTACGGTGGATATGGAGGCTATGGCAACGGATACGGATATGGTGATGGAGGGGCCCTTATGGAAAAGGCATACAATCCCAACCAATCGCTCTCCATCCTGGGTGGCTCTATCGGATATGGAAAGCGACTGAACTGGCCCGACAATTGGTTTATGTTCTATGCCTCCCTCAACTACAATTACTACCACCTCAACGATTGGGTGTACGATACATTCGAAGGCTTCCACAACGGATCGGCCAACGACATCAACCTACAACTCAAGATTTCACGCTCCTCGTTGGATAACCCGATCTACACAAGACGCGGTTCGGACTTCTCATTGAGCGTTACGGCAACTCCCCCCTACTCGCTCTTTGACAACGTAGACTACGCTGACCCAAGACTCTCATCAGAAAAGAGATACCGCTTCGTGGAGTATCACAAGTGGCGTTTTACGGGACGCGTGTTTACCCCTCTTGCTAATCCACAGACAGTGCAATATACTCCGGTGCTGATGAACAGACTTGATCTTGGGATCCTCGGAACTTATCATCCCTACAAACGTTCTCCCTTTGGAACCTACTACATGGGTGGTGATGGTATGAGTGGATACGTTGGCGGTTATATGAACGAGACGATCGGACTTCGCGGTTACAAAAACGGAACAATTGCAGGGAGTAACTATGACTATGCCACCGCCTTTATGCGCCTTACGACGGAGCTTCGTATTCCTGTTGTCTTCCAAGGTCAGACCAACATCTGGGCACTCGCCTTCCTAGAAGCCGGGAATGCGTGGACCAACATAGCGGACATCAATCCTTTCAACCTCAAGCGGTCGGCAGGATTCGGTGTACGCATCACACTCCCCATGGTCGGATTGCTCGGAATTGACTGGGGATACGGATTTGATCGCCCCAATAACAGTGCCGACAGAGGTGGTAGCAATGTTCATTTTGTGCTGAACAAGGAATTCTAAGTCAGTGCCAAAATAAACGAAATACCCCTTTGTTGTTCCAATAGTAATAATGAAGTATAACTCTATTAAAAACCAGTGATCATGAAAAGATTGGTAATAACCCTACTCTTTGCAGCCTCTGCCATACTCGCTGCTTCTGCTCAAAAATATGCCCTTGTGGACATGGAGTATATTCTCAAAAACATCCCCAACTACGAAATGATGAATGAACAGTTGGAGTCAGTCTCTAAGAAATGGCAACAAGAAGTGCAGAAGGTCCAAACCGAAGCTGAAACACTTTACAAGAAATACCAAAAGGATCTCGTGTTCCTTTCAGCTGCTCAAAAGAAAACTCGTGAAGACGAAATCATCAAGAAAGAGCAAGCCGCCGCAGATTTGCAGACCAAGTATTTTGGACCTGAAGGAGAATTGTACAAAAAGCGCACGGAAATGATGAAGCCGATACAAGATGAAGTATGGGAAGCGGTCAAGGAGATTTCCAAAGCCAATAACTTCCAACTCGTACTTGATCGAGGTACATCAGGTATCATCTATGCCAACCCCGGTATTGATATTAGCGATCAGGTACTCAAAAAAATGGGATACAGCAAGTAAAAGCCATATTCCTACTATAATAAGACAACATAATAATCACTCAACATTATTCTTCGTATGAAAAAAATCCTCATCAGCTTAATAGTGGCACTCTGCCCTATTGCTCTCGTGGCTCAGCAAAAAATTGCTATGGTTAATACCCAAGAAATTATGGCTGCCATGCCCGAAACAAAAGCGGCTCAGACTCGCCTCCAAGAGCTCGATGCTAAGTACACACAAGAAGTACAAAAGATGCAACAAGAGTATTCTACCAAGGTGGAAGCCTTTACCAAGGAACAAAACTCGCTCTCCGAGGCTATCCGCAAAAGTCGCCAACAGGAGTTGGTAGATATGCAAAACCGCATTCAACAATCTATGCAGGTGATGCAACAAGATCTCCAAAAGCAACAAGAAACACTCCTTGCACCCATCCAACAAAAGGTTTTAGATGCGATCAAGAAAGCCGGAGACGAAGCCGGTTGCACCTACATCCTAGAGGCTGGTGCATTCCTCCACGCCGGTAAAGATGCCATAGACCTCACCCCAAAAGTACGTACCCGTCTTGGGATTAAGTAAACAACAATAAAGTTCAGATTTCCCCGTCTAGATATCCTCTGAACAAGGATAGTTGGACGGGGCTTTCATTACCCCAACAAACAACCACGTTCTCTATGAATCATAGGACAATCGGACTACTCATCAGCCTGCTACTGGGGTATTCTCTCTCAGGATGGACACAACAGATACCTCCCAAAGGAGCTATTGATCTCCGGATGGAGCAATTCGGGCTAACCGATATCCAGGAGCTAGCCCCTGAGATCCAACTAGATTTGAGATATGCTACAGAGAACAATTTTACCAACCAGATCCTTTACCGTGGACTTTCACGAGCCTATTTCGTTTCCTCTTTCGCCCAACGACTCTCCAAAGCTCAGCAACTACTCAGTCAAAAGTACCCGGGTTATCACTTTGTTATTTTCGACGCATCCCGTCCGCTGAGCGTCCAACGGATCATGTATGCCACAGTACGCAATACGCCTCTAAAGATCTATGTAGCCAACGGCGATCGGGGTGGACGACACAATTATGGGGTAGCCGTGGACCTATCCATTGCTGATAATCAAGGTGTACTGCTAGACATGGGGACTGACTTTGATCACTTTGGCATAGAAGCGCATACGGATCAAGAGGAAAACCTCGTCCGAACAAAAAAAATCACGCGCCAAGCCCAACAAAACCGCCAATTGTTACGATCCATTCTCAAACAGGTCGGTATGCGTTGCTACAATAAGGAGTGGTGGCACTTTCAGGAGGAAATTCCCATGTACGAAGTGCGGAAACGCTACAAAATCCTAAACTTTTAAGTCCCCCGGCAATGAGCGATATTCTTACCCCCCAAGAGATCAAAGAGGTATTGCACCTCGCCCAAACAACCTACCGAGATGCTTTGCCTGATCGTATTCTCTTAGGCAAGTCAGATATCCCCCTTGCGCTACGCTCACACATCGCCCGCCAACTCAGTTACTCCACAAAAGTCAGGAAAAAATACCCCACTTTCGCTCCTCTCGGGATCTTCTTGCCCGAAGGGATTGCCTACGAGCAGAGCTCTAGCGAAGCCACAGCCCACTACAAAGGGAATCGTTTCGGATCAAGCCCTTTCTTTGTCGATGGTACAGGCGGATTGGGTATGGACTTTATCCACCTCGCTCAGACAGCGAACAAAGCCATTTATCTAGAAAAGATTCCAGCCCTTGTACAAGCAGCCTCCTACAACATACCTCACCTCCTTGATTATCTCAAAGGGAAACCCAAAGAATTGATCATCGAACAAAAGTCTCTTTTAGACGAATTAGAGAGATTGGTACTCGAGGGAATGGAACTACTTTATTTCGATCCTGCTCGTCGCTCTAAGACAGGGAAACGAACCTATGCCCTCGCCGATACCGAACCCTCTCCCCTAGAGGTTTGTGAAAGGCTGCGGATTTTGAATTACAAGGGACGCATCCTCATCAAGATCTCTCCGATGGAAGATCTCAAGGAAACACTTAGAATACTACCCCACATAGCCGAGATACACATTATTCAAAGCGATCAAGAAGTTAAGGAACTCCTCCTTTACATCACCTCTCTATCATGCACAATCGACGTCGAGGAGACGCGTATCGTCGTCGTTCACCTTGCCCAAGATGGCTCTGTTTTAGGGCAGATGGTCGCCTCCTTTGCCGAGGAAAAAGCTCAAGAGCCACGCTTTGCCTCCCAACTGCAACGCTATCTACTTATTCCCAGTGCGGCCCTGCTCAAAAGTGGATTATATCACTTCATTGCATCGTATTACGGAGCACTTCCTCTACATCCCAATAGCCATCTCTATACCTCAGAAGCCATTCCTACCCACTTTTTGGGCAAAAGTTACGAAATAATCGGCCTCCACTCAGCCCAATCAAGCACCTTAAAACAGCTAAAAAAGATCTATCCCGAAGCAGATTTCTCACAACGAAACTTCCCCCTTAAACCCATAGATTTCTACAAAAAAACGGGGATAAAACAGGGCAATAAACACCGCTTGATCGGGACTACACTCCTCTCGGGAGAAACAGTTATCATCGAGATCCGTTAGCGACGTTGCGCAAAAAAATCTTGGAGTAGGGCTATTGCTTCTTCTCGATAGGGACCTTCTTCGATTCTTGTCTTAGGGTGGGGAGCATTCGGTGCAAAGTGACGGTACCCTGCTTTGTCATCAGGAGCGGCATAAACGATCCGACGTACTTGTGCCCAACGAAGCGCACCCATACACATCACGCAAGGCTCTAGCGTCACGTAAAGTGTGCAATCAGTTAAATACTTCGCACCTAAATTATCGACAGCGGAGGTTATAGCAAGCATCTCTGCATGGGCCGTAGGATCTTGCAATCGCTCCACATGATTATGACCTCGTCCTACGATGCGACCATGAGCAACCAGCACAGCCCCAATAGGCACTTCGCCGGCCTCTAAGGCTAAATGCGCCTCCTTCAAAGCGATGCGCATCGCTTTTTCATCCTCGGTCAGGTGCTCTTTTTTCAACACTCTATGGTACTATAAGATGGGAACAAAGGTACTATTTTTCGGAATAGAGCAATAGGAACGGCTACTCATCGCCCTGGGAACAGAGTATTTCGGTCAACCGAGCAACTCCCTCTGACGCTGTCGCTCGAATGTAAACAATATCTTTACGATAACTACTCTCCACTGGTTTGGGATCAACTAAGTATATCGGAGTCGTGCAGGGGACATAAGCCAAAAGACCCGCAGCGGGATAAACATTGAGAGAAGTCCCGATTACGACAAAACAATCTGCCCGACGAACAGCTTCAGCAGCAGGGACAATCATGGGGACAGCTTCTCCAAACCAGACGATAAAGGGACGCAATTGACTTCCATCGGGAGCCAAATCCCCAACCTTGATCTCGGGATGCTCCATATCCACAGGATAGGTTATATCGGGATGATCTACGGAACAATTTTTCATGATTTCTCCATGAAGATGAATAACTCGACGGCTACCTGCTCGCTCATGTAGATCATCAATATTTTGAGTGATGACGGTCACATCCCAATCCTGCTCTAAAGCAACTAATCCTCGATGTCCGTCATTGGGTTCGCATCCCACGAAGTTTTTTCTTCGTTCGGTATAGAAATCCAAGACCAACTGCGGATTTGCTCTAAATCCTTCAATAGAAGCAACTTGTTGCACCGGGTATTGCTCCCAAAGTCCATCACTATCTCGGAATGTCGAGATGCCACTTTCTGCACTCATTCCTGCTCCTGAAAGGATTACTAGATTTTTCTTTGCCATTACAACAAAAGGTCATTTTAGAGGTTATTTATCGCAGTACAAAGATAACCGATTGCACACAATAAAACCCCTTGCTCCGATCTGAAACATCAAATCAAAAGCAAGGGGGGTATTTTTTTCCTTGGACCCTCTGTCAGCGATGCATCTCAATGAAATGATCTCCAACAGAGGAGGTCTATGGGAAATACATGCTTAGTTCTTACCATCAAGACGCTCACGAAGTGATGCAAGGGCATCCAAATCACCGAGAGTAGCTTTTTCGACAGGAGCTTGAATGTTAGCCTCTTCGCTTTGACGAGCTGCCTGCTTACGGTTGGACTCCTCAGCAGGGCGTTCGCTACGTTGCTTATCTTCGAATACACGACTGTGCGATACGATAATGCGGTGCTTATCCTTATTGAACTCAAGAACCTTGAAAGGAAGTTTTTCGTCTACCTGAGCCTTAGAACCATCCTCTTTAACAATATGCTTTTGAGTAGCAAAACCTTCGATACCATAAGGGAGAGCTACGAGCACACCCTTGTCTACAGACTCGGTGATAACACCTTCGTGGATAGAACCAACCGTAAAGGTTTCTTCAAAAGCATCCCAAGGATTCTCTTCGGTTTGCTTGTGTCCTAAGCTGAAGCGACGATTTTCCTTATCGATTTCGAGCACTTCTACTTCGATCATTGCGCCGATCTCCGTTACTTCGCTAGGATGTTTCACCTTCTTAGTCCAAGAGAGATCACTGAGGTGGATAAGGCCATCAACACCTTCTTCGATCTCTACAAATACACCAAAGTTGGTGAAGTTGCGCACCTTAGCTTGGTGACGAGAACCTACGGGGTAGCGTTCTTCAATGTCAGCCCAAGGATCCGGAGTAAGTTGCTTCATGCCAAGGCTCATCTTACGCTCATCACGATCAAGAGTAAGCACTACGGCTTCTACTTCTTGGCCAATCTTGAGGAAATCTTGCGCACTGCGGAGGTGCTGAGCCCAAGACATCTCGCTCACGTGAATCAAGCCTTCGATACCGGGAGCTACTTCTACGAAAGCACCGTAATCGGTAATGAGCTCTACCTTACCCTTGAGGACGTCACCAGGCTTGAGGTTAGGATCAAGGTTATCCCACGGATTAGCCGTAAGTTGCTTGAGACCCAAAGCAATACGAGTCTTATTCTCATCGAAGTCGAGGATAACAACATTGATCTTTTGATCAAGCTCTACCACTTCGCTAGGATGTGATACACGCTCCCAAGAGAGATCGGTGATATGGATAAGACCATCTACACCACCCAAGTCTACGAATACCCCGAAAGGAAGGATGTTCTTGACCGTACCTTCGAGTACTTGACCCTTTTCGAGCTTGCTGATAATATCGCGCTTTTGCTGTTCGAGCTCGGCTTCTACCAAGATCTTATGCGATACGACAACGTTCTTTTGCTCTTGATTGATCTTGACAATCTTGAATTCCATTGTCTTTTCGATCAAAGCATCGTAATCACGGATAGGACGTACGTCGATTTGGGAACCGGGAAGGAATGCCTCTACGCCAAATACGTCTACAATCATACCACCTTTGGTGCGGCTCTTGATGAAACCGAGGATAACTTCGTCCTTTTCTTGAGCATCGTTAATGCGTTCCCAAGCACGTTCGAGACGAGCTTGACGGTGAGAGAGTACCAATGCGCCAGAGCGGTCTTCTTGGCTGATCACGTACACTTCTACTTCATCTCCGATCTTAAGGTCACGATTGTAGCGGAACTCCGTGTAGGGAACAACGCCCAACGACTTGTAACCAACGTCTACGAGTACTTCGCGGATGGTCTTGTCGTTCTTTACGAATTCAGCTACTTTACCAATTACAACCTCATTAACCTTGAGAGAGTTAAGAGTTTCTTCGTACTTGGCTTCTTGTTCTTTGCGGGCTGCCTCACTGAGGGTAGTCCCCTTTTCATACATACCCCAATCGAAATCAGGATTGGGTGTAAGATGTTCTTGATTGCTCATCAATAAATTATGCGATGGATCTAAAATGTTTTACTTAAACTCAAACAAAAGCCCCGCTACACAGCGCACCTCGGGAGACGCCCATCGCCAACGCTCCGCACATTGCAACTCATGCACCAAGACTCATGCGACCGCAAAGATACGAATCTTTTCGTACTCCATAATAAAAACCGCTGATAAAGAACAAGAAAAGAGGTCTTTCCTTGTTTCAATTTGCATGAGCAAGGTAGACCTCTTTTTCTATTTGTTAGGATACGAGTGATCGTCTCTCTATTTCTTTTCAGGTAAAAGGATAAGAACGAACAAACTCCGTTGCGCGCTGTATCAACTGATACATTACGATATCGTCCTCTACACGTGGTACAACCTGACGGAATGCAGATAACATCTCCTCAATGATGGGCGAAGACTTCGCAGGGCGACGGAATTCCAACGCCTGCGCTGCGTTCATCAACTCTATACCGAATATGATCTCCAAATTTTCAATAATGGGGAGCAACTTAGTTGCAGCATTAGCTCCCATAGAGACATGATCCTCCTGACCATTGCTCGATACGATACTATCGCTGGAGGCGGCGAAGCAATACATTTTGTTCTTGCTCACCATCGCAGCAGCGGCGTATTGGGGGATCATATAACCTGAGTTCAGTCCGGGATTGGCCACGAGGAATTCAGGCAAATCGCGCAAGCCCAATATCAATTGAGCGACACGGCGTTCAGAGATATTCCCAAATTCAGCCAAAGCAATAGCAAGGAAGTCGTAAACGATCGCTAAGGGTTGGCCATGGAAGTTCCCTCCGGATACCACCTTATCCTCATCGGGGAATACCGTTGGATTGTCGGTTACAGAATTAATCTCAGTCTCTACGACAGAGGTTACATAGTCAATTGCATCTCGAGAAGCCCCATGCACTTGGGGTACGCAACGGAAACTATAAGGATCTTGCACCTGCTTCTTGGGACGGGCAATTAGTTCGCTACCCTCTAAGAGAGAGCGGAGATGACGCGCCACCGTAAGCTGCCCCTTGTGAGGCCGAATGGTATGCAACGCGTCGGCAAAGGGAGCATCCAATCCATCGAATGCTTCAAGGGAAAGAGCGGCACAATTATCAGCCAAACGGGCGAGGCGATGGGCTTTGATCAACGCATAGACTCCGTGCGAACTCATAAACTGCGTTCCGTTGAGGAGGGCGAGTCCTTCCTTACTTTTGAGGGTCACCGTTGTCAATCCTTGTTCGGCAAACACCTCACGAGCACAACGTTTTTCGCCTCCGGCTACACGCACTTCGCCCTCTCCGATAAGGGGAAGAAAGAGATTTGCCAAAGGGGCCAAATCGCCCGATGCTCCAAGCGATCCTCGATCGTACACTACAGGGATAATATCCCGATTGAGCATATCCAGGATACGCTCTACCGTTACAACCTGCACACCACTATGCCCCAATTGAAGGGCATGAGCCTTGAGGAGCAACATCAATCGCACAATATCTTGATGGACTTCCGTACCACAACTGCACGCATGACTCTTCACGAGATTTTCTTGGAGTGTGGTCAGTTCTTCAGCAGAGATAGAGCGGTTACACAGCGAACCGAAGCCCGTTGTAACCCCATAAATGGGGCGGTCGCTCTCCTTGACTTTATTATCCAAATAATTACGACAATGTTCGATACGCGCACGAGCGTCATCGCCCAATGCAAGAGGGAATCGCTCTTGGAGGTAACGTTCGCAAAATGCGAGCGAAAGAGGAGCACTCCCAATATAAAAAGTCTGAGCCATAGGATCTTGCAATTATTTACTCACACGCTTTTTTTGTTAGAGCGATCACAGCGGACTCTCTGGCAAGCACGTCAGCCTCTAGACGATCAGCCTCCTCACGCAAGCGAGCCACAAACTCCTCATCCTTGATTGAGGTCAGATTGATCCGTACATTGAAGAGAGCTCCTACGACGGCGACACGAGCACACATCATAGCCACACAACCATCGGTAATTGCATTCTGATTGCCGCGAGCCACAACGGCCTCAATAGAGGGCAATAGGGCACTGGCACGACGAGCCACTTCCATGGGTACGAGAGCTGCTATTTTAGTATTTTCCTGAATGGCAGCCGAGCGGATTGCTTTCTCTTCGTCCGTTTCCTTGGGGAGTTTGAAAGCCTGAGCTACGCCGTCATAGGCTTCGCTGTCACGATCTACATCAAGTACCAATTCTTTTTGAAGCTCTGCGGCTTTCTTGGCAATCTCTGCCATTTCATCCTGCACTTCAGCATATTTCTTTTTGCCGATAGTCAGATTGGCAACCATTTCGGCCAATGCAGCTGCGATAGCCCCATTGAGGGCAGAGATACTTCCACCACCGGGAACGGGAGCATCGCCTGCAGTTTCGGCGAGTAGTCCTTTTACAGTCAATTCGGTAAGCATATTGCTCGTTTATTTTTAGTTATGAATCAGTCTATATGATTGGTATATACCGCTCCGCCCTTGATGGTAGATCGGACGATATTCATACCAATATGATACGAAAGAAATTTGTAGCAGGGATAGCCCAATACGACGAGGTCTCCCTCTTTGCCTACCTCGATGCTACCAATACGATCAGCCCGCCCGATGGCAGCTGCGCCATTGAGGGTAAGAGCCGTAAGGGTCTCTTCGGCCGTCATGCCCATGTAGATACAAGCGAGATCGTACATAAGAGGGATCGAAGCACTAAAGCAACTCCCCGGGTTCAGATCGCTGGCCACCGCTACGGCACAGCCATTGTCAATCATCTTTCGGGCAGGAGCATATGCGGCCTTGAGGCTGAAAGCGGTACAGGGCAAGAGCGTTGCCACCGTATTGGATTGAGCCAAAGCCTCTATTCCCTTATCCGAGATCTGAAGCAGATGATCAGCGGAGAGACAGCCCAATTCGGCAGCCAGTTCGGATCCTCCAAAAGGCACGATCTCGTCGGCATGCATCTTGAGCGTAAAACCCATCTCCCGCGCAGCCTGAAGCAAGCGGCGAGTGTGATCATGATCAAAAACGCCCTCTTCAGTAAAAATATCGCAACACTCAGCGAGGCCACGACGCTTTACCTCCGGGAGTACCGTCTCAACCAAATACTCGATATAGTCCGAGGGACGTCCTTTAAACTCAGGAGGTGTATCATGCGCCCCCATGAAAGTGGCATGTAGAGCGATCGGTTGGGTTTGTTGTAAATATTGGATTACCTCCAGCTGGCGCAATTCGGTCTCCAAATCCATTCCATAGCCACTCTTGGCATCAGCCGTAGTCACCCCCATAGAGAGCATGGCCCGCAGGTGCACCTCTGCCGCTGCAGCTAATGTATCAGCCGTAGCCTCACGTGTTGCCTTAGTAGTACTTGCGATACCGCCACCAGCCTGCATGATACTCATGTAAGAGGCACCACGAAGACGCATTTGGAACTCTTCTTCACGGAATCCTCCGAAGACGAGATGGGTATGGCTATCGACAAAGCCCGGCACCACGGCACCGCCTTGAGCATCGTACACCTGACACCCCTCTAAGAGTTCCCGGGGCACTTCAGCATCGGGACCTACATAAGCGATAATCCCCTCACGAATTACGATAGCCGCAGGCCCCATGATCACACGAAGCTCTCCCATAGCTTTTCCATGGATTGCTTTCCTACCTTGGGGCGTTGCTATCTTACCAATATTTTTTACGTATAGATTACGCTTCATCTGTACACTTAGTTTATAACACGCATTGAAGAACGTCTCACGAGAGAGAGGAAGGCATATCCACACCTGAACCGTCTTGTGCCTCACTCCTCCCGTGACACTCTATTCCATAAGCACGATAAATTACTCCATCATACGGAGTTCAAGAATCTGATCGTGAGAGAAGTTTTCGATACCGAGATAGTATTCGGCACAGTCGATCAAAGCAGCCATAGGAAGTAAACCGATCACTTCGCTACCTACGATTTCCACGCCATAACGCTTGGCTTCCATGCGAACCATTTCGTGCGCACGGTAAACGCTCGTCTTGGTATAGTCGGTCAGGTTCATAGAAACCTGAGCAATATGACGATCTGTCAGCTCCACACCCATTGCTTTGCAGAAGCGAAGACCTCCACCAATGTGGCGTACCTTCTTGGCAATGGCATCGGCAATAGCAACATCACTCGTATTAAGGTTTACGTTATAAGCCACCAATGGCATACGTGCACCCACTGCAACACAACCGGCAGTAGCATGACGATCAGCAGGACCAAAGTCAGGCAACCACTCTGCCTCATGTACTTTTGTTTCCATACCTTCGAACTCACCCTTACGGATCTTAGCGAGATTTTCACGATGAGGAGCAGTAGCACTCTTTTCATAGAGGAATACGGGAATACCGTACTTCGTGCCAATTACTTCTCCAACCTCACGAGAGAGGGCGATAGCTTCGTCCATATCCATATTGCGAATGGGGATAAAAGGAACCACGTCCACAGCTCCCATACGAGGATGTTGCCCCGAGTGCTTGGTCATATCAATAACCTCAACGGCCACGCCCACCGCTTCGAGGAGAGATTCCTTTACGGCTTCAGGCTCACCCACGACCGTTACAACAAGACGATTGTGATCTTCATCATTACTGTAATTGAGCAACTTAACGCCAGCACGAGTGCGGAAAGGGTTTACGATCTTCTCGATTTTTTCGCGGTCACGGCCCTCGCTAAAATTGGGCACGCATTCTACAATTTTCGTTGAACTTGCCATGATGATTTATTCATTTATTAGTTTAGTCTTTTCATCAGCGAAGATAAAGATTTTTCTTGGCTTGGTGGGCAAAAGTCGAAAGATTCGAGGGAAAGAGTCTTCTACCGGGGAAGTGGACAACCACCACTCCCCACAAATTCACTTTGAGATTGTAGCTGAAAGAAGAAGCATCCTCCGCCCGGTCTGAAAAAAAAACAGAGACCTAAAATCCAACGATCCTAGACCCCCTCTCTGCCACCTTTCCAGAGAGAAAGACAGCTCAACATTTTCCAAAATAACATGAACACTTGCTATGTTGTCCCGGAAGAATTCGAATCCTCAATTTCAGAGCCAGAATCTGACGTGTTACCATTACACCACGGGACAATACACCACGCACAGGGATTGCGCCCTCCCCAAACGCATGACAAAGGTATAACAAAAATCCGAAAAGGCAATAGTGTTCCTCCCGACTCTTACCCTCCCTTAGCCGATCAATTATTACAAGAGATTATGACAGAATTACTCAAAGGAAAGTTATGAAAGAGACCCTAAACGATGAAACAAAACAGCCTCCTCTCATTCTGTAAGGAGAGAAAACAGATCAGAGCAACAAACCACTAGCAAGTTCCTCTAAAAACAGGAGGAGCAATGCCAAAATGAAAGAAAATCGTACGATTTTGCAGCTAAACGCTTGCATATCTCGATTTTTATCGTACATTTGCACCGTGGTTTATTCATAATAGTATTGGATTTAGGTTTAACAAGACGAAAGAGGCCCCGCTGGGAAGCGAGGCTCTTTTTTATGTCTACACTACAAAATTTACTGGGCTGCACTTTTTGATCTCTTGGGCAAAAACTTTTACACCCCGGCCCTCCAACAAAAAAATTCCTTGATAGGAATAAAAAATACTCAGCCTCCTCTGCAAAGAGGTTAGTCCTAAAGCTCTTTATTACAAACCCATAAGACTCAGTTCATCCCTCTAAACACAGCAAACCCCACCCAGCAGCAAGATAGCAACCCAAGCCATCCTGCCCCTTGGGTGGGGTCATCTGTTTATGAAAAATCGTCGCTATGACACTCCGTTAGAGCTCGGGCATGGGAGAAGGAGGTTGGATGAAATCGACAAAGCAGAGAGAGGCCAAAGCCGTACCATAGCGCTTGGTAATGGTAATCCCCTCTGTGATGAAATTGAGTTCTCCCAGATAGAATTGGCTATATGTCTTCTGATGCAGATCATTGATAACACGGATCAAGCGAGACTCCAATTCCTCAATACGATAGCGTCCATTAACCTCGCAAACAAGCCCCCCGGCCTTCTCATCAAAGTTTTCATCCTTATACATCCAGGCATAAACAATCCCGGCAGAGACAAACTCATCTTGATAACCATGCGAAACCGACATGATCGTCTTCATCTCTGAACCAAAAGGAGGCATATCAACCTCATCCATCGTTGCCAAATGTGCCGTGGCAGGCAATACGGATGAATAGGTCATGATGTTGTAATCCGAAATACCGGCATCATACAAAGCCATATGGTAACTACCAGCATGAAGCTCCAGATCACTCTCACCGCTCCCCTTGGTTACGAAAAAGGTATTGGGGATTATATTCCCGAAAATATTGCTCATTCTTTTCTATTCTTGATTACTAATCTATTATTCGATGCAAATGTACTATTTTTTCTTCCGAGACTCAAGACGATTACGTTCGACCACCACCAGGCTATCCGCACGAGCCAGCGAAGCAGCATCTTGGGCATCAATCCCGTACTCCTCGGGGAAGGGGATCCGCAACGTAGTGCCAATAGGGACGTTATCGGGATTTTCGATCAAATCTTGATTGGCAAGATAAATGTAAATCCAGAACTTCTTGTCACCATAATGAAGCCGGGCATAATCTGCAAGGCGATCACCCTTTTTGATTGTGATATAGAGGTTTTCTCGTGGAGTTTCTTCGACAATAGGGACAATTGTGTCCTGAATGGGCGGAACGGGGAGCACACAAGTCTTTTCCCTATGAGGGCGTGACGTAGCCGTCTCCCCAACAAATATTTTTTGATATAACACAAAACCACTCCAACCAATCATTCCGATCAGTAGAAGTATGGCCATAGTGATAAAAATCTTTACAGTGGTAGAGGTTTTGGATTTGGGCTTGTCCACCTCCTGCACTTCAGATTCGCCCTCATAAGAGGAGGGAGCAGATGCCATAGGCTCCGCATTTGGAGTATCTACAATGGACTCCAAACGAGGTAATTCCGGTGGAATCGTTGGAGGTAACGGGGGTAAAAGAGGCTCTATTTGAGGTTCGGAAGAAATGGGAATTACAGTCTGATTGCACTCTTCGGACTCTTCGTTGTCTGATGGGTTCAGGACAGAATCCTTCGAAATAGGATTCGATGCATCAACCTCCTCGGTCAGAATATCAGGCACAATACTCAGGGTATCTTCGGGTTGTGGAGACGTTAGGACTGGCAATTGCTTACACACCTTGTATTTGGGGACCTCTGACAAATTCTCCTCGGAATCCAAGGGACACACAGTTAACTCAGAGAAGGTTTTATCCTGAGGTAGAACTGTAGGACTAAATGCATCAAAGGGTTTATTGATGCGTTGCAGGAGTTTTTCGTCAGGCGTGTAATAAAAGGCCAATTCCTCGCCTTCAATCCCATCAAAAATACCAATTCCCTCCCAAAGGAAGACATTACCCGCCTTGAGGTGGTAGTCTACCTGCTCTTGAAGAGCCCTGTAAAAAGCCGAAATAGCTTTTGGGGCAAGGGAACTTATGGCTTGCAGGGATTCCTCAAGATCATCTGCATCCAGCATGGCGGCTCTTCCGACAACAAGGTGCAGGCGAGGGGGGATGAGCATCCGAAGTCCCGAGGGAAACTCTGCAATATACTCCAATTCTTTTTGCACACGCCACGTAATGAATCCGGCAATAGATGCGCACTCTGCCGAGGAGAGCCGCTCTACAATCAAATTGGTCAGTCCCCACCAAAGAGTGTCACAACTCTCCTGTTGTAACCCTGACCGATCAGTCAATTGAGCAATCCACTGGAGTGTTTCTATCATAGCTTGGCAACTTGTGCTAAAAGATCAAATCCATCAACGCCCACAATGGGGAGCTGATAATAACGCCCTACTCGCAATGAACGCCCCTCCTCAAGTGGAATGAGCACCTCGGGATCAACCTCAGGAGAATCATACGGCGTACGTCCCACGACAAACTCGTCCTCACGACGATCAATAAGCACCTCTTGAGAGGTTCCGATCAGACTACGACTATATGCTTCAGCAATAGGCTCTTGGACAGCCATTAACTGCTCTAGACGTGCCATCTTCTCCTCCTCGGGGATCTCGTCCCGATAGTGTTTATAGGCGTACGTGCCCGACTCATGGCTGTATGCAAAAGCACCCATACGCTCAAATCGAATTCTCTCAACAAAGCGAAGAAGAGCCTGAAAATCCTGTTCCGTCTCCCCAGGATGCCCTACCATCAACGTAGTGCGTAGAACAATGCCGGGTACCTCTTGACGGATTTCATCAAGGAGTCGTTCAGTCTCTAGTTGAGTGATATTTCGACGCATCCTCCGGAGCATATGATCCGTTGCATGCTGCAGGGCAATATCCAGATAATTGCAGATATTGTTCCGCTCCCTCATGATCGGGAGAATCTCTCGGGGAAATTGGGTCGGATAGGCATAGTGTAAACGAAGACGGCGAACGCCGGCTATATCAGAGAGTTGCTCCAAAAGTGGAGCTAACAGCACCCTCCCATCCAAATCTCGACCGTAAGAGGTCAAATCTTGAGCAATCAATTGAAACTCACTACACCCCTCGGCAACAAGTTGCGTCACCTCAGAGACGAGCGAAGCGATAGGGCGGGACTTTTGTCGTCCTGTAATAATGGGAATGGCACAGTAAGAGCAAGCCCGATCACATCCCTCCGAAATTTTCAAATAAGCATAGTGACGGGGAGTGGATATCAAACGTGCAGTCTCTGTATCAGGTGCGAACGAAGGTCCAAGATCTGCCACCAAATTCTTCCAATCGAACTTGCCATAAAGAGCATCAATCTCGGGGATCTCGGTCTTTAGGTCTCCTCGAAACCGTTCACTAAGACAACCCATAACGATCAATTTACCAATGCGACCTTCATTTTTTGCTCGCACAAATCCAAGGATCGTGTTAATAGACTCCTCCTGAGCGGTCCCAATGAAACCACAAGTATTGATCACAACAATCTCTCCCGTTATGCGCTTGGGATCGTGACGTACAGCGTACCCTGCTGACGCAAAACGGCGCATCAACTGCTCCGAGTCCACGAGGTTCTTGGAGCATCCCAGGGTGATAACATTAACTTCGTTCCTTCTCATTCGCCAAAGAGCGACGCTACGAACTCATGTTTTCTGAAGATTTGGAGATCTTCTATCTTCTCTCCAAGTCCTATGTATTTCACGGGAATGTTGAACTGATCAGAGATACCGATTACCACACCTCCCTTAGCCGTGCCATCCAATTTGGTTACGGCGAGGGCATTGACTTCCGTTGCGGCAGTGAATTGACGTGCCTGCTCGAAGGCATTTTGCCCCGTAGAACCATCCAATACGAGGAGGACCTCCTGAGGAGCGTCGGGGACAACCTTTTGCATCACACGCTTGATCTTGGAAAGCTCATTCATCAAATTCACCTTGTTATGGAGGCGACCGGCGGTATCAATCAGTACGACATCGGCTCCTTGCGCCACGGCACTAGCAACCGTATCATAGGCAACACTGGCAGGATCCGAACCCATTTTCTGCTTGATCATAGGTACCTCTACACGATCTGCCCATACGCTCAACTGGTCTATTGCCGCCGCTCTAAAGGTATCAGCGGCACCGATCACCACCTTGTGCCCAGCCGCCTTAAACTGATAAGCGAGCTTACCGATAGTCGTTGTTTTACCCACACCATTGACGCCCACGACCATAATCACATAGGGTTTGCCGGTGGAGGGGAGCGTAAAACTATCACCATCAAGAGTACCACTTTCGGTGAGGAGCGCTTCGATCTCACTGCGCAAGATTCCGTTAAGCTCTTCGGTAGAGACGTATTTGTCACGAGCGACTCGCTCTTCAATGCGTTTGATGATTTTCAACGTAGTGTCTACTCCTACATCACTGGAGATGAGCACGTCTTCGAGGTTGTCGAGGACCTCATCGTCCACCCTGCTTTTTCCCACCAAAGCTCGTGAGATCTTTCCGAGAACCGATTCCTTGGTTTTTTCAAGTCCGGTATCAAGCGTCTCTTTTTTCTTCTTCGAGAAGAGTCCGAATAATCCCATATTTTGTTTTTGTCTAAGCTCTAATCTATCGTGTTAATCCATCCGCTCTTTGTAATCGGCATAGTCAAAATGTCGGAGCAACTTGTCCGTACCATCCAACTGACGTAAGATCAAATCAGGGTGCGCCACTCCGTTAAAGAGATTCGTCTTTACCGTTGTATAGTGGATCATATCTTCAAATATAATGGTATCTCCTATGGAGAGAGGAGTATCAAAACTCCAATCACCTAAATAATCTCCACTGAGGCAACTATTCCCTCCAAGCCGATAGGTAGGTAAACCTTCCACGGGCTCTTGATGGGCACCTCGCACCACAGGTTTGTAGGGCATCTCAAGACAATCGGGCATGTGGCAGGTAAAGGAGACATCGAGGATGGCGGTGGTAATGCCATCGTGCGTAACGAGATCCATAACGTGAGATTCGAGGAATCCCGTCTGCCAGGCAAAAGCAGATCCCGGTTCTAGAATCAAATGTACCTTGGGATGGCGTTGACGGAACGCTTTGAGTACAGCAATAAGATGATTCACATCGTACTCCTTGTGCGTAACCAGATGCCCTCCCCCTAGGTTAAGCCATCGAGCTTCTGCAAGAGGACCCGCAAATCGTTGCTCCACGAAGGACAAAACCTTCTCAAGTTGGAAGCTGTTCCCCTCACAAAGCACGTGTAGGTGTAGCCCCTCAACCCCTTCAGGCAAATGCCCTTGGAGATCTTCGGGCGACAGTCCGAAGCGAGATCCGGGCAATGCAGGATTGTAGAGATCCGTTTCTACGGGAGAATACCCCGGATTGATCCGCACCCCATAGGAAACGTCTGCCCCTGCATCGTACAAAGCCCGATACTGCCCTAACGAATTGAATGTTATGTGACTACAATAGCGAGTCCACTCCGCCCAGTCTGCATGCCGATAAGCAGGAGAAAAAGCATGTGCCCGACGGGTCAGCCCCTCAAAGCCCAAACGAGCCTCCCATGGGGAACTGGCCGTACTGCCAAAGCCATATTCCTGGAATATGGGAAAAGTTTTCCAGAGGGCAAAGGCCTTGAAAGCCACAATAAACTCTACTCCGGCTTCTTCCTCGATACGGCATATCAACTCAAGATTACGTCGAAGACGTGACTCCTCTACAACATAGCGTGGATACATTTCCATGGTACAAAGATAGTTACTAATCTGCGACTAACGCACCACTACCCTCATGCACCAAAAATAAGATTAAATAAAAAAGGCTCCAAAGAGAGTTCTTTCCCTCAATAAAGTGATGGGAGAGAGGGCATACTCTTTGGAGCTGAATCAGTCAAGCCATCCGGCACCTCTTCGGACTAGAAGTTACGAGGTTGTTTGGTAAAGGTGAGGTTGGGTTGATCGAACTGCGTCAATGGCATGAATCGAGCAAAAGCCCAAATCGCTTTTTCTTCGTTAAAGAACTTCTTGATGGCACCACTCTCCTCACTATCGAATTCAAAGCCCAACTTCTTGAGTTGATTAGTCAAATTTTCGGACTTATTGATGCGGAAGCTTACTGCCGTCACAATAATGGAGTGACACTTGTTTTCTCCCTCTTGGAAGAAGAAGCAAACCTCATTTTTGTAAGCGGGGTTATCCACCTTAACGCGCAAGAATAAACCCGAAACGTTCGATTCGAACCCCTTACCATCATAGTAACTCTTAATCTCCTCTTTCGTCTTGCCTAAACCATCCAAGAAGAGATCGGGGAGAACAACTGTATTCGGATCAATATTCCCTGCTACACGACTGAAGATAAACGAAATGCTCGGGGAGGTCTTCTTTGCATTATTGGTACGTGTATGTACAATTACCGAGCCTATCTGGGTTGCAGTACCATTGATATCACGAACCAATAGGAATGCGGCATCACACTCTCCGTTGCTCACGGGCGTAGGCCATGCGTTCCAGCCCTGTTTCTTGAGTTCTTCTGTAAGCTCAGGAAGGATCTGCTTTACAGCATCGCCACTCGTACAAGGTTGGTAGATCTCCGTGATCCGTTTATTTTCCAAATGGTACACGGTCTCAGGGAATTCACTTTTACCCGTGGAAAAGGTGAGTGAATTCGCATTGGACTGTTCCTTATCGAGGGCATGTCCCAAAGCCTTCTCAAAAGCCACGATATCGTCCACTGAACCTGCAAAGTCGTAATCAATAATCGGAAGTTTATACTCAGGCTTTGCCGAAGGGGTGGGGGACGGTTTGGGTTGTGGTGTAGGACGGCAAGAGGTTGCGCCCAAGAGGAGGAGTAAACCGGCACTCCATGTTACTAATTTCTTCATCTCTGTATTCTTGTTTTCTAGTTTGCAGACTTTAGAGTACAAGGCTATGTGCACCGTAACGTACAAGGACTCTTTGCTGTGCATCTACAAGGGTGATAACGCCCGTCTCTGCGGCAGGGAACGTTACGAGAAGCGTTCCATCGAGCGAATAAACCTGCAACTCGATGCCGTTGAGGTGATCGAAATGAATCTGATCATTGGTACGCCATACATGGGGAAGCTCCGAAGCAACACCTTCTACTGCCATTGGATTGTCTTTAGAGGTAATTTGGATGTTGTCTACTTCAATAGCCACAGAGCGACTTGCGGTCGTTGCACCTTGATAATAGAATCCAATGAAATACTTACCCTTAAGCGTCTTAGGAGCCTCCACTTTGATATTTTTGAGGGTGGCATAATCAGCCTGCTTGGCATAGTTTACGGTGAAGAGAGGATTTTTCTTGTCCATAGAACCATCTGGCATGATGCAGTAAACCGAAGCGACCGTTGCAGCAAAGAGGTCGTCAGAGTGCATGATAGCGAGATCATAAGAGATCTCAGGCAAGCGTCCCTCAGGATTGATCATACAAGGGGTAATGAGAAGAGAAGAGCAAATGTCATCCAAAGCAGATTTGGAAGAATTCATCGTTGCCACAAAATTTGTTGCGTCCAGGCTAGAGGGCTGTACAGTCCAATCCTCGTAGCCGGCCGTAATAAAAGCCTTCCAGCCCTCAGGGATACCCGCCTTGGCAAAAGACTCTTGAAGTTCCGTCTTAGGCTTGTCTTGAGGCATGCCCTCTACGGGGTTACCACCTAAACCACGACCTTTAAGATTTACTACATGCTTGAGGTCACCACTTGTAATTACAAGCTGAGCGGTGTGTACTCCCGGTTTGAGAGGAGTCAAGGCTACCGTGATCGTACCCCCATCTTTAGTCAATTCACCCTTGGCTTCAAAAGTAGCCTCATCAGCCTTTACACCCTCCAATTTATAGGTGGGGACTTCCTTGAGATTGGAGCCTTTGACTGTAATTTCTTTTTCGTAGCTCCGTTCATTGACATTTCGATCCAAGAAGATCAGATCCGTTTCACTCACGATCAACTGAGGATCTGATGTTGCCTCTCTGGGATTGAGCACCTCTACCTTTATATCATCGAGAAAAACTCCTGAAGCCGTGCCGAAGAATCCGGCCTTCGTGTAGATCTGTAAGGCACACTTCTCATTACCTGCAGGAATCTCAAAAGTCAACTCCTGCCAATCCTTATCAAAGGTGTTGTCCACAAATTTGAGAGTCTGTTCCGACCCCTCGTTTGTCAATTTAAAGGCGAATGCCGTCATTGCAGAGAATGCCTTAACCTTGCAGGTAATTCGCAATTTATCCCCCAAGAAATTCATCTCTTTGGAGATAAGAGATGCACCTTTTGCGTCGTAGAAGAGAATTGCTTTCCCTGCCTGATACAGAGATTTAGAGGTCGCAATATCGAACTTATCCAAAGTTTGATCTTTGATAAGCAGATCTGCGGCAGGCTTCTCATTCGTGTTATTGACACCTTGCGTGAAAGCATCAAATGTTTCGTGGATCACAGTGACCCACTTGTCTTGGGCATACCCTTTGAGGGTGACAGCCTGCAAGGCTACAAGAGCCAGCAGTGCAAAAAAGGAAGCTACGTTACGATGTTTCATAAAACCTGACTTCTGTTTAATAAGTTATACTCTACATTTATTTACTTCAAATGAATAATCTTTTGGATGAGGGTCGTACCATCCTGCAGGATAAGGCGTGCTACATAAATCCCCTCGGGGAGGACTAAATGATCTAGTTGTTCGGGGACAATACTTTCGAGGCGATGCCCTGCGAGGTCATATAGTGCCACTTCTGCAACCACCTCTGCATGCGACATCCGAAGTTGCCCCTCGGCACTCCAAATGAGAGGTTGAGATTCTCGACGGGCCATAGGGGTAAGTGCGACAGGACTCCGATCGTTGAGGATAGCCAAGATCTTAAACTTCGATCTATCGGGATAATCGGCAAGGGGCAGGGCATAGGAGCACTCTTCCTCTCTTGTCATAAGCGTTGCAACCTCTTTGTCGTCGTACATGATATGATACCCTTCGATCTGTGGGAAGATACTCGGGGTGGCACAACGAATCACCTCCTGCGCCTCACCATTGGAGAGAGACGCCGAAACAACAGCTTCCAAAGCCATACTATGGGTCAATGTTTTGTACTCAAAGAAGTTTTCTCCATCTAACGAAGCCACCATGCTACGACCCAGTATGCGCGGTTGATTGGTCATAGCAATAAAAGGTGTTTTCGTATCGCCACGGAATTTCATCCCCACGAAGAGGGGTTCCGTCTCATTGAGTTCAAAGGGTTCTTTCAGAGCAATGGTCGTAAGCTTGCCCATCGTCGTAAGATCGGTGATTTTTTGAGAATACTCTCGATTTCCTTGACGGATGTAGATATAGGGGATAACGGTAGAACTGATGGGCACGAATCGTACTGCAGTGAGGTGGGATTGGCGCACGGCAGCCCGATGCAATTGATCTGCACCATATCGCATACCTGCATAGAAGAAAGTCACAATGGAAAGATCGCCTACCTTGCGAAGCTCCGCCGTATTGATCTCGGGATCAGCAAATGACCAGGTTTGTTCGAGACGAGGCTTGTGCCAAAGCAACCCTTTCTCAGCTTGCAAATCAACCACGGGGACCTCTATCTGACGCATCCGATTTGAGAAGAAGGCTCCAATAGGACGGCTCTCTCCCGAAGTGTACTGTGCCACTACGGATAGGTAGTGATCGCCAGCCTCCTCATAATCCAAAACGAGAGGAAAGGTTGCATCGCGACTTACCTCTTGGATTTTCTTATTATCCACATATATAACGTAGCGTTGTATCTTGTCGACAGGGACACTAGGGCTCTCCCATTGAACATGAAGTCCTTTTTGCCCCATCCATACGAGTAGCCCCTGCACCTCGGCAAGGCTCTCCCCTTGTGCATAGCGACCGGAACACGAAATGTGCTCGCTGCTTTGAGGCGTTAGCCACTTTGCCAAGTTCATACTCTCAAAGTGACTAGACAAGCGACCGTAGTAGTTCGTCCCGTTCAAATGCTCACAAGAGGCATTCCCACCCGTGAGCGTACCCACAAGGTAATGCTCCGAGTTGAAAAGTCCTGATCCACTCGATCCCTTTTCAGTAATAGCATGTCCATGTGGTGTAGCCTGATAGATCACGTTGAAGTGCGCCTTTGCCCGAGAGCTTTCATCCCACTGCCCCACTTCGGGACGAGTCGTAAAAGTAGAGATCTTAGTCGCATCGCCCGAGGGGTGGTGCAAACCAACACCCGACTGCGGTAGCGAAGTTGTGCGAGACCAGCCACTGAAATAGAGATTATAGCTCGCAGGAATAGGAGATTTAAGGCGTAAAAACAACCCATCTGTCCCTCCTTTGAGGGGACTTACCGCTAACTGCTCTGCGCCAACGAGGGAGACGGCATTAAGAGAGGCAGCACTGCCGTTGTGACACTCTGCTTCCTCATAGTGGAAATAAAAAACCCACTGATCCAAATCGCCGGCAGTAGCTTTTTTGTCTTCCGTGGGGATGGCACAATGAGCGGCCGTGATGAGATAAGGGGCTCCATCCTCTGCTGTATTATTTAGGAGCGTCCCACTACATACAGCTATATCCTCCCCTACCTTGGTTTGAATAAAAGCGATACTGTTTTTTTCATTTTGCCAAGCTCGCCCCTCTTCACAGTTCACGTTGACCATGCAAGAACCCGAATTATCTTCTCCTGCAAAATCATAGCTATCGGTATAACGCAGGCTATTTTGTTTGGGGAGACGAACAATATATCCTACCGCCGATGGTCTAATGGCAGGAGCTTCACCGGCGGGAGAGGGTTGATACTCCAGAAACAGGCGATCTCCTGCAAGCATCTCTGTTGCAAACCGCCCTTTATGACCTTGAGGTAGTGAAGCCGATGTATAAGCTCCCAACACCTTTTGTTCCAAAACAGGGGTATAGATAAAGAACTTAGCTCCGTGGGGAATTTGGAACTCATCGTAGTAGAGCGATAGAGCCTTTGCGCCCGTGGCCTTGATCTCCAATTGCCAAATATCCAACGTGGGATTGTACTGCCATTCCAGAGAGTCGGAATCCAAAGCAATGGCCTTACCGATATAAAAAATGCCATCTTGATGGTTTTTCCAAGACAAGACAGCCTCCGTATCAGAAGCACTCGCATCTATATGTAGCGACTTTGATTGTATAGAATATGCAGAGAACATCCCCTTAGGTTGCCCTTCAAACCGCTCTTGAGCAGTCACAGAGATCGGAACAAAACAAAAAAGTAAAGCAATAAGACGATTGAAATCGAAACTAAAAGATCTCTCTATTAATCTATTCATTGTAATGGCTCTATTATTATTCCTTGTTGGGACGGTAGCGATGCAACAACCGGGATTTACATCAAACGCTCCTTGATCAGTGATTTATCTACGTTAAGGCTTCCTTTCAAAAAAAGAAGCCGTATTCTGTGTTTTTGTTAAATATAAATTGCAGAGACCCAATTACGGCAAGAAAAGGACACACAACCATCCCTTCTTTACAAAAGCAACGCTAGCAACGTAATTGCAAATGCAAATGTAGTATTTTTCTTGAGAATATTTACCTACTACAATAATTCGATCAAGGGTGTAGACTCTTATACAATCAAGTATACCACAAGATTAAAATCCGAGCAAACCTCTATCGCCTCTCCCCCCCTCTCTGAGCCTTTCAACCAACTACTTAAAAAATAGAATTGCCGCAATAAAATAATGGCGGAGCAAAAGAGTTCTTTCACACCACCATTACCTTATATGGGAAGTAAGTACTTTCGTCAGAATGTCACACACATAGAAAGTCCGAGTTCGTTTATATACGAAAATCGCAAGTCATTCGGACTTTGAGACGCTCCAAAGTACCGACCAATACTATTGTATAACTTGCATCCAACAAAATAATCTTTTTGCAGTTTGTAATCGTAAGCCAAAGAGATTCTTCCCGAAACGCCCCATTTGTTGAGACCTTTTGAATTGGGGTAGGCTATGTGACACATCGCACCAAAGGCTCCCAAATCAAACCGCAACTGATGCTTCTTTTTATTCAAGAGATTCCAAATTGGGTACTCAACACCCACATCCAACAAAGTGGTTGCCTCTAGAGCTTCTTTCGTTCTTTTATCGATATTCCGAGCTTTGGCAAAACCTAAAGAAAGGACGAGAGGATCATCCGACTGTCTATCAAAAATCAAACCCAGATGTACCCTGACTCCAAGTTGTGGAGTCGCTGATACTGCTTGAGGAAAGACGTTGGAAGATTTTAGAGGGACGCTTACATCATTAACCGAAAGCGCCACTCGGAAAGCAAGCCAATCCCTCCAAGAAGATTTTGAGACGGAAACCTCCGTTCCCCCTTGTGCAAACAGCTGTGCAGAAGAAAACAAAAGACAAAGCAAAAGAGTTACCAAGAAAGCAAAACGAGAATTTAATGCGCGCGTTCCCATAACATCAAACTATTTACCGCTGTTGAAGTTCCTTCTAAAACGACTCTCTTTGAGTTTTCAGAAATCGTTGCCTTCTTAATTAGCTTCATATACCCACTAATGTATTGTTTCCTGAGGTCTAAATCCTGTATTGATTGAATCTTTACGAGATAATCTGCAATAAGTTTTAAATCCTCTTTCTTTGCATATCCGCAATTACGTAAATATGCAACAGTTTCTTCATCGCTTAGATTAGCAAGTGATCTTTTTATCTCAGCCGTTCTCTGTGATATAACTTGTAACATGGCATTATCACACTTCTCTAAATCCGTGCCAAGGTATTCTCTAGTCAAACGAAGGACATCTTGATGAAGACGCTCTTCGCTAATTGTTGTAACCTCACCCTCGCCATACATATTGAAAAGTTTTTCCATGATTTCATTATGAGCTTCTCCAATAATACTTCCCGTCTCATTAGAGGAAAATGATTTGGGCTGATCTACAGGAAGTTTTGGAATAGTATCATTCGTTTGGAACTCTTCGATCGCTTTAGCAGCTGACGCCGCAACGGCACCAACAATACCAAAACTAATCTCACAAGTATGTCCCCCACTACCTTTATCCAGCTCTCCTCCGAGAGATGCTCCCGAAAGCCCTCCAGCGATATCTGCACCGATAACCTTAAGACCTCCTTTTATTATTTTCCAAAAATTCCCCCCAAGAAGCACGAGTTTCGTAAGGAAGTTTTTCTTGAAAAGAAGCATCATAAGTATCGATGCTATGAAATAATTCAATATATGAGCGCTCTTCATCTTCTCCTGAAATCGGAGTTACATTTGCAGGCTTCTCACATGAGAAGATAACAAAGCTGGCAATAAGAGAAACAAACCCTAATACAAAAAAAAATAAGATTCTTTTTCATTTCGTCATTATTTAATTGTGAAACTAGTATATTACAAACTATGCATAGCCATCACTATTTCAACGAGCACAACATCCAAGGGCAAATATAGCAAATAATCTGAGATAATAAAAACATCCCGAAAAAAAATTTACAGAATAAGATTTTTTTGTATCCACAAAAAAAGTCCCTCTAGGTCTGAAATATCTAGAGGGATTGGCATTCGATCAAAGATTCTTTTCTGCCAAAGAAAAAAGTAATTGCCACAGCTTATCTTGTGGTGGTAGTGCCTCCAGCTCAATCTGTTCGTGACTAACCGGATGCTCAAAACGCATGGTATAGCTCAAAAGCGAGATACTACCATCGGGGTTAGAGCGGGGAGCTCCGTACTTCAAATCCCCTTTAATAGGAGACCCCATACCTGCCAACTGCGCTCGTATCTGATGATGCCGACCCGTTAAAAGCTCAATCTCCAAGAGGTGGTAACGCTCAGCACTCGCCACTTTACGCCAACGTAGATGCGCCCGCTTAGCCTCGGGGTGATCGGATCGCACAATGTAAGTTTTGTTCTGCTTAGCATTGCGCCAAAGCCAATCGATACACTCTCCTTGAGGCGACTCGGGAGCCTTCTGTACAATAGCCCGATAGACTTTGTGCACGCCCCCTTCGGCAAAAAGTTTGTTCATGCGTGCCAGTGCTTTACTCGTTTTGGCAAAAAGGACCAACCCGCCCACAGGCCGATCAAGACGATGCACGACTCCGACAAAGACGTTCCCCGGTTTATTATATTTCTTCTTAAGATAGAGGGCGACCATCTCCTCTAGAGAACGATCGCCCGTTTTGTCTGCATGCACGATCTCGCCGGGCAGTTTGCTCACGACGAGGAGGTGATTGTCTTCGTATATGACCTTCATTAGCAATTCATGCCACCACAGCAGTGCACGACTTGTCCCGATACATAAGCTGAAAGGTCACTTGCCAAGAACACAGCAACTCCGGCCACATCTTCGGGCGTACCTCCTCGACGAAGAGGGATTTGGGCGGCCCACTGTTGTTTTACATCTTCGGGCAACTCATTCGTCATATCGGTAATGATGAACCCCGGAGCAATGGCATTGGCACGGATTCCACGAGAACCCAATTCTTTAGCTGTACTCTTAGCCAAACCAATCATACCGGCCTTAGAGGCAGAGTAGTTGGCTTGACCTGCATTACCACTAACCCCTACAACCGAAGCCATATTGATAATACTGCCTCGACGTTGGCGCATCATCACGGGCGTTACGGCATGGATCAAATTGAATGCAGACTTGAGATTTACATTGATCACCATATCCCACTGCTCCTCTGTCATACGCATCAGGAGGCCATCACGTGTAATCCCTGCATTATTAACGAGAATATCAATGGAGCCAAAATCCTTTACAATCTCCTCAACCGTCTTATGAGCATCGGCAAAGTCAGCTGCATTAGAGGTATAGGCCTTCGCCTTCACACCCATTGCGTTCAGTTCGGCAACAAAAGTCTCCACATCCTCAGCAATACGAATATCAGTGATCGCCACATTGGCACCCTCTTGGGCATATTTCAGGGCAATGGCCCGTCCTATACCTCGACCAGCTCCTGTGATCAAGGCTGTTTTACCTGCTAATAAATTCATGATTCCGTTGTTTTATCTAAGTTTTGATTCTGATTTGTTGTATCATCGGTCATCGTCGGAGGCGTGATCGGACGAATCTCTCCCCGGTAGCCCACTCCCCGAAAAACCAAATACTCGGCAGCACGACGCAGAGCATCAAACTCTTGACTTCCCATACGGTGCGTCTGACGATGAATATAGGGAACCTCCAATCCCTTGAAGGCGTGCTGTAAGATATTGGCTGTCATCTTGACGTCGCGCACAAAAAAGATTCCCTCCCGATTGCCCTCCTCCAAAATCGAAGCAATAATATCCTGTTCCCGAAGGTCGAACTTATACCGCACACGTTCCACCCGACGAATATCATTGAAGAAATGGGCTTTGAGAGATCCGTTACGCATCACCACCTGTAAAATGGTGTCCATGTGCGTGTAGATCAAACTCATAAGCTTCTCGGGGGCAGACCCCGGAGACTCTGCCACAGCCTCCAGTCTCTGACAAAGCAAGTCCAACTCCCGTCCCACCACAGCATAGAATACATCCGTCTTGCTGTTGAAGTACATATAAATCGTGCGCCGTCCCCGCTTAGAAGCCTCGGCAATATCGTTCATCGTTGTTTTTTCAACGCCAAAGCGAGCAAAGAGTTGGCGAGCTGCATCAATAAGCAACTCGCGAGTGCGCAGGCTCGATTGCCTGATTTTTGCGGGACTAGGAGTCTTCATACTCCACAAAGATACACATTACCCCTTAGAATCCGACGTTTCCTACTCAAAAACAATAAGAGTCCCCCTCTTCAGCACCCTTTGCGAAGGGCAACCGAAAGAGAGGGAGTCGTGCGTTTTACTTGGGTTAGTTTCAGAATGAAAGGCGACAACCGAAATAGAGCGTTCGAGGCATCGTAGGACCATAGATGTAGGCACTATCTCGGCCGGCACCCGTATCATAATCCTTCTGACGAGCGTCTAGAAGGTTGTGAATACCGCTATAAAGTTCTAGTTCTCCGTAGCGGAAGAGGTCAAAATGATACGACACTTTAGCCCCAAGCTCCACGAAAGTAGGAGTCGTGGTTAGCTCGTCGATACGTACCACTCGGTCTTCGGGAGCGACACCATTGGCAACAAAGTGCGGCGTAAAAAGATCGGCATCATGTTGCGCCTCACGGTCACTTTGGGCGCATCCGGCCCCGTATTCGATAGTATGAGGGGCAAGCATCGATCCCGTGATATTACTCGTAAGCGAAAGTTGAAGGGCATGTATCGGTTCATAACTGAGCGTAAAGTAACCGTACACACTCGGGGTACGCATCATGCGTCGATCGGTCAATTTTTTATTTTGCACCTTTTTGTCTGCATCAATAAGGGGCATTCCTCGGCTATCCATCTCGGTATATTCTCCATACTCTACTGCATGGTCGTAGAGATTGCGTGTATAAGTAAATCCGGCTTGCAACTGCACCTGACGCCACCCTAGGCGTCCCTCAATATTGCATCCATAGACTTGAGCACCTTGACTATTGGTACGTAAGAGACGCATTACCCCATCATTTTGGGAGGGTTGCTCCTTATTAACAAATACATCCGTGATTCGATTATAGAATCCCTCCACGAGTAGATTGGCATTGAGACCCCCGTGGCGATGATACAAATCGGCACTTAGGTTAAATGCATGACTTGACTCGGGCTTGAGGTTTTCACCATTGATCACACGTTTGGCCTCACCACCTACAATACTTACATGCAAATCCTCGTCAAAAACCTGAGGTGCACGGAATCCCTTAGCGTAGGAGGCTCTTAGATTTACATTCTTCGACGGATTGTAGCGGAGCGTCACACGAGGGCTGAAAATTGGCGTTTTCATGATCGAATGCTCATCTAGACGAGTTCCAAAGAGGAGAGAAAGATGCTCATTTTTCCACTCAACTTGGGCAAATTGACTAGCGTTGTGTATCCTCTGATTGATCCCCGGGAAAGCCGATATGTATTTCCCTTGGTGCAAAATCGGATTACCGCTATCATCTTGGAGGGCTTGCCAGGAGCGGATCGGCATCTTGTCATCCAAAAAATCATATACATATTCCGCTCCGACAAGGATCTCAGCGGGCATAAAGAGAAAATGATCCATCTGATAACCATATTGTACTCCGCCCATGTAAGTACGTCCCTTAGTAACTCCGTAATTGTCTCCGTACAGATCTTTGGGTACGGGACTACCTATTTTACCGATCTCCCGACCAAGATCATCTCCTCTGTCGACAAGACCTCCATAATAACTTGAACGGTCAACAGACTGTGCCGAAGCAAAAGCTTGGAAGTGATGCTTAAGGTTTTTAGAGTAGAGGTCGTACTTCACATTACCACTATAAATACTGTGATCCAAATGCTCGGATACGGCGGCAACGTGATCGGGCAAATCAAAATGGTCCCCTCCACGACGATACTCTTGAATGGTATGTACATCTGCCGAGAGTTTGCTATAATCGGAGAGTTTGAGGTAAAAATGACTTCCAAAGGTGCGGGCATTGAGTTTACCCAATTCGCTAAACCCATCTCCATTGGCATCCCAAGGCGTCCGATAACGAGCCTGCCCATAGAGCATGGCACCCATCTTGTTGTCGGGAGTCACGAGAGAAGCATTCATACTCAAGTTATTATCGGGAGCTGTCAGTCCCGTAAAGGCAAGGGATTCGTGGATCGAAAAGCTATTGCCATTTGGTTCTTTAGTAATGATATTCACTACACCACCAATAGCCGAAGAGCCAAAGAGGGCGGAGCCTCCACCTCGAATGACTTCCACTCTATCAACCATATTCGTCGGGATCTGCTCAATACCATACACCCCTGCAAGGGCACTGAATATAGGTCTGCTATCAATCAAAATTTGGGAATAGCGCCCATCCAAACCATTGATCCGAACTTGATTGAATCCACAGTTTTGGCAATTGTTTTCGACCCGTACCCCCGGTTGGAATACCAGTCCCTGCAGGAGGTTGTGCGCATTGACCTTGCTGAATACTTTCTCATCAACGATCGTAACAACCGTGGGAGCAAGGCGACGCAGGGTTGTTTGGCGGTTGGCAGAGACAACGACCTCATCAATTGATAAAGCATCCTCTTGAGCTTCAAAATTTACTTCGAGCATCTTGTTTTGCACCACGACCACTTTTTTTTCTTGGGTCAAATAGCCAATACCTCGCATAACGAGGGTTACCTCCCCGGGATTCAAATGGCGCAAAAAGTAATGTCCCGAGGCATCGGTAGAGGTTCCCACATTCGTTCCTTTCACGAATATGGTAATTCCGGGAATGTGTTCCCCCGTAAGTGCATCTACAACGTGACCAACCACATTGGCATCACTAGGAGGTGGAGTTGGGGTCTCTGCCGAAGCAAACAATCCCAAGCAACTGAATAGAATAAGAAAAATGTACCTGTTCATAGATTGTCTTGTATTGCGTTTTTATTCTGTTTCTATTTTCAATAAATCTCGATAGAAGTGCTCCCACGGATACAACCGTACGAACGAACATGATCAGGCCCCTACTACTCAATCCTCATCCTCCAACGAGAAGAGTCCGTCTCGGACTCTGTGTAGCAAAGGTACTACCATCTTGCTTTTAACACAATCCCCACTAATGCTGAGCATCTCCTAGGTACTCCTCTACTCAATAGTAGGCACTTCATTTCTGTTTTTTACGGAATACTGTCTTTCGAGGGCAATTCAAGCCTTTTCAGTGTGCAGAGCTAAAACTTCAGTCCGAAAATTGAAAAGTGTTACCTTTGAGGATAGAAAGCAATGAGACGGATACAATGAGACAAAGTACCCTCAACCTAGGAGGAAAGATTTTTTCCCTGGCAAAGCCTCAAGTAATGGGCATTGTCAATGTGACCCCGGACTCGTTCTATGCAGGTAGTCGCACCGAAGGAGAGAAGGCTCTCCATGCTCGCTATCAAGAGATTATAGCCGAGGGCGGTACCATGATAGACCTCGGAGGGTGCTCCACACGCCCAGGGAGTGTCATGCCCGATAGTAGAGAAGAGATGGAGCGGTTGCGCCCCGCTTTGGCTCTATGGCAAAGAGAATACAACCACCTCCCCTTATCGGTAGATACCTTCAGAGCCGACGTCGCTACTATGGCCGTGGAAGAGTATGGGGCACAGATCATTAATGACATTGCAGGAGGAACTGAAGATCCTCTCATGTACGCAACAGTAGCCCGCTTGGGCGTCCCCTATATTTTGATGCACCTTGAGGGTCAAGTCGGGGGGATGCACGTAGAGCGCACCTATACCCCCAATGTGGAGACAGCCGTACTCGACTATTTCATCAAAAAAGTACAGACGCTCCGAGAGATGGGAGTCAAGGATATTATCCTCGATCCCGGCTTTGGATTTTCAAAGAAAGCTGAGGACAACTACCGCCTCCTCGCTCACTATGCCTCGGCTCTTGCACCCCTGAAACTTCCCATCCTCATAGGCGTATCACGCAAACGGATGGTGTGGCAACTCCTCGAAAGCTCCGCCGGTGAAGCTCTTAATGGCACAACGGTACTTCATACTTTAGCCCTCCTCAGAGGGGGTGCGGACATCCTAAGGGTACATGACGTGCGTGCCGCAATGGAAACCATTAAACTCATGGAGGTGATGCGTCCCTACCTTGAGGGAGTATAAAAGCCCCCACAACATAGTATTTGGACAACGAACACGACTAAACATTTCCCCACTCTCTAGATATGCCCCTACTTTGGCTCACCTTCTCATTCAAAGATGCGATAGATATTCTGCTGGTAGCCATCTTCTTATTCTACACCTACCGCATTCTCAAAAGCTCGGGATCAAAGGCTCTTTTCATCGGACTCTTCACCTTCGTGATCATCTGGGTGTTAGTCTCTCAAATCCTCAAAATGCGTCTCATGGGTGCGATTCTCGATAAAATCGTAAGCGTAGGTGCACTTACCCTTATCATCATATTTCAAGATGAGATCCGCAAATTTCTCGTTGGGATAGGCTCGACCAAACGTTGGAGAGCCGTGAAACGTTGGTTTACAAAGGAGGCTCGTGGAGCGGAATCGGAAGAAAAAAAATACGTTGCCCCCGTGGTGTTGGCCTGCATGAACCTCGCCAAGAAAAAAACAGGTGCACTCATTGCGATACAGCACGCCATGGACCTCTCCAATTACATACACACGGGTGAGATATTCCGTGCGGAGATAAACTCCCGACTAATTGAAAATATCTTCTTCAAAAACAGCCCTTTGCACGATGGTGCTATGATCATTGCCGATGGACAGATCCGTGCAGCAGGGTGTATATTGCCTGTATCGGGCTCAGATGAGCTGAACAAAGATCTTGGGCTTCGTCACCGCTCGGCTCTCGGACTCTCACAAGAGACGGATGCCATGGTCGTAATCGTTAGTGAAGAGCGAGGTAAGATATCCTATGCCTTCCACGGAGAAATACACCAAGATGTCAGCACAGATGAGCTCCGTCAAGCTCTCGAAAAAAATCTCTAACATCCCCTCTAACACCACTCGAAAATAACCACTCAGCTCTGCAAATATCCTATGAAACGACTACTCACCCTCGTAAGCTCGCTACTCTTCATACTCTCCCTCACCCTTCGGGCAGAGGCTCAAAGCAAAAATGAAAAACAGATCTATTTCGATGCCCTACAAACGACAGGGACGATACTCTCCAGTGTACAACGCTACTTTGTCGACACAATAGATCTAGCCACCGTACATGCCCTCGGGATGAATGCCATGCTCTCCCGACTAGACCCCTACACAGAGTATATGCCTCCCAAGGAGGCACAAACATTCCGAGAAGCGACCTCGGGAACCTATGCCGGAATCGGAGCACTCATCAGCCAACGCCCCGACAGTACCGTTGTAATCAACGAACCCTTTGAGGGACAACCCGCCCAAAGAGCAGGGGTAAAGCCCGGAGATCGCATCCTGAGAATCGATGGTAAAGATTACAGCCATTCCTCTAGTGCTGATGTGAGCAATGCACTAAGAGGCAAAGAGGGGACCGAAATACATCTCGTTGTACAACGCTTCAGCGAACCCTCTCCTAGGGAATTCCGCTTCTTGCGCCAAAAGATCTCCTTAAATTCGGTGGCTTACGAGGGGCGGATCTCAGGAGATATTGGGCTGATCCGCCTTTCGCAATTTACCCAAGACTCGGGGAAAGATCTACGCAAGGCCTACGAGACTCTTACGGCAAGCAGTCCTCTGAAGGGGTTAATCATCGACCTCCGAGGCAATACGGGAGGTGTATTGCAATCGGCATTGGAGATCATCGGATTTTTTGTAGAGGGCGGAACTGAAATCCTGAGTATAAAAGGGCGTGATACCTCCAGCAATGATACCTACAAAACGCAAGGGACTCCTCTTGCGACGGACCTCCCTCTCGCGATACTGATTGATAACGAAAGTGCCTCAGCGTCAGAAATAGTGGCAGGAGCCCTACAAGACCTCGACAGAGCCGTGATCATCGGAGAGAAAAGCTACGGCAAGGGGCTCGTCCAAAGTACGATACAGACGCCGGGGAATGGTCTCCTCAAACTTACTACTGCTCGCTACTATATTCCGAGTGGACGATGCATTCAAAAGATTGCCTACAATCACCTAGGATCTCGGAGTGAGATTGCCTCCAAAGATAGTCTTGGAACTGCTTTTACCACTCGAGGTGGACGTACCGTATACGATGCCGGGGGCATTATGCCTGACATTAAAAGCGTTGCCGACACCATGGCAAGTATGCTTATGTACATGAGTTTGGATACGCTTGTATTCGACTACATTACGCGCTACGATATGGCACACCCCACCCTTGATCTCCCCAATGCTTTCCATATGTCCGACGGGGAGTATCAAGAGTTTATTACCTACCTTTCTGATCACAAATTCACCTACACTCCTCGTAGCATTCAATACCTTAATCAGCTGAAAGAGATCATCGGATACGAACAGGTACCTCAAGATGCGGCTCCCGAATTGGAAGCTCTCAAAAAGGTATTGCAACCCGATATAAAACGGGATGGGATCCGCTTCAAAAGAGATATTAAGGAGTATCTCGAAGCACAGATCATGCTCCGAAGATACCATCGAAGGGGCTATTTCGGATTCATTATGCCGAATGATAAGCAGGTGAAAGTGGCTCAAGATCTTTTACAAAATCCTTCGCGCTACAAAGAGATACTCACAAAGAAATAACTGTTCCCATTGTATGGATAACACGATGGCAAGGAGCGAAGACGTCCATTGTATTGGCTCCGTTGACACCGGCAACAGCGCGCACGGCTTCAGGGAAACCTATTCGTTTTGCCATTTCGCTGTAAGAGTTTCTTGCTGATAGAGCAATATATACTTTTCAACGGTGCAAAGCATGTGATCAAGGTATTATTTCATTCCTTCAAAAAACGAATACTCTTCTAACTGTTACCTTCTTCGACCACTTCGCTACCATTCGATGAATGAACTAATGATTTGGTAATGGATTTTTCCGCGTAGTCCATCCCTTCTACTCTTTATCTTCTAATGCAAAGCACGAAGAAACAGTGCAATTTTTATTCACATATCATCTATTCTATCTAAAATCCCTTTTCCAAATAGCCGGGCAGGAGTTTCTAAATTCCTGCCCAAAAGCGCCAAAACTACAGCCCTCCGAATAAAAAACCAAGGGGCAACAGTATTTCCACAAAAAAGGAAAGGAGACAATAGTCCCTACATAAGGACTTCTGTCTCCTTTTCGCCTAAAAGAATGGGATTAGAGCGATCACTCCAAAATCACCCGTAACGCCTCACCTCCAATGGAGAGAACATAGATTCCACGGGGCAGCATCGCCACCTGCAACCGGAGATTCCCTTCTGCATCCAAATGCCCCTCAAAGACACGCTCTCCAGCAGACGAATAGAGTACAGCCGAGGCTAAAGCCTTGCCTCCACACACCCAAAGCACCTCACGAGCAGGAAGAGGGAATAAGGACCACGAAGCTGTGGGCTCCATGGAGAGACTCGTATAAATCGGCTTCTCAGAAGATCCTCCGTTAAAGTCCCTTAGCTCCCAACCTCGCTCCTTCGTAGCTACACGGATCTGCTCCTCCGTAGCCTCATTATCGCTCCCCGGGGTAGTACCATCAACAATATAACACTGAGGTTTCTTGGCTCGCCCACGAGCATCTGCCAAGGAACGAACCAATACGTCCATCCCCGCTCCCGAGATCTGATTGTCTGCACAGTTAAGCCACTCTAGAGCAACCGCCCGGGATAGATCCAGCGAGGAGAGACTATTTTGATTGAGATAGAGACTTTGCAAATGGGGTGCATGCAACAAATCAAAAGTCTCTAGCGAAGCCTGCTGGCAAGAGAACCAGGTAAGATCGCCATAAATCGCGATCTGTTTCCCCTTGACTTCGAGCTTCTGTACCCCTCCTCCACCTGATCTCAATTTCGTGAATTTTCCATCGCCCATATCAGCCCATAATGGGGTAGTGCCCTCTACAAAGAGCGTCATTGAGACTCCTTTGGCAAGCGTTGTGGTCATCTTCACAGCAAGGGGTTCTTTGGGAGGAATGACTTCACCCTCATACTCCACGAAGTCTGGGTGCTCACTCCCCACATTCACCCAAACACCCCAATTGCGACTTTTGAGATCCGTTACGTTGGTCTCGCTGATCTTATTATGCTCTGCGGGATGTCCCTTATGTAATACAATAAGACGACCCTCTGAGGTTTTAGGACGATGAGGAAGGGTCAAAGCCAATTGAGCAAAGGCCTCTTCGTTCAGAAAATTCTTGGAACAATCCAAGGTTTTGAGGTTTAGAGCCTGAGAACAATCGATCAACTCCGCCCCCACATTAGCCACCTCTGCAATAGTGACATCACCGTAAATATGAATATAATTTCCTTTCAGCTCATACATAGGATCCAGACTACTCACCTTCACCTTATTGCCATCTCCGAGATCCAAGGACAGGTCATCATTTCCCTCCAAACGCATCTCAATCATATCGCCCTTTTGCTTAGCCGTACGGATCACGATTGATGGGAGTGCTGTATGGAAAGGCGTGGGCTCTCCTGCATTCCAATCCAAGACTTTCCAATTTTTGGTAGTAGCGGTTGCGACCATTTCCTCCGTAATAGCATTGTGTTCATATTCATTCTTCGAATCAATGGGGATAAATCGCTTCTCTATATCATTGTTGGAGGGAAGACTCGCCACCAAAGTTCGCATGGCATCGGCAGACAGATTGTTGGCACAACAATTCAAATAAACCAAATGGGGTGCATCCTTGATCTCCAGTTGGGTGAGATCACTCTGGAAACAGACCAATTCTGTCAAATCACCGAAGAGAATAATCAGCTTATTCGTAACATCATAGATTGTATTGGCCCCTAGGCTGAGCGGTTGCTTCGCTGCCCCCTCGACCTGATAAGCAAGATCTCCATTTCCCTTGACCTTGAGCATGACAATAGAACCACTCGTCCTTAGCACAGCAGATCCAGGAGGTTCAACACCTCCACTTCCCTCAGGATCAGGCTCACCATCGTAAACCTCCTGACGGGAAAAGTGCCCCGAATAACCATATACTTCCCAGCCCCGAGACCGAGCCTCCCGAACGTGCGACTGATAGACTTCGTTCTTGTCGTTCGTATTCGTAAAGCTCTTGATCAAAAGATGCCCCTCCGTTACCATAGGGAGGGTACTCATCACCTGCGCCATCGCCTCTGCGTTAATCCAGTTTACATCCAAACGCAATGAAGTACACCCTACTGCTCCCGAGAAATCCGCTTCGGTCACTTTACTCATACTCAAATTGATGGATTCTACCAGTTGAGGATCATTACAATAAAACTTGATCTGCGTTCCCTTCGTTTTAAGTGATGCGAAAGTGGTTATCGTATAATCGGTAATCTGCCCGTCTCCGGCATCGACCCACAACCGACATCCCTCCCGTACCGTAAATGAAGGATAGACGAATTTGCCCACTCCTTGAGCCGTTGTAAATGAAAACAGAAGCGGCTCCGTACCCTCCTCTGCATAGCTCGAAAAAAGACACGAGAGCATCAAAAGAATAAATAATAAACGTCTCTTCATAATTGTATTGTATTTATAAATACGCCACAAAAGTAGTCTGAAGGACAAGAGAAGAAAATACCTAAAGATATGTATTTTAAGTTCTATTTTCAATCAAGTAAGTATCAGGTATGGTTAATAGCATTTCAAAATAAAAGAGTCCGCTTCCCTGCTTATTGAGAATAAACGGGAAAGCGGATCTGATTTATCGGTCTAGGAAAAGCCCGAAAGAAAGGCTTAATCCGAAAAACGGAAGAGGGTAAAATTGACTGCGCTATACTGCTTGTGTTTTACAAAATAAGGGGTATCCTCAAAGTTATACTCCGAAGGATGCTCCAATATAAAAAACCCTCCACGAACCAAGATCCCCGACTCAAAGACTAAATGAGGTAGCGAAGCCAACTGCTCCAAAGCATAAGGAGGATCGGCAAAGATCAAATCGTAAGGAGCATGATCCTCTAAAGTATTTGGAGAGAGCCATTTGAAAACATTCCCTATCGATACAGCCCCCACCGATTCAGCCCCAAGCTCTTTGAGAACGTTACGAATAAAGGCGACCTGCTTCGGTTGCTTCTCAACCATATCGACCCATGCAGCGCCACGAGAGATAAACTCAATCCCGATACTTCCCGTACCAGCAAAGAGATCAAGGACACGAAGCCCCTCGCAATCCACCATAGATTGAATCATACAGAATAGAGCCTCCTTGGCAAGATCTGTCGTTGGACGTAACTTAAATCCCTTAGGTACATCAAAACGACGGCGACCATACTTTCCACTGATGATGCGCATAAAAATAGATTCTAGTGATTGAATTTTCTCCCTTCTAAAATATGAAGATCAAAAAGAAAAGAGAATATTTTTTCCTACGAATAGAGGGAAGAATAGGATCAGAAAGGGGAATAACTCGAACTGTGCAGAGTATGTCCTAAAGGCTTTAGGAATTTATCCAAGGCAGCTGCAACCTTATCAGCCATCTCTTGGCTCGTTGTGTGATAGAGGAGCAACTCCTCGCGTGCCAATGCCTCCTCTCCCATCTGCTGCCAAACAGAGCCCAGATAATAGAGGATCTCATGGGTTACGGCTTCAGGGTCCGACCCTCCAATCAGTGCAAAGCGGTTGGCAAAGCGGATTTGTCCACGATCCAAAACAAGGATATTAAGAGCAAGAGGAGAAACTAAAAGTGCAACAACACGCTCCTCGATTACTCGACTTCGAGAAAGTCCCTCCTGCAGAGTAGGAACCACGTAGGGCACGATCTCAGCATACGGATAGGTACGCCGTAAAAAAGCAAAAGCATCACGCTCCCAAGCCGCCAGCAACGTAGGGCACTCCGATGCAATCGAATAGGTTTTGGTATAGCCTATATCTTGGGGCGATACGGCGATAGGTAGTGCCATGGAGAGCCACTCCTCCTCCGACTCCCTGATGGGCATTCCCGGAGGTACCAATACAAAAGCCGATGCATCATACGCAATACGCACCGAATGGTAGGGCAATGGCAAGAAGCTGTATGCGTAAATAAGATCACTGAGACGCGTCGTATAACCAACACCCTCGTTCGTAGGAACAAAAAAAACTCTATCACAACCCACGATCTCTTGATCTCGGGTACGTGATAGAGTATAGGTTATGCCATCGGGGTGGAGACGAAGCACTAGGTCATACAACTCGGAAGAGGTCTCATCTAATAGAGGTAATTTATCTATTGGAGTCTGCTCCATTGCTCAATCCGTCTACGCCATCCCCCTCGCCATGCTCCCCCTTCATCATTGAATGATGAGAGGCGGAAACAAATGAAATGTCGCTTGGAAGAAAAAGATTACTCCCAGTTGCCAGTTGTCTTAACCTCCTCGAGAGATCCGATTCTCAGTCCAGGATAGCCAGCTCCATTGTTGCGAGCCTTAGCATCTGAGATCTTGTTTTCGAGGATGTGCTTGTCCATACCAGCCAAATAAACCGTCATAGGCACTTGAGCTTGAAATACTGATACATTGATCGTATCGTTACCAACCTCTTGTTGAACCATAGCAGTTTCAATTTCGATACGCTGTCCGGGACATCCGGGCACCATGATCAACTCACGAGGGTCCTCCCCATTTTTGAGCAAAGAGTCGCGAGCGCTCATATAAGTGGTATCACGCTTGATGAGCCCCTGAGCAGCAGCTTGTTTTTCGGTCAGACCCTGCTCTCTCATCGCATCGGTGTAATCGCCCTCAGCCTTGACATAGAAGATCTTTCCATTTGTAAGAAACTCAACGAGCTCATCAGCCGTTGCAAACTTCCCATTTGCTTCGCGATAGGCGATTTCGTAGGTAGCAATATCTTTCAATCGCTTCTCGATAACGGCTTCCTTTTGAGCCTGTACCTTTTTGAAGTTCTCGGGTGTTACGATACTCATTACACAAAGGTATCCCATAACTATTACCGCTAGGGTAATCAGTACTATCCTTACAATCTTCATCCTGTATAGTAGTTTTATTTTTCTTTATTACCTATCCCTCCTCTCCTTTGGCTTTCATAAAACCAAAGATAGGAGTCTTTCGCTCTGCAAATATACAACTACCCAGTGAATAGAAGTACTTTCCAGAGAAAATTCTATCTTATTTTTATCAGGATTCTCTCGATCACCTAGAGGGGAAGAGAATAGATCAAAGCTCCTCATTATTAGGAATGGACTATAAAAGAGGGGAGAAAAGCCGCATCACGGACTCGCAAAGACGCCTCCAACGCTTCCGCTTCGCCCAACGATCGCGATCCAAAGGTTCACTATTCGTAAGATCCTGCGCGAAGATCTCTTCCAACTGTTGCGTCATCGCCTCCTCATAAATCACACAAGCACATTCAAAGTTATGCTCAAAGCTCCGAAAGTCCATATTGGAAGAGCCGACCAGGGCAACTTTGCCATCTATGGTCAAGAACTTGGAGTGTAGGAAGCCCACTTTGTAGAAAAAGATATGTACTCCCGCTTCAAGTAGTTCGTCCAAATAGGAAAGCGTTGCCAAGTGCGAAGCTGTCATATCCCCTCGACGAGGAATCAAAAGATTAACTTCCACCCCTCCCAATGCCGCCATAACAAGTGCTTCATTTAGAGTTTGCGTCGGCAAGAAATAGGGGGTTTCGATACAAATACGATGGGAAGCTCGCAAAATCAAATAGTTTATAGCCTGCTCAATACTCCTAAATGTCCCCAAAGGAGAACCTGCAAAGAACTGAATCGGAATGGGATTTAAGGTGGCTGACAAGGGGCGTTTGGGGAAGTAATCCCTCAGGTGCACAACCCGTCTTGTAATCAAGAACCAGTCTATAAGGAAGACCGTTTGCAACTCTGCCACAGCCCCTCCCATCAGACGGAAATGGGTGTCACGCCAAGCCCCCATCTCGTTGCCATAATAGTACCTATCGGCAATGTTCATCCCCCCCATGTAACCAATTTCGCCGTCAATGATCGCTATTTTGCGGTGATTCCGATAGTTGATGCGTGAGGAAAGGTAAGGCAGTACAACCTTCATGAAAGGATATACCTGCACTCCTGCCCTTCGCAGGCGTTTCCAGAAGGCATTGCGAGCAGACCAGGAGCCCACATCATCGTACAAAACACGAACGATTACACCCTCTTGCACCTTTTGGATCAAAAGATCTGCAAGAGTATTGCCGAGACGACCACTCTCCAACGCGTAATACTCCAGATGAATATGTTGCTTTGCATCCCGAATATCCGCAAAAAGTGCCTCGAACTTCTCATACCCTGTCGTGAAAATCCTCATCTCCGAAGCAGCCAATACCGGACTATCACCGAGACGTTCACAGAGTTTCTCCACGGGACGGTATAACGGATCTCTGACAACGGGATTACTCACCACCGCATAATCCTCAAAACTATACGGAATACTGGAGAGGCGACGGTAAACTTTGCGATGTATGGTATTGGCGTGCCTTAGATCTTGTCCGAAGAAGTAGTATAAAATGATGCCCACTGCGGGGATAAGGAGTACCACCATAACCCATGAAATGGCTTTGATAGGATTTCGGTTTTCGCTGATTACAACGAGGGCAATACCGAGTGCAACAACAAGATAGACAGCCGAAAAGATAATACTTGTAACCTCGCTCCACATACGCTCTCCTTCAATGCTCTACTTTGATCTAAGAGATCTCCTCTAAGTCAAAATCATCGGCGAAAAAGTCTTCATCATCAGTAAAGAAGCTATCGTTCATCCCATGCCATTCGTCCAAAGAACGTCGATCCTTTTTAGTAGGGCGCCCCTCTCCTTTGGCTCGATCGATAAATCCAGAGAGCTTTTGCATTTCCAATACCTCCAATTCCTCCTGAGAAGTTACATTGAGGATATAGTCAGGCACCAACTTAGCTCCCATCCGATTACGTGCCGTCTGCAGTACCCGAAAACTATAAGTCACGGGGGCTTTACGCACACCGATGATATCACCGACAACAACGATGCGAGCCGGTTTTACTACGTTTCCGTTAATCGTAATTCGTCCTTTCTTGCATGCATCACTCGCCAAAGAGCGGCTTTTGAAGATCCGTACCGCCCAAAGGAAGCTGTCTATTCGTACCTCTGCTGCCATAATGGAGCCCTTTCGATCTAATAATTCGGTATTGCAGGAGTAGCATCCAAGGGCATTTCTTTTGGAGTCGGAGGGGGCAACAATGTCTTTTTGTTGTGCCAATTCATGGCCCTGTCTATGCCTGAGAGACAAAAGTCTCGAATAATAGCCACAGACTCTTTAGCAAGAAGTGGCATATATTGCTCCTCCTCTTCGGTAAAACGACCAAGTACAAACTCGATCTGTCTTCCTCTGGAGAAATGACTACCCAAGCCAAAGCGCAAGCGAGCATAAGCCTCTGTACCCAATAAATGGGCGATATTTTTCAAGCCATTGTGCCCGGCATCACTTCCTTTAGATTTCAGCCGAAGAGTTCCAAAGTCAAGGGCTAAGTCATCGACCAAGACGAGAAGATTTTCCATCGGGATGTTCTCCTTTTGTAACCAATAACGCACGGCCTCTCCACTGAGATTCATGTAAGTGGATGGCTTGAGTAAGGTTAGTTCGGCATTCTTGATACGACCATGAGCCAACGCCCCATAGCGTTGCTCCTCAAAGGTGACGCCCAGCTCTTCTGCCAACGCATTGACCATACGAAAACCCACGTTGTGCCGAGTGCCCCAATACTCCTCTCCGATATTTCCCAATCCTACTATAAGGTATCTCATAATTTTATCACCAAAGGTAACGATTCCTAACTAAAAAAGAAGATATCCTCCCCTATAAAAAAGCCATCCCCTCCTCTTTAAAGAGTCTCACCTTACGAATGAGAGTCCTCAAGAAGACGGAGATGGAAGTTCTCTTTTTCGTGGACTCTCTCAAAAAGAGAAGCCCCCGATTAGATCATCGATATACGATACTCTTATTTCTTAGCGGCAGCACCACGAGCAGCACGGGTAAGACGTACCGCACATACAACTGCATTCTTGGCATTCATTATTTCGAGCCCTTCGAAGCTGAGGGTCCCCACCTGCATGGACTTACCCAATTCGAGGTTTTCCACGTTGATATGGAGCTTTTCAGGGATTTGATCGTAAACGGCTTTTACACGCAGTTTACGCATCTCAAGCACCAACTTACCCCCTGCACGTACCCCGGCAGCATGACCTTCCAATACAACGGGGACTTCCATTTCGATGGGTTTTTCCTTATTTACTTCGAGAAAATCGATGTGGAGCACTTCGTCCGTTACGGGATGGAATTGCAAGTCCTTGAGGACGGCCTTGCATACCTGACCGTTTACAGAGAGGTCAATATCAAAGATCTCAGGGGTATAAATGAGATTACGTACATCATCCTTAGTCACAGTAAGGTGACGAGTTTCTGCACCACCATAGATTACGGCAGGGATAATGTTTTGCTTGCGAAGGCTCTTAGTAGCCTTTTTGCCGAGATCGGTACGAAGTTCGGCACGTAGTTCGAATGTCTTCATTCTAGTTTGTTCTTTTTTCTTGTGTTACTCAAAATTAGTTGCTCAAAATTATCGGGCTGTCCCTAATTTCCCATCACACGATAAGGGCAAAACGGAGTATCAACCCTCCCGCCTCGCTCCTGTACGATAGCGATAGAAGACCAAAAACAAATTCAGAAGTTCTAATTCTCTCTTCAGTCCCACCAATCAGCTACAAAAAAAGCTCCGAACTTCTCACACCTTTTACTCAAAAAAGGGGAAAAGATAGAAGCCAATCTCATTGCCTCTCGACCTAGTAAACCCTCTTTCCAAAAAAAGAGAATCTCCTTTTGAGAAGAAGCACTTCTTCACTCTAATCTTTGCGTGGGCCCAATAGGATTCGAACCTATGACCCTCTGTTTGTAAGACAGATGCTCTAAACCAGCTGAGCTATGAACCCTCTTTAATGTCTTATGGACAGTGTCTCCTAAAAAGAAGTACCGATACTCGCCAGTACCGCTCTTTTGATTTTGAAGTTGCTCACACGAACAACGGTGCAAAGGTAATACTTTTCTTGAGAACTACAATACCTCAAGCAAAAAACACACGAACTTTGTGACAACAAAGGGAGGGAAGTGAACGTCTCAAAGCGCACACCATCCCTTCCTTTGCAAACAGAGATCCCCTTAAAACTGGAATGCAATACCTAGGCGAGCATAATCTCTCATATATCCCGTCTCAGCAAAGACCGAGAGTTTTTTAGAAAAAGCATAGCGTCCTCCTACACGTCCTTGGAATCTGATCATTTTCTTATCATCATCTTGTAGCAACTCATCATTCTCTTGTGATAAGAAACGAAGCACCGCACCACCCTTCACATAAACTTCAAATTTAGTACTGAAACTCTTGTGCAAGCCAAGCCCCACATAGGCATCAAATTCGTGAATCGTTTTTTTATCGGCATCTTTGAGGTGGTATTCGTACTTGAACTGCTCGGCATTAAGATCAACACCCTCGTTGAGGGAGGTCACATTGCGTACATACTCCAGAGCACCTGTATAGGAAACAACCCACCCTTTGTGAAGATCCCATAGCCCTCGATCAAACTCCAACACTATAGAGGGCATCTTACTCGCAACTATGTAAGCCTTGGGGGTACGAGAAGGCAAAGCAAACAGCGAACCAGGGACACCGACTGCAAGCGATACGATGCCCGTTCTACGAGTAAAGATGTACTCATTATCACCATCCTCAAAATTTTCAAAAGCGACCTGTGCGGTAAGAGGGAATACCGACATAAGGGCTCCCAAGATCGAGAGCAAAAGCATTTTTTTCATATTCATTCACTATGATTATAGGGGTAACTAAAATCAGGTTGTAGGTATCCGCGTAGCCTCCTCATCCAAAGAGGGATAAAGCTCTCGTTCATAAAAGAAGATTATCTTTTCCCATTCTCCCGGACCAAATTCGCCCATTTCTAGTCGGGAACAGAGATCCGGAGCGTCATGGAAATAGGCCATGGACTGTTTGATAAAACGCTTCTTCTCAGATTTTGAAACATCATTAGAGACTTCAAAATCAGCGACAAACCACACAGAAGCAGAAGACTCTCCCGGGCGAATCACATAATAGTACTCTTGCGGATAGACTCCGCTATTCTTTGTATAGTAAACGGTATTCCCCCTTTTCGTCAAGCCTTTGGCAAAGATCCCGACAAATACAGCAATATGAGGGGTCACCACCATCGCCTTGACAAAGCGACGTACAGTCAAATCCTTATTGATATAAACATTAATGGACGAAAAGACGACAGAGTCTCCGTCCATCTTCTCAGGTTCAATTACGAGACGAGTGATATCTTTACTCTCAAAGAGGTGCGTCTTCCCCGTTTGAAAGTCCAAGACAGAGATCTCCTCAGTCTCCTGCAAAGGATAGCCATCAATAAAACCACGGCACACATCTCCCGAGGTCAGATACACCTTAGCCTTTGTACCTTGTGCATGAGCCATCGTTGCCCACAATAGCATGAAAGCAAATAATACTATTCGCGAACTATACTTCATAACCATTTATTTTTTTTATTTTTACTCTCAAAAAGCATCCACACATGCAGACCCAGATCTAATTAAGAACCATACAAATCTTATTACAAGGCGACACTGCAAAGATACAAAAAAAACGAATCGACATCATGCTGAATTACGAAAGACCATCTTCGTAATACTCAAGTAAAAAAAGCAACCATTCTGAACGAAGAATCTGAGCCGCCTGTGCTTAAAACAGAGACATACATGATACAAAAAAGTCGTCGCTACCAAAGACTCAAGTAGCGACGACTTTATAAGGTTAAGCCTAATCTCGTAAGAATATCTTATTTGATAGATGCTTGATAGATCTCCTCTACTGAAGCATCAAGAGTAGCATTGAACTCAGCATCGCTTTGTTGTGCAGAAAGGCCTTCTGCCAAAGCACGAGAGAACGAAGCAATAATGCCGTGGTTACGGCTCAACAATACATCAGCTTCTGAGCGTGTGTAACCTCCGGAGAGGGCAACCACACGAAGCATCATAGGATGCTCTACGATCTCCTTGTAGTAGTTGTCTACCGAAGGAATCGTAATCTTAAGCATCACAGGCTCAGTTTGCTTATCAAGTTGAGCAAGCAATTCACGCTTTAGGATCTCCTCTGCCTTAGCCTTATCGGGGCAGTGAATATCCACTTCGGGTTCTAGGATGGGCATCAATCCATGCTTCAAAATCTCACGTCCCCAAGCAAATTGTTGCTCTACGATAGCACGAATACCGGCTTCGTTAGCCTGTTTGATAAGACTACGCATCTTGGTACCGAATACGTTATAACGAACAGCATCATCACAGAGTTGCCCCAACTCGGGGAAGTCCTTCATCAACTGTACCCCATCAGCTTCTTCTTTGAGCCCCTTGTCCACCTTGAGGAAAGGAACGATACGACGCTTTTCCCACAAGAAATCAGCCGTAGGCATTCCCTCAATCGTACCTCTCATGGTACGCTCAAAAAGAATTACTGCGATCACCTTATTGGTAGCAAAGGCAGGAGAGGTGATCATACGAGTACGCATCTGATGAATAAGTTCAAACATCTCTTCATCATTCTTGTACGCATCTTGTTCGATACCATAAGCCTTGAGAGCCTTAGGTGTAGAGCCTCCGCTCTGATCCAACGCTCCTACAAAACCGGGAGCTTGGCTCATCTGTTGCAACTGTTCTTTGTTCATTGCGATTAGTTTATTTATAAGATTAGATTAACGTAGTCTTGCTTGTGGACGACACCTCCCCATGCCCCTCTCCTATGTAATAGGGAGACAACATCAATCCGGAGGTCATGCCACTTTCTTTGTTATTGCCTCTCAAAGGTAGCTATCATTTTTATCCTGAACAAATAAATCGAGAATAATAATCGCAAAGCCCCGGAGAGCTCATGAAAAACCCCTCCTAGATTCTCCACGATCAAAGAGAAAACAGGAGGGGTTCTATCCGTATTTCCGTAGTAAATATCCGAGATTACTTCACCTCCCAAACATCTTGTTGAAGGAAGAGCTCTCGAAGCTTACGTGTAGGATTCTTAGCTTGTACTTCTGCGATCTGTGCATGTACGGCATCATCATAGGTAGGCGCATCCACATCACGGATAACCCCCATAGCCATGGGAAGCTCTTCACCATCCATCATAGCGAGCATCGTATGAAGGGTAGGATCTTGCTCGTGAGCATCGTGAGTCAAGACATCATTGATCGAATAACCACTGTCACCGATCGTTACCATCTTGAGCTTCAAACCATCGAGTACGAGCCCCTTGTCAAGGTTCTGACCGAAGATCATTTTCTTGCCATGCTCGAGGACAATCGTCTTCTCTGCACGCACTTCCTTAGAAGAGAGGTACTTGTGTGCTCCGTCATTGAAGATCACACAGTTTACAAGCACCTCGGTTACTGCAGCGCCCTTGTGGCGAGCCGATGCCGTAAGGCAGTCTACGAGCGTTTTTTGATCCACATCCAAGCTACGAGCAAAGAAGCGACCACGAGCTCCCATCACCAGCTCAGCCGGTATAAAAGGATCCTCTACCGTACCATAAGGAGAACTCTTGGACACAAACCCACGAGGAGACGTTGGGGAGTATTGTCCCTTCGTCAAACCATAGATACGGTTGTTGAACAGTACAACATTGAGATCGATATTACGACGCAAAGCATGGATGAAGTGATTACCTCCGATAGCCAAGCTATCGCCATCGCCGGATGCAAGCCATACACTGAGGTCAGGACGAGCCGTTTTAAGCCCTGTGGCAATAGCTGCACCACGACCATGGATGGTATGAAACCCGTAGGTATTCATGTAGTAGGGAAGACGTGAAGAGCATCCGATACCCGAGATCACTGCCGTTTCGTGTGGAGCGATCCCAAGTTCTGCCATAGCTTTTTGGAGAGCTAGGACTACACCATGGTCACCACAACCGGGGCACCAGCGTACGTACTGATCGCTCTTAAAATCTTGTGCAGTATACATAACTGGAGTGTTTCCTTCTTGTGCCATCTGTATTATGCCTCCATCATTTTAGTAAATTCTTCTACAAGACGACCTACATTGAAAGGCTGTCCCTTGATACGATTAAACTGCATCGGAGTAAACTCTGCAATCTGCCCCTTGAGATACATAGCGAGCTGTCCGCTATTTTGCTCGGCTACGACAGCCTTTTTGTACTTCAAAAGTACGTCTCGGGTATTGGCAGGTAGAGGACTGATAAAGGTAAAGTGAGCGTGAGCCACCTTCTTACCCTCCTTGCGCATCTTCTCCATAGCTTCGTGGAGATGACCATAGGTTCCACCCCAACCTACGATAAGGAGGTCGGCATTATCCACGTCTCCCTCAACCTTGAGAGGAGGAATAACCTTAGCGATATTGTCGATCTTCGCCTGACGGTTGTTAACCATCAATTGGTGATTTTCGGGGTTGGTGCTAATTGCACCCGTCTTGCTATCCTTTTCAAGACCACCCAAACGGTGTTGATAGCCCTCTTGCCCGGGGATAGCCCAATAGCGTACCATTGTTTCAAGATCACGACGATAGGGCTTCCAAGGCTCATCACCCTTATAATTAGCCACGTAATTGGGCTTGATTTCGGGGAATTTTTCGTATTCGGGGATGCGCCATGCTTGCGAACCATTAGCCACATAGGCATCGGTGAGCAATACAACGGGAGTCATATGCTCCAAAGCGATCTTAGAGGCCCAGTAGGCTTGATCGAAGCAATCGCCCGAAGAGGTAGCCGATACAACAACGAGAGGAGACTCCCCATTGCGGCCATAGAGAGCCTGCAAAAGATCGGTTTGCTCACTCTTGGTAGGCATACCCGTAGAAGGACCTCCACGTTGTACATCTACAACGACGAGAGGAAGCTCTGCCATCATCGCCAAACCGAGGGCTTCGCTCTTGAGGGCGAGTCCAGGACCTGACGTTGTCGTAACAGCAAGGCTACCACCAAAAGAGGCTCCGATGGAGGTACAGATACCCGCAATTTCGTCTTCTGCTTGTACCGTTACAACACCAAGAGCCTTATGCTTGGAGAGTTCATGAAGAATATCCGTAGCAGGAGTAATAGGATAACTGCCAAGGAAGAGCTGAAGGCCCGAACGCTCAGCAGCTGCCATAAGACCATAAGCGGTAGCTTTATTACCACTCATATCCATATAGAGACCCGGTTCTTGCTTCTGACCCTCTACGTGGAAGGGAGTACCTGCCGATGCATGGGTGTTAGCCCCATAGTTGTATCCGTCATTAAGAGCCTTGATGTTGGCCTGACGGATCAATTCCTTCTTACCAAACTTCTTGTTGATGAAGTCTACTGCATGTTCCAAAGTACGATCAAAGAGCCAGCAAACAAGACCCAACGCGAACATATTTTTGCAACGAAGTGCGCTCTTATTGTCCAGTTGAAGTTCTTTAAGCGAATCTTTCACCATAGATGAAATAGAAGCCGCTACCACACGATCGGGATTCAGACCAAGCTCCTTGATTGGATCCATCGTCTTATACTCTGCCTTCTCTAGATCCTTTTCACCAAACGAATCGGTATCGATGATGATAAGGGAGTCTTTGCGAATGTGCCCGAGGTTTACCTTAAGGGCAGCAGGGTTCATAGCTACAAGTACATCTGCGAAGTCCCCGGGTGTGTACACAGGGTTTGTACCAATGTGGACTTGGAAGCCCGACACTCCCCCAAGCGTACCTTGGGGCGCTCTGATTTCGGCTGGATAGTCGGGGAAGGTAGCAATCGAGTTGCCGTAGACAGCCGAGAGGTCCGAAAAGATGGTCCCGGTAAGCTGCATACCATCCCCAGAGTCACCTGAGAAGCGGATCACAACTTCCTCAAGACGTCTTACATCTTTGGATTCCTTCATGATTGATTTAGTTTAAACTTAGAGTGGTTGAGTATTGTATTTATCGCTACGCTTCACCCTAGGGTGAAGCCTATATTCTCTCTACTTTTCTATATCCGTCTCTTTTTCTGCCGACAAAGATAGTTTCTTTCCAACAATAAATAGGTATCTAAGTGTTACGAAGGTCAATAATTCGTTGATTTCGACTGCCTCTAAACAATAAAGAGGGATCTCGAAGCTCCAAAACGAATCGACCATCTATCAGTGTATCAATATATTGCAATACAGGTCGGCGTCGCTCATCTTGGAGCAACTCCTCATATGTATAGCCCGTATAACAAAGTATAGGTAAGTGGCAAGCCTCTTTCAATCGCTTTACCAAAGCGAGTAATTCCTCCGGATAAAAGAAAGGGTCTCCACCCGAGAGAGTGATGCCATCCAGTATCGGATTCTTGTTAATCTCCTGAATAATTCCCTGCAAAACCACTTCACTTAACTCAATGCCTCCCAGGGGATTATGACTCTCCGGATTATGGCAGCCCGGGCAATGGTGACTACATCCGGCCAAATAAATCGCATATCGAAGGCCGGGACCATCACTGATTGTCTCCTTGTATCTATTTAACAAGTGCAGCATATCTCTATGAGAGCCATCATACCCGAAACAGGACAAAAAGAAAGAACGCCACCCTCTCTTATGACTATCTTAACAATAAATCTAGAGAAATATGACGTTCCGAATATTATAACAGTAGAGGATTAACAATGTTTTACACGATCATGTTCCTCTGCCTGCTTTGCACTATTCCAGCACTCCAGACTACCTGTAAGATACCCCGTAATGCGACGTAAACGGGCGATCTGGTCACTACTGCACACCGGACACTTATCAAAGATAACCCCCTTGTAACCACAACGGCGGCAGGTATCGACGGGGTGATTGATCGAACCATAGCCGATACCCTCATCGTGCATCATCTTTACAATCTTCAATAGTACCGATGGATTCTTCTTTGCCTCGCCATCCAACTCGACATAGGTGATATGGCCCCCTCCCGTAATGGCGTGGAACGGAGCTTCCAAGTGAATTTTTTCGGCAATGGTAACCTCCTCTCGCACATCAACATGGAACGAATTGACATAATAATCCAAGTCATTCACCCCGGCAATAATGCCGTAACGCTTGCGATCCAAACGGGTAAAGCGTCCCGAAAGCCCCTCGGCAGGAGTAGCCAAAACGGAGTAGTTCAATTCATACTTACGCTTATAATCACGGGCGACATCGTTCATCACCTCGATAGCATCGTACAGTGTCTGCCAAGCCTCCTGATTGTGAGCATGCCCCTCGCCATAAATCGCCATCATGGCGTTGTGACCACCAATGAAGCCGATACCCAATGTACCCGAAGTAATCACATCGCCCACCTCATCGTTTGCATCCAAAGCACGACCTCCCTTCCAAACATCGTTGCCCATCATAAAGGGGAACTGACGAGCCAATGCCGAACGTTGATAGGTATAGCGTTCGTAGAGCTGCTCTGCAACAAGCTCTGACATATCGTGCACCTTGTCCAAGAAGCGACGACGGGCTTCCCGACGAATTATCTTTTTGTCTCCATCAGGATAACGCTCCTCTGCCTCTCGGCGAGCCTCTATGGCCAAACGGGGCATATTGATCGACGTAAAGGAGAGGTTGCCACGCCCTACCGAACTCTTAACTCCGCGCACATTCTCAAAAACACGTGTACGACATCCCATCGTTGCGATTTCGTACAGATAACGCTTAGGATCATCGGCCTTCCAAAGGTCGTTCTGGTTAAATGGCGTATCCAAGAATACGAAGTTGGGGAATAGAGCCTTAGCGGTCGTATAGCAACTCTCCAAAAGGAGGTCAAAGTTCGGTGTGGCGAAAGTCAATTTGCCGGCGAGTGCCGCGTCAAAGTCTGCACTAGCCTTTTGGACATCTTCATCTGAATAATTGATTCCATCTTTCACCTTAAAGATCTGGATTGGAAAAATCGGCACTTCACCATGCCCGAGCCCCTCGATCGTAGCGTGAAGGAGCTCACGGATTACCATACGCCCTTCGTCACTGGTATCTGTTCCATAATTGATCGAACTGAATACCACCTGATTACCTCCACGTGAGTGCATCGTATTGAGGTTGTGGATAAAACCCTCCATCGCCTGATGGGTATCTCGACGAGTCAAGCGATACGACTCTGCAAGAGCCACCTCAACGAATGAGAGATCCACCCCGGGGATCAAATCGGCAATACCCTCGTAGAGTTTTTTCGCTTCGGCCTTATCATCCGATAAACGTGGATGAATCGCCTCAATGCGCTCAGCCAGCACTTTTTCGTCCACGGGGACCTCCTCCGAACCTGCTTTGAGGCGGATAGAAAGTACCAACGTGGCCACAAGTCTTTTGACAAAGGTCTTGCGCACCCCGGGGGCCATGAAGAAATCAAAGGCGGGTATTGCCTGCCCTCCGTGCTGTTCGTTCTGATTGGTTTGGAATACAATCGTGGCCAGCGTGGCATAACTCTGAATACTCTGTGGCGTACGTACACTTCCATTTTTCGTAAAGAAGCCCCGTTCATAGAGATCTTCCAAATCGTATTGCACACAAGTGGTCGTCTTGGTGGGGTAATAATCCAAGTCATGAATATGAATATCACCCGCCTCATGCGCACGAGAGTAGATATTGGAGACCAAATACTTACGCGCGTAATCCTTAGTCACCTCCGAAGCAAATGTCATCATTTGACCTGAGGGTGTATACGAACTCATGTTGGCATTACTGAGGTTGGTATCATTCTTTTCGATCTTAACGATACCATCCATCGTATGTTTCAGACGAGTACGTTTGTCACGCTCCACCGTGCGCCACTCCCGATAGATAATATACTTTTTGGCGATAAAAGGATCCTCTGCCATAAGAGCCTGCTCCACCATATCTTGGATCTCTTCAACCGCAAGCGTGGCATCTTGCTGAGTGCGTGCGTAACCCTCGATACGAGCTACAATCAAATCCACCTTAGAGGGATCAGGACGAACGCCCCCTGCTCGATAGGCCTTATTGATCGCGGAGCGAATCTTTTCCGAATCAAACAATTGACGGCTACCGTCTCGCTTCAAGATATAAAGTTCGGCATGTTCCATACAGCTATTTTAGTTATGTTCCTACATATAGGAGCAATTACTCCTAGTCTATTACATCGCAATGATACAAAAGAAATCTCCAGGTCAGATCTTAAAAGCGCATCTAAAACGAACTTAAAATCCTAATAATCAGGAAATAAAGACCATCAATAAAGTGATCTGTCTCTGGGGCAAAATTACACAAAACTATTGATACATACGACTAGTTTCACCCCCATTATTGAGCGGCAACTCACAATAAACTAATTATCAAGACCTAGGACTCAAAAAAAACTCTAGCCCTCCGGAGAAAAATATCCTGGGCTAGAAATTGAAAAGTATTGGGCAACAGTTCGGATGATTTTGGGCAGATGCAAAAGAATTATTGTGTACAACAACGGCAGGGGGCTGTGATAGCACTGAACTGGCAATAACACGTGCCCTAGAGGCTCTATCTAAACTTCGTAAAAAGGTGCATCAAACCTCTCAATTTGGGATTCTCTTTGTTGTTATAGGTCTTCACGATCAGCAGTTCAAGGCAAACAGGCGTTGGGCATTACGCATTGTCACTTCAGCCACCTCGGATTCGGGCAAGGCATAGGCTCGAGCCACCTCTGCCAACGTATGCGCTAAAAAGGCAGGTTCGTTGCGCCGCCCTCGATGGGGTGAAGGGGCTAGGTAAGGCGCATCCGTCTCCAACAGAAGACGATCCAACGGAATACGTGTCAGATACTCCCGAAGAGGCGACTTCTTAAAAGTCACAACACCATTAAGCCCAATCATGAAGCGGGGCGAGAAGGCAATCAATTCATCCAGTTCCTCCTCACTACCCGTAAAACTGTGGAAAACACCTCGTAAAGTCGATTCCGATCGGTAGTAATTCAGCAAATCCAGCATCTCTCTATGAGCCTCTCGGGTGTGCAAGATCAAGGGCAAATCCGCCTCAATCGCCCACTCGACCTGTACTCGAAGTGCCAACTTTTGCTCCTCATAAAAGGTACGATCCCAATAGTAATCAAGTCCAACCTCCCCAATAGCAACCACCTCCGAAAGATGTTCCTCCCATGCTGCACGGATCTGCTCCAACTGCTCTCGGTAATCCTCCCCTACCGAAGTGGGGTGCAACCCAAGAGACATGGAGGTATAAGTGGGATAGGCTTGGTGTGTGGCAAAAAGTGCTGCCACAGAGGCAACGTCAATATTAGGCAATACAAGATGCGTTACGCCGGCCTGCTGCGCCCGTAGCACAACTGCATCAAGATCTTCGGCGAATGCCTCCTCAAAAATATGCGTATGGGAGTCTATCATAAATCACGAGTTGCCATCTTCTCAATCAGGTCTGATAGATTCTTAGCAGCCTCCAGATTAGAATTGGACATGCGAGATAGTAAGGTCAAAGCCCATTCGGACAACTCTAAAATCTCCCCACGAATCAGTTCGGGAATACCATAGGCATCATAAAATGCACGCACAGCTCTATATTTTTCCTCCCTATACTCACGTGGTAGTGCTAGAGCCTCCTGCAAACGATCCAACTCGCCACGCTGACGAGCGATCTCACGCGCTTTAATCAGTAACCAGGTCTGCTTATTTTCAGCAATATCTCCCCCAATAGGTTTGCCAAAAGTAGGCTCGTCACCATATACATCCAAGTAGTCATCCCGAAGCTGAAACGCCATTCCGGCATTGATTCCGGCACGTACCAAATAGGAACGATCGCGCAGACCGGAATCTGCAATATAAGCTCCCATTTCTAGAGCCGATGAGAGCAAAACAGCCGTTTTATACAAAATCATGCGCTCATACTCCGCAATTGTCACATCCATACGATGCTCAAAATCCATATCCATCTGCTGCCCCACCATGATCTTTTGAGCCATCGCATGATAAACTCGCATCACGGGGGAAAGCAGTGGTGCCGGCAAGCGCATCACAAGATCTTGGGAAAGCGACAGCATTGCATCCCCCGTGAGGATCGCCTGTGCAACACCGAACTGAGCTGCCACCGTAGGACGCCCACGACGTATCGCAGCATTGTCCATCACATCGTCATGTAGGAGGGTAAAATTATGATAGATCTCCAAACCTAAAGCAACCTGTATAAAATCGGCATAATCCCCACCATACAAATCCGCTACGAGTAAAACCAACAACGGACGAATGCGCTTGCCTCCACCCTCCAGGGCATAAGCCATGGGTGCATAAAGAGAAGGCGAAATCTCTCCATGGCAATGAGAAATCAATTGGTGTAGCTCCTGCTCAATATAGCTAAGCTTATCTTGTGTACTAGTCATATCTAAATCAGTAAATAAAAAAGCACTCCCGCAAAGTCTTCCCACGCTAACTTTGGGAAATCTCTTTGCGAGAGTGCCATAGGATTACTATTCGAACTTCGATCGGAGGTCTACGATTCAACCTCTTCTCCAGCCCTCTTAGAACAAAAGACTACTGGAGCTTGAACTGAATAGGCAATGTGTACTTTACACGTACGGGCTTACCACCCTGCTTCCCAGGTTGCCACTTATCCATTTTGTTGATCACTCGGAGGGCTTCCTTATCCAAAGAAGCATCCACACCACGTACTACGGTAGCCTTGGTGATAGAACCATCTTTTTCTACTACGAATTGTACGATAACCTTACCTTGCACACCGTTTTCAGCAGCTATTTCAGGGTACTGAAGGGTACGACCAATCCACTTCAATAGAGCTTCTTGGCTACCACCGGGAGGTACGGGATTACTCTCTACAAATTCAAAGATCTGTTCCTCTTGCTCTACTTCTTGGGGTGGAGCCTGAGTGATAACAGGCACTGTAGTAGGAAGAGGCTTCTTCTCGTCCACGGATACAAGGGCGATCTTTGCAACCTCCTTGTCGTTATCAACAACCTTAAATTCCTCAGGAAGAGCAACCTCTACAGTCTCTACGGGAGTCTCCTCTGGAGGAGTATCCGGTTGCTGTTGCTGATCGGGAATGAACATGACATCTTCGATGTCCGAAATATCAACCTTATCGGCATCGCCGTCGCCCGTAGCATCCATAGAGTGCCACTCGAGAGCGACAAACACCACCGAGAGGGCCAATACCAAACCCATCAGAAAAGAAAGGCTCTTACCCTTCTCCAAGTTTGCCTTTGGCGATTTCTTTACTTCCATAATATATAATCTATTACCTTATTTACTAAAGCATTCTTGCGCGACAAAAATACAAAGATTTTTCTACCCATGGACACTTTTACTCAGCAAGGTCATTATTTTTCCATATTTCTTCTGTCAAAGGCTTTGATTTTTCTACATACTAAACCTCCCGAGGAATGCGTTTTATAAGCAAGACAAGGGGCGATAACAGTATCCATGTACGCATCATCATCAATAGGTAACATCGATACAGACGCCCCATTTCATTCACCTAGATAGTAGACAGTTGCCTATGGATCACAACTACCCCCTTACAAAAATGTTTTTCGCAACAGACCTTACAGATGCACAAGTAAAACACAAAATCTTGGTAGAGAGGCTCAAACTCTATGCACGCATCTGTCCGTGCAAAAACTAAATATCATCGGGATCGCCAAACAATTGGAGCATCCCATCCAAACGTGCTAAAGCCTCCGCTCCTAGATGTGGAGCCCTTAGCTGCCAAAACGATTCCATCTTCTGACGAACTGTTTCATACTTCTTCCGCGTCCCTAGGTGCGTTTTTGAATAGAAACTATCGGCATAACAGATCAATTGTTCCTCAATTGTTTCGGGGAGATAGCTTCGATTCGATGGTATCGGCAAGCGCAAAGCCAACCGCTCCGCATCACTCACGCCCGATCCCGTATGGCGTTCACACACTCGAGCATGTGCCTCCAACCCCCAGTCCTCCCGCAACAATCGAGCCCCTAGATACCCATGACGGATATAGGGTTCTCGCCCATAGCACGCAATGCCTGGTGCGTCCGTATAAATAATACCAATATCATGCAACATAGCAGCTTGATACACAAAATTTCGATCTATCTCTAAATGCGGACAATGCAATGCTAGCTGAAGGGCTAATTCAGTAACCCGTTTGCTATGCTCTACCAAGATATGGTGCACCAACGATCCCGGACGGTAGTAGCAATTGATAATCCGAAAAGGATCAATCTCTCTCATAAAACTACAAAATCCTTGAGGTACAGATCAAAGGTAATTCCCGTCTCCATCTCCTCAAAAACAATCTGACAAAACAAAAAAATCCTCTCCTACTTTTCCACTCCAACCAAAAGAGGGGAGAAAGCAAGAGAGGACCATATATCACCTGCCGGTGTACACTACAAAAATGCACAGCCAACAGACTTGGATTTTTTCTAGTCGTCGCTAATTCAATTAGCAAACACCTTGAGCGACCATTGCCTTAGCTACTTTCATGAAGCCGGCAATGTTTGCACCCTTAACGTAGTTGATGTAGTCACCTTCACGACCATATTCAACACATTGTTCGTGAATATCGTGCATGATTTGGTGGAGACGTTCGTCAACTTCTTCGTTGCTCCAAGAGAGATGGATCGCATTCTGAGACATTTCGAGACCAGAGCAAGACACCCCACCAGCATTAACGGCCTTACCGGGAGCGAAGTAAACCTTCTTAGCTACATAGTATTCACTGGCCTCTGCCGTACAACCCATGTTAGAAGTTTCAGCTACAAGCGTTACACCGTTAGCAACAAGCATCTTAGCATCTTCTTCATTCATTTCGTTTTGTGTAGCACAAGGCATTGCGAAGTCAACCTTTTGTTCCCAAGGCTTCTTGCCCGCGAAGAACTTAGCGTTGGGGAAGCTCTTTACATAGTCAGACACAACATCGTTACCGCTATCGCGCAGATCAAGCATGCATTGGAACTTTTCTTCCGTATTGATACCATCTGGATCATAGATATAACCATCAGGACCAGAGATCGTAACAACCTTCATACCGAGTTCAGTTGCTTTGCGAGCAACACCCCAAGCTACGTTACCGAAACCAGAGATTGCAAGTGTCTTACCTACGTACTCGATATTGTTTTCCTTGCACATATTTTGTACGAAGTACACAGCACCATAACCCGTAGACTCAGGACGAAGACGAGAACCACCAAACTCAAATCCCTTACCAGTCATCGTACCCGTATGCTCACGAGCGAGCTTCTTGTACATACCAAACATGTAACCTACTTCACGACCACCAACGCCAATATCGCCGGCAGGGATATCCGTATCAGGACCGATGTTACGCCACAATTCCGTCATGAAGCTTTGGCAGAAACGCATGATTTCAGCGTCGGTACGCCCCTTAGGAGAGAAGTCCGAACCACCTTTACCACCACCCATGGGGAGAGTCGTAAGAGCATTTTTGAACGTTTGTTCAAAACCAAGGAACTTGAGGATTGAGAGGTTCACCGTGTGATGGAAACGGAGACCACCCTTGTACGGACCAATAGCATTGTTGAATTGAACGCGGTAACCAATGTTTACATGAACTTTACCAGCGTCGTCCGTCCAGGGCACACGGAAAGTAAAGATACGATCTGGCTCAACGAGACGTTCGATGATACCGTACTTTTCAAATTCGGGATGTTGATTGTACACATCCTCGATAGAGAGGAGAACCTCTTTTACAGCTTGGAGGAATTCTTTTTCGCCCGGGTGCTTAGCCTCCAATTGGGCGAGAATCTCATTTGTCTTCATAGCAAACAAAATAATAATGAAGTTTCTGCCGACAAAGATAGCTATATTATCTACATTAGCCAACTCTATTAAAGAAGAAATAAATCTGTAATCAAGGAGAAGAAAGAGGGTTCAAAGCCTTTACAAAAAGACAAATAGAGCTATTATTTCAGGGTAAGACAATCACTCCGCAATACGAAATAGAACACAAGCAATCAAAAGGAAATCCTACATCTATTTTCACAAACAGATTGAAAGGGAGAAGGCTGTTAAAAAGAGTCTCCTAATATTATTTTTTAATAGATAACGCCATCACTCAGCAAGTGTGTATAGTGGACTGGGGGTCATACGCTTTAAAGTCTCTAACTTAAAACTTGATGAAAAAAGAATCCCCCGATCACGCAGCATCTGTTCGTGCGTCTTTTGACACAAAGCGGGATGATTATTTTCCATACTGAGATGGCAGAGCCACACATGCTTGAGTTCCGGATGAAAAACATCGCACAAGAACTCTGCACTTTGGATATTGCTTAAATGCCCTCGCCCTCCCGCCACACGTTCTTTGAGATAATGCGGGTATCTTCCTGTCCAAAGCATCTCGGGGTCGTAATTAGACTCCAAGATAAGATAACGCGCACGAGTAGCATAATGCTTTATTTCGGGAGTAATATGTCCAATGTCTGTTGCAAGTGTCATCAAAAAATCACCTCTACGAAGGAAATATCCCATATTGGAAGTACTATCGTGAGGTACATTAAAAGCCTCTATTTCAAAGCCTGCGAGAGAAAATTGCTCCCCTACAATTACCTCGGGACGTGGAATCCCTTCCATTTTTTTGTAGTAATGAAGTCCATCAATCGCCTCTTGTATGATCTCCGAAGTGTAGACAGCCAGATTATAACGTAGCGCAAGCGTACTCAATCCCTTGATATGATCAGCATGCTCATGGGTGATGAGAATCCCTTTGATGCGCCCTTCGATGGGGATATTTAGAGCGGACAATGATCGTACAATGGAGCGAGCCGGTATACCGGCATCAATCAAAAGACCGCCCTCCTGCGATGCCACGTAATAGCAATTGCCGCTACTACCACTGGCAAGACACATGAATTGTACCACAAAAATCCAATTAAAAACTTACGTAAAACTTAGTTCATGGAAAGTTCGCCACAAATCGAATGTTGCATCTGCACACCAACTTCCTCAGGAGAAAGCCCAAGACCAAATAGATACATCAGCTTTGTAATGGCACACTCCGTAGTCATATCAAAACCCGATACCACTCCGATCTGTCCAAGACGAAACCCTGTATCATAGCGTCCCATCTCAACCTTACCTGATTCACACTGGGTAACGTTGACAATCACAATCCCTCGTTTTACAGCTGCTGCAAGCGATTCAATGAACCACTCATCGGTGGGGGCATTACCGCTTCCATAGGTTTCAAGTACCACCCCTCGGAGGTTGGGTATCGAGAGGATTGCTTGTACCACCTCAGGTGTAATCCCTGGGAATATCTTGAGTACGGCTACATGTGGATCAATCTGCGTGGAAACTTCAAGTTGTGAAGTCTCGTTTTCAGGGGCATGATAGATATGCTTTTCGTTGTATCGAATATGAATACCCGCATAAGCCAAATAGGGGTAGTTGTTACTTGCAAATGCTTCAAACTGATCGGCACTGCACTTAATCGTTCGATTGGCTCTGAGGAGATATTTATCAAAGAAAATACAGACTTCGGGCACCTTAGCCGTTCCGTCCTCTCCCCGTTCGGCAGCAATCTGCAACGCTGTAATGAGATTTTCCTTACCATCGGTGCGCAGGCGTCCTACGGGCAACTGACTACCCGTGAAGACAACAGGCTTTCGAAGCCCTCGTAACATAAAGCTAAGTGCCGAAGCACTATACGCCATGGTATCAGTGCCATGCAGTACGACAAATCCATCGTATTCGAGATAATGCTCTTCTATGGTGCGCGCCAAGCGAATCCAAAGATCTACCGTGATAGCAGCTGAGTCTATGGGGGGGTCAAACTGTATAGATGAAAATTCAAATCCTAATCGCTGCAACTCAGGGATGTGATCTTGCAAATAGGTAAAATTAAATGCACGAAGTGTTCCCGTAGCAGGATCCTCAATCATACCAATAGTACCTCCTGTATATATAAGCAATATACGGGGAATCTTGGAGACAGACGTAGCTTTTTCCATCGAAGAATTAGTATTGTACAAGTATAACGATTACAAAGGTAATGGAAAATCAGAGGATTTCTCGCCTATCATGCGAATAATCTGTGCAGGATTACCCGCAATTAGCGATTTTTCAGGGACACTACGCACCACGACACTACCGGCGGCCACAACGCTACCTCGCCCAATGGTAACTCCCGAAAGAATCGTTACACCAGCACCGATCCACACATCATCTTCAATAGTGATGGGCTCTGCATATTCTAACCCTTGCCTTCGTTGCTCGGAGTCTAGCGGATGTTGAGAAGTATAAATCCCCACCCGAGGTCCGATCAAAACCCTATCACCAATTCGAATAGGAGCGGCATCCAACAATACGACGTCTGTATTTACAAAAGAATGTTCTCCAATGGACGTATGAATTCCATAATCTACAAAAAGAGGTGGTACAAGCCGAGAATCCGGTCCGATCGAGTGGAATAATTGTCCCAAAATCTCCTCTTGCTCCGAGGAGACCTGCTCCAACATGGGTAAACGATTGTAGTCGAAACAGAGTTGCCGAGCCCGATAATAAGTCTCACGAAGCCAAGCATCACAAGAAGCAGAGAAAAGCTGTCCTGAAAACGCTCGCTCCTCGGCTTCGCTATGGATGTTGAACTGGTGATCTATACGAGAGAGAGAATCAGACATTAAATCTAAAGTGCATAATATCGCCATCCTGCACTACATATTCCTTCCCCTCTACACTCATCTTTCCGGCCTCTTTGACTGCAGCTTCACTGCCGAGGGCAACGTAATCATCGTACTTGATCACTTCGGCACGGATGAACCCTTTTTCAAAATCGGTATGGATAATTCCTGCACACTGAGGAGCTTTACTCCCCTTGACAAAGGTCCACGCGCGTGTTTCGTCTGCTCCCGATGTAAAATAGGTCTCTAGATTAAGCAACGCGTAAGCGGAACGAATCAGACGATTCACACCACTCTCCTCTAAGCCAATCTCCTCAAGGAACATTTGACGCTCCTCATAGGTCTCAAGTTCGGCAATCTCGCTTTCAATCTTCGCAGCCACTACAATAATACCGGCACCCTCATCTGCAACGGCACGACGCACCTCTTCGACATAGGCATTTCCCTTTTGAGCAGAGGCTTCATCCACATTACAGACATACAATACGGGCTTAGCCGTTAGGAGAAAGAGATCGTGCGCCGCCTCCTGCTCCTCCTTTTTCTCAAAATGAACGGTACGGGCATTCAATCCCTTCTCGAGAGCCTCTTTGTAGGCTTGGAGCACAGACACCAGCAAAGCAGCCTGCTTATCGCCACCAGTTTTGGCCTGCTTCTCCAGTTTTGCCAGGCGACTTTCTACGGTTTCTAGGTCTTTGAGTTGCAGTTCGGTATCAATAATCTCCTTATCTCTCAATGGATTTACCGATCCATCAACATGGGTGATATTATCGTCATCAAAGCAACGCAATACATGCAATATCGCATCAGTTTCCCGAATATTCCCTAAGAACTTATTCCCTAAACCTTCTCCCTTACTCGCACCCTTGACTAGTCCGGCAATATCAACGATCTCCACCGTAGCCGGGATAAGCCGTTTGGGATGATCGATAGCAGCCAATGCGTTCAGACGCTCATCGGGCACCGTAATAACCCCGACATTGGGTTCGATCGTACAAAAAGGGAAGTTAGCAGACTGAGCTTTGGCATTGGATAAACAGTTAAAAAGGGTGGACTTCCCAACGTTGGGTAGCCCAACTATTCCGCATTGTAGTGACATTCTTTTTATTATATTTAATCGCTCTCTTTGGGCGCAAAGGTACTGCCATTCCTTCAAATACCAAAGACTAGGAATAACGAGCTCCCACACCTCTCGTATAAAGAAAGAGACTTGATTCCTCAGAAAAGAAATCAAGTCTCAAATTTCGACCTAATCGAATGTGTTTAGTACATTTTACTTTGTAACCACCAACTTAACAACTTTGCCAGCTACACTGAGAATGTAATCTCCCGCAGGAACCGTGGACAAATCGAGCACGGCTATCCCGGAAGAAGCAACTCGAGACGTAGCCACACAAATACCCGATAGGTCAAAAAGATAAACCATTGCCCCTACATGAGCATCCTCTATCTGCACTCGATCAACAGCAGGATTCGGATAGACTTTTACTCCACTAGCCCCTTCATATTCAGCAATTGCTCTCACCTCTTCCTTCATAAAGGTGGCTTCGACACAAAGATCCCCTTTCGCAACGAAGCAATGCTCTTTGTCCAAGATCTCTTCGCCACCAACTTTGAGAGAAGTAAGTTGATAACCGGCAAAAGGTGTTGCTTTAATACGAACTTTTGTCCCTTTCTCAAAAGTATCCATAGGACTTGATGCATCGCAACTATTGAATTGAAGCATTCCGCCCTTCTTATCCCACTTTTTCTGAACTTTTACTTGGACTTTCTGTGATAGGAATAGCACTTGTACCTCTGTATCTTTTGTGATCGTAATAACTGCATAGGTAGCCCCACCTTGGTAGATACTTTCGCGAAGAAGGCGTACTTCTTTGCCATCAACCAAGATCTTCTGTACACGGTAGTTCTCACTTGCAGCTTGCGGATAAAGAAGAAGACGTGTATTGGGAGCAATTGATTGAAGCTCTTCGGGAGAGAGAATATGGCGATCTTTGCGATCGCGGACAATAAGAGAACCGGCACCTACAGGCTTGGAATTAAGTACTCTGAGAGAGTAAGAAGATCCCACCCCTTGCTCAAAAACGGCTTTGATATGGGTATTCCCCTTCACAACGAGAGTAGCACCATTGGCTATTGCCTCTGTTTTACCTGCACACTCTGCGACAAGGCTCCTCAATTTCCACCCAGCAGCCGGAGTAGCCTTCACCTCTACCTTTGCGCCTAAAGCAAGATGCTCCAAAGTGCTTTTGCCATTAACGGAAAGACGACCTTGCCCTTCTCGGCTTGTCGTTATGCTATACTCTTCAATAACCGGAGCATTGCCTTCCTTCACAGCAATAGAAGGAATCTTGGTTTCTGCAATAGAGATTGGTGCCTTAAGGGTACGGTCAACCACCACAAGTTCGACACGATAAACTCCGGGCTGAGGAACAGACTCTTTCCACTTCCATGCAGGGGTCAAGCGAAGAGTTTTTCCTGCAAGAATATCCTTCTCCACGCGATTCCAATCGGTTAGATATTGCACCGTTTGTCCATTGACCGTCGCCATGAGTACGACACAATAGGCAAAGCCTTTTTCTATAAGCGTATTTGTGGAGGTATTGCGGAATATCAATTCGGGCAACTTGGGGTTATCTAAAGATATCTCTATCTGATTCATTTCATTCACGTCTCCATCGTAACCCAAAGCAAGCGCAACATTATCTGCGCTCCCTACCTTATAGGTACCCAAAGCAAGGCGAGGATCCATTGTATTGTCATCACTTTGAAGTTCCAGTTGCACCTCGGTACCGGTCTTGAATGGAAGTTTATCAATGGCAAAGGTGAGACGAGTCTCTTTCCCTACGGGAATGGGCTCAACTAAAGTTGCGAGTTTACGACCGGTCTTAGCTTCTCGAAGCGATAGATGATGATACTCTTCAACTCCAACATTGCGCACAACAAAAGAGAACGAACTCTTAGCCATGGCATTGAGATGTGCAATGGTAGATCCTTCCACAAACTGGAGATTCTTATTAAACTCGATGGTCTCTCTGGTACAATGCCCGTCTCCATCGAAACGTATATACAACTCGCTAGGGAAGCCTTGTACGTGGGAGACTCGTACCCAAGTATCTCTAAATTGATACTCTACATACACACGATATCTTTTATTCTTATAGTCACCAAGTTCTGTAAAATGGATGTAAGGGATATAAGACGATAGTTCTTTCTTATATGCGCTATGTAGGAGTGTAACCTGACGACCGGCTGCACTACGGATGGGAGTTCCCCCCTCCACAGGCTCTACAACAAGTCGGAACTTTGTGCTAAAAGAAGGCTCTGATGCCAAGAATAGATAGGCATAATTGACCTTTATTTTACTACTATACGAGCTAAGTGCCCAACGATGTTGTTCTATCGTAGGTTGGGTATCTAATTTTGGCGTATTACCCCTATCCGGGATAATACCTATAATCGCTTCTTGTTCCTCACTAAAGCCTCCACCAGCTCCACCACCGGTACCAAGAGCATCCGGATCCAAAATGTTAAGATTAAAATAATTATCAGACATACCATTCCAACCCCAATTGATATGAAAGCGTCCGTCTCCATCATATCCATCACAAATAAAGGCGTGACCACCACCGGAGCCGGCTCCGGCATAATACACGGGACGGTTATGGGAAAGTTCGTTATAAATTAAGTTATTCCATTCCTCTTGGGTTGTTGTATTACGAGTTACAAGACGTACCGTAGAGCGGTCATAGCGGAAATTCTCACGCAATGCACGCACCACATAAGCACTCCGCGTACCACTACCGTCAGCACCATAGATCATATTAGAAGCAACTCCTACATGGTAACAGAAAGTAGACAAAGCCTCTTTTTGTTCGGGAGTATACTCATAAGACTCGTAGTAGGTATCCGGTTTTATAGGTAAGATACCAGGCATATTCTTCCAATCATAGGAAGTTTCAAAGTTCACCCTGTGTGTACGCCCGTTCTCGCTATGCGTATAAGAACCAACTCCCTTGTCGGGCCATTGGTAGAAACGCATGATTTGAGAAATAGCCGTAGCCACGCAACCCACAGGATACTTCCTGGGGCACTTGTCATTCCAAGGTTCCCCCTGACCCCAACTGATGTTGTGCAATATGGGGGTAATTGCCCTCTTTGCATTCATCTTTTGTGGATTCTTTTGAGTTATGATATACCGATCGAGAGCACGCTTATACCCTGCCATGAAGGAAGCAATATGCTCGGGCATTCCCTCCCAAGAGAAGGAACCCGTTAGTGCATAGGCCAATACCTCCGGCAACACATCATCCCCGGCAACCATTACAAATCCATTATTATCTCCTCTATTGTAAATGTAATAACTATAGGTCTCCGTGGCAGAAAGATTTACGCCCTTTGACTTTGTGCTCCTCTCTCCCACAGGCAAAGCAGAGACCAACTGCAACTCATAATTATCGGTAGGTGCAGACCAGGAACTCCGAAGAGAATAAGGATGTAAAGAAAAAAATCGTTGTGCCGACTGGCGAGCAGTCTCCTCTCCAATGGGACGAGCATAGGACGAGACGACTCCCAATCCTAACAAAAAGCTAATTAAAATAGACCTAATCAATCTCATATTACTTTTTTAGATTAAAACTCCGCGCGTAAAGGTAATGTATTTCAGCTAAAACTAACAGCAAGTTATTCAAAATACCCCCAATCACTGTTATATATAACAGAAACAGATAATACAAAACAGGTAGTACGCAAAGACGAGATATAAAACACTCTTTATTACAAAACCATCCATATTCAAATTCGGCTCTTAGAACTAAAAGAGTATTTCCTTTGTAATTAGACTATTAGAGTCTATTCCTCATTCCTAAGGAAAATCCTCTCACTCCAAGGCAACCTAAAAGGATCGCACTGAAGAGAGTGAAGGATTTGGATGTAAAGAGAGGAACGTTCGAACGGTTCTCTCCGAAAATGAAAACGTACTATGCTGGTAAATCTGTTATCACAATAGAAAGGATTGTTACCTATGGTCAATAAGTTAATTATCCTTCATTCTAAAAAGAGTCGACTATTTTACAGACAAGAGAGCATACAACCGAAAGATATTTGTATGCTGCCTTTGCTCTTTTGAAGAAGGCATCTTACTAAGCATGTTTTTCCTAGTATCTAACCGAGACAAAGGCAACATGAAAATGGATATTGCCGGTGTGTTCAAATCAGCAACAAAGACGGGATATGAGAGAGAGTAGTTAGTCTCCGACGAGGCTATTAAAAGCTCCTATTCAAGTATAGTTCTACAAAGGTTCTATACACTCTCATCTTTATAACAAGAGAAAGGGGTCTCCGAGCACTCATCTCGCTCGAAAACCCCTTCCTACTCTGAAAACGGCGGCTACCTACTCTCCCACTTTTACGCAGTACCATCGGCGTGGTTGGGCTTAACTTCTCTGTTCGGAATGGGAA
>JALFBN010000005.1 GCA_022772085.1 Porphyromonas sp. | reverse complement strand
TGAACTTCTCTATCGGAGGGGATTTTCTTGCACCCATCAACAACAAAAAAAATACAGCGCTACGCATCAAAAAGTTCTGCCCAATAATTCTTGCATACTTCACCTGAATCTAAAAAAATCCTGACCTGTTGTTTTTGAACCTTCAGAACCCATTCGTCTGAGCAGCATCAATATGCATAAATCTTCCCACAAAAGGCTATATACATCACGAGGAGGGGAAGAAATCCTCAATCGGATTCCTCCCCCTATTTTCTCTCGGCAATCAAAATCCAAATAAAGTCAATTGCCGATTATATTGGCTCTAAAGTCTAGCGACTAACGGCAAAAACATCCTCTCCAACCTCTCCATCTTCAATACATCCGAAAAAGGGCGTACTAAAAAGATTGGGTGCTTGCCATGCAATAGCCGAAGCGGGAACCGGTTTCGGTGTGTGCTCCGCCTCAGCCTCCCGATAGGAAGCGTACATACGTTCAAGGTGCGGAAGGCGACCGGCACGTATATAACGAGAGGAAAAATAGGCGTTGGACTGCAACACCTCCTGCACGATCCCCCTGGAATTAGTACTATGCATCATGGTAATGCGAGAACCATCGACTTTGACCACGAGAGCAACATGTCCGATTCGCGAACTGCGTTGATTACGTCCCTTGAAGAAGAGAAGATCTCCCGGCTTCGGAGATCGCACAGAACGCGCCACCTGTGCCAAATCCGCCGAAGAGCCTCTAAGATGAATTCCAAAGCAGGAGAAAAGATAACGCACGTAGCCTGAGCAATCCATAGCCCAAGGAGAAGGACCACGATAGCGATAGGGTTTCCCGATGAATTTGCGTCCGAGAGTGATCAAGTCTTGTACCAAGTCACCCGTAGGAGCTACAGCGTGGTATTGGTAAGCCCGACAATCAGGATCAGCGAGCAATTTGCCATTTTCATCATAAACCATCGATGAAGAAGAAAACATTGTCTCTGCTCGAGAGGCACGAGCTTTAGCTCCACACGAGGAACACAAAGAAGAGAAAAGCACAATAACCAAGAGTAAATAACCCTTACGCAAGGCTTGAATAATGAATTTTGGTAGATTAGTCATAAACTTACTCCATATCTATAAATGAATAATCAACCCCTCTTGGGCGGCCGTCGTGTTAGGAAACACGGCACAAGCTTCGCTCAAGAGAGGCGTTACATCCGTATATCTAGAAGAATAATGCCCGATGAGAAGACGCTTGACCTCTGCCTGCGCGGCAATGGAGGCAGCATCCCGAGCGGTACTGTGTGCAGTCATAGCTATGCGTTGTCGCATATCTTCGCCAAAAGTGGCTTCATGGTACAAAAGATCGACCCCTCGCACGAGATCAATCAACTCTGCACAGTACTCCGTATCCGAACAGTAGGCATAACGACGAGGTACACGCCCCGGTTTGGTCAGCCTATTATTAGGAATAATGGTACCATCTTGTGCCGAATAACTATCCCCCAACAGGATATCAGCATAGCGATGTTTGGGCACTTGGTAAAAATCAACCGCAGGCTTATCTAAATGCAATGGGGCACAACGTTCTTCAAACAAAAAGCCCATAGTGGGGATGCGGTGGCTCAATGGCAACGATATTACCCGAAGCGAAGGATCCTCATGAATCACCTCACTCTTGCGATAATCGTGCTCATGCGTTACGATCTCATAGCCACAATCCGAGAGAAAGGTAGCTCGATGCATATCTATATAATCACTCAGGCCTTCGGGTCCATGCAAGTGCAAAGATCCCGTTCGCCCCAGCATAGAGAGCGTAGAGAGAAGCCCCGGCAAACCAAAACAATGGTCTCCGTGAAGATGTGAAATGAAGATCGTATGAATACGTCCGAGGTGGAGACCCTGGCGACGAATTTGCAATTGCGTTCCTTCTCCACAGTCCACAAGATAGACCTTTCCCCTGAGGGTCAGAGCCTGAGCAGAGGGATTATGCCTCGTAGTCGGCAGTGCCGACCCACAACCCAAGATGTGTATCGAGAGGTTCTCCATGGGCAACAAAGATAGAATTTTTTACCTATAAGACAAACTTATCAGCCTGCAACTGAACAAATTTGCACACTACACGATCCAAAGTGCAACGAAAAAAAAGGGGTTACCCCAAATGAGGTAACCCCGATCTTTTTTCCCCTAGCAATGGGAAGGAAAAATGAGAAAAAGTCGATCAGATCTTTATGGCGGTGTCACCAATACGTAAGATGTAGTGTGCATCTTCCGAGGGCAACATAACCACACTATCGCCTGCGCAGAGAAGACCGGAAGCGAGGCACTCACCCGTAAGCGTGTAGAGCCTATAAGTCACTTCCTCCGCCATTTGTACTCGAACTTGACTGCCCACGCGCTGTACACCCAAATCAGAAGAAACCACCTCCTCCAAAGCAACGGCTCGATGTACCCACGTAGGAACAGTACGGAACGCTTTTTCTCCACTAAAATCAGGGAATGCCTTTGTAGTCATCACAAAGTAACCATGAGAAGAAACACCATCCTTAAAGGAGATTACTCCTCCTCGGACAAAAAAGTCCTGCCCCTCAACGAGCGGTTTGTCATCTTGACTCACCCATGCGAATTGGGTAGGTACAGGCGCCGTTAGCACACCTTGCAACGATGCCATTTTGGAAAAATCCAAAGGATCTGAACCAATCTGCTTTGGCAATATCATTTGAGCCTGAGGAGCATAAGTGTACAGGACTGCCGTGTGATCAAGTGTAGGCAAGGCATCTAGCGTAAGAGCGTTATTGCTACAGTCAAGTTGCGTAATAGCGTGCTGACGAGGCAAGGTAAGACGTTCCAATTTATTGTTACCAACAAGAAGTGTCTTAAGAACCGAAGAATTAAGCGTAAGCTCCGTGAGCCGGTTGTGTCCCAAATCGACTTCCGTAAGATGCGCCAAGCGATCTATATCTAGCGACTCGAGATGATTGTCTGCAAGGTGCAAAACAGATAGTTCTGTAAGTGCTGCCAGTGACAATTGGTTCGTTCCCGTGTTGGTTAGATCAAGAGCCCTAAGGAGCGTATTGTGCGAAAGATCCACGTTGGCTAGTTTAGTATTAAAAGCATAGAAACTTTCCAATAGCGGATTCCGAGAGAGGTCGATTTTGGTCATCTTGGCATTGTTACTCACAGCCAAATAGGTTAGGTGGGGTAACTTAGTCACGTCCAACTGTTCCAAATCGGCGTTACCATCAACATAAAGTTCCTGAAGAGTCGTCACTTTGTCAAGGTTGAGTGTCGTGAGATTCTGCGCCTTAAGTATTAAACGAATCAACTTAGGGCAATTGATCGGATCAATAGCAGTAATCCCCAGATCCACTGCGGAGAACGAAAGCATGTCTTCAGAGAAAATTTTCGTGGGATAGCTCGTCATCTCCGTTTTGTGAGCATGATAGAAGCGAGCAATACCCATGTCCTCGTCTCCTATTTCAGTTTGCTCCTCACCATCAGCATATACAACACGTACTGCTTGCCCCGGAGATGTCTTGACTGAGAAGTTGATAACTTTTTTACCGGCGGTGAATAGGAAATTAGGCTTTGCCTCCCCTTCGAGCAACTTGATTGTGGTTGTCTGATAGGCATTATTGCCTTTGAATAGCGGGAATGCCTTGGTGGTAATAACACAATAAATCCCATTAGGGAATGCTTTTTTGAAAGTGAATTTACCCTCCGTTTCACTGTAATCCGTATCGGATTCGAGGAGAGCCTTAGTAGTGGCATCGTACCACTTGAAGGTACTCTTAGCAGCCGTTTTGAGCACTCCCAACAAATTATCGAACATGGAGAGGTCTATTTCCTGAGCAAAAGGTGCGGATTCAGGCAATGAATAGGGAGCTTGAGGAGCGTAGGTGTACCCTAGAATCTTTGTTCCCTTAGCAGGAAGCGTAGCAAGGGTGAAGCGATTCCTTTCGAGAGACAAGAAGGAAATCTTCGTCTGCTGATCCAAATTAATTTCTGCAATTTGGTTTTCGTCCAAACTCAAATTGTCCAACTTGGCAGCCTCTGTTGCAAAAGAGGTGAGTTGATTGCGAGAAAGCGTGATGGATTTTAGAGCTTTAAGACCTGCAAGCGACACCGTCTGCAGTTTGTTATCTGCGAGAGAAAGTGTCTCCAAAAGGGTAAAGGGAGCCAAATTGATCGAGCTGATACCCACTGCCGTAAGATCCAACTCTTTGAGCTTTGTAGCTTGAGCGTAATCGACTTGTGTAACCTTGGTATTGGAGAGAATAAGGCGTTCTAGCGAAGCACCGCTAGCTGCAAGGGAGAGGGTGGTAAGCTCTTCACAATGATCCAAATTGAGATCAACGAGCTGAGGACAGGGGGTCAAATCCAAAGACACGAGGGGCATGAATTTGAGCATAATGTTCTTCAACGCTCCACCATCTTCGACAACGAACGAAGTTAATCCTCCCGTTTGAGCCTCAAAGGCACGCACACCTGCAGCGGAGACAGTCACCTCACGAGGAGCGCCCGATGCGATCTTCATAGCATCTATTTGGTGTTCCACGAGGATAGAACCACTCTCATTGGTTTTAGTAGAAAGCGTAAATCCATCAGGGAAGACAACCTGCACCGCAGTCTCAGGATCCGTTGTGCGAATGGTAAAGCGTTGTGCATTATCGCGAACGGAGAAGCGCAAGGCTACTTTGGACTGAGGGGTAGAGCCCCCTGAAGCGGGGATTGCTACGATCGTACCGAAGCACCACCCCTTACTCTTAGCTGCTTTGTAGGCATCCACCAAATCTGCAGGAACACGCAGTGTACAGTTCTTTAAAATACTCGGATTTCCCAAAGAACCATACTCCACTTCGGGAACGGCCTTTGCCAAGATAGTCACCGTCTTGAGTGCCAGACAGCCATAAAGGGCTTCCGTGGAGATTCCTTTTGTGCTCTCGGGCAGGATCAAATGTTCCAATGTGGTACAGTACATCAGAGACGAAGGATAGTAATTCGCTTGATAATACAGATCCCAATCTTCTCCCGAATACTTCTCAAAAGAGGCCTCCGTAAGGTCCAACGATTGCAATTTCGGGAGCTTAGCACCGAGATTCTTAAGGTCTAAATAGTTAATCGGACCTTTGATGGCAACAGTCGTTTCCTCCTCATGTCCGGTCAGTTTATCGGCGAGCGTACCCGCCTTTGTCACCTCGAAGATGACACCTGTGGCAGAAGCCTCCCAACAAACGAGGGATAACATCGCCAGCAACGAGAGTAAAAGCTTTTTCATCGGTTTCTATTTTATGAATTAAACAAGCACCCCCTTCTTGGAACTCTTCCTTTTCAAAGAGAAAAGTGGAGACCGCAAAGGGGGTATATTGCATCAGGGATTGGCAGTGTCTCTTAGGGACTCACCCTCAGGTTGTACGCTATCTCCAACAGAGGGGGCCGGGGAGGCTTGAGGCATTTGCGTGGGAGCCTTGCCTGCCCCATCGCCGTAGATCATTCGGATAAAACCCTCCAGCGCCGTAGCATCGCCATCTGCAACCTTAGAACCATAGCTCCGAGCAACTTGCAAGGCGAGCCGTGCCGTGGTAAAGGTATCCTCCACTACTCCATCTCGATAGTAACGTACAAACATATCTTGACAGCGGGAGCTTCCCATAGCTAAGTTCATCAACCAACGACTCTTTTTCATGGACGAAGCCATGACATCTCGGATGATTTCGTCACCCCTTTGAGGTAAGCCCACTTTATAGCAGGCATCTGCAAGGAGCAATTCGTTACGCGAATATGGGATCGCCTTGGAGTTTATTTCCTTAAAACACTTCTCTAAAACAGCTTTGGCTCGCTTCGTATCCCCTTGAGCCAGCAGAGCATTAGCCAACGAGGGGAATAGCGTCCCCCGATAGTAACCACTGATGGTATTGCGGATATTTTCATCGAAATAGATATTAGGATCACTCGCTCCAAACCAGCGGTATTTATTCATTACAAGATCATACTCATGCTCTACATCCTTTTCGTAGGGAGTACCAACAACAGGGATGGGATTGAGCCTCCAATTCATCCCGTCTTCGGTCAAATAATTCGGAAGATTGGAAAAAGCATTGATCGGCGTAGAGCGGACCCAATAGATTGGCCGCTGCCACTGATTCTGCCCGATGAGGTCAATGATGGTCAATTTATCTCGACCGGCTATGCGCATCCCCGTAAAGTCGATGAGCATCTCTCGGGGAAGGGCCTCGGGAGTCAATAGGGGATAACGCTTGCGTAACATCGCACTATCAAGAGGGACGAGCAGTTGATGCGAAGGCAGTACGGCCTGCCCGTATCCGGGGGATAGATTCACGGTCTCCAATGCAGAAGAGAGGGGCATCATCGGCCCTTCCTGAATAAATGCAAACGGATTCTTGTAGTAGAAGTTCGGATTCATGTACAAGAGGGGCATGGGAGGAGCATCATAAAGTTGCTGTTGCATCTGATCAACATACCATTCACCTCCTAGATAGCTCAAGTTAGATACGAGCACATCTCGACGCACTCCCTCGACCTCCTGGACATACCATAGGGGGAAGGTATCATTATCTCCGAAGTCAAAAACGATGGCATTGGGTTCGCAACCGATCAAGAAATTATAACCAAAGTCCGAAGCCACTGTCCGGCCGGATCGATCGTGATCATCCCAATTCTGCCCTGCCATCTGCAACGGCACCAAAAGGGCGATAGCAGTTACCACGCCGGCAGAAGCCATCGATGGGAGGGAGATCCGCTTCAAAAGATCGTAAAGCCCTGCAATGCCCATCCCAATCCAAATTGCAAAAGCGTAAAAAGAACCGGCATAAGCATAGTCACGCTCCCGAGGCTGACCCGGAGTTTGATTGATGTACATCACGATGGCAATACCCGTCATAAAGAACAGGAAGAAGACAACCCAAAAACTCTGTACCCCCCGACTACCTCGAAGGAGTTGGAATACAATACCCAAGAGCCCAAGGATAAAGGGCAAGAGGTAATAGACGTTGTGTCCCTTATTTGCCGTGATCTCATCAGGGAGATCTTCACTCGTACCGAGGGCCAGATTGTCGATGAAGGGAATACCCGTAGAGACGCCTCCTCGCAAATTAGAACCATCACCATAGAGGTCATTCTGCCTACCAATAAAATTCCAAGCGAAGTAACGCCAGTACATATAGTTGAGTTGATAGGAAAAGAAGAACTTGATGTTATCGACCATAGAGGGTTGACTCAGATCGGACTCACGACGACCCACCCAACTGTTGTAACTCGCCACGTGATTGGGCTCGGGGGACCACATGCGGGGGAAGAGCATCTGATGCGTGTAGACAGGTGTCTCTTTTTTATAAAGGTCGACATAACGATCGGGATCGTTGGGAGTTACCTTAGGTGCAGCACTCTTAACGGCATCTTTTTGTTCATAACGAATCACCTTAGAGGCAAACGTCTGACCATAGAGGAGCGGACGCTCTCCGTATTGCTCTCTATTGAGGTATTTCTTCAGGGCAAGGGCATTGTTGGGACTATTCTCATTCATGGGCGTATCAGCTACGGAGCGGATCAAAATTACACCATAGGTCGAAAATCCGATAGCAATCACTACCAAAGACATCTGCAACACCGACAGAACTCGAAGAGACACTTTTCTAAAGAAGAGCGAGAACCACACCAAAGCCCCCAAACAGAGAATCCAAATAATCGGGCTATCGGTCATAAAGGGAACACCCATCAGCACAGCACTGGTGAGGAAAGAGATGCGACTTCTTTTCTCATTTTTGCCTTTATAGAACTCCCACGCAGACCATGCAAGAACCCCTACAAGAAGCAAAACATAGAGAACAAAGCCTACATTAAAACCCAAACCTAAGCTATTAACTGCAAAGATATCCACTGCAGCTCCGATTTTTACCGACCCTTGAATGATCCCATACATCATCACAACTATGAGGACGAAAGAGAGAATAATCGCACCCAAAGCACCTTTGGAGGAGGGCTTAGGTGTACGCTTATAGTAGTATATGAGGGCCATGGCCGGGATGCAAAGCAGGTTGAGCAGGTGCACTCCAATACCCAATCCCATGAAGTAGGCAACGAGGATCAGCCAGCGATCGGATGTGGGATCGGCAGCACGCTCCTCCCACTCCAACATAAGCCAAAAGACCAAAGCAGTAAAGAAAGAGCTGAAGGCGTAAACCTCCGCCTCCACAGCACTGAACCAAAAGGTATCGCTAAAAGTATAGACCATAGCCCCGGCGAAACCCGAGGCATAGGTAATCCATGCCTGCAAACGAGTCATTTGTGCGGGCTTGCCATCGGCAGTAAACCCCGTGCGCGCGCCCGGAGCAACAAGACGTCGCACCAGATGGACAATAGTCCAGTAAAGGAATAGGATCGTAAGGGCACTGAGCAGGGCACTGACCGCATTGCAGATCAGTCCCACCTTCATAGGATCGCTCGTGAGCTGTGTGGCCAAGTTGTACACCAACATGAAGAAGGGAGCCCCGGGGGGATGCCCGATCTCTAAATTGCGTACAGTTACAATAAACTCGGCACAATCCCACAGACTTGCCGAAGGTCCAATCGTTAAAAGGTAAACCAATGCGGCGATAGCAAAACTAAGCCAGCCCAAGCCGAGATTGATTCGCTTAAATAATTTCCATTCCATATGGTACATATAGGTGTACGTTGTTTCCTATTTATTTACAGTTTGCCACAAAGATAAGGGAGAATTAGCGAAGAGCAAGCACCCGTCTCTCCCAAAGCAAGAGGGAGGCTTTCCATGCAACGCCCAAAGCAAAGTGCCCCAAGCGACCATTTGCAGGCAGGACACGATGGCAAGGGATCTTGATAGGGAAGGGATTTGCTCCGACAGCAGACCCCACAGCCTGATAGGCTCTGCAAACACCAATTTGCTCAGCGATGGCTCCATAAGTCGTAAACTCTCCCCAAGGTATTGTAGTCATAGCCTCCCAAACGTGTTGTCGAAATGGGGATGCCGAGACGGGGTAAGTGATCTCCTGCGTCTCGATAAAGTCAAGAAGCGACAACTCGTCGGGGTGCAGAGGTTGATCTAGTCGAAGGCTCGGAATGCAAAGTGCGGAAAGCGGATCGGCAGCCCTGAATTGGGGCATCTTCGCGTCGGGGCGGATCTGTTCCCACCTCCATTCCGTTTCGGTTATCGTGCAACGAACGATCCCTAAAAAGGGGATCTCCCAAATGGGGTCACTCATGCACCTCCTGTTCGCTCGGGAGCGCAGAGGCAATGGCCGTGCGCACCTCTGTCAATGCCTGCAGCATATTGCGAGGGAACTCCTCCGCCCTATCTATCTGTATCGCAGGGTGTATCGTAAGAGTAAGCCGTGTGGGATTGACCCAACGAGACTTGGCTTTCAAGGCTCGGTAAGAGCCATCTATTGAGACGGGTATGATGGGAACTTCCAACTCATGGGCGAGGACGAAACCTCCCTTTTTAAAGCGATCCATCCTCCCTGTGAGGGTACGGCTACCTTCCGGGAATATGAAAATGGAAGTACCCTCGCTCAACACCTGACGGGCACAGGTCATCGTCTCTTTGATCGATCCGACACGCTTATCATCAACAAAGATAAACCCGGCCATTTGGCACGCCTTCCCCATAAAGGGAACTTTGCGCAAACTCTCCTTCATCACCCAACGGAAGGGGATCGGGAGCAGTCCATACATCATGAAGATATCGAATGCCCCTTGATGGTTTGCCATCACAACGCAGGGCCTATGATCTCGAGGTATATTTTCACGCCCCACGATGCGCGTCGGGCACAAGAAGACGGCAAGAGCGATACGCGACCAGAAAACCCCGGGCCAATATCCAAAGATGCGTCTACCACCCAAAGCACAACCCGCTACTGCAACAGAGGAAAGCAGGATTGTTGCCAACACAAAAAGGGGTACTGCTATCATACAATAGTAGATCCGATAGGGGAGGCGCAATAGCGTTTTCATGGCACAAGGTCTCTTCTCCAGTGGATATCTTTTGCTTAAAGCTTCATGATTCGGTTTTCGCGCCGCAGGGCATGCAATGCGGAGTCAAGCACCCCATTGACAAAAACACCACTCTCTGCCGTTGAATAGATTTTCGCCAACTCGATATACTCGTTGAGTGTTACCATTGTCGGGATCGAGGGGAATGACAGCAACTCAGCCAAGGCCATTTGAAGAATGATCATATCAACGCTCGTTACACGATCCATATCCCAATTTTTAAGATTTCGGGTAATGATCTCTTTGTATTCGGCTCCGTGAATAATAGTGGCACGCAACAGCTCCACGGCGAGGGTGGTATCCTCCTCGTCTTTGTAGGCTGGTATAATCACCTCGTCAAAAGGGATCTCGGGCTTAGCCTTACGCATACTCTTGAGGACAAACTCTTTTTCGATCTCCACGGGGCTTGTTGTCAGGCGTACGGCATGGTAATACTCCGTTCCCTCTAGCTCGGCCACAACGCGATCCACCTCCTCAATATCAATTTTATCTTCGACTTCGATCTTCTCCGTTACAGCCAAAGGATTGTCCCAATAGAGAGAAACGCTCTCTAAGTAGTCATCCAACTCGGCATTTTTGAGGGTATAGCCGGCAAAGGCTTGTACCCAAAATTTAGCATCGGCTGTGAAGGTATCGGGCGCGGTAGCACAATACTCCTGATAGAGATCGCTCTCCAAGATCTCGTCCAGGAGGGTTGTAAGGAGCATCTCCTCATCCGTCCATACCAAACCTCGCACTCGCACGAATTCACGCAATAGGCTACTAGAGTCAATCGCCTCTGCCAAGCGGTTACAAGCCAAACGCATATTGGGGTTCAAATCCTCTGCGGTCCTGAGCAGTTTGTTCCGTCGACGCTCCAAACGAGCCCGGTGTAGGCGAGTAAGAGCAGGAATAAGAGTCAGAAGGTAAAGGTAAAGGTCGTGCGTCCTCTCGTTGGAGATTGCTAGTTGGGCTTCAGCCTCTGCAAGTTGCTTGCCTGGGTTATGATAGTAGGCAAAGAGCTCTTGCAATACACGGATGCGAATGAGCGTTCGGTTGATCATCAGTTTCTATTTCAATCTATCTCTTCTTGGGAGGAATCTTCCTTCTCCGCACTCCTAATCTCCAAGAAAAAAGTATCCTCAGCGATCAGTGGTGCACTACAAACCAAGATCCTCGTCCCAATGGATACGCAAAGGTAGTAGTTTCTCCTTGCTGTACCAATAGAAACGAAAAAAAAGATTGGAAGACTTTAGATGTTAGGGACGAAAGTTCGACTTCAAACAGAAATTCCGAACATAAAAACAGAGGACGAAGGCAAGGCAAAAAAAAGTATGCCCTACAAATAAAAAGTTCTTGGGCCGAACTTTTAAAACTCAAGGGCAGAAGGATTAAGACTCTTGCCCTGTATTTTTTCTTAGATCTCGTACCCCCTCCTCCCCCCCTCTAACAACCAAGTCAAAAACCGGATAGTGATCACTAGGGATCTAGCACCTAAAGTGCTTGTTAACAAAAACCTTTGTATATTTGCGAAACCGAGTAAACGAATACGGAACGACATTGTCGAATACAAATAGAGAAAATAATGAACAGGCTATGAAGAAAGTATTATTTCTATTGGTTACCCTTTGCTTCTCTTTAGGAGTAGCCCTGGCACAGAACAATAAGAAAGAGAATGGTGCCGTTATCAGTGCTGATAAGACAGAGTATGACTTCGGCACAATCAAGGAGGTTAATGGTCCGGTAAGCTATACATTCACAATCAAGAACGTGGGTAATGCGCCCCTAGTCATCACTAGGGCGAACGCCTCTTGCGGATGCACGAAACCCGAGTACTCCACCGAACCGATCGCTCCGGGCAAGGAGTCTAAGATCAAGGTGACCTACAACCCTGCCGGACGCCCCGGCCCCTTTGTAAAAACAATCGCCGTTTATAGCAATGGCAAAGACGGAGCCTTTACTCTACAAATCAAAGGAAAAGTAGAATAAGGGATCGGAGATCATATCTATGAAGCAAGTGAATTACCGCTCATGGGCGGTTTTATGCTCCACCATTGCGCTCGCATTCCTAACCCACGGAATGAGGGCGCAATCCATAAAAGGAGAACCTATACCCTCTATCAGCTTTACCGACAGTGTTTACAACTTTGGGCTTGTTGCCGAGGAGAAGGGACCTGTAGGATGTATATTCTCGTTTACCAATACAGGAGAGGCTCCCTTGGTGATCACTAATGCTACGGCAGACTGCGGTTGTACCTCTCCCACCTACACCCTCGAAGCCATTAACCCTGGGGAACAGGGCGAGGTACGTGTCAGCTACAATCCCGAGGGAAGACCCGGTTCTTTCATTAAAAAGATTCGTGTTTATTCCAATGCAGGTGAGTATCCAAAAGAATTGGTTATCAAGGGGAATGTCACTACACTAGGTGGTAACGAACGCAACCGATACCAACTCCAAGTCGGGGAGCTCCTCGTCAGCAATAAGCACCTAGCCTTCCCCATTGTGACGGCACAAGAGGAAAGTACCATCCGACTCGTTGTAAATAACCCATCGGCTCATCCCATCAAGGTACGTTTCCTCAAAATACCCAAATTCGTCTCACTGAATAAAAACGAATTTGTCCTCGCACCCAACGAACCCGAAGAGCTTTATCTCACCGCCCTTGTGAGCGAAAAAGACCGTCCCGAGATCCGACAGGGTATTCTTCGGATCGAAGCAAGAGACGAGCGCAACGGACAAAACGTGCGTGCGGATATCAGTCTTACGATGCCTCTTGTAAACAAGCAGCTCGCAATCCTCGGAGACACAGCCCCCAAGATGGAGCTCGTGACCTATTTCGACTTTGGCGAACACCCCAAGGGGGAAACTATTAAGGGAACAATCAAGATCGAGAACAAAGGCAATGCCCCTTTGGAGATTTACAGTATCGTCCCCTACCACAAAGCCATCAGCATCAAAGCCTCTAGAAAAGTGATCGAAGCAGGACAATATGGAGAACTCATCTACAAGATCGATATGCGTAAAGTGGCAGAACAAGGGGGGAAACTCTCTCAAAACATTGACCTTTTGGTAAATGACCCCTACGGACCTCTACGCAAGATTCGCTTTATGGCTACCATCAAGGAATAGCTACTTCCGTATTACGACAAAAGTCTTACCCTATGGACGAGCAACATCATCATCCCGAAAACGATCCTGCCTACAAAGGTCTGAAGGTGCAGCATGGGGTGGAATCGGCTCCGCCCATCATCAATCCTCATTTCCGCAGGCGGCGGCTACCCGAGCTGTCGGCGGAGCAATATATAAAGGAGATCGTGGCAGGTAACATCACACGCCTCAGCCAAGCAGTCACCCTCGTGGAGAGTACGCTGGAAGCACATCGGGAAAAGGCTCAAGCCATCATTGAGGGATGTCTTCCCTATGCCGGAAGGAGCATTCGCATCGGGATCACAGGTGTACCCGGGGCCGGAAAAAGTACCAGTATAGATGCCTTCGGGATGCATCTCATCCGACAGGGACGCAAACTCGCCGTCCTCGCCATTGACCCTACGAGCGAAGTGAGCCGTGGAAGCATCCTCGGGGACAAAACCCGTATGGAGCAATTGGCTCGAGAAGAGAATGCTTTCATCCGCCCCAGTGCGGCAGGGGACTCCCTTGGGGGTGTTGCACGGAAAACCAGAGAGACCATCATACTTTGCGAAGCGGCGGGGTTCGACACAATTTTTGTGGAAACTGTAGGTGTCGGACAGAGTGAGACGGCAGTACACTCCATGGTCGATTTCTTTTTGCTAATCCAACTGGCAGGTACGGGAGATGAACTGCAAGGGATCAAACGAGGAATTATGGAAATGGCGGACGGGATCGTGATTAACAAAGCCGATGGAGACAATGTCGATGCAGCTCAACTGGCAGCAGCCCACTTCCGCAACGCCCTTCAACTTTTTCCAAAGACGGAATCGGGTTGGGAACCCAAGGTGCTTACGTATAGCGGATATTATGCTCTCGGGATCAAAGAGATCTTCGACATGATCGACCGCTACCGCCACTACACTACCGATACAGGCTACTTTGACCTCAAACGCCAGCGACAAGCCAAATGGTGGATGTATGAAGCGATCAACGACACACTCAAACACTCTTTTTATCACAACCCGACGATACAACAATCGCTCCCCCAACTCGAGAAGGCTGTACAAGAGGAGAGCATAACGCCTTTCGTAGCCGCTCACCGCCTTTTGGACATCTATTATAGAAGTATATCTCAAGAGAATAAATATGATGAATAACGAAAACGAACCCTTTGAATACGACGACAGCGAAGCCGCTACCTATATCCGAAAACGTCTATCCCCGGCCCTCCAAAAACGCTTGGGCGATGATGAAATTACCTACTTCATAGACCTGATCTACGAATACTACGAGAGCCGTGGCATCCTCGAAGAGTTTGAAGACGAGAGCGAAGATGCAACCGTAAATATCGACCTGACGGAGATCGTGGAGTACATTATCAAAAATGCCAAGAAAGATCAAATCGGCATATTCACAGAAGCCGAAGTCCTCGAAATCGTGGAGGCGGAAATGGACTTCTGTGGCTTTGAAGAAGAAGTAGAGGAGGATTAAAACAGGCTCAATGAGTAAGAACAAACTCTCCAAATTTGCAGACCTCGAAACCTTTTCGTGCGTACTGCAATATCCTTATGCTCGCCTCGAAGCGGAGGGATTTCCACACCGTGGAGTGTGGCGTACCGGCTACTTCCAAAAGCCCGATGCCCCTCTCATCATCGAGCTGGGATGTGGTAGAGGTGAATATACCGTTGCACTCGCCTCGCTACATAGCGAAAACGTCTATATCGGTATCGACCGCAAAGGTGCCCGCATCTGGGCAGGGGCAGGAGTTGCTCATCGAGATCAGATGTCCAACGTGGCGTTCGTTCGCACCGATATCAACCTTTTAGACCGTTTTTTTGCACCCGGGGAGGTATCCGAGATTTGGATCACATTCCCTGATCCGCAAATGTCTAAAACTCGGGCCCGTCTCGTTTCATCTTACGCATTTAGGTTATATCATCGGATACTCGCTCCCCAAGGGATTATTCACCTCAAAACCGATAGCCCCTTCCTCTATCAGTACACTTCAGATCTTCTAGCGAGCAACAAGATCACCCCAATCTTGCATACCGACGACCTCTATGGAGCGGGACAGGAGATACTCCGACAGATTCCTAACACCCAAACAGCCTATGAGATACAATGGCTAAGCCGTGGAAAAGCCATTAAATACATCTCTTGGCAACTATCCCACCAAGCCGACTTCGTAGAGCCGGAGAACGAGCCTGAGCACGATGATTATCACAGCAATGCTCGAGGGACTGCCACCCCTCCTCTCATCGTGGGCATAGATCAGCAACAGAACTCAAGAGAACTATGACAACTCAACTATATCCGGCCCTCATCATAGAGGCGTTAAAACATGTCCGTTACCCCGGCAGTGGCGAGGATATTGTCACCTCGGGAATGCTCCAAGATAACATTCGTATCGAAGGACTTAAAGTCTCTTTTTCCATTCAATTTGCCAAGAGCAATGACCCCTTCAAGTCCTCCGTAATCAAAGCTGCAGAGCAGGCAATCCTTACCTATATCAGCTCAGATGTTGAGATACGAGGCAATATCACTGCGGTATATCCCGAAGCACTCCAAGAGGTCCGAGAGAATCCGCTGGAGGGCGTACACAACACGATCGCGATCTTCTCGGGAAAAGGTGGTGTGGGCAAAAGCACCCTCACGGCCAACCTAGCCGTAGCACTGGCTCGCAAAGGATACAAAGTGGGACTTCTTGATGCCGATATTTACGGCCCCAGTATGCCCAAAATGTTCGCCTGTGAAGAGGCCCGTCCCGAGATTGAAACGGTAGAAGGCAGAGGAGATACCATCATGCCCATCACTGTCGCAGAAGGGATAAAACTACTCTCTATTGGCTTTTTTGTCGACCCCGACAAGGCTCTTCTTTGGCGAGGATCCATGGCATCGAACGCCCTTAGCCAGCTCATCAAAGATGGCAACTGGGGAGAATTGGATTACCTCCTTATTGATATGCCTCCGGGGACAAGCGATATTCATCTGACTCTTGTACAGACCATCGGATTAAGTGGTGCAATCGTGATCACAACACCCCAAGAGATCGCACTTATCGATGCCCGAAAGGGGATTGACATGTTCCTAACGGATAAGATCAATGTACCCGTCCTCGGGATTGTAGAAAATATGTCTTGGTTCACACCTGCCGAGCTACCTAACAATAAATATTATATCTTCGGTAACGGAGGTGGTGAGCGACTTGCCTCTGATTTGAATATCCCGCTATTGGGTCAGATCCCCTTGGTACAAGGGGTCTGCGAGGGGGGAGATCGGGGGAGACCTGTGGCTTTGGGAGAAAATACCCTACTTGCCGAATACTTCTCGGAGCTCGCAGATCGGGTTGTAAAGCAGGTTGCTCTACGCAACGAAACGCTCCCCGAGACAAAAAAAGTAATTGTAAACAAGCACTAAACAAATAATGAGCGACCTCCCGAAAGAAATGGAGGTCAAAGCATAGCACACACGCTCTCTATTTTTGGCTGACCAGTCTATCGCTGCCCATACGTGCCTACACGTATAAATAAAGGGGAGAGGAAAGTCCGGGCAACACAGAGCACCATACTTCCTAACGGGAAGACGCTAAGCACTGCGTGCCAACAACGTGCAAGACGTAGCAAGCGTAACAGAAAAAAACCGCCTAACCCTCTAGGGAAAGGTAAGGGTGAAAAGGTGAGGTAAAAGCTCACCGGAGTGGATGGTGACATCCATTGCCGTACGCCTTATGGGTTGTAAGATCAAGTATACCGGCATATAGGGGTTGCTCGCTCCTCCCATGCCGGGGGGTAGATTGCTAGAGCCTTGGGGTAACTCATGGCGTAGATTAATGATAGACACTTTGTCTTACCCTTTTGAAAAGAGGTAATACAAGGGACAGAACCCGGCTTATCGGTCGGTCAGAAAAAAGAGAGTGTGACCGTGCTTAATAAAAAAATCAAACAACAACATCTATCGTTATGTACCATCAGCCCGTACTCTGCCAAGAGGCCGTGAATGCACTCATCACCCAACCCAATGGAACTTATGCGGATGTCACTATGGGTGGAGCAGGACACACTCGGGAGATCTTACGGCACCTCGGAGGCCAAGGTCGGCTCTTCAGTCTAGACAGAGACCCCGATGCGATAGCAAACGCACCCGAAGATGATCGCTTCACATTCATCGCTTCGGACTTTCGATTCCTCTCCCATTGGATGCGCTACTATGGCACTCGGCACCTCAACGGTGTACTGGCAGACCTCGGGGTATCGTCTCATCACTTCGACACTTCAGAGCGAGGATTCAGCTTTCGATTTGAGGGCGCATTGCCTGATATGCGCATGAATTATCGGGCAGGGAAAACCGCGGCAGATATCCTCAACGAGGCTTCTACCGATAAATTGGCAGATATATTCCATTACTACGGGGAACTCAAAGATGCCCGTCGTATTGCCTCTCTTATCGAAAAAGGGCGCGCCTCTTCGAGCTACCAAACCATCGAATCGTTGCTCAATGTGTTGGCTCCCATACTCCCCCCTCAACCACCCATTCGTCGAAAAAAACTAAGCCAGATATTCCAAGCACTACGCATCGAAGTCAACGACGAAATGGGTTCGCTCCATATGCTTCTCGACTCGCTTATAGATCTCCTTGCTCCCGGAGGACGGCTTGTTGTACTCACCTACCACTCCATCGAAGACCGCATGGTCAAGGAGTGGAGCCGTGGACAACTTAACAACACCTCCCCCAACGACGAGCGCAATACTCTCGCAGCCATTTACGGGCAGCCTAAAAGTTGCCTCGAAGCAGTCTCTCGCAAGCCCATCACGCCCAGCGATGAAGAGATTGCACAAAACCCTCGAGCGCGCAGTGCAAAGATGCGTATCATTCAACGTTGTAACTCTTAAAATCCCTTTTTCGTCTCAACAAACGCATACCCAGGGGGCTCAAAAACAACAATTAAAGGCTAATTCCCCTTCATAAAGTTCCTAGGTCAATAAAAACCTATAACTTTGCGGTCATGAAAAAAAGTAATTGATATAATAGTAAATAACAGATGCAGAACAAAGGATTTGTGATTTTTATCACGACAGCCTTAGCCGTTATCTGTGCCTACTACCTGTCTTTTACCCCGGTGGTGCAACACTATGAAAAGCATGCCGAGGAACTTACAGCAGCAGGCCAAGATGGTAAGGCCTACCTAGACTCTATGGCCAACGAAAAGGTTTGGTTTGGGTACACCCTCAAAAAAGCACGTACGCAACAAATTGGTCTTGGTCTCGACCTTAAGGGCGGGATGAACGTCGTACTTCGCCTCAATGCAAAGGATCTTCTCCGCAACTTGTCAGGTAAAAACGAGGATCCTCAGTTCTTGAAAGCGTTGGACAATGCGGTGAAAAGCACCCGTTCAGGAGACTTTATCGACAAATTTGTCGCTGAATATAAAGCACTCGCCCCCCAAGGGCAACTCGCCGTTGTATTTGGAAATGGTAGCTTGCGCGAGCAAATCTCCGCTCGTAGCACCAATGAGGAAGTCATCCAAATCCTCAAAGAAAAATACGAAAGTGCCTCAGAGGCTTCTATCAACGTACTGCGTACCCGTATCGACCGCTTTGGAGTTGTTTCTCCCAACATCCAAAAGATCGAAGGCGAAGGACGCATCTTGGTGGAGCTCCCGGGAGTGAAGGAACCCGAACGTGTACGTGGACTTCTCCAACAGAGTGCCAACCTCCAATTCTGGCGCACTTATACTTACGCAGATGTACAGAGCGACCTTGCTACTGCCAACGAACGGCTTGCAGCTCTTGCGGGTGCCCCGGAGACTGTAGAAACACCTGCTGCAGAAGTTGCCGATACGACCCAACAACAAGAGACTACGCCTGCAACTGAAGTTGCTAATGCCGACTCCGCAAAAGCTAAAGAGCAACAGGCCAAGAATGCTGTAGCTGGCATGGACAAAAAACTCGAGGCTCAAGGTGGCGAAAAGCTCTTCGACCTCTTGCAGGTTGTCAATAGAGGCACGATAGTCGGGATGGCTCGCAATGCCAACCGTGCAACTATCGATAGTATGCTTGAAGTGGCACACGAACGTGGGTTCATCCGTGAAGACCTCATGCTCCTTTGGGGCAACGATCCCTATGTAGATCCTCAAACGAAAAAAGAAACCGATATCTACGAACTCTATGCTATCCGTGGTAATCGCAATGGAGATCCCGATCTCTCTGGAGATGTTGTGACGGGAGCCAAGAGCGAAGTAAGCCAAGGTATCGCCAACAAGGGTCCTATCGTTAACATGACCATGGACGAAGAAGGTGCTCGCAAATGGGCTCGCCTGACAAAAGACAATATCGGCAAATCTATTGCCGTAGTGCTTGATGGTGTGGTATACTCTGCCCCAAACGTTACTAGCGAAATTACAGGAGGACGCTCTGAGATCTCGGGGAACTTCACAGTAGAACAGACGACTGACCTTGCCAACGTACTCAACTCGGGTAAGATGGAAGCCTCCGTAATGATCGAACAAGAGAATGTGGTAGGTCCGACGCTTGGGGAAGAATCAATCCGTTCGGGAGTGATCTCCTTCTTCGTTGCACTTGTACTCCTCATGGTGTATATGTGTCTTATTTACGGACTAATCCCCGGTCTTGTAGCCGATGCTGCACTGATAGTCAATAGCTTCTTCACTCTTGGTATTTTGGCATCGTTCCACTCAGTACTGACTCTCTCGGGGATTGCAGGGCTTGTACTGACACTCGGTATGGCCGTGGATGCCAACGTGCTCATCTTTGAACGCATCAAGGAAGAACTCCGTGCAGGCAAGTCCATGACTCGCGCTATTGCGGATGGTTATGGAAATGCTTTCTCTGCCATTTTCGACTCCAATATCACGACCATAATCACCGCTGCGATCCTCTTCATCGTGGGTACAGGTCCTATCAAGGGTTTTGCCACCACACTGATGATCGGTCTTATCGCATCGTTCATTACAGCCGTGTTCCTCACCCGTATTGTTGTTGAGGCCCTTGATAAGAAGGGTAAGATGAGCAAGGTAACCTACACAACGGCATTCTCCAAGAATCTATTGGTAGATCCCAAATTCAATATCCTCGGCAAGCGTAAATTGGGTATCGCTGTACCTTGTGTCTTGATCATCGCAGGTATCGTAGGACTCTTCACTTTGAAATTGAATATGGGTATCGAGTTCTCCGGAGGTCGTAACTATGTGATTGAATTCGATAAGCCTGTACAGGTAGCAGAGGTACGCAATGTGCTCAGCACTCCTTTGGAAAACAAATTAGTTGTTACCTCAATCGGATCCGAAGGGACGCAGGTACGTGTTGCAACCAACTACAAAGTTGATGAAAATACGGCCGAAGTGGAAGATGAAATTAACACGATCCTTTTCGAGAATACAAAGTCTCTCTACAAGAGTGCTCCTGATAGAGACACATTCCTATCAACGGGTATCGTAAGTTCTCAAAAGGTAAGTGCCAGTATGTCACACGATATTGCACGTAAGGCTCTCATTGCCGTCGTTTTGGCTTTGATCTTTATGGCTGCCTATATCTTGCTCCGCTTCCGTCACGTTTCATACTCACTCGGGGCATTCGCTTCGGTAACGGTAACTACGCTCAGCATCATTGCTTTGTACGTTCTGCTTTGGCGTATCATGCCCTTCACAATGGAATTAGATCAAAACTTCATTGCGGCTATTCTCGCCATCATCGGATACTCTATCAATGATACCGTGGTAGTATTTGACCGTGTACGTGAAACGATCAAGAACTTCCCCAATAGAGATCCGTACACGACAATGAATGATGCACTTAACAGTACACTAGCTCGTACGTTGAACACCTCACTAACAACATTCTTGGTAATGTTCATCATCTTCATCTTTGGCGGTGCCTCTATGAAGAGCTTCACATTCGCAATCTTGTTAGGAGTTATTATAGGTACGTATAGTACGCTGTTTGTCGCCTCTCCTATCGCTTATATGATTTGGTCGAAGCGCAGAGGGAAGAATCACCCTACAACGAAATAAAAATCGTGTAGAGGTTGCTTTAATCTCACTTAAAAATAGGTCCCTTGCCTTTTAGGAGGTGAGGGACTCTTTTTTTTCCTGCAGTTCCAAAAGTCAAGAGCTGTACTTCCGATACCATTGCAAGATTTACAAAAAAACACAGGACTGATATACAAAAAGTTTCAGCAGAAGCTCTAAAAAAAGTGGGATGGGCATTGTCTTAGCTGTCAAAGTTTATCCTATTAGCTCGATCCATAGCATAACACAGAATATTTGAATATCTCTACCGCGTCAGCCTATCCAAGCAATGTATATGATCTGTTCAAAACAATTACCTTTGCATCTGGTATAAAAGTAAAGAAACAGAATCTATGAAAAGAAAAAACTTGACCATTGCCACACTGGTTATACTCATTGCGGCAGCTCTAGGGTGGAATCTCCCCTCACAGGCACAGACGACACCGGAGATCAAATGGGGAGACCTCTCCGACGCATCACCTCAATCCTCGTTAGCGATACAGAAGGATTATAAGGCAGCGTTAGACAAAACGACCGGGACATGGAAATCCCTATCGAATAGCACTGTAGCTTATTGGATGGCACCCTATGCCGATAATCATTTCAAGCTATCGGGGACTCAATTTGGGCTGAAAGCCTCCTTCTCTTCTTACCTCGTATCTCCGGCTCTAAAACTTGATGCCATTAAGGGGAAAAAGCTATCTTTTGACTATACCAACCAAGGGTATAAAGGCAGTCCAAAGCCCCTAAAGATTCAAATCATAGATAAGACCGGGAAGGTCCTAAAAGAAGTAACGACGGTAGAAGGAGCTAAGGAATACACAAGTTCCTCTTGGCAAGCCAAAGATGTTACCCTCTCAAGCGACCTCTCGGGAGTTGGGTTTCTTGCTTTTTTTGCAGAGGGAGACAAAGCCAATTTGGCAAACTATCTTCTCAGGAACATCGTAATAGGGGACGCCGGTACTACCGAGCCCTATATCTCAGCATCTCCCGAGGAACTCGATTTCTACGAGAATGCCGTAGGCTCTCCGAGCTATGTAAAAGAGGTTACGGTTTTTGCCAAGAACCTCTCCAAAGCAATTACGGTAACGAAAATAGGTGACTCTGAGGGAGAATTTACCTACGATGCAACAGCTCTCACCGCTGCAGGAGGCAAGGTAAAGGTCACTTTTACCGGAAAAACAGCAGGTGACAAGAAAGCAACTCTCCGATTTGTTGCCGATGGAAAAACCGCTGAAGTAAAACTCTCGGCTAAAGCAACGGGAAGTAACCCAGGGGGCGGAAGTGTAACGCCTTCGCAACCAACGGAACAAGAGTTTGAGGTGCTCAAAGACAATTTCTTCTACGAATTTACGGGTAACAAACCTACCCATTGGCAAACCAACGGTACAATCAGCAAACTCGAAGGTAGCGAACGTTACAACTCCAGTAGTCAATTCGGTGTGGGTATCACCACTGCAAAGAACGAAACCGGCTTCATTAAACAAGTAATTGATCTTAATAAAGCAGGCGAAGCAGGTAATAAGGTAGTCCGTGAAGGCAACGAACTCGAAGGATTGATCCATTACCAAACGGTAGAGAGCACACTCCAGTCGGGCCCCTTCCGCCTTGCTTGTAAATGGCTCGATGCCCAAGGGAATGAAATACAAACGCAAGAAAAGGGTCTTCTTAATAATGCGGAACTCTTCTTCGGTCGTGCTAAAGCCTATGGTACATTCAAGTTCCGCACAGTATGTCCTAAGGGTGCTGTAAAATTTGAGTTTGCACTGGAAGTTGCTCCTGAGAGCAAGGTTTTTGTGGATGACTTCAGCCTTACTTGTCTCGACAACAAAGGCATCATGAAGCCTTTCGTCACCATGCTACCCCAATACCGAACCATCTATGGTAAGGTGGGTGAAACAGAAGAATACCCCATTGCCGTGCAAACCAAACACCTTGGTGCATCCATTGAACCTGTACTAAACGGAACAGATGTTGAGAAGGTCTTCAAATTCAAAGACTTCACCAAGGTAGAAAAGGACCAAACCATCGCAACCAAACTGCAAGTAACCCCAACAAAAAAAGGGGCATACTACATGGACAAGTCGGGAGCCTACAACATTGCTTTCAAAGGCGGTAGCGACAGCGATCAAGGCATGCTCATATTCACGGCCTTTTTCATCGATCCCAAAGAACCTCCTACGATCAAACTAAAAACACCCGAGACCGTTGCCAAGATGGTTGCCGAACCAGGTAAAACACAAGAACAAACTCTGGAGTTCAATATCACAGGGGCGATCACGGATGTAAAACTAGCCATCGACCAAAAAGCCAATGGAGCATTCCGCATTGATAAGGCATTATTCTGGTATGCTCCTTCAGGGAAACTCTATAATGGTCCCGTAAAAGTAACCTTTGCTCCTAAGACTGAGGGCGAGTACACGGCAACCCTTACAATCAGTTCTCCTATGGCGGACGATCTCGTACTTAACCTCAAGGGTGTATGTAAGAAGAGCAATGGAGATCTCATCGCGGAACGCTTCTCTGCAGACAACGCAAAAGACCCACGCTTCAAGGGAGAAGTATGGAAGAACTACCATAAATTCGACCAAGGCTATTGGTATCTCGACGGTACTTGGAACAAAGCTCAAGAGATTATGCTCAAGGCGCAAGGGAAACTCTATTACGACGAAGTACTTGCCAATGGCGTCAATACTGTAGCTGTGAAGCCTGCCACTACACAACTCACGCTGGAATACTCAATAGATGGTGGAGGTCATTGGACCAAGGCTAATCAAGCACAAAACGGCACCTTCACCCTCGGCATCAAACGCCCCGTACTTGTTCGTTTTATCAATGGTGCAACAGAAACCAAACTCGAAGAGGTAGCTTTCCTTCCCTACAAGGAGAGTGAGCGTGAGTCGTTCGACAAGATCGAAAACGCGATGATCAAGAACGCGGACAATGAAGCTCTTCCCCTCCTCAACGAGACCTTCACGGGCTATCGTCATACACGCATTTTGAGCATCCCCGGATGGCAAAACCTCATGCTCAAGGCAGAGCGTCCTTTCTATGCATGGGAGCAAAAGGACAAAGCACAAACAATGGTTGAAAATGAGGTAGCACAGATCTCTTTCCTAGCCTATGGTCGCGAAGATGATCGTCCTCATACAACTTGGCTCCTCTCCCCCACCCTTTCGTACAAAAAGGCGAAGTCTAAGGTCCTCACCTTCCGTATGCAATTCCGCAACCCCATCGAAAATGGTAAGGAGCAATTCGGTCTTTACCTGATCGAGGAGAAAGCCGATAATGCAAAATCGCACTATATAGATCTCACGAAGCACGTCCCCTTAGGAGTTAATGTAGAGCCCGATACTTGGTTCGACTATTACATCGATCTCTCCAAGATCGAAGGTATCAGTCTCGACGACCTCTTCCATGTAGGATTTTCGTTCGATAGCCCCGTAGGTGGCAATAAGACCAGTCTTAACATCATGATCGATGATGTAACATTCGGTCGTGACAATCTGCCTTCTATTGCTCTTGATCAAGATATGCTCACCTTTGAGTTCTATCCCGGTCAAAAGGCAACCCCTCAGGCTTTCAACGTTACAACGAAAAATGCAACGCACCCTGTAACACTCACTCTGGTCCCCTCTCGTCTCAAGAGTACTTTCATCATGAAAGAATTCCAACTCCCCAAAGAAGGAGGTGCCGTTGCGGTAGGATTTAAGAGCGACTCTAAGAAAGATGTCGCAGGGATGTTGCTCGTACAAACTCGTGGTGCCGAATCCAAGGTGGTACGTCTCTTGGGCAAGAACCTGACAGCAATCGAAGAATTGGTTGCTGATGGCGACCTCATCGTTTACCCCACTACCGCTACGGAGTCACTATACGTACAAGGCGAATACCAAAGCTACAGCCTCTTCTCACTTGATGGTGCACTCGTAGCCCAAGGACAAGCATCCGATCGTATCGATGTAAGTACACTCCCCGCAGGTCGCTACGTTGTACGTCTCTATCGTGCGAATAGCGGTTACAAACCCTTCGTCATCGAGAAGCGTTAAGTTCTCGGAAAGGCATAATCTGACGCCTTGGGGAAGTCTCCTTTAAGAGGTATTCCCACTCTCCAGTCCCTCCTTGATCACCCCACCTATAAGCGGTGATCGGGAGGGCTTTTTTTGGGCAGATTTGTAGACAAAGGACTTTTGCCCAAGAGCATAAAAAGTCCAGCCCTGTATGCAAGATCCTCTAGGGCAAGAATATTAAAAATACAGGGCTAGAGGTCTTCAGTCCGAAGTAAGTATTTTCCTGCCTCCTCTAGCATTAAATTTACGTTTAACACCCTTTTAATATCTCTTTGACAAGAAATCCATACCTTCGCGGGCAGTCTGAAAGCGTAACGAGAACTATCAAAACAAGAATACAAATGAAAGAACCCAAAAACCTGCTTACTAAAGCTCTGATTGGTGCTGCACTCGTAGCTTCGACCTCTCTGTTTGCCTCGGCACAGATTTCGTTCGGAGGGGAGCCTGCCAGCTTTAGCCAACCGGTACGTAGTGCCAATGCGCTACGCTCGATATCCGGCTCTAAGGTCATCAAGATATTACCCAACTTCAACACTGATGACGTACGTACCACCAACCAGTGGGATGTCAATCAACTTCATGTAAAACCCTTAGTTATTGGTCAAGCAATTGATACAAATATTGATTTTGCTCGGGATGCTGAACGCATTACACTGGACAATGGCTTGGTGGTTTATCGACTTGTGATCGACACAAAGGGGGCGCGCTCCAATGTCCTCTACTATGACGATTTTTTTATTCCCAAAGACGGAGGCGAGCTCTATATCTATACACCTGATCATGAAACCGTACTTGGCAAATTCACTCATGAGACTCACCCCTCCCACGGAGCTTTTGCAACCTCTCCGCTACCCGGATCGGTAGCCATCATGGAGTATCAACCTACGATCAACAGCAAAGAGATGCCTTCAATATTGATATCTGCCGTTGGGCATCTTTTTACTCAAGCAAATAACACCAAAGACCCCGGGGAGGACATGGCTCATGACAACTGTGCCTACAACGTCAATAGTAACGAAGGCAGTGAATGGCAAGAGCAAAAAGCGGGAGTCGTACAGATGATCATGCGCAAAGGAAAGTTCGTGAGTGTATGTTCGGGCAACCTCCTCAACAATACTGCTGAGGACTACAAACCTTACATCCTCTCGGCAGCACACTGCGATGGTTCGGGCAAAACCATCCAGACTCAGGAGTCAGACCTCAAACAGTGGATCTTTACATTCCACTACGAGAAGCCTAAAAGCAGTAACGGGAGTATAGCCATAACTCGTAATAATGTACGTACCATGGTTGGATGCTCCATCCGCGCATTTCTCCCCATTGACGGACAATCCGATGGACTTCTACTCGAATTGGATCAAATGATCCCGGATGCGTATCGTGTTTATTATAACGGATGGGATCGGTCAGAGGCAATACCTACAAATGGAGTAGGGATGCACCATCCCGCAGGTGATGCCAAAAAGATTTCCGTATATAATAGCTCCTTTATGGGAGGCGTGACCATCAAAACATGGGACAACAGATCGAATACACAGACCAAGGGGGTAAAAAGTGCCGACAATGCACACTTCTTTTTCTACTTTGAAAAAGGAGAAGCCGAAGGAGGATCTTCCGGCTCTTCTCTTTGGAATCAGGAGAAATTGGTCGTAGGATCCCTTACGGGTGGTGGTGGTCGTTGCCAATCCAGCACCAACTTCTACGGAAGATTGGCTTACCATTGGGACAAGTTCAAAAATCCCAATGATCCCAAGACGGAAATGGCAAGATACTTGGATCCAAAAAACAACGGAACAGCCATCAAACTCGCAGGTACTTGGAAAAATAAAAACCAAACACTCCGTCCACTGCCCAGTGTGGAGGGCGTTACGATCACTCGCGAGGGTAGTAATCTCAAGGTAACTTGGACTCCCATTTCCAGGGATCACCTTGCCGATGGTTGGACAGTCAAGTACAACATCATGCGCAATGGCAAAGAGTCCACAAAGAAGAAAGTGGATACCAACGAATTCTCCGAACCAATCGCGGAAGCTGAGAAGGACAATAACGGAACAATCTTCTATGCCGTACAAGCTCGCTTTGAATACGGGACTCCCATACAATCCACCTCAAATAAAAAGGAGAACTATGCAGAAACCGACTGGGTAGTACAAAGTATCTTCGTAGGGCCTCGGAGCAAGTGGGTACCTATTACCGGTGTAAAGAAAGAAGGTAATGGAGTTCGCCTTACGTGGAATCAACCCTACAACTTCCAAGAGGTAACCCTCTTCGGAACTCCCTCCAAAGATGTATCGGATTACAAGCCTCTCTCCATAGCAAAACAACTTGTATTTGAGAATCTCCCTACTCCAAGTGAAGTAACCATTGCAGGCAAGTATCCGACAGACGCCATGCGATCAAACAATAATCCGGTGTATGTACATGCTGTTCGATTCATACCTGCAGAAGAAAAAGGTTCGTACAAAGTATTTGTTCAGACATCAAAAGAAAAGAGCAAGGTGGTATCCCAATCAGTTACTATCCCGAAATCTTGGAAGCCGGGAGAATGGATCACTGTAATGCTAAACACTCCCATCCAGATCGACAACGAAAAAATATTGTATGCAGGAGTATCTGTACCAAACGAATCCAATGCACCGATCGTAAGCTACAATCGATATGCAAACGATGTCCTTCGTTCGTATGTCGACGGTATCACCATTGTGGATTTGGGGAAAGGCGATCTGTCATATCTCAGAGAAAGCCAACTTCCGGAGACTTTCAATGTTTTATCTAAAGGTTATCTGGCGATCAGTCTCCTCGTGAGCAATGTCAGAAAAGCCTCTTCAAGTAACGACAATCAAAGCATCTTCACCACCGGTAAGAGAGTATCACCCTTCCCCGCCATCAAAGCATATGTGATCAAGAAAAATGGACAAGAGATTGGTCGCACAAAAGAGCGTGAATTAACCGTACCCAATGGCAGTGAAAGCGATCGGTATGATGTAGAAGTAGAATACGAAGAGGGGGTATACACCGGAAACGAAGAGATAATGCCGGGAATAGCAATGCCCAATGTATTCCCCACCGAGATTGGACAAGATGCTCTCCTGCACATCAATGGTAGCGAAAACGTCTCTCTTCTCTCTATCTACACAATGGATGGACAACTCGTCAAGAAAGTATCTCACCCGGGGGCTCAGATCTCCGTTGAGGAGCTTCTTGCAGGTCAAACCTATCTCATTGTCCTCGATGGAACTTTAGGACGCAGCACTCACCGTATTAGAAAGTAGGCTTAAATGTGATTGAAAGGTCTCCCATTCTGAGCTTCAGCTTAGGATGGGGATCCTTTTTCAAGGGGATTATTTCAGGGAAGTATCCACTCTTTAGAGGCAAAAAAAATTGTAACTTTGTCTCCTATAAGCAAGAGGATATAAACAAACTATACGCCTAAATGAAGATGTTGCCCATCGAACAATTGCACCAAGCCGTAGTTGCCGCAATCACAGAATTATACGGAACAGCCCCCGGAGAGGGGCTTATACAGATCCAGAAGACACGCTCCGAATTTACGGGACATTATACTTTGGTTGCCTTTCCGCTCCTAAAGCTATCTCGCAAGAAACCCGAAGAGACGGCACAAGAGATCGGTGAAGCTCTCTCTAAAAGCAATCCATGGATCACCGCATTTAATGTGGTCAAGGGCTTCCTCAACCTGACACTCTCCACGGCTCTTTGGCTCGACTTACTCCGAACAATAGATGGAGACCTCTCTTGGGGACACACTCCCCTGTCCGAGGGTGCACCTCTCGTTATGGTGGAGTACTCATCACCGAACACCAACAAACCTCTACATCTGGGACATATTCGTAACAATCTCTTAGGCAACAGCTTAGCACGCATTCTTGCAGCCAATGGCAAAAGGGTTGTAAAAACCAATATCGTAAATGATCGTGGGATCCACATCTGTAAGTCCATGCTCGCTTGGCAAAAGTGGGGCGAAGGCGCAACTCCCGAAAGTACCAACAAAAAAGGAGACCACCTCGTGGGCGATTTTTATGTGGCCTTTGATAAGCACTACAAAGCAGAAATTACCGAACTCATGGAGCAAGGTCTCTCTAAGGAGGAGGCCGAGAGTCAGGCTCCCTCTATGATAGAGGCTCGTGATCTCTTGCGCCGTTGGGAAGCCGGAGATACAGAAGTTCTGTCCCTATGGCGCACGATGAACCAGTGGGTTTATGCAGGATTTGACGAAACTTATCGTCGTCTTGGAGTAGATTTCGACCAAATCTATTACGAAAGTGAAACCTACCTCAAAGGAAAGGCCGAGGTCTTACGTGGGTTGGACGAGGGACTATTCGTTAAGCATGATGATGGGAGCGTTTGGGCCGATCTAACACAAGACGGATTGGACGAAAAGCTCCTGCTCCGCTCCGATGGTACTTCCGTGTACATGACCCAGGATATAGGTACAGCGAAAATGCGCTACGAAACCTATCCCATAGATCAGATGATCTATGTCGTGGGCAATGAGCAAGAATACCACTTTAAGGTGCTTTCGCTCCTCTTGGATCGCCTGGGATTCTCCTTCGGGAAGAACCTTGTACACTTCAGCTACGGGATGGTAGAGCTCCCCAACGGCAAGATGAAAAGTCGTGAAGGTACCGTTGTTGATGCCGATGACCTCATGGACGAAATGATTACCTCGGCTCGCAATATCGCCCAAGAGGCCGGTCGTGCCGCCCAATTCCCAGAAGAGGAGATGCAGGAGGTAGCTCGCCGAGTCGGACTCGGGGCCCTCAAATACTTTATCCTCAAGGTCGATCCACGTAAAAACATGACATTCAACCCGGAGGAATCAATAGACTTTAATGGCAACACAGCCTCATTTATTCAATATACGTACGCACGCATTCGATCACTTGAGGAAAAGGCTCGCACAGCCGGTATGGACGCTACGGCTTCGTTATCGGATCAAGATATATCTATCGTGGTTGAGAAAAAGTCGGATCGTGAGGTAGCCCTTATACGGATACTCTCCGAATACCCCTCTGTGGTGGCAGAAGCCGGACGTACCTTTAGCCCCGCTCTCATTGCCAACTATACCTATGACCTTGTAAAAGCGTACAACTCATTCTACCACGACTGCCCCATACTCAAGGAGGAGGATCAATCCATTCGCCACACTCGCCTCTACATCAGCCGTCTTGTTGCCGATATTATTGCTCGTGGGATGAACCTGCTCGGTATCGAAATGCCAGAGAGAATGTAATCTGCATCTCCCCTAGATGGAATCAAAGCATTGGAAGCTATGAATGCAACTTGGAGCGAACTAATCCAGTCCAAAAGCAATGGAAATCCCCCGAAAATTGCTGTATTGGCATCGGGAGGAGTGGATAGCTCCGTAGCAGTACACCTTCTTGTAGAAGCAGGATTCCGCCCCGATCTCTTTTACATCAAGATTGGGATGGAGGACGAAGAAGGATTCATAGACTGCCCCGCCGAGGAAGATATGGAGATGGTTACACTCCTGGCACGCAAATACGATCTCTCCTATCAGGTGATCGACCTGCACAAGGAGTATTGGGATCGTGTGGTGAGCTACACCATCGAAAGCGTGCGCAAGGGACTAACCCCCAACCCCGATATGATGTGCAACAAGCTCATCAAATTTGGCGTTTTCGAGGAGCGTGTTGGCCACCTCTATGATTACATTGCCACGGGTCACTATGCCTCAACGGTACGAGTGAATGGCAAAACTTTTTTAGCTACCGCCCCCGACCCCATCAAAGATCAGACCGACTTCCTCGCTCAGATCAACTTCAAACAGATATCCAAACTCCTATTCCCCCTGGGAGATCTTACCAAGCAACAGGTGCGCACTGTTGCTCAAGAGGTCAAACTTGCCAATGCACACCGAAAGGATAGTCAAGGCATCTGTTTCCTCGGAAAGATCAATTACAACGATTTCATAGAGCGTTACCTCGGCAAGAAGCCTGGACGCATCATTGAATATGAGACCGGGAAGACCATCGGTACACACCAGGGCTTTTGGTTTCATACCATTGGACAACGCAAGGGGCTTGGTCTCAGCGGAGGTCCGTGGTTCGTAGTCAAAAAAGATTGCAAGCGTAACATCATTCTCGTCAGTCGGGGATATGATCCTCTAACCCAGTATGGAACGGAGATTTGGGTCGAGAAGATGGATTTCATTACTGAGGATCTCTTCGATCCCAATGGCTCGGTGGGCAACCCCAAGGGGGCGGACATCGTACCCATTACTCTCAAGATTCGTCACACGCCTGAGTTTATTCGTGCTACCATCGAGCGCAAAGGGGGAGGATTCCTCATCTCTAGCGAAACGCCCATACAAGGCATCGCCCCCGGGCAATATGCCGTTGTGTACGATACGAATAGCCGCCTCTGCTTCGGAAGTGGGATGATCATCAATGGAAAATAAGCGTAAAACACCATATTGTTTGTGAAACGATTACTACAAATGCTCATGAGTGGCTTTATGGCCCTCACCCTATTCTGTGCTTGTGAATCCAAGGGATCGCAATTTGTTGTTAGCGGAGAACTTGCCGATTCGCTTCAGTCCTCCCTCTACCTCTATGAGGTCGTGAGCGAAGCACGTCTCGTGGACTCTACCCGGATTGAGCAGGGAAAGTTTACCCTACGACACTCCACCAGCGGAGAGCCCAAGCTATACCTCCTCTCCTCCCCTTTGGGGTCACTCTACTTTGTAGCCGATAGTAGTACCCAAATGCAGATCAAGCAAGCAACCCAGCCGTCGGCAATTCCCTACATAATAGAGACGGCAGATGAAGAGAATAAAGCCATCTACGCCATACAAAAGGGGGTGCGTGAGTTTGAGATCCAAAGTCTGCAATCCAAAAACATTGCGCAATTGGACTCTCTCGTAACAGCTCTTCGGGAGCATCTTCTTCGGGACTATATCTATGCCAATCCACGAAGCATGGCAGCTATCGTAGCCCTACTTCAAGCTCCTCATCAGATCCCCCTTTTCCAAGCCGAGAGTGGTAAAAAGCAAGATGTACAAGCCTACGGTGCCGTAGCTACGGCCTTCGAAACCTTCCGTCCCACGAGCCTGTATACCCCCGTACTTCGGGAGAAAGCTCTCCTCGGTATGGCAATCAAATCGGACACTCAAGCCCAAATGGCTCAGCAACAAAGGCTGATCAATCAAGCCCAAGTGGCAAGCTTTCCGCCCATCACTCTGTACGATAATCGAGGAGTGGAGCAGTCGCTTGCCAAAGTGGCTCAACAACACAACAAAGTGATCTTAGCCTTCGTCGCAATGAGTGCTCCCGAAACCCCAAGGATTATCAGCAAGCTACGTGCGATCTACAAGCAGGAGGAGGCTTCGGGGTTGGAGATCTTCCTCGTTGCTCTTGATCCTGACAAAAGCTCTTGGTTGCAGGCAGTACGTACTCTTCCGTGGATCAGTACATGGGATCCCGAAGGGAAGGTGGCCTTGACCTATAATGTAAGACAGTTGCCGACCTTCTACATGATCCAGAATGACGAAATACGAGAACTTACGCTCTAATTTGGACGTTGATTCACAATAGCCCAAGGTAAAAGAATAGAAAGCAGGGAAGCATTCGATTTAATGAGAAATCGCTTTTTTACCGAAGTTACATGGCAGGGGATCCCCTTGGAGGGGCGTGCACGGTACGAACACCGTATGATTTCCCTGGGCTCCTGCTTCAGCGACAATATCGGGAGATGGCTCTCAGATCTCGAATTCCAGATCTCGGTCAATCCATTTGGCACGCTATACAATCCGCTTTCACTTACTAAAGCCCTCTTCCTCCTCTCGAATAGTTCCTTTAAGTTTTCGGAAGAAGATCTCTTCTACGATGGCTCTCACTATCGGAGCTTCATGCACCACAGCCGTTATGCTCATCAGGATAGCCGTGAGGCTTTAGAGCAGATGAATCGAGATCTACAAAAGGGGCGAGAGCATCTTCTTCATGGGGAGTGGCTCTTCTTAACTCTAGGGACAAGCTACTATTACAGACTGCTGGAGACAGGAGCTGTCGTAGCGAATTGTCACAAGCTACCGGCACAGAAGTTTCAAAAGGAATGTCTCAAATCCACCGAATCCACGCAAGCTCTTTCTGACATACTTGCCCCTCTATTATTGCAAAATCCTCGTCTACGTATCATAATTACCGTGAGCCCAATCCGCTACCTCTGCTATGGTGCAACGGACAATATGCGTAGTAAGGCAATCCTCTTGCAGACCGCAGGATATTTAGAACAGACCTTTCCCGAGCACATCTACTACTTCCCCGCTTTTGAGATGATGATGGACGAACTCAGGGATTATCGCTTTTATGCTCAAGATCTTATCCACCCCAGTGATTTAGCTATTGAGTTGATCCGAGAGAAGTTGTTGCAAGGCTGGCTACATCCCGATGAGGAAAAAGAACTTCTTGAGCGGAGTAATGCTCTTCGCAAAAAGCGACACCGTATCCTACTCTCCTAGCGAGAAGATCTTAGATGGAGGCAAACTGTTGCATTCATCCTGCCAAATAAGCAAAAACTTTATCCGCCAAAGGTATTAAAAGAGAAGTAAAGAAGCCCATGATACCAATGGCTAAACCACCCAAAGCACCCTCGACCGCCCCCAACTGAATTGCCGTAAGTGTACCCATACCATGCGCAGAGGCTCCGAGAGCCAATCCCTTAGCCACCTTACTTTCGATCCGTAAAAGGCGAAAAATCGGAGGACTGATCAATCCGCCAAAAATCCCTGCAATGACCACAACCACAGCTGTAAGAGCAGGGATCCCTCCCGACTGCTCCGAAAGTGCCATCGCGATAGGCGTTGTGACCGATTTGGGTTGCATTGACGCAGCTATGATCTTATCGGCTCCCAAGAGATAAGCAATACCTACAACACTCACAATACCCACCAAAGCCCCTACGAATACGGAGGTCAGGATTGATATGACTCGTCCCTTCAAATGTGTACTCTCCCGATAGAGTAGATACCCGACGGCAACGACCGAAGGACCTAGGAGGAAACTCAAGAGTTGACTCCCCTCTTCATACTTCTCATAAGGTACCTGAAAAACAAGCAACAACCCAATCAAAACCGCAAGACTGACCAAGAGCGGATGAAACAAGGGGAAGCGCACCTTACGGTAAAACCATTGAGCCCCAAGATAAAGCCCTAAAGTTAAGGGAAGGGCAAAATAAGGATTGGAGAGAATCTCTTGCATCATATATTTTGTTCTTTGCGCATTTTACGTCGTTCGCTCCGTTGCTCCAGTGCCTGTTCGCTCCAAGCCACTACAGCCAGCACCAATATGGTACTGAGCATCATGGAGAGAATGATTGGGAGCCAATACTGACGGATCAGATCAAGTTGCGTAATCAGTCCAACTCCGGCAGGTACAAAAAAGATTCCCATATTCTTGGTTAAGAAATCTGCTGCCCTATCGACATGGTCTGGTCGGATGATCTTGGCTTTGAGTCCCGCAAAAAGCAGAATCATCCCGAGCACACTACCGGGGATAAAATGGCCGATCAGGATACTCAATGCCTCCCCAAAAGCATAAAAAAGCAGGATGCAAAAGATCTGTTGTAACTGGTTCATAACGAAAAACGGGATCAGGGGTGATCGATCGAGTTTGAGTGGGGAAGCTCCTCCTCCAGCAGTCGGGCAGCCTCCTCCAATTGATCAAAAAAGTCTGCACCAAAGGCTCGGATAAGAGGTTCTTTGAGGGCACGAAAAACAGGGACATTCAGTTTTTTACCCAAGGAACATGCCGACTGACAAATATCCCAACGGTCGTAATTGAGTGCTGTTGAGTACTTATACTTATGGATTCGGATGGGATAGAGATGGCAGCTGATGGGTTTGGGAAAGGTGCTTTTGCCCTCGCGATAGATTTTTTCAAAGGCACAGAGGCAACGTCCCTTGGCATCATAGGTGGTAAAGACACAGTCTCGTCCATGAACCAGTTGCGTTACCTCCTCTCCCGACTCATCTCGGTAACTAATACCCTTATCATGGATCACCTCCAAAGCCTCAGGAGAGAGGAGCGATTCGACAAGAGGCAAAAGGCGACGCATCGTCATCACCTCAGTATGATCTACAGGCGCACCGCTATCCCCTTCAACGCAGCAAATGCCTCGACAGGCATCGTAATCGCACACGAAGCGCACCTCAAACAGATCTTGACTAATGATCTTATCATCTATCTGTATCATGGAACAATTTAAATTAAACGGAAGCTCCACCCTCCGCTACGCTCTCCAAAGGAAGCATGGCATTTATAGGACGGATTTGGCTGTATAGGGGTAGATCCTCCAGCGTGATGGCTCGAGGGACCAACTTTTGCTGTTGAATTAGGAATTGCCGTTGCACCCCATCCAGGAGGGGCGTATCGGGCGTGTACCAGATCCCATCACGTAGAAGAGCTAAGTTGGCGAAGGAGCAATCGGTCAGTCGCCCCTCCCCGTTGATCAATAGGGGCTCATCAGCTCCACAGATTTGGCGCAAATAATCTAAAACGGCACGATCACGTTTTTTGTAACGGTAGGTATACCCCTCGGGCAGATAGACAGGAGAGAAAGAGAGAATCAGCCGAGACGTGTAAGCGGAATAACTCAAATCAGCGATTTCACTACGGTAGACAAAACGGCATTTGACTCGCCCCCTCTTTAACGTATCGGGACAGAGTTGCTCCACATCGGGTATCAAAGGACAGAGGAAGCCATGATCCCGAGCAGTCCTCTCCATACGCGCCACATGAAGAGGAAGGTGCTGCGCCTTGCCGTTTTCGAGGCAAATAGTTTCAATAAACTCGTCCATCAGGAAAGATTATCGAGATTAGGAGAAAGGTAAATAGACCTTGGCAATCGCCTCGTGGTACTCGTCTAGAGCCTGACTGTTAATGGTAATACCTCCACCACTATGGTAGACCTTGCTCCCATCGGCACGTTGGGCAATAAAGCGAATAAGTACACCCGTATCCAAATCATACCCATCGAAATAACCAAAAACACCCGTATAAAAACCACGGGACTCGCCCTCAGCCTCGGCTATTGCTCGGAGAGTAGCCTCCTTGGGTGCTCCCGAGATCGAACCTGCAGGGAGTAATTCCATGAGGAGATCGCCCCAATGTGCAGAGGCATCGGGAGGCAAATCAGCAGCAATGCGGGAACTGACTTGTAGCAACTCTCCCTTAATGGTACGAATCCTATCGATATAGCGAAAATCCTCTACACGCACTCGAGTAGCAATACGTGCCAAATCATTTCGCATCAGATCTACAATAGTATAGTGCTCTGCCGTCTCTTTGTAATCGTTGAGGATCTGCTCCCGCGCATCGGGTAGGGCAGCATCGATTGTTCCTTTCATCGGATTGGTTTCGATGGTACGCCCATGCCCTAGAGAGCGAACAAATCGCTCAGGAGAAAAAGCCACGAACGCCCCATCAACCATCAGTTTGTAGGGAGCTTGGGCGCGGTAAAAAATATCTTGAAGCGAAAGGGGCGTATCGATGGGGGTTGCTATCGTGAGATTGGCAAGGAAAGAGTCCCCTCGAAGAAGAGCTTGTTGAATCGGATCAAATTTGCGACGATAGTCCTCAAAGGAGATCGGATGCGCTTCGAGCAAAGGAGTGGACGGAAGAGGGGAAAGTGTCGGTTGAGGATCGGCGTTGGTGCGGTCTCCTACTTGGAATAGTACCTCTTTTTGATCCATCGGATGGGGTAGGATCCACCCCTTCGTCTTCGCAAAGTCCACGGCAAAGAGGTAGGGCGTCCCCAGCATCCCCAGCTCGTTCATTGCCAAGCGGAGCTCTTGCGCGGTAATTATTGTTATCGGTAATACGGGAGCAAACACGGGGACAAAGGTACACATATACCTCAAAAGGAGATACTATATAGAGATGGATTTTGGACTTCGGACAGAGCGAGAAATTGCTCTACTCGGACCTAAAAAGCCAAACACTATGCGCAAAGCGGATCACACCACCTCGGCATAGTGTTTATTTGTTTTAGGGCGGATCGTTCTCCGTTCGCACCCCTCAAGTGCGCCCTTTTTTAGATCTCGTGTGTACGACGATATTGGACAATATCCTCAATTGTCAAGACGGGCATATTATGTTTTGCTCCGAAGACTTGAATCTCGGGTAGGCGTGCCATCGTGCCATCTTCGTTCGTTAGTTCGCAAAGCACAGCCGTATCACCCAAACCGGCAATACGAACAATGTCGATGCTACCCTCGGTGTGTCCACGGCGTTCAAGTACACCATTGTCTCGGGCGCGCAATGGGAATACGTGCCCCGGATGGACAAGATCTTCGGGGCGGGCTCCCGGACGGGCTGCAGTTTGGATTGTACAGAGTCGGTCACGAGCCGAAACGCCCGTCGTTACCCCCTCTCGAGCCTCAATGGATATCGTAAAAGCCGTTTGATTTTTGCATGTATTGTTTTGTACCATGGGGGGGAGCTCCAGCTCTCGGCACTTTTGATCCTTCATGCAGACGCAGATAATACCACTACACTCTCGGATCATTAGGGCGATATTTTGTTCGGTTAGATTGCTTGTTGGATAGATAATATCACCTTCGTTTTCTCGATTTTCATCATCGACAAGCAGGATACCTCTACCCTCTTGTAGGGCTTTTACAGCAGTGGCAATACGCAACTCGACTGCCTCCAAATTGGGTTCTAATTCCATTGTTCGATACTATTAGTAGGGATCTAAACAGACTTCTTCTCTTCAGTTTAACATAGATTCGACAGAAGGAGGGGAGGGAGGGGTAAGTACCGAACTTAGAGTTGAGTACATGGGAAGCTCTCAAACAAAACTGCAAGAATCAACCTCAACCTGCCGATAAAACACAAGGCAGGAGATGCAGGTTGCCCGGCATCGACTCGAATACCTTCCGGACTATAACCGTCGGTTATGGAGTTTCACCATATCAATCCTCACCATTCCAACCCTTTGGGGTAAGCCTTTGCCTCAATGGGACTAGGCACACCCTTTACTAGAGGGTGAGGGTGAGGAGTTGTGGACTATCACCACCGGTAGGGATTTACACCGCTCCTCTTAGAATCAAGGGCAAAGGTAATACTTTATATGAGATTGCACACGACCCTAAAAAATACAGGGCAGGAACTTCCAGACCCTTGGGCAAGAATTTTTGAATCGGAGGGCTGAACTTTTCAACCTATTGCCCGAAAAAAAATCAGCTACTTAACGGCGATTTTATGCCCCCATCCACGTACTAAAGATCCCATTTCCCCAACCATTCCATAACACTTGGCAAAGACACTCCAATTGCAAACATTGAATCTTTTGCTATTTCACTCTGACAGAAATAATTACCTTTACAAAGGCAATTTAAGAATCCGTCGAATAATAAATAAAATAGAACCATATGAACCAATTACGCAAACTCACAAGCACCTTTATTACGCTTGCACTCTTATTGCCAAGCCTAGTGGCGATGGCTCAAGATACACCTCCCGCAGGTGCTCCTGTTATTAAGATCAAGGTACTGGACGACATGCTAGGCAAAAAAATCTACCTCGATGTAAAAGGCACAGAAGCAGAAACACCTATCTGGGTTGACTTTGGGGATGTTGCCAACGGAACTCCCTACTACAAAACGACAGCCGGTACTGCAACACACGTTCGAATCAAAGAGACTGTAATGAACACTACCATCACGGTCTACGGCAATGTGGCATGGATGGATTGTAAATTAAATGGTATTAGTGATATTGACCTCTCGGGGACTACGATACTCAAGGAGTTCCATTGCGAGCAAAACAAAAAACTCAAAACCCTCGACCTGCAAGGGAATAGTGAACTACAAAAACTCAAAGTGAAAGGGTGTTCCGAGCTGGCAACTCTCAAACTCGATCAGTGCAAAAAATTGACCTTCTTGAACTGCGGAGGTACAAATCTAGAGGCTCTTGATCTCACCAATCAAACAGACCTTGTGGAACTTTGGGCCATCGGGTGCAACAATCTCAAGAGTGTAAACGTGTCCAATAGCCCCAATCTGAAAATCGCTTGGATGGAGGCCTGCAACCTGACCTCTCTCAATCTGACCAACAACAATAAGCTTACAAGAGTATCCACTGCATACAACCACGACTTCACCACCCTATCAATGGGGCAAACGAATCTTGAAAAGCTCGATCTCCGCTATTGCAAAGTAGACGTCTGCGCCCTAAACAAGATATTCCGTCTACTCCCCAAAGCGCCAACAGGCTCCATTGAAGGACTCTTCATTGATGGCAACCCCGATGCCACCAAGGCTCAAACATCTATTGCCACAGATAAGGGCTGGCCCTGCGACGTGCAAGGAGATGGCACGGGTTGCATCGAAAACAGACCTCCCGAAGGAACTCCTCGTCTTGGACTTACGGTAAAGAATAATGCGTTCCTCTTCTTCCACCTCACCACGATGGCTCCGGAGACCGTTTGGATCGAACTCGAACCCGGCGTATTCACAACCCTGGAGGCTACGACCGAATGGCCCAAAGGCGACAAACCTCGCTATAAGGCAAAAGGAACTTCCGTGAATATCTACGGCAACCTCAAGGGATTCGATGCAGGAGATAGTGAAACGATAACAGAGATCGATCTCTCGCAAATGACTAATCTCGTAGAATTGTTTATTTTCAAGAATGCCCTCAATAAGTTGGATATTTCCACTCTAAAGGAGCTTGAATGGCTCTACTGCGAAGGCAACAAGATCAGCTCTCTGGATCTCTCGAAGAACCCTAAATTGGAGGTACTTGTATGCAAAGGAAACCAACTAAAGACGCTCGATCTCAGTCATAATCCTGCAATCAATTTCATTGCAGCACAAGAGAATAAAATTGAGCCATGCGATCTCAACAAACTCTTTAAGAGCCTCCCCATCCCTACAAAACAAGTAGGGCTATTGCAGATCAAAAAGAATCCCGGAGCCACAACTTGTACGACGAACTTACTCGAAGGGAAGAACTGGAAGATCGATGAACTCGGGGATGGAACGGGATGCCAAGAGGGATCTATTGATGCTCTAAACGAGGTTGATGCCCAAAAGATTTTGGGCATTTTCCCCAATCCTGCAAGCGAATACGTGATCGTAACCACGCAACCCAACACAAGGGTAGTGCTTTTTGATGCTCAAGGATCATTGATAGCACGTGCCCATAGTGATGCAAGTGGTCAGGCTCGCTTTGACCTCGGTCACCTCGCTAAGGGCGTCTATTTCGTCCAAGGCAAAGAGGGAGTCCATCGCCTTATTGTAGAGTGATAAACAACTCCGCTTCGGCACCAATTAAACCCTCAAAGAGTGGGGAGAAAAGATTATAACTCCCCCTCTTTGGGGGCTCTTATTGATCTACGATAGAAAAACCACAAATCTAATACTCAAAAGGTGACGTATTATTATATTTTCGTACATTTGCTTTCGCAGACAAACACATTGATAAAGAAACACATTATGCGTAGTAGTCGAATTACATCTTCGGGAGTCGTTGTATTCTTACTCCTACAAGCCCTGTCAAGTTGCATCCGAATAGAGCTGGGACACTTTTCGAAATACGATATTGACAAAGATTCTATCTTTTTTAGGACAATGCCCTCCCCCTCCGAAGTTGGTGCCGATCTAGTTGCCCTTGAACTCAATGGCACCCCCTTCGTTTTCCCCCGAGAGGGTGTGATACGGAAGCACTTTATACTAAAGGATGACGAGAGGAACTGGACAAGTCAGATGGTGGCAGATACCCTTCAAAATAGAGTCGAATACTTCATTGAATGGCATACAGACCGAAGAGAGAAGAAATATAATCCGCATTGGGCTGCATTCTACATCATTATACCTGATAGTATGTTTCAAGGAAAATTGGGAGAGACGAAAGGCGTTTTCTCTTTGGGGATACAGCATAGAGCCGAAGATGGCTCCAGATTCCAAGAGCGATGGGACTGCAAAGATTGGCAACTTTCCGTAAAAATAACCCGACTTAATCCCAAAAGAAATCTTATTTCCGGGGAATTTTCAGGGACTTTCAAACACAAAACTGCAGATACATGCAAAGAGGTAGAGATCAAAAAGGGATTTTTTGATCTGCATTACAAAAATCGTTTGATCCGCTGATTTTAATACGAAATCATACAGAATAATGGCATGAGGGAGCTCCCCCTCCAACAATTAGGTTAACGACAAAAAATGATGCGCAAGACCCTATTTATAGCCTTAGGAGCGGTTCTATTCCTGCTCTTACAAGTCCTAGCCGGGTGCATCCGGGCGGATTTAAGATGGCAATCTCAAGATAGCATGAAAAAGGATACGCTCCTCTTTTGTACGATGCCGCCATACACAGAGGGCGGGTACAATATCGTTGCCTTTGAGGTGAATGGGACTCCCTACCTCTTCCCAAAAGGAGGAGAAGGTGTCTCATTCCATATCACCCCCGAGAGATGGAAATGCTTATGGAATAAAAAGCAACATCTATTCATCGTGCAGACGGATAGGGGAGACGACAAATGCAATCCCCACTGTTTGAGTATGAGGCTAGCGCTTCCCGTAGAGGGGAGTCTCAAAAAGGGTGATGTGCTAAAGGGTGAGTTGCATATCGATTACCTTCAAAACATGGAGATCCCCGTGACGATAACCAGGTACGATCCCAAAAGGAAGCTACTCTGTGGACGATTCTCCGGCATCTTGCGACATTATCTCATACCGTCCCACACGCTTCCACTCGAGAAGGGGTTCTTCGATTTGATTTACGACGAAGAATAATCAACCCCGATAAACGACTGATTGCATAAACCTCCCCCCCTTGGTACCTCTCTGCAGTGCCAAGGGGATAACTATATGTATAGGTGGATCACAGATGCCGTCGGATTACGAGAGACAAGGCAATGGGGGAAATCCACGCCCTGTAATAAACTTAAAACAAAAGACTATAAAGTGCCGAGTTATTACTATTTTTGCAGTAGCTAGGCGTAGAAGCCTCTTTTTAGTAAGCCATCCAATAGTACAACAAGAGATAAAGATGAACAACGACAATCCCGCTAAAAGTTTCAAACGCACCCTCGTTACCACTGCGCTACCCTATGCCAATGGCCCCGTTCATATTGGGCATCTTGCCGGAGTGTATGTACCGGCAGATATCTATGTACGCTACAAGCGAATGCAAAAAGAGGAAGTTTTGTTTATCGGGGGGTCGGACGAACACGGAGTACCCATCTCCCTCAAAGCCAAAGCAGAAGGCATCACGCCCCAGCAGGTAGTCGACCGCTATCACAATCTCATTAAAGAGTCGTTTGAGAAGTTTGGGATTCAATTTGATATTTACTCGCGCACCTCTAGTGCAATCCACGCGGAAACAGCCTCGCAATTTTTCCGCACTTTGTATGACAATCAGAAGTTCATCGAACGCACCAGTGAGCAGTATTATGACCCTAAAGCCGAGACCTTCTTGGCTGATCGGTATATCGTAGGGACCTGCCCACACTGCCACAAACCGGGAGCCTATGGCGATCAATGCGAGGCTTGCGGGACCTCTCTCAATGCAACCGACCTCATTGACCCACAAAGTGCCATCAGTGGGGCAAAACCCGAGCTTCGGGAAACCACACACTGGTATCTACCTCTCGATCAGTACGAAAATTGGCTAAAGGAGTGGATACTCGATGGGCATAAAGAGTGGAAAAGCAACGTCTACGGACAATGCAAAAGTTGGATTGATATGGGCTTGCAACCCCGTGCCGTAAGCCGTGATCTCGATTGGGGAATCCCCGTACCCGTAGAGGGTGCCGAGGGTAAGGTACTCTATGTTTGGTTCGATGCACCTATCGGCTATATCAGCAACACGAAAGAGTTGCTCCCCGACACGTGGGAGAGGTGGTGGAAAGACCCCGAAACTCGATTGATCCACTTCATCGGAAAGGATAATATCGTGTTCCATTGCATTGTGTTCCCCACGATGCTCAAGGCAGAGGGAAGCTACATCCTACCCGACAACGTACCCGCCAATGAATTTCTCAATCTTGAGGGGGACAAGATCTCTACGAGCCGAAATTGGGCAGTTTGGTTGCACGAATATCTACAAGACTTTCCCGGCAAAGAGGATGTGCTACGCTATGTGCTCACGGCCAATGCGCCCGAAACAAAAGACAATGACTTTACTTGGCGTGACTTCCAAGCGCGTAACAACAACGAATTGGTGGCAATCTACGGCAATTTTGTCAATAGAGCCCTTGTACTCACACATAAGTATTTTGAGGGGAAAGTGCCGGCACAAGGCACTCTTACCGAGTATGACCAAAGCACTCTTAAGGAAGTGGCTGATCTGATCCCACATCTAGAGCGCAAACTCGATGAGTTCCACTTTCGTGATGCCCTGCGTGATGCGATGCAGATCGCACGTATTGGGAATAAATACCTTGCCGACACCGAACCTTGGAAAGTGGCGAAGAGTGATCTCGATCGTGTGGGTACAATCCTGCACGTAGCACTTCAAATTACCGCCAACCTCTCCACGGCCTTTGCACCCTTCCTCCCTTTCAGCACAAAACGCCTGCTCGGTCTACTCCAAACGACGCCCTTCGAATGGGAATCGCTTGGTCGCTTCGACCTCCTGCCAGCAGGGCATCAGCTCGCAGAGCCGATCCTGCTTTTTGAGAAAATCGAAGATGCTGCCATTGACACTCAAATGCAACGGCTCGCAGATGCAAAAGCAGCCAACGAAGCCGCCAAACGCAGAGCTGAGCCAATCTTGGCAAACACGACATTCGACGATTTCATGAAAATGGATCTTCGTGTAGGACGTATCCTTGAGTGCGTCAAAGTACCGAAGAGTGACAAATTGCTCCGCTTCCGCTTGGACGATGGACTCGAAGGCCGTACAATCGTTTCTGGGATTGCCAAATACTATCAACCTGAAGATCTCATGGGGAAAAACGTTGTATTCATCGCGAACTTCCCCCCACGCAAGCTCATGGGTATCGAATCGCAAGGCATGATCCTCTCTGCCGTAGATTATAAGACGGAGCAACTTCGGGTGATGATCGTCAGTGACGAAATTGCACCGGGAAGCCGACTCGGTTAAATTATTTATTGGACTTCGTAGCCATTTGTAATCCTATGTACGCTATCAAAAAAATCATTTCAGGTCTTATTCCTTTAGGGGTACTTTCTCTATTCCTTACTGCTTGCCAACCCAAAGGAGAGGAAACTATTACACTACATTTGCTGCATACGACGGATGTCCATGGCAACTTCCTACCTTTTGACTATGTGAAGGAACGTCCGGCAACCGGCTCCATGGCACGCCTCTCGACCTATGTAACAGCATTACGCAACGATGGAGAAATGCCTATCCTACTCGAAGGAGGCGACCTCCTTCAGGGAGAACCGATCTCGTACTACTACAACTATGTAGATACGGTAACTCAACACATTGCAGCTCGCATACTCAACTACCTACAATACGACGCCATGACCGTGGGTAATCATGACATAGAAACCGGGCATGCCGTATACGACCGCTTCCGAAAAGAGGCGAGCTGCCCTCTCCTTGCAGCCAATATCCTTACCAATCCCAAAGACCCATCCTCGACTTACTTTGCCCCCTATACAATGGTGGAGCGCAGTGGCGTACGCATTGCCGTATTGGGATTAACAACACCTGCCATACCACAGTGGTTACCCGGCGATCTATACAAAGGGATGTACTTTGCCGATGGAATCGAAACTGCCCGTCATTGGATTCCTGTTATTCAAAAGGAAGAACATCCCGATCTCATCGTTGCCCTGGTTCATGCCGGAGCAGTCAATGAAAACCCCGATTATAACGAGAACTTTGCCTTTGAGCTGGCAGAGACTCTCACGGGTATCGATCTCGTCCTCTACGGGCACGATCACCGACAACGCATAGAGCAACGAACCAATCCTCAAGGAGACTCTATCTATGTCGTAAATCCGGCCAACCATCTGGAGCGTGTTAGCGATATTACTATTACGATTCAGAAAAAAGATGGCAAGATCGTCGACAAAAAAATTTCGGCTCAACTGACAGACCTATCACCTTACGACCCTGATGAAGAGTTTATGAGACACTTCAAATCCGACACCGAAGCGTTGGAGAAATTCGTCCAACGCCCCGTAGCCAATTTGGAGACAGCAGTACGGTCTCAAGATGCACTGTTTGGATTTTCCAGTTACCTAGGTTTAGTACATGACATTCAGCTCGAAATCACGGGAGCCCAAATCTCCTTTGCCGCACCTCTATCCACCTCAATGAGCCTCCCTCGTGGAGAACTTACTGTGGGGCGTATGTTTGACCTCTATCCCTATGAAAACTATCTCTACAAGATGAACCTCACAGGGCAGGAAATCAAAGATTACCTCGAGTATTCTTATAGCAAGTGGGTCAATCAGATGACCTCAGCACACGATCATCTCTTGCTCCTTGACAATACACAGGACTCTACGGCTCGATTCAAAACCAAATACCCCACTTTCAACTTCAGTAGTGCCTATGGGATTGACTATACGGTGGATGTGAGTATGCCAATTGGACAGCGTATCACCATTCAAAAGCTCGCCTCGGGTCAATCATTTGATCTCTCGGAAACCTATTCGGTGGCACTCAATAGTTATCGAGGCAATGGCGGAGGGGGATTGTTGATCCAAGGTGCAGGCATTGCCAAAGAAACTCTACCTCAGCGGATCACCTGGTCTACGACCAAAGATATTCGCACCTATATGATCGAAATCCTCCAGAGGCGTCGCTCCATCTCCCCCACAGTCTACCATCCCAACTGGAGGTTCATCCCCGAGCATTGGGCAGAAACTGCCATCGTAACGGATAGGCGTTACCTCTTCGGTGAAGATCAGTAAATAAAAAAGGAATCCCATCTCCCTAGTAGTATCGTGGCAAATTCTCTCAAAGGTCTTGCGAAAGACACGGCAGTATATGGGCTATCCAGTATCTTAGGGCGCTTCCTCAATTGGGCACTCACACCGCTCTATACGCGTGTGCTCGTCTCCACGGGAGAGTTTGGAGTACAGACCAATCTTTATGCCTGGACAGCTCTTCTTCTTGCCATCTTGACCTATGGAATGGAAACGGGCTTCTTCCGTTTTGTCAATAATGAGCCCAAGCCCCAACAGGTTTATTCCTCATCTCTAATATCGGTAGGTGCCACCTCGATGCTATTCGTGGTACTATCACTTCTATTCCTTAGCCCCATCAGCACTCTACTAGGCTATACAGATCGGAGTGAATTCCTCGTCATGATGATCCTGATTGTCGCAAGCGATGCCTTCATGGCGATCCCTTATGCCTACCTCCGTTATAAGAAAAGACCTTGGCGTTTTGCAGTAATTCGACTCACGTTTATCGCGGTGTCTATCGGACTTAACCTTTTCTTCTTCCTGCTCTGCCCTTGGGTGCATCGAAATGCTCCTGAAGCCATTTCATGGTTCTACGACCCGAATTTCGGAGTAGGCTACATTTTCGTATCCAACCTCATTGGTAATGGAGTTATTTTCTTGATGCTAATGCCCCATGTACTAGAGGCGGGTTGGCACTTCTCCTTGCCTCTACTGCGTCGCATCCTCTCCTACTCATTCCCTCTGCTGATCCTCAGTATTGCAGGGATCTTCAACCAAATGGCAGATAAGATCCTCTTTCCGATTCTGCTGCCCGACCGCGCCGAAGCCGAGGCTCAACTCGGCATCTATGCAGCCTGCTTTAAGATAGCCGTTATCATGGTCATGTTTACTCAAGCCTTCCGATACGCCTATGAACCCTTTGTTTTCAACAAAAAGAAAGCGGACGATAGAGAGGAAGACGAGGCCGAGAAGCGTCGATCCTATGCCATGGCAATGAAATACTATATCATCTGTGCCCTCTTCATGTTGGTAGGTGTAATGGCGAGCATGGATATTCTTCAGTATATCGTGGGGGCTGAATATCGAGAAGGGTTACGTGTAATCCCAATTGTTTTGTGTGGAGAACTCATGATGGGAATTTGCTTCAACCTATCCTTTTGGTACAAACTGATTGACCGTACCTGGTGGGGAGCTCTTATTTCGAGTCTTGGATGCCTATTAACCGTTGCCATCATTTGGTGGGGACTCCCCCGATATAGCTACATGGCTTGTGCTTGGGCGAGTGCAATCAGTAACACGATCATGGTCATCGTGAGTTACTTCTTGGGACAACATTATTACCCCGTGCGGTATGAACTAAAGAACGCCCTTTTCTATTTTACCATTACGGGGATAGCTCTCGTGATTTTGTGGATGAATGGACAATACATTGCACCCCTCTCCACCCCACTCAAGTGGAGTGTAAACCTCTCTGTTATTGTAGGGTTTGCTCTTATTATTGCAAAGAAAGATCTTCCCCTCAAGGCACTTTTACAACGAATAAAGAGACAGCAATGAACAACGAAGTAGATGATCAACTCAATGAAAACATAGACGATCTCTTCCCCGACAACGAGGAGAACCAACCCAAGGATCGCCGTGTAGAATTAAGAGAATACATCAAAGGGCTTTTTGATTTCAGACCCGACAAAGTGGATGACTTCGCCACGTTGGAAATGGTACGCACCGACGTGGAGTTCAGAGGCACTAAACTTTGGATTCTCATCTGCGCTATATTTGTTGCCTCCTTGGGATTGAACACCAATTCCACTGCAGTGATTATCGGTGCCATGCTCATATCTCCCTTAATGGGTCCGATCATCGGATTCGGTACCGCCTTGGGAATATACGACTTTGAACTGCTCAAAAAGTCCCTGCGTAACCTCGGTCTAACGACCCTCTTTAGTGTACTAACAGCGACAATATACTTCATCATTACGCCCATTACGGACTCCGGTAGTGAACTCCTCGGGCGCACTCAACCCAATATTTACGATGTCCTTATCGCCTTTTTCGGTGGAGCAGCCGGAATGATTGCCGCCAGCACCAAGAGTAAAGGGCAAGTACTCCCGGGGGTTGCCATTGCCACTGCCTTGATGCCTCCGCTCTGTACAGCAGGATATGGAATTGCTACGGCACAGTGGCACTTCTTCTTTGGAGCTTTTTACCTCTTCCTCATCAATTCGGTCTTCATTGCTCTTGCGACCTATATTGTCATACGACTCTTACGCTTCCCAAAAAAGGTATTCCTCGACAAGACCCGAGGGCAAAAGGTACACCGTATACTCATCACCATTGCCATTTGCACGATACTCCCTGCGCTATATCTGAGTGTCCAATTGGTACAGGATAGCATTCGCACACGCAATGCCAAGCTCTTTATCGAAAAAGAATTTGCCCTAACCAGCACCCAAGTAGTGAAATACAACCTCGAAAGCATCGACGGGGTACCCGTACTAGATGTTGTACTACTCGGGGAATACCTCGATAGAGATAAAATAGATAGTCTACAGTTTCGACTCAAAGAGTATGGACTAACGGGAACGCAACTCCTCGTGCATCAAGGATTTGAAGATAAGACGGATCTGAACCAACTGCGTAGTACTGTCCTCAAAGACCTATACGAAAACAGCGATGCTATTATTCAAAGACAACGTTCAGAGATCGACTCCCTCAAGCAGATTATAGCCCAATATGACCAATACAAAGAACTGGAAAACGATGTAGTCAATGAGATGAAGGCTTTATTCCCCTCTGTGGGAAGTGCATTCCTTGCCTACCCTATACAACAAAGAGCCGATAGCACGCTCAGCGTAGTAATACGCCCCGGACAAAGCGGTCCTCCCTCCCCAAGTGATCGACAAAAAATGATCACTTGGCTCATAACAAGAACCCGAGCCAAATCGGTCGACATCATTGTGGATAATCCCAAATAATTATAAGTATTAAATCTATGAAGCTAAAAAGAATTCTTCTTTCTGTAGCTCTTCTCTGCGGTATTGGCTCTACGGCCATGGCAGATAAAGGAATGTGGCTACTTAACGAACTCAATCAGCAGAACTATGAGCGCATGAAAGAGCTCGGGTTTAAACTCTCTCCCGAGCAACTTTACAGCCTCGGTCAGCCCAGCGTTGCGAGTGCGGTTGTGATCTTCGGAGGTGGATGTACCGGTATCACGGTATCCAACGAAGGCCTTATCTTCACCAACCATCACTGCGGTTTTGAGTCTATCCAAAGCCAAAGTACCGTGGATCATGACTACCTCCGTGACGGATTTCGTTGCAACAATCAAGCTGAGGAACTTCCCATCCCGGGACTTAGCGTGCGCTACCTCCGTGAGATCATCGACGTAACTCCTCGTATCGAAGCTGCCGTAAAGGATGCCAAGAACGAAATGGAACGTATGCAAATCATCGAAGATCTTAGCGACAAGATCAACGCTGAGTACACCAAGGGTACGACTGTTGTAGGCGAAGTAACTCCTTACTACGCCGGAAATAAGTACTATGTTGTGGTTTACGATGTATTCCAAGACGTGCGTATGGTAATGGCTCCCCCCAGCTCTGTGGGTAAATTTGGTGGGGATACCGACAACTGGATGTGGACACGTCATACAGGAGACTTCAGCGTATTCCGTGTATATGCAGATGCTGACAACAAGCCAGCACTCTACAACAAAAACAATAAGCCCTACAAGCCCATTTCGTATGCCCCCGTATCTCTCAATGGGTACCGTGAAGGAGACTACGCCATGACGATCGGCTTCCCCGGCAGCACAAACCGCTATCTGACCTCTTGGGGTGTAGAAGATGTAATAAACAACGAAAACTCTCCTCGCATCGAAGTGCGTGGTGCTAAGCAAGCCATCTGGAAAGAGGCTATGGAAGCCGACCAAGCAACCCGTATCAAGTATGCCAGTAAGTATGCTCAAAGTGCGAATTATTGGAAAAACTCTATCGGCATGAACCGTGGTCTTAAGAACCTTGACGTTGTAAACCGCAAGCGTGCCGAAGAACAAGCCTTCGAAGCATGGATTGCCAAAAACAACACTCAAGAAACCTACGGACATATCCTCCCAGGGCTCAAGGCAGACTATGCACAAAGTGCCGCTATCACCAAGGATCTCACCTATCTATTCGAAACTCTTTGGGGTGGTACGGAGATCATCCGTCTCGCTCGCAACATCAATTCGATTGGTCGCGTACAACCTGAAGCGATGGCAGAGTTCAAGACTTATCTCCAAAATGCTTACAAAGATTACCTCCCAACTCTTGATGCAAAGGTACTTCCTGCCATGCTCGATATTGTACGTCAACGTGTAAGTGCGGAAAACCAACCTGACATCTTCAAGGTTATTGACAAGAAGTTCAAAGGCAGCACCGCTAAATATGCTGAATACGTATTCCAAAAAAGTATCGTTCCTTACGAAGATAAGGTAATGGACTTCCTCTCACTCTCCAGCGACAAGCAGAAGAAAATGCTCGAAAAGGATCCTGCAATCGAACTCGTGAACAGCGTACTCCCCACGATCATCAAGGCTCAAACAAGTGCGGGTGACGTGATGGCAAACATAGAAAAGGGTAAGCGTGAATACTTCGCTGCCTCTCGCATTATGGATCCCAACCGCCAGATGCCTTCGGATGCCAACTTCACCATGCGTATGAGCTATGGCTCTATCAAGGGTTATGCTCCCAAAGATGGTGCTTGGTACAATTACTATACGACCGAACAAGGAGTCTTCGAAAAACAAGACCCTACGAGCAGTGAATTTGCCGTACAACCCGAAATACTCTCTCTCCTTCGTAGCAAAGACTTCGGCCAATACGGTGTAGGCGATCATCTCCGTCTCTGTTTCCTCTCTGACAACGACATCACCGGGGGGAACTCCGGTAGCCCTGTGTTCAATGGCAATGGAGAACTTATCGGTCTTGCCTTCGATGGTAACTGGGAAGCCATGAGTGGGGACATTGAGTTTGAACCCGACCTCCAACGTACCATCAGTGTAGATATCCGTTACGTCCTCTTCATGATTGACAAGTGGGCCAAGATGCCTCATATCATCAAGGAGCTAAACCTCGTAAAAGGAGAGCAACGTGACCTTATGCACGCAGGCAAGAAAGCTTGCTGTAAGACAGAAGCAAAGACCTGTGATAAGAAACAGGACCAATGCGATAAGGGTGCCGTAAAGAAGGAATGCAGCAAAGAAGGCGCAAAAACTTGTGACAAAAAGCAAAGCCAATGTGATAAGGGAGCCACAAAGAAGGATTGCTGCAAGGACAAAAAGGGATCCAAAGCATGCAAAGATGGCAAAAAGGAGTGCTGTGAGAAAAAAGCGGCTGCCAATAAGAAAGCCAACTGCTGCGATACAATGAAAGATGGCAAGCCTTGCACAAACGATAAGGATTGCGCTAAGTCTGGCAAAACCTGCTGCAAAACAGGAAAAAAAGCCTCTAAAACGACAAAGAAATAATCTGAAGAACTTGAGGTCTCCTCTCCATCTTTTGTATAGATAGGAAGGTGGAGAGATGATCCTCTTCAATGGGGCAGTAGAGCGAGAAGGTTCCCATACCTCTCCATCTATTACCCCTCTCTTGTTCCCTAACGACCGGGAGAAGTCTCCCCGACAGAGGACATCAACCCGAGTAAACCGCCACATTCCATCTTCTCAAATACCTCACAAAGTTTTTTTTGAAATAGAGCCCCACTCTAAGGAAAAGGAGGCAGGGAGAACCTGCACTTCCACACAATACAGAACCATCTGCAAAGCATAAACACGACCACCCTCTCCTCGAAAAGAAGAACTCCTCTCTCTTGTTTTGTCCCTATCTCTTAAAGACAAAAAATTCTGCCCCAGACTTTTCAATCTAACAAGGCCGGAATTTTTCTCTTTCTGTCCTCGAAACAATTCCCTTTATGGAGTCCAAAGTAAAATGCCGAAGAGATGCAACATTCAAGGTATATGGCAAAGAAGTCTCTTCCTAGCTGAGCACAGATAAAAAAGAGGAGCGTTATCCCCTCTGATCCGAAAGGAATAACGCTCCACATAAAGGAGAAGCAGAGGGCGGATCCGAACGAAAGTCGAATCACCCTCCGCCGATTATCATTTATTGAATCAGGATACGTTCAACCATTGCTCCGGCGCGTATGATGTACTCTCCGGCGGTTATGCCTGCGAGTTCCAAACGAACAACGCCGGCAGCATCAGCCTGCTTGCGAAGAACGACAACACCATCGAGCGCATACACTTCAACGACTGCCCAAGGAGTGACACCCTCTACAACTACGTATTCACGAGCAGGATTAGGATAAACCTTAGCCATCGTAGAAGCCACTTCATCCATAGCAAGATCCTTAGTAAAGGTAGCGGTAAGCGTTACCGGACCTGTCACCTTAAAGGTATATTCGAGATCACTCTTCTTCGTAAGCGTAATACCATTATTCGCTGTCAGCGTTGCGCTCTTATATCCCTTGCCAAGGGTAATCATAGCCGTTACGGTAGCACCTTCTTCGTACATATAAGAAGCAGCCGCAGGAGACAGGGTCACTTTGCAACCGGCAGCCTTAGCTGCTGCATCAATACCCTCTACATTGACTTTGAACGTCTTCACGTCACGAACAAAAGTAGCCGTGAGTGTTTCATTTTCCGTTACTTGGAAGCTAAAGACTCCTGAAGCATCTCGCTTGATCCCCATCGTACCTAACATGAGGCTCTTCAACTTGTAACCACCCTTTTCGGTCACCATGACAACAACCTTTTGACCTACATTGAATGAGCCATCTTCGTTGGCATTGGAGAGTTCGATTGCACAACCGGCAGCCTTGGCTTCGGCAGGATTGATCACAACCGCAATCTTACGAGTTTCTGTAATCGGAGCATTTTCGGGAGAAAGGTAAACCTTGAGTTCCATATCAGACTCTTGGAGTTTACATACAACGTAGTAATAAATACTTTCTCCGTCCACTTCCTTTTCGAGAGTCAGGGGAGACTCTGTCGTACCCTTGAGTTCTACAACGCGATCGATCTTATAACCCGTTGCTGCATTGATATATGCACGATAGGTTGTATTCGTATGGAGAGGTTCGCGGATTTCATCTGTACCTGTTTCATCATAGATACTGATATTATTGCTATCAGACTCTTCGGTAAACTCAGCCGTGATGTGCAGAGGTTTACCAAAAGTCGCCTTAATGGTAAAGTCTGCTGTGACAGTCTTCTCTACATAGAAGTACTTTTGGGGAACGGAGCTCGTACCTTCTTTGCGATGGTCATATTCAATGGTTGGCTTTTGTCCGTCAATTTCCATGGAATAGAGCGTCCACTCTTTCGTCTCTTTCGGGATAATGATGCGTATCAGACTACCGGTAGGGATCTTATCGGCATCGACTACCTTACCCGTCCAAACCCCATCATCGGGAGTCGTATTCACCTCGAAAGTAAAGTCAGGAGCCGTTGTAGGAGTCTTCTCTACCGTTGCTCTACATACAGCAGGTGAGCTACTCTTTTCAAACACAGGCGTAATCGTTACGTTGCTTTGGATCATAAAGTTGTATTCCAGATCCGAAACTTTCGTCAGAGCAACCTCTTGCTCTTCATCATTGACGGCCTTGATAGATTTAAGTGTATACCCCGTACCCAATTTTACTTTGATAGTAACCTTAGTACCTTTGGCATATACGCCTTCGTCTTCAGCCTCAGGAGCAAGTTCGATACCGCAACCGGCTTCGGCAGCTTCATCCTCGATATCTTCGATTTTCACATCGAAATTTTCTTCTTCATCGGAACCCGCTTTTGCAAAATAGAGGTGTACGAGAGCATCTGTTTCGGCAACTTGGATTTCATAGTACTTGTAGTTAACCTTCGTACCATCTCCGGCATCATAACTTCCATCCTTAGCCTCTAACGGTTCTTGCTCTTCAAGATCCAATACGGGAACAACTTTGGTCAGCTTATATGCTTCGCTGGCGATATAGCAGAGGTGTAATTTGGTATTCTTACGAAGAGCCTTGTTATTGAGTTCTTTACCAGTGGCTGCATCCTGTATCCATAGTGATTCAAAGTATTTTTCACCATCGACCATAGCAGGCTTGATAAGGAAGTTTAGAGCAACACCCTTGACAAATCGAGTCTCAATCTCAAAACTTTTTTCCATAACGTACTCAATATACCTTCCCGAGTAGTCGGAGAGAACCGAAAGATCAGCATTTCCATCTACCAAGATTTGGTCAAGAACCCAATCTTTTGACTCCATGGGGAGGTAGATACGGATCTTAGTACCCAATTCGATACGGGTGAGATCGGTAATCTCGGTCCCTGTCCAATAAAAACTGGATGTCGTCTTTTCGATACGAACGGCCGGGGCACCTTCGGGGGCTTTAAGCGTAATGGAGCAGGGTTTGTTATCCACAACATTGGGTGTAATGGTAGCATCGCTTGCTTGTACCTTGTAGATAAAACCATTTCCTTTGAGCCCATCGGAGTGGGGCTTGAGAGCAACCTTTTCTCCCGATGCAAGTACGGCATCTACCCCTTTGATCGCCTTATCAGTGGCAATGGTAAACACAAAAAACAGCTCGGCATCGGCATCAACGGCATTCAGATCAGCCTCTGCCACCTCCGAATTGTAGAAGTATCCTCCCTTCTTATAGATCTTTACCTCCGTTATATTCTGCTTATCGATTGTAAGTTTATAGGTTTTATGCTCTTCTACAGTAGCCTTGATTGTAGCATCGCCCTCCTCTACGGTATAGAGGAAGCCGGCACCCATCATATAATCATCATAAGGAGTCAGGGCAATGGTCTTAGATCCGATCACAGCCTCTACCTTAGAAACTTTCTTCCCTTCGGGGGCATCAATTTTAAAGAAAACCTTTGTACCGACGGATACGGCTCCCAAATCCTCTGCTTTCAGTTCTTTGTTATAAAAAGAAGAACTCTTGACATAGGCGTGATAACCGGTGATATTCGATTGATCCACCGTAATTTTGCCCACTACATCGTCGGCAATGGTAACTTTAATCGTGGCATCAGCCTCTTTGCCCGTATAGACAAAACCTTGACCAAGAGAGTATCCATTCCTGGGTGTTAGAGCAACCGTCTCGCCCGTGGAGAGCACCGCCTCCGCTTTGGTCACCTTCTTACCGGCTACGGGAGTGAAGACAAAGAAAGTCTCGGAGAGAGGTGCAATACTTACCAAGTCGGCTTCCTTGAGTTCATTCAATGGAGAGAAGCCATAAGTCCCCTGGGCATAGGCACGAAAGCCTGTAATACCCGTAGGATCTACAGTAACCTTGTATCCCTTCACGAAGGTAATGGTCACTTCGATGGCAGAACGAACCGTTGTGGAAAAGCTACGCCCCTCTTGTTTCTTTCCTCCGAGGGACATCAACCCGATGGCGTACCCGGCAGCAGGTTTGGGGGTAACATCAATCGTAGTCCCCCTGGGGATCGCCTTGAGCTCCTCTTCGGTATAAACCTTTTTGGGCCAATACCCGGAAGAGACCTCCACGGTACCGGCACCCGTAGCGGGTTCTATTACGATAGAGACCGGGAAAGTCTCTGTTGCTCCTCCTTGAGCCAGCGCACTACGGGAAGAGATTCCCAAGGCGGACAAAAGAAAGAGTGCAGACAGAAGTAATCGTCTTAAGTAAATTTCTTTCATCTTCTTTGTTGTTTGTGCCCCTATACCCTGCACATATCCTTACGGTTGCTCGGCGAATAGGAAGAGTGCAATGCACGGAGCGGTTTATAATCTTTTATTGTATTCCTTATCTCGAAAGCGTTTCTCTACAATAGGTCGAACCAACAACCTGCCCATGAGCAAGCTCAAGTGTCCTATTTTCAACACCCAACCCTATACAACAAGAGGACCTCTCATCGATAGATTAAGGTTCATTTGTAGACCTCTGCTTCAACCTCTTACGTAACGGATACACTACGACAGGGCTACGGATATAACACTCAAAAGTTCAACAAAAGCAAAGGTAAGAATATTTTTTACTTACAACAATGTTTTTAGCAAAAGTGTACCATACGCATCCATAAGTTTGCAGGATCTCCCGATCCCACATGGCAGCACTTTTAGAAAAAAAGCCCCAAGGAAAAGACTTTTTCAGTAAATCTATGTGAAGATACTTACCACGCTACCTCAGGATCCTCCCGAAGCACCACTCCCACATTTTCAATTCCTCCAATCGAGGGACGCAGACTGCAGGGTGCCAGAGTAAGCGTATAGATACCCGTTGAAGGGAAAGCAATCCCGGGCAGATAAGTAAAAGATAGCTCCGTAAGTGCCACTCCAATTCCTCGCCACTCGTGATCTCCATTTGAGAGCAGTAAATGAAGCGTATCTTTTCGCTCATAATTCAGTCCGTTGGAAAGAGTGGCCAGGATGTCAAAATCAGCGTATTCCACATTGTTATTGTGACGCAACAGCAGATCGAAATAGTAGGGACGGTGGGTCTCTGTAATGAGGAATCGGAATTGAATCTCCTGTCCACGATCCCACTTTGCCTCGGGGATCTGCTGGTATTGGATCACGGCATCTTGTGTTGGACGACAGCTCCAAACACTCCCTAAGAAGAGAGAAAAAAGAAAAAAAGCAAGCCCCCTCAACCCCATACCTCGATGTAGGGAGTGCGTAAGGAGCTTGCTTTTGGTTTGTACAGTCATCCTATATTGTATTTTACGGATCCAAAAGAAGATTTTACGAAAGGATTTCTTCTCTTTTTTAGGCTATGGGATCAGACGAAGTTGGTGTTTGCTTCGGACCTTTCCCCTCTCCCTGAGGTCTGTTTCCTTCCCTTGGAGAACGACGATCTCGCCGAACATTACGGGGCTGGATAGAGGCAGAGTCCGTTGCTTCGGGATCGGCATTTCGACGTTGTGGACGCATCTCTCTACGATTGGTATCAGTAGTAGCGGATGATGTGCCCCCTTGCTCCCGCGGAGCCTGTCCCCCTCGTTGTCCATTTCGGGGAGTGTTGCGACGATCGTTACCCGGGCGTCGTCTATTGCCATTGCCTCCCTCTGCTTTTTGAGGTTCTTCGGCAGATGCTTGTGCCATTGGGGCCTGACGCCCCTCCTCTTCGGATGAGTTTTTAGGTCTGTTCGCATCGGTTTTACGCCCCTTGGAAGCATTACCTTTACGTCTCTTGCGTCCCCGATCATCAAAGCGAGTCAAAACATTTTCGTCCAGAATATCCTTGGAGACACTCTTTTGGACATAGCGCTCTTCCAAAAGGGTGGCAGGCTTCTCACCTCGGTGGTTCATCTCAATGATCTCTCGCACACGTCGCGTGGAGATGGTGCGCATATCGGCAGTCTTATTTTTCTCGGGTGTATAGGAGACTTCACCCTTGAGGAGATCCCATTTAAAGAAAAAGAAACTCCCCTCCTCCGTCTCCAAGACGACATCTCGAGAGGGCATTCGCTTCTGCGCCTCCACGTAAGTATTTACCTCAAAGTTGGTGCAACACTTAAGCTTAGCACACTGCCCTGTGAGTTTTTCGGGGTTAAGTGTAAGTTCTTGATAGCGCGCCGCTGCGGTATTCACACTTTTGAAGTTGGTCATCCACTGTGCACAACACAAGGGACGACCGCATGGACCGATCCCACCGATCCGTCCCGCCTCCTGACGAGCCCCGATCTGCTTCATCTCAATACGCACATGGAAAGTCTCTGCCAGCACACGGATCAAGCGACGGAAGTCCACTCGACCATCAGCGATATAGTAGAAAATAGCCTTACTGCCGTCTCCTTGATACTCCACATCTCCGATTTTCATTTCAAGACCCAGATCTTCGGCAATCTGGCGCGCTTCGATCATCGTGCCATGCTCTCGCCGTTTAGCTTCGGCACAACGATCCAAATCGTTCGGAGTAGCCAAGCGAAACACCTGACGCACAGGCTCCCGACTGTAAGCCTCTTGTCGCTTAAAGCGAAGTGCTGCCAATGTGCCTGTAAGAACAACCCTGCCGATATCGACTCCCGGAGATCCCTCCACGGCAACGAGATCGTCTTTGTGCAATTCCAGCCCTAGAGGGTTGGTAAACACAACCTTACGGGTATTTTTGAATTGAACTTCCACATATTTATTATGGTGTATATCATCGGAGTAGCCCACCAGCCAATCGTAACTGCTCAGGGGTTGCCTATCGCATCCCTTGCACCCTTTGGCATCTATGCGGGCTGATCCTATATACTTTATATCATCTTTATTCATGAGGCAAATTCTTTGCTACTAGTCGGTAAAGTTACGAGTTTCTAGCAGAATAGACGATAAACAGCCCCACGACATCATACAAAAAAATCCGCTACCTCCATGCCCTAAAGAGCGAAGGTAGCGGAGCCATAATCAGATCAATGGATGAGGATCGCTCTCTCTACTTTAAAGTTTTGGGAGCTTGCGTGTTAGCGTAGAACCGTCAGCCAAATGAACCTTGAGGATAACAACCGACTGACAGTAGGCTCGATCCACGAAAAATTCGAGGGCATCAATTCCAAAACTTTTACCCAAAAGTTTTCCATCTACTGCCCACAAAGAAAAACCTTTCAGGGCAACAGCACTTTCCACTCTATAACCGGCCTCTGTCGGACTCACTCGAAGCAAATCTCCATCAGCGAGGGGCGTATCCACAGACTTCACACCGGGATACTCCATACGGAGCTCGAAGCGCGTACCCTCATTCGCTCTATTTTGATATAAATAATACGGATTTGCAAGGAGATCTTGCTCTCGGCATGTCTCTCTATCATAGAGAACAACTCGGGTGAAGAGACCTTGCGTCAGGGAAGAAAAGTCCAAATGAACAGTGCCAACGACAGAACTGTGTACTCCCATAGGTACAACACTGCGATAAGCCCCCGACTGAATCACGTTAGGCGTACCAGTTTCAGTATCGACAAAATAAACGGTGGGTACCTCGTCAATAGCGGGATAAAATAGTGCAGGAGCGGGTGCAAGATCGGTATCCGGGAGCAATACGGACTCAGCTCCGTGCCCTGCACTGTTGCTGGGGATAACAGACACACGACGGATCCCATCGGATGGCTCGGTCATGGAATGGCTCTTTACACTCAACTGCTTATTGGGCGCAAGGAGTACATTCTTCTCTCCTGCCGTTGGGAAAAGCAGGGCACCTGTCGCTTTTTTCTTGATCACAATTGCTTGAAGCGGAGCAATCTCTTTTTGTAAGGTGCCGGAGGGAGAGGTAACGCCCGAGTAGTAGACCTTCCACGTATTATCGGTAAATATGTAGTAGTAGGGCTCAATAAGCGTACTATTTACCTCTTTGAGACGATCAAAGTCAATGGCACTCATAAAGGGATTGCCCACCATGCGTAACTCCGAATTGGTGTCTCCCGTAAGTTGGAATGCATAACCCTCTACGGAAGTGCCGGCCACTGAAATAGCACCGATCGCCTTTTTGCCACCCGTCTCGAAGACGAAGCGGAAATCCTCTTCGGGCTTGCGAGTGAAGCGATTGACCTTGCTCATGGGAGCGAGGGTCTCCATATTGTAGTAGCGGAATGCCGAGGTATTCGTTTCGGGGATATACTTATGAAGCGGATAGTAGGCTCCCACCGCATCATTGAGATAATAGGGAATACGGATAATTCCGTTGAGGCCATTGAGGTTTTTGTGGTCGTTATACCCCACTTTGGCACTCTGGCCTGCTACCTTGAGGGCAATAGCGTGATTGAACGAACTCATGTTTTCGATCAAACTGTTCACAGGTTTCTCGAAAGAGGCCTCAGAGAGTCCCGAAGTTGTAGCGATTCCTGATTTAAAGTGACGCTGATAGGTCATAGGATAGCCTGCCAAACCAAAGTCTCCCGAGAGGATATTTTTCAGCGGTGTAGCAAGCATGTACCATCGGTCACGCGCCATCAGTTGCTTATCGCTTTGAGGGAAGTGGGGTTCGGCATGAGCCACAACAGTACCACCCGTCTGCATCTTGCCGAAGTTGTAATCGACATAAGCACGACTATAACGTAGTAACTGAGGACGGCCCAACTGACTACCGTAGTGGAAGTAAACATCGTTACACTCCGCAGCACCATAGGTCCCCTGTATCGAAATTGTGGGATCAAGGTCGGGATAGTAGTGGTCCACCTCTGAAGGGATATGCACCGTTGTACAAGCTGCCGGAATCGCATTAACCGATACGCCCTCCTTATTCAGCCAGTTATTCCTATCAAACCAATTGGCATTTTTCGCCTTGGAATTCCACCAAAGAATCGGAGGTGCCACTGAGAGCTCAAAATCGATTGTGATGCTCGTAGGCGATCCCTCGCAAATAACATTGGTTGCTGTCAAAGTATATTTACCCGAATGCTTCTTGGCTTCGGAGGAAGGGATAGTCACTACGCGCCCGTCTTGTTCTGTGCCATCAGGGAAACGCCACTTATAGATCACCTTACCGCCTAACGACACACACTCCAGTGTGATCGGCTCTCCTTCGCAATACTTCGTCTTGACACGTGTTGTACGCACGATGCTCGTCGAGCTCAAATCATAAAGAGAAATAGGTGTACCATTCTTATTATCGTTAAGACACTTAAGGTCTTTGAGATAGAGCATATAAGCATCATCCTGAATCGGATTTGAAGTGGTACGATTAATGTGCACCTCTACCCCTTTGGATACATCTACATCATGAGCCTTGTAAATCGGCTCTCCCCCTTTTACCGGACGAATCTCGATATCCAAATGTCCCACGTAATTCTTCGGCTGAATAAAAAAGTAGGCATATGTACCCGATGGACATTTATACCCCACATAACTATCTCGGTCATACGAAAGATTGGCATTCTCAAGATTGACCGTAACCGTCGGCATACACGAATAATGTGAATTCGTGAAGGTAGTCATTATTTTCAAGCTCCCTTGTACCAAGGGCATATCAAAGTAAATATCTTTAGGCTTAACCGAAGAACTACTTTCGGGAGCCCGCACATAGAAAGAATTGGAGTAAGAAGATCCATTAAATACACGTACATCACTCGAATTCAATCCATTAGGATAGCTCGTTATGTAGGCATAGGGAGTATCGTATGAAGTACCATTTTTAAGAATAATATCCGTATGACCTCCGGCAAATGGATAGATACGCATACGCCCACATTCCTTAACGACAACCATGGGCTTCAGCTCTTTTGTTCCTATTGAATATCGATCTGTCGCGTCATGGAGGGTTTCTATGAGCTCCTTCGTACGTCCGCAAGGATCTGTCACTGTAAAGATGTAATTACCTTTAGGGAGCAAAACACTCTTACCGTTTTTATGAGGGTAATTTGGATTGGATAAGACGTCACTCGAGAAAGGAAAGAAATTCCCTGTACTAAATCCAGCAGGAACTTTATAAGGCTTCCCCACCTGCAGGGAATGTTCAAAGGGAGGCTCATACCCCGCAGGGGCACTTTTCAAACAAATGGTATAGCCATCCAGTGCAACGTTTTGCACGCTAGATCCCATATTGACTTGAGAATATATATGAACAGAGTTCTTCACAATCCCCATACAATTGTCATAACTAGCATATGAATTTGTGAAGACTTGAGGAATAAGTCCGGGATAGGTATTTTTGATCTCATCACCATTGCCGTCTCTATAAGTAAAGATGTATGACTTCTCCCGAGAAAAAGGGGTATTAAGAAGAATAGCTTTATCACTACTCTTGTTCTCCAATCCTAACTGGATCTGCTCTAAAATCACATTAGGAGCAGTCGCCTCTGCCACAGTCACTGTAATAGGAGGGCAAAAGTCAACGCGATAAGAGTCATACAAATAGAGTTTTCGTTTATAATCTGCACAAGGGCCATCAGATTCGTCAACTACATGTAGAATCCAACTACTTTCCTTAAAATAATCTAGTTCATAGGAACTTTGTAAATCCGTACCCTTCAAACGGTAAACAAGACGAGGTCTCTCTCGACTCGGCTTACGTGCCATCTTATACCAAGAGAGCCCATCAGGGAGCTTGAAGCAAAGAGGCGAATACGGCCCTGAATAATAGGCGACTACATTACCATTATCCAAGGTACGGGAGATTGTATTCATATCATACCATACAATAGATGAAGGATTCTTTTCCTGTACCTCTTGACTAACAAACGTAAAATCATAGTACTTGGCGATCGTATCCAAGGAGGTATAGTAGGGGAAGTTGCTATTGGTTGGAGACCAAACCCGATACCATCCGCAATGATCACGTATGGGCACAAGGTCGTTGTCTCCAATGGAACCATATAAACTTGTTGAGGAGGTCGTAACCTCGACCTCTACGGCAGGATAGGAAACACACTCGTCTGAAACTTGCACTTGATACTTACCGGCGGGGAGATTATAGAAATACTTCCAATCACTTGTTGCCGAATAGGTAAATTCCTTGTAACCTGTATAGCCAACAGGAGTTTTGAGAAGCCTTGCCGTATAATTACGAGCACTACCATTGGCCGCACGCAAGCCGATCATACCCGTAGGTTCATTGTAGCCCTTGAGGGTGGGGCGCTGTTCCTTAATAGAGATCACAGGCATCCTATAAGAGGAGGTTACCTTAATGCCCGTGTAAGTCGCATTAACCCGATTGCCATTATTGAAAAGCACTCCGACCCGAAGTGTATAGCTCCCGGCAGGCAACCCTGTAACCATTGGTTGAGAGGTGTCTTTACTTGAGACAAGGCTGTGCGTTGCTTCATTTTCATAAGTATATACGACACTTTTGATCGTGTATAAATTATTTATGGAAGTCACCTCTGCTGTGATCTCTCCGTTACTTTCACAAGTAGCATTTGTAACCTTAGGTACGATCCTAATATCGGAGGGTTGTTGTGCATGCACCTCAAACGATAAAGGCAAAAATGCCAAAAGAAACATGAGGGCACAAAACCCTCTTAAAAATTTGATTCTAAACATCTTATACAGCAAGATATAGGTATAAACTCTAAGGTCTCTCAGGATTGGAATAATTGGCGTCAAAAGAGACGGTTATACGGTAGCAACTATTGCGATAAACGCTATGCGCTCCGTAAGATTTCATCGGGACGGAGGTAAGACGTGCGACTTCTCTCAAGTAATCCGATGCCTTGGGGTTATTATTTGTGATATCACGCTCTGTATCAATAGGGGTACTCTTCGAAGGAGCCCACCAATCCCCTTCCATATTGCTGTAACTAAACAGAAGTCGGGGTTGCTCACTCGGGGTATGACCCTCCGGGATAAGAGTTTCAGGGATGTAAAAGAAGATCTTGTAGTCCAGCGGTTGAAGACCTCCGATACTCCAATCCTTCGATTGTTGTTTCTGTACAACGAACTTGGCATCGGGCGTCTCAGGAAAAGCAATCCCCGTAAGGAGTCCGACAGGATTTTCCGTAGTGGGAAGAGGGATAACCTCTCTAGGAGTATAGGCATTGAGGGGCATTAGAGGATATGTTTTTGCCAAAGCCACTCCCCCTATTTTGAGAATACGTCCAAAGGTGTCGGGGGCAATCCATTCATAACCGGAGCCCTTTTTATGGACAATATCCTTGATGATAAGCTCTACCTTAGCCACTGCACGCAACAATTCAACCTTACCGGTAGAGGTAGGCAAAAACACTCGATGAGGGTTGGCTTGCGTTGCAGCAATGGACATATTTACGCCATGATATTCGGCAGTCAGGGGGCATAAAAGGCGAGGTAATCCCGAAGGAAGTGTAGGACGATCGATACCTCCTATTGGCATAGAGGCGGGATCAAAAAAGCGAATGCGAGGCAATGTATTGAGTTGCTCTCGGGTGGCAATACTACGAAGCCGGGTCACCACGTCATTATTGAATGACAACGATTCATTGGCGATCACAACCATATCGTAGATTCCGGGATTCTCTATTCGAAACGTAGCCGTAGCACCCGAAGGGGACTCGGTATAGGCAAGGCTATTTTGTGCGGGATTCGACTTGCTGTAATAGAGATTGGCTCGTATAGCACCCTGCTGAAAGAGCAGAATGCGTACCTCACGCACCTCATCCTCTCGATCAGTTGCATCTTGATTGATCGAATAGGTGCCATCAGCCTGGGAGCGGAGTCCCAAGTCAAATGTGATATAAGTGGGTCCTTCGGCACGTCCGGAGTGGGTATAAGGATCACCTCCTCGCCGACAACCAACGCCCCCAAAGGCAAGTGAGAGCAAGGTTACGAGCACCCAAGGAGCACTGCGGAAGGATTTCAAATTAGGCATCATAAACAATATCGCAAGGCGTATATCAAAGTGTGATAGAGTAAGAGTGTACAACCCAACCATTGATCGAAATCTCCACAGACATCGAGGGGGAGAAACGAAGGTCAACCGTATAGAGGTGATCGCACTCGGGTTTAAAATGAGGCAACTTGGCAAGAAGATCTTTTTTGAGGTCAAAATTCATGAGTTCCTCACCCGTATCGGGTCTTACAAGCACAAGTTTAGGATGGGTCGTTATATCGTCAAGGCGGAGAGTACGTAACATAGCCTCTCGCTCACTTGCCCCGGCATCTAGGCTGGCAGCATAGGTAAAGAGCTCACGAGGCTCTGCAATAGTACCGGTCAGATCGTAGCGCGCATTATGGTCGCGTATCTCTATACGAGCGGGCATCTTCGGGTTTAGCCCCTGGGTACGCACGATAAAATCATTGGTGTACTCGGTAAGTAAGGGAGTGGATGTCAGCACCGTGGAGATGCCAGCTCTATGCACTTTCACGTTGGGTAGATCCACGGAAGCATGAAAAAGTCTGTGAGGACACTTATCATCCATACGCCCGGGGCTTGTAGGGATAAGAGAAAGTATTGCACCATCGGCAGCAGGAAGGGAAGAGAGATCGGGCTTCAAGGCATAATCAGCATTGAGAGCACCGGCCCATAGGTAGCAACGGTAGCTATCACATCGCTCCGCAACGGACACTTCCAGCACGGTCTCGGGCGAGAGCTGCACCCCGTCAAACGTCTTGTAGGTAAGAAGCTGTCCTTTGGGAGAATATACAGCGATCGTCACCACATCTACCCCTTGAGGGTAATCAGGATCCTCCATACAAGGAGTCTGTACATAGGGAGCAAAACGGAGCAAAGTAGGGCAATCGTCACCACGCTCATAAATCAAACTGTCGCAACTTGTTGCAACAAGTGCCAGCAGTAGTAAGGGGATTAGTCGCTGTACGAACTTCATCGTTCTAACAAAAGAAGTTATTTATAAGGAATATAGAGAAGATCTCTGATGAGAGAAGAAGAGGAGAGCTCCCTACCTCATTCTCTTGAAGTCGGAGGTAGAGAGCCTCTCACACAACAGATCTCGGTTTGTCGATGGATTAAAGACCTAGAGTAATGCTGTAACTATGAACAGCCCAGGGAACAACTGTCATTTCTACGCTCATCCACGTATTGGCAGGAGAGTCTGGATCTCCGGGATCGATAGGATTAGGGTTGGGATCAGGCGTATCTGGATCATCATCCTTCTTAGGATCATCACTGGGCTTGGGGTCCGGATTCTTCGGATCCGTAGTATCAGGATCCTCGGGATAGATGGGATTCCAGTTGGTTCCGATGGTACTAAATCCATTCACACTAATGTGGTAGATATTGTTACGAAGTACGGGAGCATCGAGCGTCTTTTCTACATTATCAGGATTCACAAAGGCATAGTAAAGCACTTTACCCTTTACGTAGTGACGATATTGTTGTCCCTTCACACCACCCTTAGCGGGATCTTGCGTATTCTCCTTGGAGATATAGAACCTGTTGTTAGCACCAAGATAGAAGTCTGTTCCCTTTGTATAAGAGGCTCCGCCACCATCAGCAAAGGCATTTTTGTCAGGCGTAAAGATAGCACGTACAAGCACATAGGCGGTATTACCACGACGGAAGTTGCCATCATAAGAGGCTACATCACGATTGCTTGCATCTTGTTGGTAAGCATGAGTGGCCTCAAACATGAAAAGACTACTCTTGAGTGAGGCCTCACCAATTTTAGCAACATCAGGCAACCCATCAGCGGCAACAGTAGCCTTACGATTCATCGTCTTCAAATCGCTGTAATCGTAGTAATTATTGGCTTCTGCGATAAAGTTATCGTTTGTGGCAACCCAGTCATATCCCGGAGATACCACAAGGCTCATTCCATTGAACTTTTGACGAATATAGAAGCTGTGTTCACCCTGTGCTCCGGCATAGGTAATATCACTAACCACCCCCATCTTAGTTGTCTTATCGTTATAGAATACATCATAAGTCGCTTGGGTAGAAGTTACAAGGACACGAGCTACAACACGCTTCATCTCTACCTTGGCACGGTTCTTGGGATTCATAGGATTTTTTGCTTCCTCTTCAGTCACACCGGGCTGCACATTGACCGAGCATTCCTTGTAGTTAGCCGCCATGATCTTGTCTGCAGTACCGTTGTTACTTGCCACTTCTGAGATCGCAATCTTTTTCTTTGTGTCGTTAAATACGCGCTCAAACTCTGCAGCACTGGCTGTAGCTAAATCCTGTGTAATAGAAGCAGGGGCATTGATAAGAGCGTAAACCTTCTTCACACCGGGGGTTGTGCGGATCGCTGTGTTAGGAACAATGTTGATCCCATCACCACCAACCTCTTGCTTGATCGTAAAATTGTTTTTGTTGAACTGTCCGGTGGAAACGGTAGCACCATCCACAATATACACGTCAATGGTTTCGATAAGGTCCTTACCGTTCCATTTTCCTTTGTGGTTGAAATTTTCATCTTCACCACCTGCACGGAGCGAACCACCCATATTGAGTGTGATGCCCACGAACGTATTGCCCTCTCGGAGGGCAGGGTCTTTCACCTCCTTGGTTGACTTTGCACACGAAGCAAAGAGGCTAAGGGTTGCAAGCAGTAAGCCTGCCATTGTCTTGATTTTCATCATCAGAAAAACTATTGATTTGATACACTGATTTTGAGTCTCTAGCGAACTAAATTTGTTGCCTACTACTTGTTCAGAGATTGATTTTATCGAGAAACCTCTCCTCATCAAGAATGAGACGGAGTAATGTTCGGGAAAGAAAACTCTTTGTGTTTCAAATCCCTACAACATGGTGAGAGGCAAACCGCCGTTCGCTTTAGATCTTCGGCAAAGGTGGAAAATAAAAATCAGTCCTACAACACCCGAATACGAACCAAAAGCGTATCATAGAACCCCATTTCGACAAATGAAATGAGAATTTGTCTCAAAAAAAAAAAAAAAAAACAACCTGAAAATGAAAAAGTTAGAAGTTTAGGCAAATCGCTCATCAGCAATGAAAAGAATTTTATTCAGATCAGGATTATTAAGAATAAATATGATTAGTTATAGGTACGAACAGCCCCTATTTCTTCCAAAGTAGCGATACCATGCCCCTCTTTTGGGGCAAAAAAGGTCGCCCCAAGTTCATATGGAGCGACCTTAATCTAACAAAATACCTCCCAAAATCGGGATCAAAAATGGCAATAATGGGAATCTTGTCGAGAGGATATCGTATTGACCGACCTCTATTTTGCACTAAACAGGGATTTCACGTAGTCCAACAGCACAAAATCGACAGGGCAGGATTTTTCAGAATCCTGCCCTACAATTACATAAAATCTACTCTGCGAGAAAACTCAGCTTTCCCCTCTTCCACAAGGTGGAATCGGATCAGAACTTATAAGTCAGTCCCAACCTCAAAGAGGGCAATGCCCAAGAATACTCCAATCCTATTGCAAATTGCGGGGCAACATAGTAACGCGTCCCCGTAATAAGGTGCCAATGAAAGTGAGCTCTATCCGAGGAAGTATACACACCCAACCCGGGAGAAATATAAGAGTCCAATTTAGGGACAAATTCATAGTGTAACGAGGCAAACCCACCTAGGAAGAGATAGCTATCATAAAAGATCACCCTATTGTGTTTAGCAGATCGAAGCATGGCATACTCACCATGAGCACCGATCCCGAGACTCCCTTTACCGTTGCTGAAGACTCTGCTCAGCACACCATATTCATAAGAGAGACCGATGGGAGGAACAGATGCAACCCAAAAGGGGCGATGCCCCATTGTCAAACTCAAAGAAAGTCCCAACGTCTGCGATCCTTTGCGGAAGGTGGATTGTGCATGAGCCCGTTGCAGGGGAATCAAAGCACATGCGCCCAAAACGAGGGTAAAGAAAAGATGTTTTAGCTTCATCATAAGTTAAGTGTTTGTTATACGTTCATATCTGAAAAAAGCGGAGAGAACCTCCTCTCCATGAAGTTCGCTCGGTTAGAATTGATAGGTGAAGCCCAATCTCACCGAAGTCCATGTTCAAGAGTACTCCAATCCCGCTGCAAAATGCGAGGTAAAATAGTATCGAGTCCCCGTAATTACGTTCCAATTAAAGTCAGGAGATCCATTGATAAACGAAATCCCCAAACTTGGAGAAACATAGGTATCGAGCCCGGGAAGGAACTCATAATGAAACGACGTAAGACCTCCCAGGAAGATATAATCATCACAAAAAATCAGTTCGTTGGATAGAACACCCATTCTCGCAGCGAGTTCTCCATGGACACCAACGCCAAGACTCCCTTTGGTATTCGAGAATATGCCATCCAGCACTCCATATTCATAGGAAACGCCTACAAATGGAAGCACTGCTGTCCAAAAAGGGATAGGTCCCACAGACAAACTCAACGCAAGTCCGGTGGTATGCGATCCTTTATGAAAGGCGGATTGGGCATGAACTCGATGCAGGGGAATAAGCAAAGTACATACACCTAGAGCGAGAGTAAGAATGAGTCGTTTCGGGTTCATCATAGGTTATAGTTTGTTGCTCGTATACGAAAAGCGTTGCACCCCGGTCTCTATTGACCTCTCAATACGGTAGGAGGATCGGATAAGACAAGGGTGCAACGCTCTCCATTCATTCTCAACAAGATGGAAAATCAATCCTCACTTCGAGAGCGACGCTTGCGCTCCAATTCGTCCAATATGATCTTACGCATACGCATGCTATTGGGCGTCACCTCTACATATTCATCGGCTTTGATATATTCGAGGGCATCCTCCAAACTGAAGATCACAGGGGGAGCGAGTGCCACTTTATCGTCACTGCCTGAGGCGCGCATATTGGTCAGTTTTTTGCTCTTGCACACATTGACAACGAGGTCGTTGTCCTTCGTATGCTCACCGATCACCTGCCCTGCATATACCTCATCCTGTGGTGCAATAAAAAAGCGTCCTCTACTCTGCAAGTTATTAAGCGCATAGGCAAAGGCAGTCCCTCCCTCCATGGCTATAATGGATCCGTTAAGACGTCGTTGGATCTCTCCACGCCACGGAGCAAACTCAATGAAGCGGTGCGCCATCACGGCCTCACCGGCAGAAGCTGTAAGGACGGAATTATTCAGTCCAATGATCCCTCTGGAGGGAATGGTGAACTCCAGCATAATGCGGTCTCCCTTGCTCTCCATGGAGGTCATCTCGCCACGACGTCGTGTGATGAGGTCGATAACACGGCTTGAATACTCCTCCGGCAGATTGACAGTCAGCTGCTCAATGGGCTCACACTTTACACCATCGATCTCTTTGATAATCACCTGAGGTTGTCCCACTTGCAGTTCGTACCCCTCGCGACGCATCGTTTCAATAAGTACACTCAAGTGCAGAATGCCACGCCCGTAGACGAGCCACGAATCAGCAGAATCGGTGGGTTCCACCCGAAGGGCGAGGTTTTTGTCCAACTCTTTGGTAAGGCGATCGTAAATATGACGACTCGTAACAAACTTCCCATCTTTACCAAAGAAGGGTGAATTATTGATGGTAAAGAGCATACTCATCGTCGGCTCATCGACCCGAATACTGGTTAGAGCCTCCGGAGCACTGGCATCAGCCACCGTCTCGCCGATCTCAAAGGTATCAAGACCTATGATGGCACAAATATCTCCCGAAGAGACGGCTTCTGCCTTGGCACGCCCAAGCCCCTCGAAAGTATTGAGTTCTTTTATCTTTTGTCGCACTTGCGTTCCATCGCGGCGACAGAGTACAATATCGCTATTCTCACGGATCGTACCTCGATGCACACGCCCCACGGCAATACGTCCGACGTAAGAGGAAAAGTCAAGAGAGGTAATCAGCATCTGAGCAGGTCCCTCCAGAACGGGGGGAGGGGGGATATGGTCAACGATAGCATCCAAGAGGGGAGTAATCGTATCGGTTGGCTGCTCGTAATCCAAACTCATCCATCCCTGCTTGGCAGAGCCGAAGAGTGTAGGGAAGTCCAACTGGTCATCGTTAGCGTCAAGGCTGGCCATCAGGTCAAAGACCATATCCTGTACTTCACTGGGTCGGCAGTTGGGTTTATCCACCTTGTTGATCACGACAATGGGTTTTAGTCCTAAACTAAGAGCTTTTTGGAGGACAAAACGGGTTTGAGGCATAGGCCCCTCAAAGGCATCGACGAGGAGGAGACAACCATCTGCCATGTTAAGCACACGCTCTACCTCGCCTCCAAAGTCAGCGTGCCCCGGAGTATCAATGATATTGATTTTAACGCCACGATAGCGGATACTCACGTTTTTACTTACAATCGTGATCCCGCGTTCACGTTCGATTGCATTGTTGTCCAGATAAGTATCTACCTCTGTAGCCTTATCGTCTCTGAATAGTTTGCCCGCCAGTAGCATCTTGTCGACGAGAGTGGTCTTGCCGTGGTCTACATGGGCGATAATCGCAATATTGCGTATTTCTTGCATATAACTCTACTAATAGTCGGGTACAAAGGTAATGAAAAAGCCGTGGTAGGTGGATTACGGCAAGGTCGTGAGATCCAATAACAAGAAAGAAGTACCGAACCCTAAGGCTTGATACTTCCTTCCTAAAAAGAATTGTATGAATATGAAGTTGCGGGAAGAGGACTCGAACCTCTGACCTTCGGGTTATGAGCCCGACGAGCTACCACTGCTCCACCCCGCGATATATCGCATTTGCATTGCAAAGGTAGACAATCTTTTCGAGTTGACCAAAACCTTCTGAGATATTTAGGGCTACAAAAAAGAATCTGCTGCCCGTGAAACAAAAAAGCAGAGCCCTGCACGAAAAAACATATAGGGCAGCAATTTAGAGAGGTTTCACAGATGCAAAACAAGTTCCCCCTTCGGAAAGCAGTATCTTTGTCCCACGATGGATCAAAAAGTCATAGCCCTCCCTTACCCCATAGCCCAGTCCCTCGTTTCGTGGTTCGCTCTCCATGCCCGAGAGTTGCCGTGGCGAGAGGGATGCGATCCTTATGCCATTTGGCTCTCCGAGATCATTCTGCAACAGACCCGTGTAGATCAGGGTCTGCAATACTATCTTCGTTTTTTGGAGCGATTCCCCACAGTCACAGATTTGGCTCGTGCATCCGAGGATGAAGTGCTACGCCTTTGGCAAGGGTTAGGCTATTACAGCCGTGCCTATCACCTGCACAAAGCGGCACAGATCATCGAGCAAAAGCACCACGGACAATTTCCCTCAGACTATAAAACGATCCAATCTCTCCCCGGCATCGGAGCCTACACAGCAGGAGCCATCGCCTCTTTTGCCTTCGACCAGCCCTATCCTGCCGTGGATGGCAATGTCCTTCGGGTGATTAGCCGCCTACTTGCCAGCGACTTACCCATAGATACCCCTGCGGGTCAAAAGCTTTGCACCCAAGCCGTGGAGGAGCTCCTGGAGAGCAAACTCTCGCCTCGAATTCTTGGGCAAGCTCTCATCGAACTAGGGGCACTCATCTGCACACCCAAATCTCCACAATGCGACCAATGCCCCATCCAAGCACAATGCCAAGTGGCAGGGCTTCCCCGTGCGACAGAACTACCGCTAAAAAGGGGCAAACTCAAGATCCGTACCCGATATCTAAACTTCGTCTGCTGTGAGTACGAGAGGCAAATCCTCATCGGCAAGCGTGATCGTAACGACATCTGGCGTGGTCTGTACCAGCTCCCTCTCATCGAGAGTGAAGTTCCTATTCATCGGGAGGAGATCGCAGAGCAGCTCCAAGCACTCCTCCATCTCTCTGAGACGCCCTCCCTACGCAGCCCCCAAAATCAACGGCACAAACTCTCACATCAGCAATTGTTCATTACCATCTACCAAACCGAACTACTTGCCCCTCCACACCCCCTACCGAAGGCATTGCAATGGGTAGCAAGCTCCGAGCTAGAGCACTACGCCTTCCCGATACCCCTCAAGCGATTTTTAGAAGATAGAGGCATGTGATGAGGTTCAGATCAAAAAGGGACTACAACTGCAATAAAATCAGTAGCTTTGCAGCGTGGAACACCCTAGAGGTGCGTCCTCGATTGAAGAATAATAGAGATAGGCACTCCTATACACAATATGGACCTGACCCAACGTATCAAGCACTCCGGATGGGGATTTCGCAGCACGACCCTCAGACTTCTCCTATTGGTAAGTCTGACCCTCACCTATTGTACATTCCAAGCCTTTGCCCAAAAGAGCAACAAAAGGAAAACCAAAGACAACACCTTTGTATTGGTACTCGATCCGGGACATGGCGGTAAAGACACAGGCGCCGTAGGCAATGGGGGTAGGGAAAAGGATATAAACCTCAAAGTGGCTCTTCGTGCCGGTGAACTGATCCAAAGCCAATTCCCCAATGTAAAGGTGCTTTACACCCGTAATAACGATACCTTTATCGGCTTACAACAGCGGGCGACCTTTGCCAATCGTAACAAGGCCAACCTTTTTATAAGCATCCACACCAATTCGGCTAAATCCACGAGTGCTTCGGGTACGGAGACCTATGTATTGGGACTTTGGCGCAACGAAGACAACTTGCGTGTGGCAATGAAGGAGAATGAGTCCATCCTGCTGGAGGATAATTACGAACGCACCTATCAGGGCTTCGACCCATCCTCTAGCGAGAGTTATATCATGTTTGAGATGATGCAAAATGCCCATTTGGACAAGAGCATCCGCATAGCCCAATCCATACAGAGCAAACTAGCCCAACTGCCCAGCCCAAATAGAGGTGTGCGCCAAGCGGGCTTCCTCGTAATCCGAGAGACTGCCATGCCGAGCATTCTTATCGAATTAGGGTTTATTTCTAACAGACAGGAGGCGGAATTCCTCCTCTCCACCCAGGGACAAGAGCGAATTGCAAAAGCGATTGTAGACGGCTTCTCCAATTACTACGAAGCCTATATAAAGGACCAAAACCAATAAAGAAGCTTTTTAAACAACAAACAGGAGGACGTTCTCTCTCTCCGACAACAGAGAACCCTCGTCGGAGAATACCAAGCGGTAACACAGTACACTTCTCCACAACCACACCCATACAACATTGATTATTTTGCGAACTTATGAAGCGACCATCAGACCTCGTTAAAATTGGATTTTTCGTGCTCCTCGCCTCGGCGTTAGTCTACTTTGGACTCAACTACCTCAAGGGACTTGCGGTATTCAGCAGAGAATATAGTTATTACGCCCGATTTACTCACGTAGAGGGGCTTGCCATAGCCTCTCCCGTCAAGATCAACGGCTATAAAGTAGGTACCGTGCAGGGGCTCGACTTTGAGATCGACCCACAGGGACAGGCCTCCACGCTTGTGCGGATCAACATTGACAAAAAATACAAGATCCCCCAAGGCTCAGTGGCGTCGATCAAAGCATCGCTCTTCGGAGGGGCGCAGATTGATCTCCGTCTCGCCTCCACAACGCAATACCTTGCAGAGGGCGATTACTTCAAATCCAACGAAAGCCACGGAGACCTCATGACCATGCTCTCCGAAGATCTCATGCCCAAGGTGGTACGGATGGTGCCTCGAGTAGACTCCATCTTGGCTTCTACACAACAACTTGTAGCCGACCCTAAGCTTCGGCAAGCCATCCACGAGGCACACTCCACCCTCCTCGCAGCCCGTTCTTCCATGCAACGAATCGAAAGCCTCATAGGGCAAATACAGGGTTATGCATCGCATGATTTGCCGCCTCTCCTTGCCAAAGCCAACAACTCCATGGCTCATGTAGACAACTTCTCGCAACAGCTCGATAGTATCAATATCAAGCAAATTGCACAGAACCTCGAGAGCACCTCCAACGAACTGCGTACCCTCACCCAACAACTCAATAGCAAAGAGGGAACATTTGGCAAAGTGATCAACGACGAACAACTCTACCGGGATCTCCAGTCTCTACTGACAAAGACGGATTCGCTTGTCGGAGATTTCAAAGCCAATCCGCGCAAATACATCAAATTCTCTATATTCTAAACCATGCGAAATCGGTGGTATGCCATCCCCCTCCTCGGAGGGTTACTCCTTCTCTGCTTAGGGGTATCGTGTAGCGTGGAAAAAAACTCGGCAGAAAACTATTTAGCTGAAGCCAAAGAGTCCATCGGGGCTGGGGATCTAGAGCGAGCAGCAGCCTATTTGGATAGCATTGCACTCCTTTTTCCCACCGACCTGGAGGCTAGACGAGAAGCACAGCTCCTCCGCGATAGCGTGCGGTGGCAGGAGCGAGAACTTCTTCGCACAACACTCCAAACAAAGTACAAGGAGCTTACCCAAGCCATAGCACAACTCACATCGGACTTTACCCTCACGCCCGAGGGATCCACTGAAGCCTTAGAGACAGGACGACACTACCGCCATCGTGCAATGCCTACCCCTCCCACAGCCCCCGGACTCACCCTCATCACCTCCACAAGTCCGGAAGGATGGTTTGAGGTGACCCATTACTATATAGGGACCAAGCGGCTATATGGTTCTGCTCTTACCCTGATCCTCTCTGATGGCACACGCTCCTCGGCAACCCCTCTCTCCGAAGATGGAGCGCATTACGCCCATTTTGCGAGCGGAGGACTCCACCACGAGACCCTGCAACTCCCTCCACACGCTGCCAAAGAGATCGGAGCGTTACTATATCGAGCAGACTCCCTCCAAATTACGCCTCAGGTGGAGCTTTTGCAAAATGGTATGGTCGTAGCCTCCTACCCTCTCCCCAAGGGCACTCAGGAGGCGCACTTCAAAACGGCACGCTTAGCCCATCTTCTCCAAGAGCGAGAGGCAATCCGCACAAGAGGGGAACGCAATCAAGCTCTCCTCAAACAACGTCCCTAAATTCATCCGGAGATCCATTTTCTCTCCCTTGAAAGAACGACAAACGCTCAACGTGACACCCGAACAAAAAGCTCCTAGTGAAGTACACGATCTAACCCAAGGACGCATCAGCCGTCAGATCGTATCCCTAGCACTCCCCATCATCGGCACTTCGTTTGTGCAAGTGGCCTACTCCTTCACGGACATGGCTTGGGTAGGACATCTCGGAAGTAGAGAGATCGCCGCCCTCGGGGTCATTGCTGTACTCACCTGGCTTGCAGCCTCCATCGGGACGCTCGTCAAGTCGGGAGCAGAAGTACTCGTAGCCCACAGCCTCGGAGCTCAAAATCGAAGCTTGGCACGCAGCTACGCCCAGCATACGACAACTCTGGCACTATACATCGCCTTAGGGCTCATGGCTCTCCTTTTCGTCGGGGGTGATACGTTTATTCGCTTTTACCATTTGGACGAAGAGATTAGCCACATGGCACATATCTACCTCCGCCTCATCCTCCTCGGGCTGCCCGCCTTCTTCCTAGGACTGGCGTGCAGCGGAATCTACAATGCCACGGGACGGAGCAAAATCCCCTTCCGCATCAACAGTATCGGGCTGATCGCCAATATGCTGCTCGATCCTCTTTTCATCTTTGTATTTCGTTGGGGTATTGCGGGAGCTGCTCTTGCCACCGTTGTCTCTCAATGGCTTGTGGCGCTACTTTTTTTATACCGTATCTACGGACAAGATCACCTCTTTGGAGGTTGGCATCTCGTGGGAAGACTGCATCGCATGGAGACTCTCAAGATTGCAAAACTGGGAGTTCCCATTGTGGCACTTAACACTCTATTCGTATTCATTACCTTCATAATGGGTACGCTTACAGCTCGTACGGGAGGACACATCGGCGTAGCAACGATTAACACAGGAGGACAACTCGAAGCAATTACGTGGAATACCTCACAGGGATTCAGTACAGCACTTGCCACCTTTGTAGCCCAAAATTATGCCCAAGGTAAAGCCGATCGTATCTTCTCTGCCTTCAAGATCAGTATTTCCATCACCTCGATTTTCGGACTCATTGCTTCGCTGATCTATATTTTCTTGGGAACACCCTTTTTCGCACTCATTGTACCCGAGGTGGAGGCCTATATCGAAGGCGGACGCTACCTGCGTATCGTGGGCTGTTTTCAGCTCTTTATGATGGCGGAGATTGTGATCCAAGGTCTTTTTTACGGTACAGGAAGAAGTTTGCAACCGGCCCTCATCAGCATCATAGGAAACAGTATCCGCATCCCGCTTGTATTCCTTTTCACCTCCCTCCATTGGGGGTTGGAGGGCATTTGGTGGGCGATTGCCCTCTCTATGATAGCCAAAGGGCTATCATCAATAGGCTTTTTACCCTACCTCAGGCATCGAGTCAAAGCCCAAAGTCTATCCCATCAAACTCCCTGATTGTGGCAAAATAAGTCAAAAGATCTTTAGGCGAAAAATTGTTGGTACTTTTGTGGGGAGAATGTGTACCTAACATACGTAGACCGTGTTAATAACCGAACGACTCTATGCTCCCGATGATGCGGATGCCGGGATTCTATTTGGGGTTAATAGGGAGAATCTGATCCTACTAAAAAACCTCTACCCGAAGTTGCGTCTAAAAGCGGGCGACGGCATTTTGAAAATCTTAGGAGAAGCCTCGCAAATAGACGCCTTTGTAACCATACTCGATCACCTCGTTGCACACATCAGACGCTATAATAGCCTGAGCGAAGAGACTATCCGACGGATTGCTCGAGGGGAAGATGCCTCCACTCCCGAGCCTCAGCATCATATTGTCTATGGGGCTCGAGGACGAAGCATTGCCGCACGAGGAGAGGGACAACAACGCATGGTACGCCTTTTTGAAGAAAAAGATCTCCTCTTTGCCGTGGGGCCTGCAGGTACGGGAAAGACCTTTATCGCCATAGCTCTGGCAGTGAAAGCTCTTAAAGAGCGATATGTACGTCGTATCATACTATCTCGTCCGGCCGTAGAAGCCGGCGAAAAATTAGGATTTCTCCCCGGAGAGATGAAAGACAAACTAGATCCCTATCTGCAACCGCTATACGATGCTCTCGAAGAGATGATCCCTCCTCAACGGCTCAAGGAGTACATGGAAATGGGCACCATACAGATCGCCCCTCTGGCCTACATGCGTGGACGTACGCTCAACGATGCCGTGATCATCTTAGACGAAGCACAAAATACCACCACGCATCAGATGAAAATGTTTCTCACCCGCATGGGGTATTACTCAAAAATGATCATCACGGGCGACATAACACAGATCGACCTCCCCTATGGCGTGCGATCAGGACTAAAAAATGCACTGGATATCCTTGAGGGCATTCCCTCCATCGGACGCGTTACTTTTGAGAAGGGCGACATTGTACGTCATCCGCTCGTGCAACAGATCGTAGAGGCCTATGACGCACGCAGCCGTGCCGATGAAACCTCCCAGCATTCGGAAAAACAGAACACAAAAGAGATATAAATAGAGAGTTTATGAAGATCGAAACACTTCTTCGCACCGACTACAAATTACCGGGACAGCAAAGCGTATATCATGGAAAAGTGCGGGATGTCTACTTCCTTGAGGGCGACCTCGTGGCTATGATTGCCACCGACCGCATCAGTGCTTTTGATGTGGTGCTCCCCGCCGGAATCCCCTACAAAGGACAAGTACTCAACCAAATTGCCGCTAAACAGTTGGATGCCACGACGGATATTGTGCCCAACTGGAAGATCGCGACTCCCGACCCCATGGTTACAATTGGGCATAAATGCGAACCCTTTAAGGTGGAAATGGTTATCCGTGGCTACATCACCGGCAGCGCATGGCGCGCTTATGAGCAGGGCGAACGCTCAATCTGTGGCATCCCCCTTGCCGATGGACTCAAAGAGAATCAACGCTTCGATCACCCCATCATCACCCCCACCACAAAAGCCGATGAAGGACATGATGAAAATATCTCCCGAGAAGAGATTATCCGCACGGGGCTCGTAAGCGAAGAGGACTACACCCTACTCGAGGAATATACCCAAGCCCTTTTTGCCCGCGGCTCAGAAATTGCAAAAGAGAAGGGGCTGATCCTCGTCGATACCAAGTACGAATTTGGAAAAAAAGACGGCAAAATCTACTTGATTGACGAGATCCACACTCCCGACAGTTCCCGCTACTTTTACGCCGATGGCTTCGAAGAACGCTTTGCCAAAGGCGAGCCTCAAAAGCAACTATCCAAAGAGTTTGTGCGCAAATGGCTCACCGAACAAGGATTCATGGGCAAAGAGGGTCAAGAGGTTCCTCCCATGTCCGAAGAGTATTGCATGAGCGTTGCCGAACGCTACATCGAACTCTACGAACACGTTACGGGCGAAACATTCCAACGTGCGGATCTCACAAATCTTGCGGATCGTATCGAACGGAATATCCTCAACTTCCTCAACAAGTAATCAAGCCCTTTTATTCTTTTTCGATCATGGCGACACCTACCGCTCCTCAAGGGAAAACGGAACGCATCAGGACGATGTTCAACGGCATTGCCCTGCGTTACGACGTTGTCAATAAACTGATGACTTTGGGGATCGACCGCATCTGGCGCAAAACAACGGTACGCAAGGTGGCAAGCCACTCTCCAAAGAAGATTTTAGACGTTGCCGTAGGCACTGCCGATCTGAGTATCGAACTTAGACGACAGTGCCCCGAGGTAGAGCAAATCATCGGGATTGACATCTCCGAAGGAATGCTCAAAAAGGGAGAAGAGAAGGTTGCTCGGTCAGGAGCTGACGGCATCAAACTGGAGGTTGCCAACTGCGAGGCATTACCCTATGAGACAGAAATGTTCGATACCGTCATGTGTGCTTTTGGCATTCGCAATTTCGAGCATCTCACCCAAGGACTCAGCGAAATGTATCGGGTAACTCGTCCCAAAGGTCTTATTGCCGTATTGGAGCTGAGTGTTCCCCAGCATCCCCTACTGCGCCTTGGATACAATATATGGACGCACACGTTCATTCCTTTCGTTGGATTCCTCGTTGCTCGAGACCGAACTGCCTACAACTATCTCCCTCAGTCCGTTCGGAAAGTGCCCCAATATGAACAATTTACAATTCTCCTGGAGATGGTAGGCTACCGAAACGTGGGTTACAAAAAACTCTCCGGAGGCATCGCAACACTATATTATGCCGAGAAATGAAAGAATACGCACTGATCGGACACCCCATAGGACACTCCAAATCAGAGGAGTTTTTCAACGAGAAATTCCGTACCGAAGGGATTGACGCCTGCTACATTACGGCAGATCTCGCCGACCTCAAGGAACTCAAAGGCTTTTTACAGGCCCATCCCCAACTCCGAGGATTCAATGTAACCAGTCCCTACAAGCAGGCAATACTGCCCTACTTGACGGAACTCGATCCCGAGGCCTCGCTTCTTGGTGCAGTCAATACCGTGGTCGTACTTAACGCTCGCTGGGGCAAACGCAGACTCATTGGGTACAATACGGACATAGAAGGCTTCCGACTATCCATAGCACCACTCCTCCGATCACATCACCGCCAAGCACTCGTCCTCGGAACAGGAGGAGCTTCACTGGCCGTGCAACGTGCATTCAAAAAACTCAGCATAGCCACCCTTACAGTCAGTCGGGATCCTCAAAAAAATCAGGGTATAGGATACAACGACTTGTCGGCACAAGTATTGGACGAATACCTCGTGGTAGTTAATTGTACCCCCGTAGGCATGACTCCCAACATCCAAGAGTACCCTCCGATCCCTTACAACTGCCTCACGGAGCGACACCTCTGCTACGACCTTATCTACTCTCCCAACCAAACACGATTTTTACAGCAGGCTCAAGCCCAAGGAGCTACCACCAAAAACGGATTGGATATGCTCCTTCTCCAAGCACATGAAAACTGGAAGATTTGGTCGGCCCGAGAGCACGAAAACTCAACTATTCAATAGAAAAACATTACTTTCGCAAGGGAAGAGATAACAAGACAAACGATATAAATAATAGCATTACAGATGACCACCGAAAAATTTTATTACATCCGCAATGGACAACAGGTAGGCCCTTTTGAAGCAGAACAGCTCTCTCAAGAAAATATTACACCTCAAACGATGGTTTGGCGTCAAGGTCTAGAGGATTGGAAAGAGGCTCGCCTCCTGCCCGAGTTGGACTTCCTGTGGCAAAATCAGTCCTCACAGGAGCAGGTACCTCCCTACAACGGATTTCAAACACCTCTCTATGGTGGGGGATTTTTCCCGGGGGTCGATCCCAACGCAGCCTACCGCCCATGCCCTCCTACTTACCTAGCTTGGAGCATCATAGTAACACTAATCTGCTGCTGGCCGTTGGGTATCCCTGCCATCATCAATGCAAGCAAAGTAGAAAAAGCGCACATGCGTGGAGATTTTCTCGCCGCCGAAAAGCATAGTAAAGCCGCCAAAAGCTGGAGTATTGCAAGCGCAATATTAGGAGCTCTCTTCGGCATTTGTTTTGTGGTGTTCAAGTTTATTCTCGGTATCGCAGAGTCGTATTAACGCTACCCCTTGTACCTATTTCGAGATAAGGTCATCTAATAAAAAGGGAAAATCCCGGAGGTAGGATTTTCCCACGTCTTCTTGTATAATAAATCGACCAATGATTAGTCTGGAAGATCTTTATGCCCACTTTTTGCAATGCGATGGGGTCACAACTGATAGCCGATCCCGTCGAAAAGGGGCTATGTTTATCGCACTGCGAGGCGAACGATTCGACGGCAATCGGTTTGCCCTTGATGCATTGACCAATGGGTGTACCTATGCGATTGTGGATGATCCCAAGATAGCTGCTGAGGATACACGCTGTCTACTCGTCGAGGACTCTTTTACAACGCTTTGCGACCTGGGCAGAATGCATCGTCGAAAACTCGCACTTCCAATCATAGGAATCACAGGGACCAATGGCAAGACCACAACCAAGGAGCTGATCTCTGCCGTATTGGGAAGCACCTATACCATTGGAGCCACCGTTGGTAACCTCAACAATCAAATAGGGGTACCGCTCACCCTCCTCTCCTTCTCCCCCGAGATGCAATATGGAGTAGTGGAGATGGGAGCCTCCCATATCGGGGATATTGCCCAACTCACCGATATAGCCGAACCGGACTTTGGGTTAATCACTAATATCGGCAGGGCACATCTTGCAGGGTTTGGCTCTTACGAAGGGGTAATCCGTGCGAAAAGTGAACTCTACGAATGGCTTCGAGATCATAACGGAGAGGCTTGGGTTCACGCCGAAGATCCCTTACTCCTAGAGTGTGCCAAAGGGCTCACCTACACCACGTATGGGCAATCCCAAGAGGCCTTTTTCCGTGCAGAAATCATTGAACATCCTTTGGACTGCTTTTTAGCCATCGCCTTCCATTGGCAAGGTTGTCGCTATCAGGTCCACACCCAATTAGTCGGAAAGTACAATTTCCCCAACGTTGCAGGAGCTGTAGCTGTGGGGCTTCGACTCGGCGTTGCTCCGCCCGACATAGTCCGCGCGCTGGAGGAATACACACCCACCAATAGCCGCTCGCAATATGTGGCAAGCACCTCTCGAGAAAATGCCCTTATCGTAGATGCATACAATGCCAACCCATCGAGTATGAGTACGGCGATAGAGAACTTCCTTTCGATCAAAAGCGAACGCCCGAAGTACCTCCTATTGGGTGATATGTTTGAGCTGGGAGAGGCTTCTCTCGCTGAACATAAAGCCATTGTACAACGTCTCGCAGCACTCTCTTCCGATGTGACCTGTTACCTTGTCGGAAGCGAGTTTTACACCCTCCAAGGGATGTTCCCAACCTCTCACCTACACTACTTTGTCTCCACCGAAGCCCTGGAGGAACGACTTCGTAAAAAGCCCATTGACCATGCACTCATCCTCATCAAAGCCTCCAATGGAATGCATTTCAATTCGCTGGTAGACCTATGCTGAAACAAAATCTAGAGCAACGACAAAAGCTGGCCATAGATGTTCAACAGATCCAACAGATCAAATTGCTTGAAGTCTCTGGTGAAGAACTTGCGGATCGCATCCGTGAGGAGCTATCAAACAACCCTGCTCTAGAGATTGTACAAGACGGCGAAGAGGAAGATGCGGACGCCGATTTCAGAGAGCCTGACATTGACACTTCAACAGAAGAGCAGGGGGAACCTGCCGAGGAGCTCTCCATCGACGACTATACAGCTGACGATGTACGTGAAGATTCGCAACGAGAACTTCCTCTAAAAGAGGCACAAAGTGAAGATGAAGAATACAACTTTATACAACCCAACGAGGCCCCCACTTTGGCAGACGACCTCTGGGAGCAGTTGATCACCCTGCCTCTATCGGACCGTGAACGCACGATTGCCGAGTACATCATTGGCAACCTCAACGACGACGGCTACCTCAAAGCCTCCCTATTTGAGATCAGCAATGCCATCCTTTTCAACGAAAACATGGAGGTTGCGGACGAGGAGATTTTGTCCATGATTGCCAAGATCCGACAACTTGATCCCGCAGGCGTTGCAACAGAAAACCTTCAAGAATCCCTTTTGGAACAGATCGGACGACTCGCAAAGAGCGACGTCTCCGAAATTATGTACGCCATCGTACAAAACTATTTTGAGGATTTGGCAGGGCATCGCTATGAACGCATTATCAAAGGGTTAGACATCAGCGAAGCGCAATTCTCCTCTGCACAACAGGCAATCAAACGGCTCAATCCTCGCCCCGCAAACGGTTATGGGACCTCGATGGAAGCAGCTATTTCACGTATTGTCCCCGATTTTACCGTGCATCTACATGAAGGGGAATTACAACTGTGGCTCAATGACGCTCCTAACCTACCCAACCTCGGAATCTCTCCGGCCTATCTGACCATCAGCCAAAGCCCCATAAAAAACGAAACCGAAAAGGTTTCTCGAGAATTTGCCTCCTCGCGCATTACAGAGGCTCGTCGCTTTATTGATGCCCTCAAGCGTCGGAGGCAAACGCTGCTTCACGTCGTTGGTGCCATCGTCCAAGCTCAATCCGAATTTTTCCGATCGGGAGACATCCAGCAATTGCGTCCACTCGTGCTCAGAGAGATTTCCGAGATCGTAAACCTCGATATCAGCTCCATCAGTCGCATCACCCAGCGCAAATACATCCAAAGCGACTACGGCATATACCCTCTCAAATTCCTCTTTAGTGAAGGCGTACAAGGGCAAGATGGAGAAAGTATCTCCTCCCGAAGTACCAAAGATAAACTCCGAAAATTGATAGAAAAGGAGGATAAACGCAATCCGTTATCCGATACCATCCTTGGGGAGCTGCTCAGTAAAGAGGGCGTCCCGATCGCTCGAAGAACCGTTGCCAAATACCGAGAGCAACTCGGAATCCCCATAGCAAGACTTAGAAAGGAACTCTAAACAGACTGCAAACAAACTCAATACAACACAATACAATGAAACAGATGAACTTATTCACTCCTCTAATAAAAGGATTCGGGTATCTCGTCTTCGCCACACTCCTACTCATGAGCACCACCGCCCTTTGGGGGCAAATCTCCATAAAAGGGCGAGTAACCGACTCGATAACAGGCGAGCCGCTTGTCAGTGCAATGATCTATGTAACGCAACATCGGCACATCGGCACACGTGCTGATCTGGATGGCAACTTTACTCTTACGCTTCCCAAGGACATTGCAACCCGACGAAATACAACACTCTCCGCCAGTATGGTGGGTTATGATAGTCAAACCAAAACAATTGCCCAAATCAGGGAGCTAAAGAACAATTACTGGGAGATCAAACTTCGTGGGACACAACTCGAAACTGTCGTCGTCAAACCCAACAAAAAATACAGTAAAAAGGGCAACCCTGCCGTGGCAATTATAGACAAAGCAATTGCCCGAAAAGAGGAAAATCGAATAGCTCGCTATCCCGACTACTCCTACCGCTTCTACCGTAGGCAAATGATGGGATTCGCAACTCCTGCAGACAGCGCAGGCGGATGGTATTTTGGCATTCCCGAGGAGAAATGGAGGCAATGGAGCGACAGTTCAAGTCGTTCCGGGATGATGGTTCGCCCCTTTTCGTTACGGGAGAGAGAGTCTGTACGTTCAGCTCAAGGGGGAGTACAACGCAATGAATTGATCATTGGTCGTCGCTTTGCGGGGCTCGAGGAGGCTGTCGAATCTTCGGGTACGGATGCCAATATGGACGAGCTATACCCCGAAATTGATCTCTATGCAAGTGATTTGGAGATACTCAAAAACCGCTTCCCGGGGCCTATGAGCAAATTCTTCTCTACCTCTTTTTATAAGTATTTCTTACTTGACACGGTAGCGATAGAGGGGCGTCCTGCCTATGAAATAGGGGTTGTTCCCTTCTCGAAATACAGTGTAGGATTATCGGGGAAACTCTGGATCGATACCACCTCCTACTCCTTGGCCAAAGCACATTTAGAGGTTCCCAAGCAGGCCAATTTGGACTGGGTCTCACACTGGTCGATGGACTTTAGCTATACCCCTACCCCCCTTGGAAATGATACAATTTGGCTCCCAAAAATGCAGGAGACCCATGCCTTCTTAACCCCTACCGAGCTCATTCCATACAGTTGTGAAGTTAATATAGCCTACATATACAGCCAATATCGAATTGGGGCGGAAGCTTGCGATTCGTTAGCCCTGGACCCCAGACTGGCACTCAGTCCGGAGCAGCGAGCACTGATTGACAAGCCAACATTAAGTAATTATGGGATCGTAGAACGACCTCAACCGCTCCCTCGACAGGGGGAGGGTACGGTGGCGATGATGGATTATCTGCACCACCGTCCGAGTTATATATTTCTAGCCAAGATGGGGCAGGTATTCGGAAGAGGTTTTCTTGGAGTACCTCTGAGCAAACTCAAACGAGAGGAGTACTTTGCCGAACTGGGCCCTGTGGAGACCCTTTTTGCTTGGAATGTACTCGAAGGGGCACGCTTCCGAGTTGGTGGCGTGACCAACGCCAAACTCAATAAGCACCTCTTCGGTCAAGGCTATGTAGCCTATGGCTTGGGTGACAAACGCTGGAAGTATTACGGCAAACTGACTTATTCACCCCTCGCCAAAGAGGGACACGAGGAGGAATATCCACAACGAAACTTTTTCCTCTTGGCTCATCACGATTTATTTGTCCCCGGTTACAGCGAAGACGCCATGTACAAAGATGGGCTAGGCACACTCGTCGGCACAATGAAACTTCGTAATCGTTTTTACAGCACCTGCTACTCGGCCGGTTTTAGTGCGGACTGGAGTCCTGAATTTCATAGCAACCTCTCCCTCTCTTACAACCGCAAAGAGGCAACAGGCGATCTCCACTATTACAAAATTGCTCCCGATGGATCGCTCTCGGAAGCTCCGTTTATCGCCAAAACAAGCCTGGATGCAGAAGTCTTTTTTAAGCTGGGACGCATCCCTCGCAACGGACGACGTCCCGTAAGTGTGGAGAAAGAGAGCCGTCGTTATCCCATCCTGAATTTGGGATTGTCGCTTCAACCCAAAGGGTTACCGGGCAACGAAGCCACCAGTGCACAGCTCACGGCAGGGCTCAATGCCCGTGTTTACCTCTCCCTCTTCGGCTTTATGGACACCTACATTCGGGGGGGAATTGCCCTCGGGCGAACGGACGAAACGCGGTTCTTCACCCCATCGGTCAACAACAGTCTGGTTGCAAGGCAAAGTACATTTGAGCTGATGCAACCCCTCGAATACGTCTCAGACAAATACCTTCACTTCGTCCTCAATTACCACCTCAAAGGGCTAATTTTTAATCGCTTACCAATACTTCGACTAACAGGTTGGCGCGAACTGCTCTCTATAAGAGGCTATTGGGGAGATGTCTCACCCTCGAGACGAACAAGGCGCGTCGGGGAGTATGTTTATCCCGAGGTGGTCACACCCATGAACAATCACCTCTACCTGGAGGGTTGTGTCGGGATCGAAAATATCCTGAACGTCTTCGCCATTCAGTATTTCAGACGCTTTACACCAAGTCACATCACAGATGCTCCCAAATGGATGGTGAAAATCGGAATGTTCGTCTCCTTCTAAACAGAGACGAAGAGGCGTACTATAAATTAGACTCTTGAAGTAGCGTAGCAAAATGACGATGCCACAAGAGCCATTGAACAAGCCCTCGAACAGCCAAATAGACATCAAAAGCAAGCCAAAGAGAGGCAACTCCCCAAAGCGAGCGGGTACCCCAATAGATAGAAAAGAAGCAGGCTGATGCGAGTAGCATACTCCACAAAAGGCCTTTGGCATAAGTAGCACCCACAAAGATGCCGTCCCACAAAAAAGCAGCAAAACCGACGAGAGGAACGAATGCCACGAATGGACTCCAGCGTAAGGCCGTCTCCACCACTTGAGGACTGTCGCTCAAAAAGGAGAGGAAAGGCTCAGGAAAGAGAAAATACAAGAGGGTGGCTCCAAGTGTCAGTGGGACGGTCACAGAAAAGAGTTGCCGAACAAGCATTTGCAAAGCCTCCTTTCGTCGCATACCAAGGTATCGCCCCGTGAGGGCTTCCCCTGCATAAGCAAAGCCATCCATGAAGTAGGAAAATAGATTGAAGAGTTGTAGCAGTAACGTATTAGCAGCCACGATCTCCTCTCCATAACTCGTGGAAGCATAGGTGAAGAAGAGTGTCACGGCACTCAAAAGAGCTGATCGCACAAAGAGATCCCGATGTGTAGTGAAATATGAACGACCTCCACTCAAATGCCAAAGATCCGCCACCCGAAACCGACAAAGTACTTCCCAATAGCGGTATCGTGCCATGACAGAAAAGAAGATCACCCCTGAATACTGAGCAATAATTGTACCCAAAGCCAATCCACGGACACCCATCTTGAAAACATGGACGAAGAGGTAGCTCAAACTGATGTTAAGCAGATTGATCGTAATTGCTCCCAACATCGGCACTCGGGTATTCTGCATCCCAATAAACCAGCCATTGAAAACGTAAAGAAGCATTGCAGCCGGAGCCCCGCACAGAGCCAAGCGTGCATATTCAACAGCAGCACTTCCCAGAACCAATTCTCGTTGCGCCATAAATCGAACAAAGAGCAAAACCAAAGGCATCATGAGCAAGAGCAACAGTCCTGAGAGGAGGGCCATTGTAATCCCTTGCGCTAGATGGCGATTAACCTTTCGCCACTCTTTCGCACCAAAGCACTGAGCAACAAATCCCGTCGTACCCATCCGCAGAAATCCAAACAGCCAATACAACGTACTCACAGCACCCGAAGCAACAGCAACAGCCCCAATAGAGGTTCCTCCCGTTGCAGTATGACCGGCCAACCCGACATCTACAAGAGCGAGCAGGGGTACGGTGATATTAGAAACGATATTAGGGATAGCCAAACGGATAATCCTCCGTCGCATCAAAAGGGAAGGGGATCTCAATCGCACGTCTATCAGTCTTTGAGTATCACTTTGAGCAGATCCCAAAAAGAATTACAGGCCTGCAGTTTAGAAAGTGCTCGCCTGTATAGTACCTCCTCGTTGGGCAACGAATTAGAAAATGTAGGCCTAAGGTTAAGACATGGATCGAAGGGAGATTCTAAGGTCGGATACCGAGCAGAAAGATTCTGAGCCAATCGCCAAATCGGATATAGTTCCTCGAAGACTTCGTCCACCCCCTCCTTCCATGTAGAGATCGGGTGCAGAGGATCTAAATCCGTCAACTCCAAACGGGAGTTTAGAGGGCGTTGGGCTCGTGTCGGAAAGTCCCCCGTCCGAATGGGAGAGACCTCTATGGGATAACCTACGGAGATCCTTTCAAAAATAGCTTTAGCAAATCCATACCAAGAGGTTTCTCCTCGATTGGTCAAATGAACGATGGGTGGCAGTTCCTCTTTTTGAACCAATTGATAGAGACTACGAGCAAGAGAGATCGTGGAGGTAGGTGCTCCAATCTGATCTTCAACGATACCCCATACCCTCTTTTGGGGAACAGTCATCACGAGCTTCATGAGGAAGTTATTGGGGATATAACAGCTATACAGCCATGATGTACGAACGATCGAATAGCTTCCTCGCTCCATTTCTCGCTTCACAGCCTCCTCGGCCAACCATTTCGTTGTACCATAAACGGAAATCGGATGGCATGGGTAATCCACGGGATAGGGGCGATCATACGTTCCGTCGAAAACATAATCCGTACTGATTTGGATCATCCGAATACCTAATCGGGCACAGGTTTTAGCAAGTACCTCCACAGCTTGCGTATTGATCACACGAACCTCTTCGGGATATTGCTCAGCTAGCTCTACATTGGTGTAGGCTGCGGCATGGATCAGCGTGATTCGTTTGTACTCTTGCGCCCCTCTGGCATAATGTTCCAAAATGGGAGCCAAACAATCGGGACGGCTCAAATCAAACGCTTCCCGAGGAAGCGGCATAATCGTACACTCCTTTCGAGGCCAATGCCGTAGTATGGAAAGCCCTAATTGTCCCGTAGCTCCCGAGAGGAGGTAGAGCTCCCGCTCTTGAGCCAATCGTATTTCGTCGAACTCCCTCATCCTCAACTCTGCATATACTTTTCACCCAACACCTTGAGCCACAAACAGATCTTTTTCATAATCTCTTGAGTTGCAGGATTAGTTTCTTGGTGCTGCTGCTTGAGGAATGTGTAGCCATACAATGCCACCAAAGCTGCCTCAACCTCCCCAAGGGTATGCCCTCCACTCCGTTTACGGATCTCCACGATAGCAGGCAAGAGGGGCATATAGACTCCCTCATAAACCTGCTCTTGCTCATTGGTAAGCAGAGATTTGTGTAAGGTCTCCAGCTTCTCTAGAAGTGCCGATAGCGGAGCCGTGTGCTTCTCGGGCGCATTCATAATCTCCTCTTCTTGCATCGCCTTTCGGAGGGGAGGGAGTAGCTCTTTCAGAGAACCAAGTACGGGCAACTCATCAGGAGCTTGCGCCAAAAATCGTTCAAAGTCTACATCTTCGGGCAATCCACGAACCATGGATTCAAGATACCACATATAAATAAGATACTCAGCCGGATTTTGTTCCGACATCTGAGCCAATGAAAGGACTTGCGCCATATCAAAAGAATTATTGATCGAAACGAGTACTCCGAAGAAGCCGAAGTACCGGATAAAAAGCAGAAAGGTAACCAATCAGAATGACCACCACAACAAGAGAGAGCAGATCGCCCCACTGCACCACAACAGGGTAGGGCAATCGGTAAATCCCCTCCCCAAAGGAGATCCATCCGAAGTGGGATTGCAAGAAAACCAATAGGAGTCCGAACAAAAATCCACCGACAGCTCCAACTAGAGTAACGAGGAATCCTTGCCACAAAAAGATCGAACGAATCATCTGAAATCGAGCTCCTAAAGCCGTATATATCGCCACATCATGCCGCTTCTCAATGATCAGCATGGAGGAGGAACAAATGACATTGAATGCCGCAAGCAAGAGGACAAAGAACAAAATCAAAAAGGTCAGCCACTTTTCTATTGCGACCAAACGAAGAAGATCGGGCTGTTGCTCTTTGCGATCCAAGACGCACCAATCAGCCCCCAAAGCCTCTTGTAACGATTTTTTCAGGTCTGGAATTGAAGCCTCCGAAGTGGGCATGATCGCCAAAGCATGGGCTGCACTTTCGGAGAGCTCAAGAAGTGAAGCCAGCTCATCCGCGGAAAGGAAAGCCGTTCTATCATATCGCTCCTCCTCTGCCGTGAGCACCGCTGTCAAAGTCCCTGACGAATATTGAAAGGCCGTATGGGGCAACAGAGGATTGATATATCCCCTTCTTTTGGGAATGTATAGGGTAAGGGAATCTCGAATTTGACCCGTCCCCAAAGTTTTGTATAGACCTGCACCTAGTGCGTATTGATGAGGCATAGCCGAGAAATCGCCCTCCAAAAATAATGTGTCAAGGTGCATAAACTCGGGATAAGATGCCTCCACCCCTAAGAGGTGGGCCGCAATATGCCCTGAGGCACTACCGAAAATCCCTTCTCCTCGTACCAATCGGGACGAAGCAAATACCTTAGGATGCCGGCGAACCTGCTCTATTACGGGAGCTGTCACATCGAAGGCCGCTCCATCCGATCGCTCTATACGCAACGGAGCATCAAAGCAACTTGCCGAACGAAGCAAGATCTCCTCATAACCATTGTAGATGGAAAGAATTACCACAACAGCCATTACTACAACTCCGACAGCTATGGAACTAACCGCAGAAACCACCTGCACCGCATGAAATCGCTTGCGACGCAAGAAGTATCGTTGTGCAATGAAGTAGGCTAAAGACATGGGAACTTAAAGAAAACGAGAGCCGTTCTCTCTTTAGGCAATTCACTTTGCCAAGAGGCGATCTATATTGTCCAAATAATCCAAAGTATCATCAACAATAAAGACCAACTCGGGGATAACACGCAATTGCGAACCCAAATCCACACCCAAGGCATAACGGATCTGAGCCGTAGCTCGCCGGATCTGTTCATGCACCTCGCCGGCCTTCTCTGAGGGGAAAATACTCAAATAAACTTTACAAAAGGAGAGGTCGGGACTCGGCACCACTCGCGTAACGCTGATAAGCACCCCGGGAGACATCTGCGTCTGTTTGCGAAACAACTCTCCTAGAGACTTCTGGATCAATCGGGCTATTTTACTGATTCTTCTATCATTCATATCATCTGTATCTAATTATTTATGCTGCCGATGGAGGAAACACTCCCGACAGAGGGGGCGATACTCGTCCAACTCTCCGAGAAGTACCTGCCGATCGTCATCTGAAAGGCGGTAGGAGTAATTAGCCGGCTTACCGCAATCCACGCAAACGGCATGCACCTTGGTTACGGAGTCCGCCAGTGCCATGAGTTGAGGCATAGGTCCAAACGGATTGCGACGGAAATCCATATCCAATCCGGCAATGATCACACGCTTGCCACTATCTGCCAATTCATGAACGACATCAATCAGCACATTATCAAAGAATTGAGCTTCATCGATCCCTACGACATCGGCATCCGAGGCATATATGAGGATCATTTGAGCATTCTCTAGTGGGATGGAATCAATTGCGTGGGCATCATGAGACACGACTTTGGACTCGTCGTAGCGCACATCGGTAGCCGGTTTGTAGACCTCTACCTTCATCTTGGCAATAACGGCACGCCGAAGACGACGCATCAACTCCTCCGTTTTTCCACTAAACATAGATCCACAGATTACCTCGATGGACCCTCGATGCAGTGCTCCCACCCGGAGGTGTTCAATATCAATTGCTTCCATATGATTGCTATAAATCACAGGAGAGAAGACGGGCTCCATCTTCTCGTTCGCACATCTCAATTCGCACCACATCATCGGGCAATAGGCTTTCAATAACCTCAGGCCACTCAATGAAGCAGTACGATCCGCTGGAGAGATAGTCTTGAAAGCCCACGTTAAACGCATCTTCCATCCGCTCCAAACGATAACAATCCATATGGTATATTACCTCCTGTTTATCGGGAATCTCGTATTCATTAACGATAGCAAAGGTAGGGCTATTTATAGGATCGCCCACGCCCAACTCCTCACAAAGAGCCGTTATAAAGGTGGTTTTACCCGTACCCATAGGGGCATGAAAGGCAAAAACACGGTGCTCCTCCGCCAAGTCCAGCAGGGTACGAGCCGTATTTCTAAGATCTTCTAGAGAAGTTATTGTAAGCGTAATCATTTGGGTTGTAATGCAATAAAAGGAATTAGCATCTCTTCCATGGAGATCCCTCCATGCTGAAAGGTATCTCGGTAATAACTCACGTAATAATTATAATTATTGGGATAAGCAAAGAACTTATCCTCATAGCAAAAGATAAAATTATCGGTAATGGAGTTCTCGGGCAATCCAAAATCACGAGGGCGTGTCATGGCAAAAACCTCCTTTGCATTGTACGAAAGATGTTTCCCGAGCTTATAGCGCAGGTTGGTACTGGTATTACGATCGCCTACTACCTTCACAGGATTTTGTACTCGAATTGTGCCATGATCGGTTGTAAGAAGCACCTTGTATCCCATTTCTGCCATCTTACGAAAGAGACGATAGGTCGTGGAGTGCTTAAACCAACTGCGTGTAAGGGATCGGTATGCCGCCTCATCCACAGCGAGTTCACGGATCATCTTACTCTCGGTACGTGCATGCGAAAGCATATCGACGAAGTTAAGGACCACGACATTGAGCGGATAGTGCGCCAAATTGTCCATAGAGTTAAGCAGCTTCTCCCCATAGCGGGTATCATAAACCTTATTGTAAGAGAAAGTGTAAGGCTTGCGAAAGCGATCTAAAAGGCTCTTGATGAGAGGAGCTTCATTAACATTTTTCCCCTCTTCACTCTCTTCGTCAACCCACAAATCGGGGAAGTTTTTGGCAATATCAGCGGGCATCAAGCCCGAAAATATGGCATTACGTGCGTATTGCGTAGCTGTGGGCAGGATGGATACATAGAGATCTTCATCAAAATAGTAGAGATCTCCGAGGAGATCCTTCACAGCAAGCCATTGATCGTAGCGAAAATTATCAATCAAGACAAAGAAGACTTTTTCACCCGCATCCAGCATAGGAAGGACCCGTTTTGCGAAGAGGTCGGGACTCATCATGGGTCGCTCCTTAGGACTTGTGATCCATCCCTTGTAATGATCTCGTACAAATCGCCCGAATTGAAGCTGAGCCTCCCGACACTGCAAGGTATGCATCTCGGCCAGTTCGGGGTGCTCCTCTAGGAGAAGGCTCCGCTCTGCCAAACTTTTATAAAGCGACTTCCATTCCTCCAGTCCCATCTGTTGCATCAGTTGCATGGAGGTTTCTCTGAAGGCTTTTTGATAATCAGCCACGGTGGCCTCCCCGATAAGATCATTGCGTTGTAAGATCTTTTTCAGAGTAAGGAGGAGTTGACTGGGATTGACGGGCTTGATCAAAAAATCGACGGTTTTACCTGCAATGGCTTGATTCATGAGCTGCTCTTCATCGCTTTTGGTCACCATCACAACGGGGAGATGGGGGTATTGCGAGCGTAATTGCTCCAGCGTTTCGAGCCCCGAAAGCCCCGGCATATTTTCATCTAGGAAAACGAGGTCATAGGGTTCGTGCATCAGCATCTCCAAAGCATCACTACCACTCAAAGCTGCAACGACCTCGTACCCTTTCTTTTCAAGGAAAAGGATATGGGGTTTGAGCAGGTCGATCTCATCATCCACCCAAAGTATTTTGTATTGTCTTACTGCTGTGGACATATATTACAAAGGTACGAAATGCACCCATACCAACAAAGGCATCTGAAGCAAATAACCTTAAGCAGACTGTATAGAAGGCTAAAGAGAGAAGAGAGATGCGCCACAAGAAGCAAAATCGGAACAAAAAAAAGAACCGCATCTCTCCTCAGAAAGAGGAAGGCGATACAGCTCTTTTTTTCTCTTGGTCGGGGTACTGCGATTCGAACGCAGGACCCCCTGCTCCCAAAGCAGGTGCGCTAACCGGACTGCGCTACACCCCGATAAAAACCCTTAGTCGGTGCAAAGGTACAAATTATTCTCAAACCAATACCCTCCCTTGGCTACTTTTTTTGATAAAGCAGAGAGTACACAACCACAATATCCCTTACAAAAACAGAGAGGGGTGTGACCCGGGTGGGATTCAAACCCACGACCTTCAGAACCGGAATCTGACGCTCTATTCAGCTAAGCTACCGAGCCAAGAAAACTCTACTCTGAGGGACAAAGGTACATTTTTCTTATCAACTATCCGACATAGTAAGAGATAAAAATACAAACAGAAAAAGGGTCTTCCACACCCCTTAAATCTCTTCAAATACTATTTAATAAATAGAGCGAACTAATATTGAAATATATCGTACATTTGCAACGTATCGCAGTAGAGGTACACGCATACAAAGACCCTACTAGAGAGATTTTGCATTTATCTTTAAAATATTATGAGAGAAAGATCTTTACTCCATTTCGTTGTCATTCGCATAGCTTGCGTAACAACGCTCTGCCTTAGCTTCGTAGGCTATGCACAAAACCCTCTAAAAATAACCGTACCTCGCGTAGGTGCGCTGGAGGAAACCATCCTTGCGACAACCCAACAACCCGTCACCGCCCTCCAGATCAAAGGGGAAATCAATGGCAAAGACATTGCCTACCTACGCACCCTCTCGGGAGGATCGTTTGATCTGTACCAACAAACGGAGCAATCCGGTACGCTTACCTATCTTGATCTGAAGGAAGCAACTTTTGTCCGTGATCTCGAGAAATATAATTTCCTCGACGATGCCTATCCCAATCCCGATCGCATTGGCAAATCTATGTTTGCCCGGTGCCTCTCGCTCCAAACCATTGTACTACCCAAGACGGTGACCCTCATTGACGAGTCTGCATTCCAAGGAAGCACGGCACTAAGGGAGGTACGCAATACCCAAAACATCACGGTCGTCGAGTGGGCAGCCTTCCAAAACTGTACCGCTCTGTCAAACATCTCATTCGGGAAGTCCCTCATCCGCATTCGTGGATTCGCATTCTCAGGGTGTACGGCACTGACAAGCTTTAACATACCCACATCAACCAAGGATATCGGAAGTAACTCTTTTGAAAAAAGTGGACTGCGCTACATTATACTCCATGCGGAGGCAGATAACCTCGGTAACCAGATCTTCAAAGACTGCAAGCAACTGAAATACGCACGTATGGAAAGTAGTATGGCAATGCTTCCCACGGGGACCTTCCACGGATGCACGGCTCTCGAAGAAGTATATCTGGCTGATGGCACCAACGTAATCCCTCAAGATCATTTTGCGGACTGCGTATCCCTGCGCTCTATCGAACTCTCGGAATCCTTTACCTACCTACAAGGATATAGCTTTTGGAATTGTCCTAAGCTGCAACGGATTATCCTACACAGTACTAACCCCGTAATGGCTACCGACGCTTTCAGCAAAGCCTGCATCCCCCAGCTGACGGTCTACGCTCCTCGTGAGGTACTCGCAACTTATCAGAGTCAAGAGCCTTGGAAGCAAATGACGCTACGTGCTCTGGAGGATTCTCCTCTTGAGGAGAAGGTACTGCTCGAAGATGACTTCGATAGCTATACCCCCGACATGAAGGAATGGGAAGGAAATGACAAATGGATGCCCGTGCGAGGCACCTATATCCGCCAAGATGGAGACAACCAAGTACTGCGCTTGGGCGACAACGAGGATTTCGGTGTTGTCAAAACCAAGCTACTTGATCTCAGTGCCAACCGAGGAAGTTTCCGTATTCGGCTTATGGCAGATGGTTGGAACGACCTCCACTCCTCATTTTTGGTAGAGCTACTCGACAAGGAAGAGCGTGTACTTTCTGAGAAGTATCTCACCATCCCCAAGCCCAATATGGGGCAAGACCTACGCACCTACGACTTTGAGATGATCGGTGGCCTGAAAGAGTGTCGCCTTAGGATCTCAACAAGCGAAAAGGCTCGCATCGCCATTTTGGACGAAATCAAGGTATATCAAACAGCACAGCCCCATCCCGCATATCGGGTAGATACAGAAGCCGTTGACTTTGGTCGTGTGGCACAAAACAGCGACGTAGCAGATCGGATCATCCGTTTCAGCGGTGAAAACCTTACTCATGCCCCAAAGGTACGCGTGATCCCCTCTATCGCCAAAGCTTTCGTTGTGGATAGTGAATATGACAATGGCACGGGTACCATTACGCTCATGCTCAATACGGACAAAGTGGGGACATTCTCGGGATATATTCAAGTCGATTACGACAAAGTAAACGTCCTATACATCCCCCTGCGTGCCACAGTGGAAGATCCTAATAATCCATTGAATCTAGACACCACCGAGCCTATTACCGAACTAGACGAAGACTTCAATGCCGAAGCTCGTATCCCTAAAGGCTGGAGTAATATCGCTCTCGAAGGCACTCGTACTTGGGTTATGCGCACCACAGGCGTCCAAGGCAATCGCTACCCTGCTATCGATGCTCGGGAACAGACCATAGGCAAAGCTCATGCCCTATTGGTACTCCCGGCAATCAATTTTGACAGCCCCGAAGTTCAAAAGAGCAAACTCGCCTTCGATCTAGCCACCGTCAAAGCCGATGGAGCAGAGCTACACCTCGTGCACATCACCCCTCAAGGGAAGATCACAACACTACAAAATCTCACTGAAAACAGCGATCACGAATGGAAGAACCTGTCCTTCAAATTGGCAGACTTTAACCTCCACGGTATACAATTCCTTGCCTTTGAATATCTCGGGGAAGCAGATAAAAAAATGACCATCTACCGCCTTGATAACGTAAAGATTGCAGAGAAGTTAGTCGGAGTAGAACACACCCTATCTCCCTCTAGCCTGCAAATTGCAGTCAGTGAGGAGACGATAACCATACAAGGGCTTTCCACGGATAGTTTGATCCGCCTATATACTCTCGAAGGGATGCTACTCGGTCAATGCCGTGCAACGGGAGAAACACAGACTCTCTGCACACAAGGAGTCGGCGTTTACCTCCTACAAATTGATGCAGAAAGCTACAAAGTAGTCATACCTGCCCGCTAAACGTCCCCCCGACAAGCAAGGATTCTCTCCTTGCCTGCCTCTCCTCGAAAGAGCAAACAAATATCCTCTAGATCCGATTTGTCGGAGTCTAGAGGATATTCTTTTTGCAGTAGCCCGTCAATTCTTCTGACCAATAGAGAGACAATATCCTATACGCAAAGAAGAATAGTCTTCGCTAACAACGAACAGCTAATGCCTATACTCTCTCTGACCTACCTCTTAGAATGCATAGGTTAGTGTCGTGGTAAACCCTTGGTATTCGGGCACAAATCGACAGATACCTCCAACACATTGGATTCCGGCACGGCTTCGCCCATAGTTGGCAGAAAGGCGCAATCCGTGGTACGAAAATGCTGTTCCTATGGTGTAATAATTTTCGGGTGTATCGGCGCCATAGCTGTACATATCGCTACCATACACAGACAGATAGGGAGCAAAACCCAATTCAAATAGTCCATAGATCCATTTCTTATCCGCCTGCTCGGTCATCATATGCTGCAGTTCTCCACGAAGAGATACCTTGCGACTGATCCGCCAAAGGACATCAGCCACCTGCGAGAAGCTCTTCATAGCCGTACCTGTATGGGCATCGATCTGATAGTAAGCTCCAACAGTAGCCTCGACCTTGCGGCTGAACTTTTTACTCAACTCCAGCGATCCCTCTGTGTATAGAGGAGCCCCTCCATTACCCAGGAAGGGGGCTTTATCAATTGCATTGAGCCCGAGAGAGGAGTAATGCGCAAGATTCAGTGTAGCCTTGAGGGGATAACGACCCAGCCAATCGGCGTGCCAATTGTAGTAGAGGTCTATCTCGCCACCAATTTCCCCTCCGATATTTGTCGCATGGGGATACAGAGCCGGCAAGGCATACTTGTGTTGCTTGGTGAGGGCCGGGATGTAATTCATCACCACATAGCTCTCCTTACGCTTATTATCTTCACGGAAGTCCATCCGCTCCACACGACGGAACTGTCCTGAAATACCAAAATCTCCCGGAGTGTAATCGACCGTCAGCAAGAGGGCATCGCCATCTTGGATAAGGTAGCCTCCCGTACCAGGGAAGTAGGATTGACTCGCACCCTTTTTCGTATACTCCAACCCAATACCGAAGTCTCCCGAAGTAAAGTCACTACGTAGACTATACAGATTAACCAGACGTGGATCTTGTTCTTCCAAAGGGATGGGGAAGCCATTTGCCTCCGTGACCTCTTTAGTGTTGTAGCGAGAGACCCACGAAGCACCCAGCGAAAGGTCGCTTTGGCTCTCCTTATTGATCAATTTAAGCAATGACAAAGAGGCATCGCCACCCCACATCAAGGCATCGGCATAGGTGATATAACGCCGTGGTTGCCCGGCCATAGCCTTAAGGCTGAGCCACTCCGTCGGTGTGTACTTTACGTTAATACCCCGTAGTGAGTTATTGGCCCCGAGAGTACGCTCCTCGTAAGCCCGAAAAGCCAAACCACTTCCGTATTGCTCATAAAAACTCCCAAGACGCACCTGTAATTTCTTGCCCGAATACTGCACGAAGTACTGCGTAAGGGCGTTGCCCTTGAGGTCAGCATCAAAGCCCCGCATCGGAGGCTCGAAAATCTCATACTGTAACCCGGCACTGAGGCTCTTGTACTCATACCCGACATTGAGGAAGGTATTCGTGCCAAAGCGACTGAGATCGGGTTGTCCCTCATCCGCATGATAAAACCCCATATTGCTCTCCACAGCTCCCTTGACCTTACCAAGATAAGGCTTGTCGTTGTCGGGCTGCTGGGCCCAAAGGGTTGTCGTAAAAAGGGCGAGCCCCAACCCCACAAAAGTGGGAGCAAAGGCTCGCTTTACAGATCTATTCTCCATTACTTCTCTATGTACTTGAGGGCTTCTTCGAGGAGGAACTCCTCATCTCCCGGGGTATAGCCACTGTGCTTGTAGACAGGCTTCCCCTTATGATAGATAAATACAAAAGGAACGGTACTGCCACCTAGAGACTTGAATAGCTCTTGATTGCTATCCATAAAGATCTCAAAGGGGAGCTCCTTGCTCTTAACAAAGGCAGGAACTTTGGCTTTGGAGCGGGCATCGTCAATAGAGATAGAGACTACGCGTACCTTATCTTGCCACTCCTCCTGCAACTCTTTGATTGCCTCCATCTCCTTGAGACAGGGCTTACACCAAGTGGCCCAGAAGGAAACGATCACGGGCGCATCACCCTCGATCACTTGAGAAAAGGCCTTTTGCTCTCCCTCCAAACTCTCGACCTTAATATCTTGCGCCCATGCCATAGCGATGCCCATAAAGAGGAGGCTGAGCGTGAAAACTAACTTTTTCATTTCAGTACAACGGGGCTATTAGTAACCTTTGCTTTCGCCTACGTTAGCACTCTGAGCATTGAGAACTCGTCCCTTATCGTCCAACACAATCACGGCAACACCACAATTATTCAAAGTCCAAGAGGAATCCATTGAGAAAGCATGCTGTGCAGTATAGATATGCTCGCCACCGAACTTGAATGCATCTCCTAGAGGATTGTCGTTTTTGTAAGCTCGAAGTATACGGTCGAACTGGAGATTACGGATCGGATTACCCTTCTCGGGGAATACTGCATTGGCCTGATCGGCATGAAGATCGTTTTCGTAAAGAGCAACAGCCACCTTGAGTTCTCCTGAGGGAGCAAAGGTATTTTTACGACGAACACTATAGTCTGCAACAACCTTACCGTTGTCCAGCTTAACAGAGAGGGTGATACCAAGTTCTGCTTTTAGATCCTTGAACTGCCCCTTGAGTTTTGCATAATCTTGTACGGCATTATAGGTTCTATTCGCTCTGATCGTAGGGAACCCACCAATACCTTCTTTCCGATACAGAGGAGCGATCAATCGAACAACATCAAAAGGATCAATTCCTTGAGTTGAACTATAACTAACGTGATAGGCCAGTGAGATGAACTTGCCTTCCGGATCTTTAATCGCATCTTCAATTACAACATGAGCTCGAGGGCAATAGGGACACCACGTACCGGTCCAGTCTTCCAAGAGGACGTGTGCCGTGGGAGTAAAGCCATCATCCGTCACAGCACTCACCGCAACTTCCGGAGAAACCAACTCCTTGTACTGAGCCTTGAGCTTCACCTTCCCTACCGTTTTGGTTGAGAAGGTATTGCCATCCAACTTCTTGCCATCGGCAAAGAAGATCACATTGCTGAGAGCCTCTCCCTCGGGATTGGCAGCATCATGGGCTTTGAGGGTAATCTTATCCACACCATCGGCCAGAACAATCGTTTTATCCACCTTGAGAACAATGGCCGTTATCTTAGCACCGGCTTCACGAGCAACAATCTTGATTTCATTAGACTTGTTGTCTCCAAAGAAAGCCACAACGGTATATTCCCCGGGCGTAGACGTCGTCCACTCAGGCTTGTCGATCTTTTGATCATTTACCTTGAAGGTGGCTTTGGTGGTATAATCCTGTCCCACTTGATCCTTAACGGTAAAGGTAACCTTGTCTTCACCATTGGCGACCATGGTCAAACTGCTTGCGCTGAGCGTGAGCTGAGTTTTAGGCTTTTGACTTCCATTGCATCCTACGAGGAGCAGGGTGGTAAGCAAAAGGCAAATACTGCTAAATCTTTTCATTTTCGTATGTATAAAAATTTCAGTTTATATTCCACATATTCTTCTGAATGAGTCCCTCTCATCGGACCCTTCTCGGAGGGAGAGTGCTTCGCTCGGGCACCGCCCTCTCCGGAGCAAATAGCGATCTGATAGCAAATGCCAATTAAAACGGATCCATCAGCAGCAAAGATAGAGAAAATCGCAAATTATGCTCTATTTAAATGGCATTTTAGAACAATTCCACTACACTCCAAAATCGATAAAGAGGAAGAAAGGAGAAGTATACTCCAGAGCATCTATTGCACAATATAGCTACCTTCTATTCATCCCCGCCGAGACATTGTGCGACATTTGAAGAAATAAGAGATTCATTTGAACCCTCAAAAGAGACAATTCCTAGACAATTCGCCCAAAACAAGCCTCATATCCGATCAAAATATCATGACTCGAAGGCAAAGATAGTAAATATAATAAATATCACAAGCTCATTCTAAAAACATTTTCGCATCATCAGATGAAACCAACATGAAACCCCTCTTTGAATGGACTCGCCTCCGAGAACGAAAAAGAGGCTGAGGTGCAATAAAGTTTCACCTCAGCCTCTCAGGATCTAAAAAGCAGCCTTATCGAGCAATCATGATACGATGGGGTTCTCCTGCGATCATCAAAAGGTACACACCTTCCGCAAGATCTCCGACGGGGATCGTCAGTTCATCACCCGCATTTCCGACCGTTTGATAAACTAAAACGCCATCTAATGTATAAACGGATATAGGAGCAGCAATCTCCATGCCTGAGATGTGAAGAACATCATTCGCCGGAATGGGACTAATGCGATAAGACTTAGGAGTCATCGTTGCGATACCATTCCCTTTCTGAATGGGCTCTATGATCATAAAAAAGACCTTCTTCTCAATCCAACATTTCAGCGAAAGATCTTGATTTGTTGTGCTAAGAGCCTTTGAACCATCATTCAAAGCGATTGACTTCAAGGGCTCCCCAAAGCCGTTTGTTTTGAGCCACTCGGCAAAATTCTTTGAATGCTGAGCCTCCTCCAAAGAACCGACACAGTTTATCTGTGCCGTAATGTATGGAGCACCACCATCCTGAGGATTGTAGTAGTAGTTCACCCGATAAATATTGGTTTGGGCGAGTTTGTCTTTTGGGGTCACATAGAGGTGAGCGTTAGCTTCCCATCGTGTAGCCTCATAAAGACGAAGCCCCAAAGAGGTTTCATACTCTCTGATCTTGTCCGTATTGACCGTACCCGTAAGCAGGGACAAATCGGGAAAATCTTTGACATTGGGAAGAGGAGCATGCACGATTTCCACTGCCTCGTTTTTGGGAACGACGCTGATGCTGATTTGCTTCTTCACCTCGGTATCGTTTATCTTAAAGGTTACCAAAGTCTCTCCCACGGAGAGCGCGATCAATTTATTCGTACCCTCCTCAACCTTTACCACCGAGGGGGCGTCCGAAACTACCGTATATTTGTTCGCATATTCGGCAGGAGTGATATCTACATGATAGTCTTTGCCCAAGACAAGCTCCTGTCCGACTTTAATACGGAAGACGTTGGGGGTTACCGTAAGGGTAGGCTCTTGAGGCACCGCTCCCCCTTTCTTATCTCTGAAGAGGCGCACACTGCAGAGGTTGGATTTATCGGGGAATTGACTCGTTGAGATACCGCTGTAAAATATAGTCGTGTAGTGGGCTTTATCCGTAGCCCAATAAAATCCGCTCGAAGCATAGTTGTAGAGCTTACCCGCTACTTTGAGACCCAAGATAGGGATAATACATTCCTGTACCCTACCTCGGTGTTGCTTCCACCACTCTTCATTGGAGATGTCGGATATAGAGCCTGTGAAATCTTCACCAAGATAGCACACCGATATCTTAATGTAGGCATCAAGAGGAGGCTCCTGCTCTGTTTGCATCACACCCACACGCTCGTATCTGTAAGCACATCGATATTTATTGTTAGGAGCTGCGGGGAACTCTTCCACAAACGATTCGTCCGACTTACAGAGACGCAGGGCATAGCTCACCCCGTTACCACAGTTGTAGTAATCACTCGTAAAGCTCTGCTTCACGTCACCGAAGCTGATCGTTTCAATCTCCTTTTGAATCAATCCCTCCTTAATGAAGTTCACTCCATACTCATAATAGGCTGAGAGCAATCCATTCCACTCTGCAGAAGATGGGAGGTGATAGGCTTCGCCCGCAATCGTACAGTGTGCAAACTTGGCATTAGCATCTGCATAGGAAAAATAACCACTCTGCGATGGATTTTCCGCTGAGATGAAAGAGGTACCATCCTCCGCAAGATTGAAGTTCGTCACATAGTCTATGGGAAGATCCGGACGAGAAGATGGGGATTGTGCCAGCATAGGCAATGAAAAGACCCCCATAGCACACAGCACCACAGAGGTCCAACAAAAAACAAGACGAAACTGTTTCATCAAAACAATATGGGGCTATCTTTAAAAAATTATTCTGAGCACGAGAGGACGAGGTCTAGCCCGATTAAAACCACGTTTCGCGCTTATGGCAAATCCTAACGATACTGCCATTAATCCCATACGAAAAAATTCCCCGGCTTTCTCCTTCCTGAAGGATTCCCGTTCCCACTTCTCACGGTTATGGTTACGACCGGGGTCTCGGCGACCCACCACTAGAGAGAGAAGACGATAACGCGACTCCCCATTACCATTATAGGGAGTCTTTTGTTTGTGGGAAGTCCTTTATTTGCAGCAAAAGCTTCGCAAAGATACATTATATTCGACATAATGCAACCCTAAAAGCAAACTCAAAGGCAAATTAACGCAGGGATAAGAACCTTTTCCGGATTTTTCTGAAAGAGAAAACGTCCCCGACAGACTCCTCCTCTGTCTCTCATCCGAAATCCATTCCACCAACGAATCCGAAGACTTCCCCAACCACACTGCCCAGGAGCTAAAAATCCGGAGCCCAAGACTTTCCAAACTCTTGGGCTGTACTTTTCAGCTTCGTGGGCTGCAATTATCCCCCCCTTACCCCGCAATAATTTTACTTGTCCTGATCGACAAGAAAAGTTCGATCAAAGGGAGAGTTGCTCAGCAAGCAACAAAAAAACAACGCCCATCTACGAAAAAATCGTTGATTATCTACGAAAAGTTCGTACATTGCGCTCGATAAGAGACAGAAGCATCTATGAGCAAAACAAAAATACTCCCATTAACCCCTCAAGAAGAGAGTGTTATGAAAATGATTTGGGAACTTGGCAACGGCATCACCGTACGCCAAGTGCTGGAGAAGTTGCCCTCTCCCCGACCTCCCTACACTACCCTAGCCAGCATTATTAAGAACCTACAAGCCAAGGAGTACATCCACCCTGAAAAAAAAGGAAAGACCCTACTCTATCACATCTCTATTAGCGAGGAGCGGTACTCGGCAAGCTCCCTACAACACATCGTGCGGACTTTCTTTGGTGGAGATTATAGGCGTGTGGTTCAGTTTTTTGCCAGCAAAGAGAGTTTATCCTCTCAGGATCTTCAAGAGATCATTGACCTCATCGAAAAAGAAAAGTAGCTCCACCCCCGATAATCCCTATGGAAGTATTACTGTATTACCTACTTGTCAGTGGAGCAACTCTAGCCCTCGGAGCTTTGCTTGGACGATGGCTATTCCTCCCGCTTACGTGGCACAAGGCAACACGTGCCTATTACCTTATTATCCTACTTTCAGCGTGGATAGTCCCCCTTGTTGGCATCGTTATTCCCTATATCGATTGGACAGAGTTCTTTGCCCCAAACCAAGAGACAATGGCTCTTCCCCTCTTCCCTCTAGAACTATCCTCTGCCGTTGCAGAGAAAGTCTCTCCCCTTTGGTGGCAACTTCTCCTCCCCATTCTCCTCTGTTGCATATGGGCTGTAGGATTCCTCATTCGGGTGATACGGATTGTTAGTGCTCTCCTGCAACTCCTTCGGCTCAGACGCCATTGCACGACTCAAATACTGGCCGATGGCAGTCCAATAGAGATCTTACCACACGGACATAGTGCCTTTAGTGCTTTCGGACGCATATACCTCCCTCCCTCCGAAGAGACCGCTGAGTGGCTCGCCATGTACGCCCACGAGCGGCAACATGCCCGTGACAAACACTATATAGATATCCTTCTCGCCGAGCTGTCTCTCGCCCTTGCATGGTGGAATCCGGGCATGTGGCTTTTGCGTCAGGACTTGAATCTTAACCTCGAACACATCGCCGACCAAGCGGTATTGGCACAAAAGATCGAAAGAAAGAAATACCAATATATCCTGCTCCAATGCGCCACGGAGAACCCCATAACTCCGCTATATAATGCATATAATAAGTCTCACTATTTAAAAGAAAGGATCAAAATGATGAATCGAAAAACATCTCCCCGACATGCAATTCAACGGCTATGGCTTGCCTTGCCTATGGCTCTTCTTGCCCTCTTGGGCGGTAATTACCTGCTCGCTCGCCCCATGGCAGAGCGCATCCTCCTCTCACAAACGGTAGCGGATGAAGATCCCATCTACGAAACTTGCGACCAACTCCCCGAATTCCCCGGGGGGAACGACAAACTCATCACCTGGATGATGCAGGAACTTAAGTACCCCAAAGAAGCAGAAGAAAGCAGTATACAGGGTCGAGTCCTAGTCCGCTTTATCGTAGAAAAAGACGGATCTATAAGCCAACCGAAAATCCTACAGAGTGCAGATCCGCTGCTTGATGCGGAAGCCCTGCGTATTGTACGGAAGATGCCCAAGTGGACTCCCGGGAAAAACAAAGGAAAGTCCGTGCGCGTATCCTTTGTACTTCCCGTACAATTTGCACTTCAAGCTCCTCAAACGACTCCCCAATCTCTCTATGTGGTCGATGGCAAGGTCCTAACCGATGGTAACAGCATTGATCCGAATAACATTGCCGAGATGCGCATAGACAAGTCTCAACGGAAAGTGACCGTTAACGGTACAACCCATGATCTGGATGCTCTGGGGCTCCAAAGCGTTATCTACATAACAACAAAGTAGCCCCTCTGTCCCCCTCGGGGACACGGATCCCCCCCTCTCCGAAAGAGCTCATTGTCAAGGAGCAATGTGGCCTCCCTTCGGAGAGGGGATTCTTATATGGGGGGATCTTGAGGACAGTGCAAGATCAGTCTTTCTCGGAAAAGCAATACGCAATGATTGTACTACCTTTGCACTCGTATGAATAAGGTATCCTTACTGGTGGCTGATTGCCACGACTCTTTCGTCTATAATCTTGTGGAAGTACTTCGTTCTTTCCACGAGGTTTGTCACTTCGACATCGCACCCGTGGAGCAGTGCCTAGACCTCCCCCTCCACAACTATCGAGGGATCCTGCTCTCTCCGGGTCCAGGGCACCCTGAAGAGACAATAGGACTCATGCCTCTCATCAAAAAAACCTACCAAACACATCCCCTACTCGGGGTATGCTTAGGGCATCAGGCCCTCACTCTACACTTTGGAGGAGGAGTCTCACAAATGCCCCATCCCCTACACGGTCATGCCGATAGCCTCCAAATTATAAAGCCCAACCCACTATTCAATGGATTCCCCATGGATAGCCCGATCGGGCGTTATCACTCGTGGGTAGTTGATCCGGAACAAATACCGAAGGAGCTCTGCGTAACAGCCCTTTCGCGGACCGATGGAAGTATCATGGCACTCCGGCATCAGTCACTCCCTATCTATGGTGTACAGTTTCACCCCGAAAGCTATCTCTCTCCCCATGGAGCAACGATAGTCCGCAATTGGGTAGAGAGTCTCTAGCCTAAAGCAGACGTACGCTTTTGTGGCGCGCCTCCTTATTCTTATTTTTCTTCATTGGGAGTAGGTAGCTAACAGCCAACTCGTGGCTCCCCCAATTACCCTTCATGATCTGTGTAATAGGCATCTCAAAAGCATAGCCCAACGAGAGACTACCAAATTTCATCCCTAATGAAAAGCCGGCAGCATTGATCCATCGAAAGAGTAATCCGGCTCTAAAGCGAGAGGCATACTCCATCTGTACCTGCGTATCCACACGCCACACATCAAGATCAGAGACCACCAAACAGGAGGGCATCCACGCAAAAAGACTTTCCTCCGAAGTGAAGCGATACGAAGAGTGAAAGGCAAAACTGCGACGCAAATCGAGGTAATAGCTTTCATTTAATCGAACTCGAGGCGACCAAAGATGATGCGACGACACCCCCAGTGCCATACGATCATTGCGCCACGCCACACCTACCCCCATATCAAACGTTTTACCCGTAACTCGCATCAAGGGCAGAGCAGGATCGTTGGGTGTGATCCCTTCACCATCGGGAAGATAGACTTTAGTCCCATCAAAAACACTATTGAAAAGCCCCAATTCAACCCCTACCGCCAAGTGTCCTCCCAACAAAGGTTGTATAAACGCATACTGACCACTAAGAGCCGTGTTAGTGAAAAGGCCTTTCTTCTGTGCCAAAAGAGCCATACCAACTCCGTGCTTGCGCTCTAAAAATGAGACTTGTGTATTCGCAAGTAACACCACATTGGCAGGTGCTCCTGCGATACCAATCCATTGTTGATGGTACAGTGTTGTTATGTCGAGTTCCTCTTGCCCTCCTGCCATAGCCGGATTATAAAAGGTTATGGCTCGATCATATTGCGACAACACGACATCATACTGAGCCATCGATGGTAAAGCCCTCACTGCAAACAACAACAAAAACACCCCTCGAAAGAGCAACAATGAGTTCGCTTTTTGCCAAAATCCATTCTCGTACATATTACAGAAACGAATAGGGCATGGGGATTAGTATGTAGAGGAGACATTCATTGGAGCCGAGATTACTATCTACGGCAAGCTGCAGACAATACAAAAAGCTCTAGACCAAATACCCATCATCTTTTGATTGCAGATTGTATCGTTGTAGCCCCCATACAGAGCGAATACAAGCAACGCCTTCTTATTTTACTCCCCCGAGAGAGAATACAAACAGCACCCACCTTCCTCTCAAAAAAACGCATCTTCACTCCAAAGACATTATCCCTTTTAAGTCCTTTAGATCCCAAGCATTGTGTCAGACAACTCGGGAGGCTCCCGAACAGCAGTATCGTTCGTAGAATTTTAAATCTCGGTTATAGCCATCAAGTCGCTCAGTACACTCAGGGATTAGCATTCATCAATAAAAAAAAGATCCTGCCCTCTCCATATTGGAGAAGGCAAGACCTTAATATCCGAAGAAGAAAGAGGGCTACATCATCGCGAGAGCGATAAGCCTCTTCTAAAGAAGTCCTCTATCTTCGATGCTCTCTACGAGGATTTTATTCTTCTGTAGGAGCGGTAGCTTCTGCTTGAGCCGTCGAAGACTTACGAGAGCGACGCGTACGCTTCTGAGCCGTAGCCTTCTTGGTTTCTCCCAACATACCTTCGTTGAAATCAACCAACTCTATGATACACATTGCTGCGTTATCACCAAGACGATAGCCCGTACGTAAGATACGAGTGTAACCACCGGGACGATTAGCAACCTTATCTGCAACTACCCCATAGAGTTCCTTTACAGCTTCCTTGTTCTGAAGCTCTGCAAAAACCATACGACGCGAGTGCAAATTGTCATTCTTTGAACGCGTGATAATAGGTTCTACATACACACGCAATGCCTTCGCCTTAGCTACCGTAGTAGCAATACGCTTATGCATAATAAGCGAAGTGGCCATATTGGAAAGCATAGCCTCGCGGTGTGCCTTCGTGCGACCCAAATGATTGAATTTCTTATTATGTCTCATCTTTTACTCTTTATCTAGGTTATACTTACTCAAGTCTGTTGCAAACTCCAATCCGATCTCAGCAAGGAAAGCTTCAAGTTCTTCAAAGGTTTTCTTACCAAAGTTGCGGAATTTGAGAAGCTCTTGACGATTATGTTTTACAAGATCCGCCAAGGAGAATACATTGTTGGAGCGGAGACAATTGCGAGCACGTACCGAAAGGTTGAACGAGTCTAACTCTTGTCGCAACATCTGACGCACGCGAATCGTCTCTTCATCCATCACATCTCCGGCCTCACCATCAGATTCCTCTACTTGCATCTCCCCATCGCTAAACATTGAGAAGTGCTCAATCAAGATCTTTGCAGCTTCGCGAAGAGCCATTTCGGGCTCAATCGTTCCATCTGTAAGCACCTCCAGGATGAGACGATCGTAGTCGGTCTTTTGCTCGATACGACACTTATCTTCCTTGAACATCACACGGAGGATCGGAGTGTAGATAGAGTCAATAGCAATCGTATTGACAGGATCACCTTCCCGACGATTCTCATCGCTAGGAACATAACCACGACCCTTATTGATGCGGAACTCAATCTTTACATTTCCAGCAACTTGTGGATCAAAATGACAAATAGTTTGCTGAAGATTGGTTACCTCAAAGTTAGTAAGTGCCTCACTCAAATCCGCTGCTGTAAAGACATTCTTCCCAGCAGGGAAAGAGACCGTGACTACCTCTTCATCAGCATTATCGATCTTCTGTTTGAAGCGGATCTTCTTGAGATTAAGTATAATGTTTGTAACATCTTCCGTCACACCAGGAATAGTAGCAAATTCGTGCTCCACACCATCTATCCGAATAGAGGCGATGGCATAGCCCTCAAGAGAAGACAACAAAATTCGACGTAGGGCATTTCCTACGGTCATGGCATAACCAGGCTCTAGAGGTTTGAACTCGAATCGAGCAGCTAATTCATGTTTGTGCTCCTCTTCCTCAAGGTATTTCTTAACCTCCTCGGATAGCTCTACTTTTACAACATTCTCGGGTTTTTGAAATGCTAATATTGCCATGATGTCAAGTATTATTTAGAGTACAATTCAACGATAAGTTGTTCCTTTATATTTTCAGGGATATCAGCACGTTGAGGCACATTAAGGAATTTACCGGACATGGAGCTGTTATCCCATTCAATCCAAGAATACTTACCATGGTTGAAGCCAGAGAGTGAATCGGCAATCACTTCCATACTCTTATCGCGCTCGCGAACAGCAATGATCTGCCCGGGCTTTACAGAGTAAGAAGGGATGTTTACGACGTTTCCATCCACAGTAATGTGACGGTGAGACACAATCTGACGAGCTGCGGCACGGGTAGGTGCAATACCAAGACGATAAACAACATTATCGAGTCGGCACTCCAAAAGTTGGAGAAGGACTTCACCGGTTACACCCTTAGAACGCTGTGCAGCTTTGAACAAATTGCGGAACTGACGTTCCAGCACCCCATAGGTATACTTAGCCTTTTGCTTCTCGGCAAGCTGGATGCCGTATTCGCTAGATTTGCGACGACGACCAACTCCATGCTGACCTGGAGGATAGTTCTTTTTACTAAGTACCTTATCGGGACCAAAGATAGGCTCGCCAAATCGACGAGCAACTTTTGATTTAGGACCTGTATATCTTGCCATAATATTTTAATGAGTAATGGGAATCCATATCAATACACTTCCGAAGAAGTAGGAAGAGCGTTTGAAGAGGTTACCTCCTTATTTCTTCTAATAACATCAATCGTGTCCTTTATTTTTGGTTGAAGAAAAACAGCCGCAGTCCTATTCGCAAGAGAGGGAAAAAAATGAATAGGTCAAAATCTCCAACTACAAAAGGCGCAACGAGTAATGAAAGAGTGATGAAGAGGTGGAAATCCAATTATCATAAACACTCCTCCTCATACAATATGAGATGAGTACGAATAAGATCCCCTATATTCTTATCTCTACGCCGTAAAAATCACACTTTGCGTTTCTTGGGAGGACGACATCCATTGTGTGGCAATGGAGTAACATCGATGATCTCAGTTACCTCAATACCTGCACCATGAATCGTACGAATAGCAGACTCACGACCATTACCAGGACCCTTTACATATACCTTTACACGACGGAGACCGAGATCGTATGCTACTTTTGCACAATCTTGAGCAGCCATCTGAGCGGCATAAGGAGTGTTCTTCTTGGAACTTCTAAATCCCATCTTACCAGCACTAGACCAGCTTATCACCTGACCCTCATTGTTGGTAATAGACACAATAATGTTGTTGAAAGAAGAGTGGATATGTGCCTGACCGGTAGCTTCTACCTTTACCACACGCTTCTTGGCTGTTGCTTTCTTTGCCATATTGATAATCGTCTTATTACTTAGTAGCCTTCTTCTTATTTGCTACGGTCTTCTTCTTACCCTTGCGAGTACGAGCATTGTTTTTCGTGCTTTGACCTCTTACGGGCAGACCGATACGATGACGAATACCACGATAGCAACCAATATCCATAAGACGCTTGATATTGAGTTGCACTTCGCTACGGAGATCTCCCTCCACCTTAAACTCAGCACCAATGATCTCACGGATCTGGGCAGCTTGGTCGTCAGTCCAATCCTTTACCTTAATGTTTTTATCAATGCCTGCTTTATCAAGGATGTAAGCGGCACGGCTGCGGCCTATACCAAAAATATAGGTCAAGGCAATTTCACCTCTCTTGTTTTGTGGCAAATCAACGCCGACAATTCTTATAGCCATAGTCTATATTTGTATTACTTCTTTGGTTATGGATCAACCCTGACGTTGCTTGAACTTAGGGTTCTTTTTGTTGATCACATACAAACGCCCCTTACGACGTACTATCTGACAGTCGGGCGTGCGCTTCTTTAAAGATGCTCTTACTTTCATATCTTTTGAAGAATCTCTATCTATTTACTTATAACGATAACTGATGCGCCCTTTGGTCAAGTCATAGGGCGACATTTCAACCTTTACCTTATCTCCCGGGAGGATTCGTATGAAGTGCATACGCATCTTACCCGATATATGGGCAGTGATAACATGCCCATTTTGCAATTCGACCTTAAACATCGCATTGGAGAGAGCCTCCAATATAATGCCGTCCTGTTCGATAGCTGCCTGTTTTGCCATATTAAAATTCTCGATCTCTCAAAACTTCCTTTATAAACTCAAACGAAGAAAGAATCTGCGCCTCTCCTTGCACGATGGCAATACAATGCTCGAAATGTGCCGATGGTTTTCCGTCTTTTGTTCGTACCGTCCAACCATCATTTTCAAACACTACATTCTTGCTTCCCATATTAATCATGGGCTCAATGCAGATACACATTCCGTTACGCAAGAGAGCTCCGGTACCTCTACGTCCGTAATTGGGAACTTCCGGAGACTCGTGCATATTGTGACCGATACCATGACCAACCAACTCACGCACGACTCCGTACCCTAGAGCCTCCGTATAGCGTTGTACAGCCTCTCCGATATGACCAACTCGATTGCCGGCAACAGCCTGTTCGATTCCCTTATAAAGAGAGGCTTTCGTTGCCACTAAGAGTTGTCTTACCTCATCTGAGATCTCTCCAACAGCGAATGTGTAAGCAGAATCTCCAGTAAAACCCTTGAGCTTAGTACCGCAATCAACGGAAATAACATCACCCTCTTTTAGAAAAACATCTGCCCGAGGGATACCGTGCACCACCTGATCATTGATCGAAGTGCAAATACTTCCGGGGAATCCTCCATAACCTAAGAAAGCCGGAGTAGCACCATTGTCACAGATAAAGTCGTGAGCGACCTTGTCCAGCTCTAGAGTGGAAACTCCAGGAGCAATATGTTTTGCAACTTCAGCCAAGGTGCGACCAACCAACTGATTGGCCGCCCTCATTAAGCTGATTTCTTCGTCTGTTTTGAGAGTTATCATTTTTGTTTAATATGCCGAAACACTCCCTGTACGTCCCTTAATACGACCGCTCTTGAGCAAACCATCATAGTGACGCATCAAAAGATGACTCTCCAACTGCTGTAGCGTATCAAGTACAACCCCCACGAGGATCAGAAGAGATGTTCCTCCGAAGAACTGAGCGAACCCAGCACTAATACCGAGCAATTCGGCAAAAGCAGGAAGGATAGCAACAATCGCAAGGAAAAATGCTCCCGGCAACGTGATACGATCCATGATGGTATCGATATAATCACGAGTCTGCTTTCCCGGTTTAATTCCAGGAATAAAACCATTGTTGCGCTTCAAGTCCTCTGCCATCTGAGTAGGATTGATCGTGATAGCCGTATAGAAGTATGTAAAGAGCAGAATCAAAACTGCGAATGTGAAGTTGTACCAAAAGCTTGTATTATCCGTAAAAGCTTGTACAAATGCACTACCCTCTCCGACACGAGCCATATTCATCACCGAAATAGGAATAAACATAATAGCCTGAGCAAAGATGATCGGCATCACGTTAGCAGCATTCACCTTGAGGGGAATGTACTGGCGAGCGCCTCCGAATTGCTTATTCCCTACAACCCGCTTTGCATATTGTACAGGAACCTTACGAGTACCTTGTACTAGAAGGATTGCACCGGCAGAAACAAACAATAGGAAAACGATTTCGGCCAAAAAAGCAACCATACCACCAGCTGCGCTATTTAAGCGGAACATAAATTCAGCAGACAAAGCCTGAGGCAGGCGAGCAATAATACCAACAAGAATTATAAAGGAAATACCATTACCAATACCCTTGTCTGTAATGCGTTCACCAAGCCAAAGGACGAACATACTACCCCCAGTAAGGATAATAGTAGCATATGCTTGGAACCAGAACCCAGCAGGGAGTTGAGCTCCTGTTGCTGCGAGTTGCGAACTAAGGTTCATGAGGTAAGCAGGAGCCTGAAGCAATAAGATTAAGACCGTGAGGTAACGTGTCCACTGATTGATCTTGCGACGTCCACTCTCACCTTCCCGTTGCAACTTTTGCATCGAGGGGATAATGATTGCTGCAAGTTGCATTACGATCGAAGCCGAGATATAGGGCATAATCCCCAAGGCAAAGATCGAGGCGTGCGAGAATGCACCACCAGAGAACATATCTACCAGAGCCAATAGCCCACCCTCCGTTTGAGATTGGAGTGCGCTCAATGCTTCGGGATCGATACCAGGGATCACCACAAAGGATCCTAAGCGGTAAATAACCACATATAATATGGTGATGAGAAGCTTCTTGCGGAGGTCCTCAATCTTCCATATATTCTTCAATGTCTCTACTAACCTCATAAAGTTTACAGTTTTACAGCAGAACCACCAGCCGCTGTGATAGCTTCTTCGGCTTTCTTAGAGAAAGCATCAGCTTCGACAGTAAGAGCGGCGCGTACTTCACCACAACCCAAGATCTTGATCAAATCCTTGGACGAGGCATATCCTGTCTCCACAAGTAGCTCCTTGTTAATCGTGGTGCAACCCAATTTTTCAGAGAGTTCTTGTACCACTTCTAGATTAACAGGACGGTATTCTACACGATTGATATTCTTAAATCCAAACTTTGGAAGTCGACGTTGAATGGGCATTTGACCTCCTTCAAAGCCGACTTTATGCTTATAACCAGAGCGAGACTTAGCCCCCTTATGACCTCGCGTAGACGTACCACCGAGTCCGGAACCGGGACCGCGACCGATACGTTTGCGAGCATGAGTAGAACCAGTAGCTGGTTTCAGACTAGACAAATTCATAGCTTCACTTATGCTTAATTATTCTACTATTTCTACCAAATGGCTAACCTTGGCAATCATACCACGGATCTGTGGGGTATCTTCGTGCTCCACTACCTGATTGAGTTTTTTCAATCCGAGAGCATCGAGGTTTAGCTTTTGGTTCTTGGGGCGACGGATACGACTCCGTACTTGTTTAACTTTTATTGTAGACATAGTCTATTCCTTTCTATTAACCTCTAAAAACCTTTTCTACTGAGATACCACGAGACTTAGCAACCATGAGAGGATCTCTAAGCTCTGCAAGAGCAGCAATCGTAGCTTTCACCAAGTTGTGAGCATTAGACGAACCTTGACTCTTAGCAAGTACATCTGTAATACCCACGCTTTCCAATACGGCACGCATAGCACCACCGGCTACTACTCCAGTACCTTGAGAGGCTGGACGAATGAGTACGCTAGCACCGCCAAACGAAGCTTTTTGTTCGTGAGGGATAGTACCATTGTGAATGGGAACGCGGATCAGATTTTTCTTTGCAGACTCTACACCCTTGGCGATAGCAGTGCTTACTTCACCTGCTTTACCAAGCCCTAGGCCAATAACGCCATCTTGATTACCAACCACAACGATGGCAGCGAAGGTAAACGTACGGCCACCCTTCGTTACTTTCGTTACTCGGTTGATCGCTACTAAGCGATCGGTCAATTCTAAGTCGTTGGTAGACTTTACTCTATTGAATGCTGTTGCCATTGTTCTTTAAAATTTAAGACCACCATTACGAGCGGCATCTGCCAACTCCTTGATACGACCATGATAGAGATAGCCATTTCGGTCAAAAACTACGGCTTCAATACCAGCTTCCTTTGCACGCTGAGCAATAGCCTCTCCCACCTTGGAAGCAATCTCCTTTTTAGCACCGGTAGCACCAAGAGCCAAAGAGGATGCACTAGCCAAAGTACGACCTTCTATATCGTCAATAATCTGAGCGTAGATTTGTTTATTACTGCGGAATACAGTAAGGCGCGGACGCTGCTTAGTACCACTAACTTTACCACGCACACTCGTTTTAATACGAAGTCTTCTAAGTTCTTTTGTTGTCATGATAATCTAGAGTTACTTGCTAGCTGTTTTACCCGACTTACGACGAATAAACTCGCCTTCAAACTTAATTCCCTTACCCTTATATGGCTCAGGCTTACGGAAAGACCGAATCTTAGAACATACCTGACCTAGAAGTTGCTTATCGCAAGACTCCAAATAGATGAAGGGGTTCTTGTTACGTTCGCTCTTTGTTTCCACCTTAATTTCGGCAGGGAGCATGAAAAAGATTGGGTGCGTAAAACCGAGAGAAAGCTCAAGGAGTTGTCCTTGGTTTGATGCACGGTAACCGACACCAACCAATTCCAAAGACTTCTTAAACCCTTCGGATACACCAACAACCATGTTATTTACGAGAGAACGATAGAGACCATGAAGAGCTCTATCTTCTTTATCATCAGTAGCACGAGAGAGCTTTACCTCTCCTTCTTCGACAGACACGCTAATACGAGGATCCACATACTGTGAAAGCTCGCCCTTAGGTCCTTTTACAGTTACATTATTATCAGCAAGAGTAACCGTAACGCCTTTAGGGAGTGCGATGGGCAATTTTCCTATTCTTGACATAACTTGTTTCTCCTGAGGATTAATAGATATAACACAATACTTCCCCTCCTACCTTGAGATCGCGAGCTTCCTTATCGGTCATCACGCCACGAGAAGTAGAAAGGATTGCGATACCAAGACCATTCAACACGCGAGGAAGGTCACGGTAACCTACATAACGGCGAAGACCCGGACGCGAAACGCGTTTAAGAGCTTTGATGGCGTTGGTCTTCTGAGCAAGGTCATACTTGAGAGCGACCTTGATGATAGCACGACAGTCGTCTACAGCCTCAAACTTGTAGTTGAGGATGTATCCTTTGTCAAAGAGAACCTTTGTGATCTCCTGCTTGATGCGAGAAGAAGGAATCTCTACGACACGATGCCCTGCGTTGATTGCATTTCGCAATCTTGTCAGATAATCTGCAATAGGATCAGTCATATAATATTCTGAATTAAATTGATCTGGATACCCAGACAATATTTAAACACTCTATTTTGATGAGGGGGGGGGATTACCAGCTTGCTTTCTTCACCCCTGGGATAAGACCCTTGGAGGCCATTTCACGGAATTGAATACGTGAAATACCAAACTGACGCATATACCCTTTAGGACGACCAGTCATACTACAACGATTGTGCAGGCGTACCGGAGACGCATTACGGGGGATCGCTTGCAATGCTTCATAGTCACCCTCCTTCTTGAGTTGAGCTCGCTTTTCGGCATATTTAGCAACCATTCTTTGTCGCTTAGCCTCACGGGCTTTCATCGATTCTTTTGCCATAGATCTTATTACTTAGCGGTGTTCTTAAAGGGGAGGCCAAACTCTTTGAGGAGTTCAAAACCTTCCTCATCGGTTTCCGCAGTGGTTACAAAGGTAATATTCATCCCCAATATTTTGGTAATCGTATCGATATTTATTTCTGGGAAGATGATCTGCTCATCAATACCCAAAGTATAATTACCACGACCATCCAACTTACTATTGATACCCTTAAAGTCACGGATTCGGGGCAAAACCACGCGAACGAGACGTTCGAGGAACTCATACATACGATCACGACGAAGCGTTACCATAACCCCAATAGGCATCTTGCGACGCAGTTTGAAGTTAGAGATATCTTTCTTAGAATACGTAGGCACAGCCTTTTGTCCAGTAATAGCCGTGAGTTCTTCGATTGCTACATCAATAATCTTCTTATCGCCTGTGGCAATACCGAGACCTTGGTTAATTACAATCTTGGTGAGCTTTGGCACCTGCATAACGCTTGTGTAGCCAAAGTGCTTCATCAATTCGGGAGCAATGCGCTCCTTATATTCAGTCTTAAGACTTGTTGTATTGGCGCTCATTATTTAATCTCCTCTCCTGACTTCTTGGCGTAACGAATACTTTTGTTGTTGGCGTCCTTCTTACGACCTACGCGAGTAGCCTTACCCGACTTTGGGTCTACAAGATTTACGTTTGAGATGTGGATCGTACCCTCTTCCTCAATGATACCACCCTGAGGATTCTTGGCATTGGGCTTCGTATGCTTCTTGATCATATTAAGCCCTTCCACGATAACACGATTCTTTTCGGACAATACCTTGAGAACGCGACCTGTACGACCACGATATTCGCCGGAATTAACGAATACGTTATCGCCCTTCTTTATATTCAACTTGCTCATATAAGTTCAAACGATTTTTAGAGCACTTCGGGTGCTAGTGAAACAACCTTCATATTTACGGCACGAAGCTCACGAGCTACAGGACCAAAAATACGAGTACCACGGAGATCGCCTGAAGCCGAAAGGAGCACACAAGCATTGTCGCTGAAACGAATATAAGATCCATCGGCACGACGGATTTCCTTCTTCGTACGCACAATAAGGGCCTTGGAAACGGCACCTTTCTTTACATCACTTGAAGGAACTACACTCTTTACGGACACAACGATGATATCGCCTACAGAAGCATAACGACGACGTGTACCACCAAGGACACGGATACAAAGTACCTCGCGAGCTCCGCTATTATCAGCGACTTTGAGTCTTGATTCTTGCTGTATCATAGTCTATTACTTCGCTCTTTCGATGATTTCTATTAATCTCCAACGCTTAAGGCGACTCAATGGACGAGTCTCCATCACACGTACTTTATCACCCACGTTGCATTCGTTCTTCTCGTCGTGAGCATAAAGTTTCTTGGTTTTATTTACAAACTTGCCGTAGATGGGATGCTTTTCCTTCCAACGGATAGCAATCGTGATGGACTTATCCATCTTATTGCTAGTGACAATCCCGACACGTTCTTTTCTATGATTTCTCATCATTCTTGTGAAGTCTCTTATTATTGATTTTCTACACGGCGCATAGCCAGTACCATCTCAAGACGTGCAATCGTTTTGCGCTGTGTACGAAGCGATGCAGGATTCTCAAGAGGAGAAACCGAATGATTGATACGGTCAAGATTGTAGCTCTTGCGGAGAGCTTCCAACTTTTCCTCTATCTCGGGAGTTGTTAACTCCTTGATCTCAGACATTTTCATAGGATCTTTCTCTCTTACTGATTATGCATTTTCTTTTGAAGCATCGAAGTCACGACGCACGACAAATTTAGTAGTCACAGGGAGCTTCTGAGCCGCAAGACGCAATGCCTCTTTAGCAATCTCATAAGAAACACCCTCTACTTCGAAGATCATACGACCCGGAGTAATAGGAGCCACAAAACCTTCGGGGTTACCCTTACCCTTACCCATACGCACCTCAGCAGGCTTGCTCGTAATAGGTTTATCAGGGAAGATACGCACCCAAACCTGACCTTGACGCTGCATGTAACGAGTAACGGCGATACGGGCAGCCTCAATCTGAGCTCCGGTGATCCATTTGGTTTGAAGCGACTTGATACCGAAGGAACCGAAAGCAAGCTGATTGCCACGTTGGGCATTCCCCTTCATGCGGCCCTTCTGTTGCCTTCTAAACTTTGTTTTTTTGGGTTGCAACATAATTACTTTCCTTCTTTTCTTTAGCGGTTAGGTTTACGATTGTTACGACGACGACGGTCGTTACGACCAAAGGAATCCTGACGGCGTTGGTTATTTTGGTTCGTCTGTTGGAAGTTAGGAGCAAGATCTCTCTTCTCATAAACTTCGCCCTTCATAATCCAAACCTTTACACCAATCATACCCACCTTGGTAAGAGCCTCTTCATGAGCATAGTCAATATCGGCACGCAATGTATGAAGTGGGGTACGACCCTCTTTAAACATTTCGCTACGCGCCATTTCTGCACCATTAAGACGACCAGAGAGGTGCACCTTGATGCCTTCGGCTCCCGAACGCATTGCAGATGCAATAGCCATTTTAACGGCACGACGATATGCTACATTACCTTCGAGCTGACGTGCTATGTTCGATGCTACAAGTGAAGAATCGAGCTCGGGACGGCGGATCTCATAAATGTAGATCTGAACATCCTTTTTGGTGAGCTTCTTGAGTTCTTCCTTTAGCTTATCTACTTCTTGACCACCCTTACCGATAATAAGACCAGGACGGGCAGTGCAGATTGTTACTGTTACGAGGTGAAGAGCACGCTCAATAACAATACGAGATATACCAGCCTTAGCGTGACGCGCGTTGAGATACTTGCGAATACGGCTGTCCTCCAAAAGTTTAGGACCATAGTTCTTGCCGCCATACCAATTTGAATCCCAACCACGGATATAACCGAGACGGTTACTTATAGGATTAATTTTCTGTCCCATCCTGCTTCTGATTATTAGCGTTATTAAGCGAACTTACATAGAGAGTTACGTGGTTACTGCGCTTACGAATGCGATAACCGCGACCCTGAGGAGCGGGACGAAGACGTTTTAGCGTTGCACCGCCATCGACAAAAACGCGAGAGATATACAGCTCTCCTTCTTCCGATTTACGACCATTAACTTGCTCCCAGTTAGCAATAGCTGATTGGAGCAACTTTAGGAGACGAATAGCAGAAGCCTTGCGTGAAGAAAATCGAAGGATACCCAATGCACGTGTAACCTCCATGCCTCGTATATTGTCTACCACCAAACGCATCTTTCGAGGCGATGTGGGTACGTTATTGATCTTTGCAAAGCAATCTACCGTACCGTCGGTGGCCATATTTTTATTTTTATCACTCATTGTACTTTGTGTATTGTGTCAATCTGGACCAATTCCTTACCCTCTCTTACTTACGATTACCAGAGTGACCTCTGAAGGTGCGTGTAAGAGCAAACTCGCCCAACTTATGACCTACCATATTTTCCGTAATATAGACGGGGATAAACTTATTCCCGTTGTGTACGGCAATCGTGTGCCCCACAAAGTCGGGAGAAATCATCGAAGCGCGAGACCAAGTCTTGATAACAGACTTCTTACCGGACTCATTCATTTCGAGAACCTTCTTCTCCAACTTTACACTGATAAAGGGACCTTTCTTTAGCGAACGACTCATATTATATTGTTCTTATCAGTTTACTTTTTCTTGCGTCTTTCTATAATGTACTTAGAAGAGTGCTTCTTAGGAGCTCTCGTCTTAAGACCCTTCGCGTAAAGACCCGTACGGGAGCGAGGATGACCTCCTGATGCACGTCCTTCACCACCACCCATGGGGTGATCTACCGGGTTCATTACCACACCACGGTTGCGAGGACGACGTCCCAGCCAGCGGGTACGACCGGCCTTACCAGATTGCTCTAGAGCATGATCGCTATTACCCACGCTACCAACCGTAGCCTTACACATAGAAAGCACACGACGAGTCTCGCCAGAGGGCATACGCAACACAACGTACATTTCTTCGCGTGCAACCAACTGAGCAAATGTACCTGCGGAACGTGCAAACTTAGCACCTTGACCAGGACGCAACTCTACGTTGTGTACCACGGTACCAACAGGGATCTTTGCCAAAGGGAGAGAGTTACCCACTTCAGGAGCAACATCTTCACCCGAGATCACAGTTTGACCAACTTCTATACCATCAGGAGCTAAGATATAAGCCTTAGCCCCATCCTTGTAATACAGAAGAGCGATACGAGAAGAACGGTTAGGATCGTACTCAATACTCTTCACTGTGGCGGGAATGCCATCTTTGGTTCTCTTGAAGTCGATAAAACGATATTTTTGCTTGTGACCACCACCGATATAACGCATGGTCATCTTACCGGTATTGTTACGACCACCGGTTTTACGCTTACCTTCTACAAGGGATTTTTCTGGTGTGCTGGCTGTGATCTTGTCAAACGCACCAATAATCTTGTGTCTCTGCCCAGGAGTTGTGGGCTTGAGTTTTCTAATTCCCATTACTCAATCAAATATTACTAAAGAAGTCAATAGACTGTCCCTTCTCCAAAGTTACAATAGCCTTTTTGTAAGCAGAAGCACGACCACTGATGATACCACCCTTGGTGTAACGAGTCTTGAGCTTAGGTGTAACCTTGATAGTGTTGACATCTACAACCTTCACATTGTACATTTTCTCAACAGCGTTTTTGATCTCGATTTTGTTTGCCTTAGGAGAAACACGAAAAGCGCAACGCTCGGGTTGCTTGTCCGTGATCGCTGTCATCTTCTCCGAAATAATAGGCTTGATAATAATACTCATTGTACTCTTTTGATTTAAGCCTTGAACATTTCGTTAGCAGTGGCAACAGCCTCTTCGGTAAATACGAGATCAGTCGCATCCAATACACCGTAAGTGTTGAGAGAAACAGCCGTAGCCAAACGCGTCCCCGGCACGTTGCGAGCCGAAAGGAATACATTAGCAGGGATATTATTCATCACGAACAATGTCTTCTTACCGGCAAGACCAAGAGCCGAAGTAAGAGCTACGAAATCCTTGGTCTTTGGAGCAGCGAAGTCGAACGACTCTATAACCTTGATCTCTTGAGCTTGTGCCTTATAAGACAAAGCAGAACGGCGAGCCAAACGAACAAGTTTCTTATTCAACTTGAAGCTATAGCTACGAGGACGAGGACCAAATACACGAGCACCACCTACGAGCACAGGAGAGTTAATATCACCACGACGAGCTCCACCACCACCTTTTTGGCGACCGAGCTTGCGAGTAGAACCACTCATTTCGCTACGCTCCTTAGACTTGTGCGTACCCTGACGTTGATTAGCGCGATAAAGTTTTACAGCGAGATAGATCGCATGATCGTTAGGTTCAATACCAAAAACGGCATCATCCAACACGACCTTGCGTCCGGTATCTTCGCCCTTTACATTATATACAGATACTTCCATACTCTTAGATCTCCACTGCTACAATTGAACCTTTGTGCCCGGGAACACTACCCTTGAGAAGGAGTAAATTATGCTCGGGCATTACCTTTATTACTTCGAGGTTCTGAACCGTTACGCGTTCGTTACCCGTCTGGCCGGCCATGCGAGTACCCTTGAAGACCTTAGCGGGGTAAGAACATGCTCCTACAGAACCGGGAGCACGCAAGCGATTGTGCTGACCATGAGTAGACTGACCTACACCACCAAAACCGTGGCGGGTAACCACCCCTTGGAATCCCTTACCCTTAGACGTACCAATTACATCTACATAAGAAACATTCTCAAAGATATCCACTTTGATAGTGTCTCCCAATTTGTAGTCTCCTGAGAAACCTTTGAACTCGGCCAAGTGCCTCATGGGTGCTACTCCTGCCTTTTTAAAGTGACCCATAAGAGGCTTTGTTGCATGCTTCTCGGTTGTTTCTTGAAACCCGAGCTGCAAAGCATCATAACCATCACGCTCACTTGTCTTGACCTGAGTAACCACACAAGGACCCAATTCGATAACAGTGCATGGCATGTTTACTCCATCAGCACTGAAAACGGAAGTCATTCCGATTTTCTTTCCTAATAATCCTGGCATTTCTTGTGTTATTTACTACAATTACAACTTGACATTGATTTCGACACCACTAGAGACTTCGAGCTTGGTAAGTGCATCAACAGTCTGCTTGGAAGCGTTATAAATGTCTATAAGTCTCTTATACGAAGAAAGTTCAAACTGCTCGCGAGACTTTTTGTTCACGAACGTAGAACGATTCACCGTAAAGATACGCTTGTGCGTAGGCAGAGGTATAGGACCACAAACCATAGCACCGGTAGCTTTTACAGCCTTTACAATCTTCTCTGCACTCTTATCGAGGAGCATGTGATCGTAAGACTTAAGCTTAATTCTAATCTTCTGACTCATCTTATTATATAGAGCTTATTACTTAATCAAATCCACACGACCATCTACTTCGGAAAGTACCTGCTTAGCGATAGAAGCAGAAACCTCTGCATAGTGCGAGAAAGTCATCGTACTCGTAGCACGACCGGAAGTGATCGTACGGAGAGCCGTTACATAACCGAACATTTCGGAGAGAGGCACATCAGCCTTAACAATACGCGCACCAGTACGGCTTGTTTCCATACCACCAACCTGACCACGACGCTTGTTCAAGTCTCCGATAACATCACCCATGCTTTCTTCGGGCGTTACAACCTCCAACTTCATGATAGGTTCGAGGAGGACAGGACCTGCCTGAGCCGACGCATTTTTGAATGCTTGGAGCGCAGCTACTTCAAATGAAAGTTGATCTGAATCGACAGGGTGGAAAGAACCGTCCACGAGAGTTACTTTCAAACGATCTAGAGGATAGCCTGCGAGTACCCCATTCTTCATTGCGCGTTGGAACCCTTTCTGTACAGATGGAATAAATTCCTTAGGCACGTTACCTCCCTTCACTTCGTCTACGAACTGAAGATCGCCTACGAAGTCATCGTCTGCCGGCTCTACACGAACAATAATATCGGCGAACTTACCACGCCCCCCGGTTTGTTTCTTATAAACTTCGCGGAGTTGTACAGGCTTGGTAATAGCTTCTTTGTACGAAACCTGAGGACGACCCTGGTTACACTCCACCTTGAACTCACGTTTAAGACGATCAATAATAATTTCCAAGTGGAGCTCTCCCATACCGCTAATAACGGTTTGGCCGGTCTCTTCGTTGGTTTGAACGCGGAACGTGGGATCCTCTTCAGCAAGCTTAGAAAGCCCGACGCCGAGACGATCCAAGTCCTTCTGAGTCTTGGGCTCTACGGCAATACCAATCACAGGATCGGGGAAATCTATAGACTCCAACGTCATAGGAGCATTTTCGTCACAGATTGTATCTCCGGTACGAATATCCTTAAAGCCGACACCAGCACCAATATCACCACAACCGATCACTTCCATAGGGTTTTGGCTATTGGAATGCATTTGGAAGAGACGGGAGATACGTTCCTTCTTACCCGTGCGTGTGTTATAGATGTAACTACCTGCGGTCAAAGAGCCTGAATAGACACGGAAAAAGCAAAGACGACCTACATAGGGGTCTGTTGCTATCTTGAAAGCCAAAGCACAGAGGGGCTCATCGGGAGAGGTCTTGCGCGCTACCGTCTGATCGGGGTCTTCTACGGAAGTACCGATGACCTCAGGAGTATCCACGGGACTGGGAAGATAAGCACAAACAGCATCAAGGAGCGTTTGAACACCCTTATTCTTGAAAGAAGATCCACAAAGCATAGGGAAAATCTTCATCGAGAGAGCACCCTTACGGATTGCCACTCGGATCTCCTCTTCCGTAATGGTAGAAGGATCATCGAAGTATTTTTCCATGAGCGCATCGTCACACTCAGCAAGAGCTTCGAGCATCTTGTCGCGCCACTCTTCAGCTTCACCTTGCAAGTCGGCGGGAATATCCAAAACATCGTATGCAGCACCCATAGACTCATCATTCCAAATGATAGCCTTCATGCGAACGAGATCCACAACTCCTTTGAAAGTTTCTTCCGCGCCAACGGGTATTTGGATGGGACAAGGATTCGCACCAAGCACCGTCTTCATTTGGGTATAAACCTCAAAGAAATTGGCACCGGAGCGGTCCATCTTGTTCACATAAGCGATACGAGGCACGTTGTACTTATCTGCTTGACGCCATACGGTTTCACTTTGAGGCTCAACACCACCTACCGCACAAAATGCAGCAACGGCACCATCAAGGATACGCAAAGAACGCTCTACCTCAACGGTAAAGTCAACGTGTCCCGGAGTGTCGATAAGATTGATTTTATAACGATTGTTGTTATAATTCCAAAACGTAGTCGTAGCGGCACTGGTAATCGTGATACCGCGCTCTTGCTCCTGTTCCATCCAGTCCATGGTAGCCGCACCATCGTGCACCTCACCAATCTTGTGGGTAAGCCCCGTATAGAAAAGGATACGTTCCGAAGTAGTTGTCTTACCGGCATCAATATGGGCCATGATACCGATATTACGAGTCAGACTTAGATTTTTTTCGTTTGCCATAATACGTTAAGATTAGAAACGGAAATGAGCAAACGCACGGTTGGCTTCTGCCATACGATGCATATCTTCCTTACGTTTGAAGGCTGCACCTTGGTTATTATAAGCATCTACAATCTCTGCAGCGAGCTTATCCGCCATCGTTTTTCCACCACGCTTACGAGCGTAGATGATCAAGTTCTTCATAGAGATAGACTCTTTGCGTTCAGGGCGAATCTCCGTAGGCACTTGGAAGGTGGCACCACCGATACGACGGCTTTTAACCTCCACTTGAGGAGTAATATTGTCCAATGCAGCCTTCCAGATCTCAAGAGAAGACTTCTCCTCATTAGAGAGCTTGCCCTTTACGATTTCAAGAGCATTATAGAAGATGCTGTAGGCAAGATTTTTCTTACCATCATACATCAAGTGATTCACAAACTTAGTCACTTGACGATCACCAAATACTGGATCAGGAAGCACCTGACGCTTCTTAGGCTTTGCTTTTCTCATTGTTGTTAATAAAATTCGTTCGATTCGAATTGGTTGTCGGTAAAATACGTCTTCAACGCCCACGCAAGGGCATTTACTCAACCTATCTCTAAGGATAGCCTATCCAATTGAACCCGAAACTGGTTCTAATTCTTTTTCTTTTTTGAGCTACTCTTTAGCTCAGAGAACAACGGTAGAACAGGAAAGGAATAAAGAGGAAGATCTGTTCATTTCGACCTCTTCCTTTTGGAGAATGAAAAGGATTACTTCTTCGCAGCTGCAGCCTTAGGACGCTTTGCCCCATACTTACTACGGCGTTGCAAACGACCATTCACACCGGCAGCATCCAAAGTACCACGTACAATGTGATAACGCACACCCGGCAAGTCCTTCACACGACCACCACGCACAAGTACGATACTGTGCTCCTGGAGGTTATGACCTTCTCCCGGGATATAAGCATTAACTTCCTTACCATTGGTCAGACGCACACGAGCTACTTTACGCATAGCCGAGTTAGGCTTCTTAGGCGTAGTGGTATACACACGCACACAAACCCCACGGCGTTGCGGACAAGCACCCAAAGCAGGCGACTTACCAACCTCATTGAATGATTCCCTTCCTTTTCTAACTAACTGTTGAATCGTAGGCATTTCTTATTTCGTTTATTACTATCTATTCAATCCGTCACTATCGTACATAGTATACGTATAGCGCGGCAAAGGTAACCATATTTTTTTATATGACCAAACACCTCTCACTCTGCACTATAAAAAGCGATCCGATGCAAACGACCTTTAAACACCATGAAGCATTTACTGTCGTGCCATGCAAGTAGAATCTCTCCTATCCACAAAAAAACGAACACGAACGGAGTGAACTCGCCCCTCTCAGCAACGGGAACGAAAATCCTTGGGCAAAAAATTACAGGGCAACAGCTATGAAACCATTGCCCTAAAAATAAAAAATTCCAGCGCTGAACCTTCTCGAATGGAAGCAGGTAAAGAAAAAGAGGCCGAGACAAAAGCTCTCACTCTATCATAAGAGCCGTAAATATCCGCCCCAAAGAGATCTATTTCAAAAACTTGCGACGATACTGAGAGGGTGCTATTTCGTAGGCATTACGGAAGACTCGTGAGAAATAGGCACTATCCTCAAAACCGCACTCCATAGCAATATCTCCAATAGGCTTATTGCTATTTTCCAATAGTCGTTTAGCCTTAGCCAAGCGCACCTGCATCAAATACTTTGAAACACTCTCTCCCGTGATAGCATTTACCTTCCGATTGAGCTGGGAGCGACTCATGCACATTTCGTATGCCACTTCGTCCAACTCTACCACGCCTCCGAGCATCTTCTTGTAGCAAATATCGACCAACTTATTCAAAAAATCACGATCTGCCTCTTTGAGGATTTCCGCTAAAGGAGTCTCCTCCTCACCAATAGACTTAACGACCTTATCACGCAAAATCCTCTGGGACTCCAAGATCCGAGAGATCGTTGCACGTAATTCCGCTACATTGAAAGGCTTATAAATATAGGCATCTGCACCACCTTCAATACCCTTTATGCGATCCTCTTCGCTGCTCTTAGCCGTAATGATAACAATCGGAATATGGTTAATAATCTCGCATTGCCGTACCGCATGACAGAGTTCCAATCCTGTCATATTGGGCATCATAATATCTGTAATAATAATATCGGGGATCAACTCTTTAGCCAAAGCCAACCCTTCAACCCCGTCTGTCGCGTAAAGAACTTGGTAATCCCTTTGCAGAATAGATCCGATATAGCGAGCCACGTCATCATTGTCCTCTACGACCAAGAGACGAATAGCTCCCACAGTCTCATCCTCATCGGGCATCGGATCGAGACTCTTAATTGCGGTATGCTCAGGAACTGCACGCATGGGCATCTCGACTAAATCTTGGGCTAAGAAGGGTGTCCAATCGGAGTCTCCATAGGCACGTGGCACAGTGAGCTTGAACTCGGTACCAAAGTCCAATACACTAACTACGTCTATCGTCCCCGACACGGCCTCGATCACCTGCTTAACCAAAGAGAGTCCAATACCTGTACCCACATGAGAAAAGCTATTAGAGGCTTGGTAAAAAGGCTCAAAGATATGGGGCAATTCCTCAGGATCAATCCCCTTACCGGTATCACTAACACTCAAACGCAGAAAGTCCTCATCAGCAGACACAGACACCGTCACTTTACCTCCTGCCGGAGTATATTTAATTGCATTAGAGAGAAGATTACGCACCACCTTTTGGACATAATCAGGGACAAAGTCCATCTCGATAGAGCCTTGATCGGTCGCAAATTGAAGTTCAATCCCCTCATTGGAAGCCACCTCTCTGAATCCATCCGTGAGCACGGCAAGAAAGGGAAGTATATCACCATGTCTCCAATCGGGCTCGCCAATAGCACTTTTTATTTTAGAAATATCCAACAACTGATTAATCAAACTAAGGAGACTTGTACCCTGACGATACATGATGCTCCCCACAGCCTTGGGAGTAAGATTTGAGGGCAAACTCTCCTCTTCCAGCTGTTTGCTAAAGCCCAAGATCACCGTTAGAGGTGTTCGGAACTCGTGTGTAATATTGGTAAAGAAGTTCGTCCGCATCTCCTCCAGACGCTCCAATACACGTTGGTTGCGCACTTTCACTCGAAGGGCATAACGCAAGAAAAGGATAACGGATATAGTCAAAAGGAGTAGAATTATCCCACCCCAAAAGGAAATTTGACGGATGGTGCGCTCCTCCTCGTACTGATTTTGCATAGAGGTTAGCTCTTCGTCTCGACGCATGCGCTCGTAGTTCACTCGCGCATTCTGCAACTCAATCATGGCTTTATCACCCGAAACTGTATCGGCATACTCCTTGCTCTTAACATAATATTGCAGTGCCTTTTTGTAATCGCCCTGACGTTCGTACCATCTATAATAGAGCAGAGCCACCTCACTTTGATGCTCGTATGAACTAATCTTCTGGGCAATCTCATCCAATTTTTCAAGAAGGGGATAAGCCTCGTCAAGCTTTCCCATGATAATGTAAATACGCGCCAAGTTGAGACTTGCTCCAAGCCAATGCCATTGATCGCATTCTCCCTCCATCAGTGCGGCAGAGGCTTTATACTCGGCAACGGCCTTGTCATACTGATGAGCCAACTCAAACAAACGTCCAAAATGAGAGTGACAAAGAGAAATCCCAAGAGAGGAGCCAGCCTGCATATTGCACGCCATAGATTGGCGATAATAGCTCCAAGCCGAGTCGATCATATCTCGTTGCTCGAAGATACTTCCTAAATTGGCATAGTTGATCGCCTGTCCAAGAAAATTACCCGAACGGGTCTCTCCCTCCAATGCTAAGCGAAAAACACTATCGGCAACCGACAAATTATCCAAAGCCAACTGCACATTACCGATCCCATTAAGCGCAACGAGTCTCAAACGAGCCATCTCCGGATTTTCCTCTAAGTTCTTGGATTCAGTATAGGATAGAGCCTGGTAGTGACAAATAGAGGCCTGATCCAAAATTCCCAAACGGCGATAGTTGGTCCCCATATTGTTCAAATCCGAAATCATGGATATCGTATCGGATTCGCTCTCGGCTATTGCGAGAGCCTTCTTATGGTATTCTATGGCAGAGAGAAAGTCACTCGCCCCCCTGTATAGCACGCCCAACACTTGGTAACAAGCCAACATCCCATAACTATTGTCATGTGATTCATAGTCTTTTAGGAGCTTTTGAAGACGAGCTATGGAAGAATCCAAGTGAACCAAACTATCGATCATATGCCGCTCCTCGGCACTCCACCCGGGAGAAGTCGCCTGTTTACATGAGGACACACTCCCCACCCCAAATAAAAGGAGAAGGATTAACACCCCTTGACAGAGAGGTGTTTTTATTATGTTTTGACGCAATAAGCTCATACAAAATCTAGTGTACGATCAGATGGAAGCCCCGTCCTATCGAATCTCTTCCGGAAAATCAATTTTGTCGTACTTCCGCAAAAATACAAAAAACGAAAGTAACATGAATTTAATGGGAAAGAATGAAAATCTATGTGGAGCATACCTCTCTCAGATGCATCGAATCAATTGTAGGAGTAAGCCTCGAAAGAAAGACATATATGCTCTAAACTCTCCACAAAAAAAGGCAAGATGGCTCTGAGAACCATCTTGCCCCACAAGAATTCCCCTCTATTAGGGAGGACTATGAAGTCTTATTTCTTTTGATCAGCCTCTGTTTGATTGCTGCGGAAATAGAGCTGGAGACGATTGCCACTATGTACAATAGCCTTGAGGACTTCCTGCACATCTGCAGGCTTGATAGAGTCAAGCATAGTATCGTAATTATCAACCCAGTTCTTTCCATTGAAGAAGAACTCCTCTATATTACCCAACCAATAACCATTCTCACGGATACGTTCAGCGTGACGCTTCTTCATATTCACAACGGTCTTGTCGAAGTATTCTTGACTTACACCATTCTTGATGATAAGATCGAACTCATCATACACAACCTTGTTAAGCTGAGCAGCACGCTCAGGAGCGCAGAAGAATTGTACAACGATCGTACCGGATTGGTTAGGGAACTCCTGTACATCCGCACTTGCAGAAGGAGAGTAGGTTCCGCTTTCACGCTCACGGATTGAGGCCAAAAGCGTTTGGTCAAGTACACCGTTGAGGATCTGTGTAGCTAGGATTGTCTTTTGATCATACTTTGCCTTGCCCTTGAGGAAATCAATAACGATACCCGTAGGTGTATTCATATCCTTGTAAACTTCCATGGTCTTCTCGCCACTACGTGTATCAGAAGCCTTGGTACGGTCCATCTTGGGAGTAGCTTTACCCTTGGGGAGGGAGCCGAGGTATTTTACGATGAGAGCCTTTGCCACTTCTTCGTCGAAGTTCCCCACGAAGGTGAATTGGAAGCCATCAGCAGAAGCCAAACGCTCACGAGCCATAGCAAGAGCGCGCTCATAGCTTACCTGTTCCATATCGTCAGCCTTGAGGCTCTTCTGCCAAATATCGTTATTGAAGAGGAGGTAGTTTACAGAGTCACTCAATGAAGAGAGGGGCTGACGCTCTGCCATCTTCAAAGATTCTATTTTTTTCTCTTTAAAAGCTGCATAAGCCTCCTTATCCATACGGATGTCTGTCATATAGAGGTAGGTGAGCTGGAGCATCGTTTCAAAGTCCGCAACCGTAGAGTTACCATCAAATCCGGTCGTAAAACTTCCGAAAGAGGGGCTAACGCTTACGGAGCGACCTGTAAGAGCCTTACCCAATGCAACTACGTCGAACTTGCCAAGACCACCCAACTCAGCAGCCTTACTCACGATCTTTGTATTGAGGATGTCGCTAGGCTTCGTGTAGAGACGAAGACCTCCATTGGTGATAGCAGACATCAAGATTTGGTCTTCCTTGAAATCGGTTTTCTTGAGATAAACCTTCACTCCGTTCTGGAGGGTCAATTCCGTTGTGCCGAACTTTTGGTTCTTCTTTTCCTTAACGATCTTACCACCCTTGAGCTCCTTGTCAATCAAGTTAGTGTCGACCACAACTTCCTTCTTGGCTTCCACAGGCTTAGCAGCAAACTGGTTGTAGAGGTTCAAGAGCTCAGCTTCTGAAGGATAGTTGATACCCTCTTTCTTAGGCCCGGTAACTGTAATCACCAAATTCTTGCCATCGGTCGTAATGAGCTCTTGGATGTATTGAGCAACCATCTCGGGTGTTACTTGTTGAGCAATCATTTCCATGAGTTGCTTTTCAACTTCGATACCGGGGATATAACCGCCATCGAGGAAGTAAGACTTGTACTCTTCGCAGAAAGATCCGTTCTTGCGATCACCACGAGCCTTGTAGAGATCTTCATAGCTCTTGAGGACATCGGTACGAGCTCGATCATATTCGCTTTGGAGGAATCCATGCTGCTTGATGCGTTGGATTTCGGCAACAAGAGCTTCGAGAGCCGTATTGAGGGATCCATCCTTAGCAACAGCGATAAAACTGAGGGCGTTTTTAGTTTTGGTTATACCCATGTAGTTGTAGTCATAAGCACCGGCTTGCATAAAAGGAGCATTGGGCTTAATCGTAATTTCGCTAAAGCGTTCGTTGATGATCTGAGAAGCGACGGCATCTATATAATTGACCATAGCACCGGCAATGGAACCTCTTTCTTCACGAGAGAGTACATCATGCTTGTACATGATGGTGATGTTAGTCGTTGTAGCTTCCTTGTCCGTTGCTATCGCAACGATAGGAGAGGGATTGTCCTCTACCTGCACAAAGTAACGCTCTGCAGGGTTTTGAGGAGCCTTCACATCCGCAAAGATCTCTTTGAGTTTCTTCTCTACATAGTCTACATCAATATCACCTACTACAATGATACCCTGCAAATCGGGACGATACCACTTTTGGTAGAAGTCACGGATCTCACTATGCTTAAAGTTATCTACCACCTCCATAGTACCAATAGGCATACGATTAGCATACTTATTATTGGGAAGTACCTTAGGAAGCATCGCAGTGAGCATACGCATATTGGCGTTGTCACGCGAGCGCCACTCTTCGTGGATCACACCACGCTCTTCGTCAATTTCCTTGCCATCGAGAGTAATGTTGTTACTCCAATCGTGCATGATAAGGAGACAGCTATCAATAATATCCACACCCTTATCCGTGGGAGCATCCATAATCGTATAGACCGTTTCGTCAAAAGCGGTATAGGCGTTCAGGTCTGCTCCAAACTGGCAACCAATACGTTCGAGGAATCCGATAAGTTTTTTATCGGGGAAGTTTTTGGTACCGTTAAAAGCCATGTGCTCAAGGAAGTGGGCGAGACCTGCTTGCGTATCTTCCTCCAGGATCGATCCCACCTTCTGTGCAATGTAGTAGTTTGCACGGTTCTTGGGATTTTCGTTGTGACGAATAATGTAGGTCAGACCATTGGGCAAGGTACCCATACGTACAGCCTGATCAACGGGCAGCTGCTGCATCATCGGATCTTGAGCACGCAAACTCGTAGGAACGAGGAAGCCCAAGAAGAGGAGCGAAGCCAACACAAAATGTTTCAGTTGCATACTTAACTCAATTATTATTCTAGAATGTTTATTGATTACTCTTTGTATATGTAAGACTCTCTAATTACCGACCATCCGGGGATCAAGTAAAGTGTTCTACTCCTTTATAACAGCGCAAAGATAAAGACAATTTATAAGATAGACCTCTATTCTTTGAGATTTGCGTTCTTTTTAGAATAGCATCGTAGCCCCTACTGCGGCAATAACCAAGCGTGAATCCTGATAGGCAAGAGGATATTCCGTAGAGAGGAAAAATGGAGCGGAAAGCTCCCCGTGGACCGACAACCAATCGGCTAGATGCCAAGCAGAGGTCAAACGAACCCGACGGTGACTCCGAAGCATGGTTTCCGTTTGGTCGTGAGGAGCTGTAAATGGGATATTCGATCGAAACAGACCCTCCAGGGCAAAATTCAAACGATCTGTTGCATGATACGTAAGAGCCAAATCGACCAATCGAGTCGGTTTTCCTTGGGCGATAGCACCTTCTTTGAGGTTGTAGCGCCGCTCTGTCCACTGCAAAGAGGCTTGCAACTTAGTCCCCAAAGCATAACCTAGCCGCCCTGAAACAAACCAATAGGCTCCGTCGGCAAGAGCAGGACGAAAGGCCGCAAAATAAGGAGAATGCCCCCCCTCAGAAAAGAGTACAGGCTCCCAATAGGTCGCATAATGGCTTAAAGCATACCCCCCTGAGAGGGCTAGCGACACCCCATAGGGCAAATCGGCACGTACCCCGATCTCACTATCCAGTATTTGAGCTTCGGGAAGTACTACGTAGTCAGGATGCAAATAGCGAACCTCTTGTGCTACTTCGTGGAGCGATGGAGCTTTTAGCCCTCCCTCGGCACGTGCAAAAAACTCCAAATGGTGCTCCCAAAGAAGAGAGGCTTTCACCTTAGGGAAGAAAAAGAATGAGTGAAGCTGTACCGGAACAAAACCTACACCTGCACCGGCGGAGACCTTCCATTGCATCTCACCCAACCAGCCATCGAGATGTACCTGCGGAGCAAGATCTACGGCAAAATAGGAATCGGGAGCTGTCACCTCGCTCCTACGCATCAAGAATAGACTGTTATAAGAATTGAGTTGCCCTAGAAGATTACCGGCGAGCCCCCATGAGAGATCTTCATTGCGAGCATTTTGCAGACGGAAGCTCCCCAAAAGACGATACTCATCGATCGCTTGAGTGGAAATCCCCTCTACACGAGAGTAACGACGCCCCGTATGCTCGAAGCCGATATTAAACATTGCATCAAAATCTCGATCGGCTGCCGTCGTGTAGCGGTAAGAAATGGCTTCATAATCTTGCCGTGCATCAAGAGGAGACTTTATACCTCTATCATGATCCGTTGATGCCTTATAAAAATAACCATAATAGTTAAACCGTTCATAGTCCCCTCGAGCAAGCACGGTGTGGGTAGCCCCCTCTCCCAAATACTCATAGAGTACCTGTCCCCCCACTTTATGGCGATAAAAAGGACTATTGAACGGGGCCGAATGCGCGTCGAGTCCAAACATATATCCCCATTCACCTTGGTAAGCGAAATGGGCATCGAAGAGGTGTTTTTTTTGCCACACATCGGAGTAGCCCGCTTGCGCACGCACAAAAGGCTCCCAACCTCCCGTAAGATCCAGATAGGCTCGTTTCCCCGACTGAGGGATCCACGAAGCCCTATCACTCAGAGCAGGATGCTCGGGCAAGACGACAGAAGGCGTAAAATCTCCCGTGGATCGAGGAGGAACCGCCTCCAACCGTGTTACCTTCGGTTTATCAAAAAGGTAAGTAGAAGCCATTGGAGCAATGGCTTCCAGATGCACCTCCGCATCACTGACTACCGTGAGTTCACGTCGCAACGTATCTGCTCGAGATGTTTTTTGTGGTTGTTGAGCCGAAGCCACACCTTGGGATAGCCCTCCCAAGAGCAAAAGAGTCACGAACGAATTAAAAAAGCGGATCGTATATTTCATTGCTATTCTCTCCATATAAAAATAGGTGTATTCTCTAGAAGCATCTCCTACTTCTGTTGTTTCAAGTAGAGGTCGATGCGCTCACGTATATCATCTTCCCGCTCGGGGTAATTGCTTTTCAAGCTCTCGATATACTGATTAGCGGTAATGCGATCGCCCTCGGAGCGGTAGATCTCTGCCAATTGCAAGATACCCCGAGCAAGCCAATACTCATGAGGAGTACCCTGTTCGATGAATTTATTGAGCATCTGCTTCGCCTCTTTTTTCTCTTTGGCAGATCCATGTGCCAAGAGATTGGTGTAGGCAACAAGGGCTTCAGCCCCGGCTGACAGATCCGTTTGGGATGCAATCTTTTTGTATTCGGCGAGGGCTTTATCTCGTTCGGAGAGCAATTCATGCCCTGCCCCGCGGAGGAGGATCAAACGCTCCCCGCCCTCTTGTCCAAGGGACGTTAGGGCTTCGGTGACCATGGCGATAACGGTACGTCCCTGCTCCATCTGCAACGCCAATTCGGCGGCAGACTCAGCCGCCTGCAAGCGCACGGGGCGTTCAGCGGAAATGTCGTAAAGTTTACGATAGGTATCGTAGGCAGCTTGTCTCTCTCGGCGCTCTTGTTGCAAAGAGCCTAAGCGTTGTAAGATCTTCGCTTGCATCGTGCGTGGCAATTGCTCCACCTCACGAGCCAAAAGCGAATAGATCGCATAGGACTTTTCCTTATCGCCCCGAGTGTAAGCCCCATCAGCCAGATAAAGTTGCGCCATAAGGACATCACGCCCCGTTTTATAGCGGTCAATGAACTCTTGCAGCTTGGCTTCTGCCGATGCGGGTTGGCGTTTGTAGGCACTCTCCACAGATTGGAACTCAATCTCTCGACTCTCACCTTCGCTTAGCGAGAAGGTACCCTTGGACTCATGAACCACCTTTTGCAAATAGTCGGTACGCCCCTCCTCGATACAGATACTCTTGAGATGGGAGAAGGCGGTAGCAGCCTCGGCACTCTTCGGATAGCGTTGCATCAGCTGAGCATAGGTATCGAGAGCCTGCTGTACGCGCTGAGCATTATAATAAAGGAGTGCCAACTGCAGAAGAGAGAGACGCCCCTCCTCACTCTGTGCATAGCGGGAAGCGGTCTCCACGAATCCCCTTTCAGCTTCACTGTTCTTGCCCTGAAGAAGGTAGGCCCGAGCCTTTTGGTAGGAAGATTGTGCCGCCACAGGACTATTGGGATAAGTATTCATCAGACGATCCAAGAGGGCGATTTGCTGTGTATATTGCTTGCGCAAGCCGTGAATATCAGCCATACGAAAGAGAGCTTCACTGCTCCGATTCGGTGCCAGATCCATCGCTTTTTGATAGGAAGCAAAAGCAGCATCCAACGCATTGGCCACATAATAACAATCGCCCAACCGAGTGTAGCCATCACTTCGACGCAATGCATTACCCTCTCCCGTTTGCACAAAGGCAGAGAACTGATTGCGGGCTTCGGCATATTGCCTCGTATTGAACAGGGCATAGCCTAGATAGTACAACGCCTCCCCACGATTGCCCCCCTGCATCCCCTGAGGTAGTGCAAGGAATGACTTCAGAGGCCGGATCGAGGCAGCATAGTCTCCCCCTTGACGCAGGATGTCGGCTTGGATCAAAAGCGACTCTCCTTGGTAGCGGTTGCCCTCTGCCCGAGCTTCTAACGCCTGTGCTATGTAGCGAGAGGCGGTTGTCAAATCCTCTTGCGAGAGAGCCTCCAGAGCAAGGTGGTTGAGGACGTATTGGCGTGCTTCATCGAGAGCTTTGGATCGTTTTTCAAGTCGTTGGATCGAAGCTAAAGAGGTTGCATAGTTGGTATTGGAGAGGTAAAACTCCGTCAGGAATCGCTCCATGGTAGGACGGTGCTTTGAGTTGGGGAAGGTGTTTAGAAATCGCTCTGCAATACGCACGTCTTGCCCGAAATTGGATTGCCCCGAAGAGCGCATCACCAAAGCCATTTCGTACATAGCGGCCTCTCGCACAGAGTCCGGAGCTTGCTCCTCTGCAGCCCGCTCGTAAGCCACGATAGCTTGAGGATAATTGCCCTGATCACGCAATGCACGACCCAAATAGAGACTTGCGGCATAAGCAGTAAGCCCCCTCCCCTCGGTTGCTCTCTTGAGGGGTTCGATCGCTTTGTCGTAAAGCCCCTGCTCCATATAGGCAGCTCCAAGCAACAGGGCATCCTCTGCCATTACAAACTCATCGTTGCTCCCATCGAGCAGACGCTCCAGATATTTAGAGGCATTGGGAGCATCCCCCAAGCGATAATAGGCATTACCTGCCACCTGCAACAGCGAAGCATTACCTGCCACACGGGGCTCTTGACGCTCCAACTGAGCCACCTCGGCCACGGCTTTGGCATAATCACCCGAATAGTAACTCAATGTAGCCATACCGATACGAGCCTCGGGGGCTAACTCTTGATCGGCAAGCAAGGGGGTATAGATCTCGCGAGCTGCGGACAAATTCCCTTTGGATATCTCATGGCTGGCCACGTAAAGACGCGCCATTCGCCCCCAACGGTTCTTTTTGGTATGGGCTTCCTCGAAAAGGGCTTGGGAAAGCTCCGGCTCTCGATGCGTGCGGAGCAGTGCATAGCCCAGGCGGACTTGGAACTCTGTGCGCTCTTCCGAAGCGAGATCTCGCTCATCAACTTGCAAAAGGGCATGCCGTGCACGATGGAAGTCCCCCTCTGACATATAGCGAGCCGCTCGCTCCATGGAGATCGAGGAGTAGTGTTCATCCACCGGAACTTTGGTCAAGAAGTAATCCAATGCCTGCGTGGCGAACTCACGCCCCAACAGATAACTCCCCTGCGCATGCCGAGCCAAAAGGGTAGCAAGCATAGCCCCCTGCGGATGGGTCTCAAACGGGATCGTTGCCCGAGGACTGAAGTATCGGATTGCACCGCTTCGGATCAAAAGGGCTTGATCGGAGATCTGTTCGTGATGGATCATGCCGTAATCCTCTTGTGCATGAAGAGTTGCCGTAGTAAGCGCAGCCAGAGCTAACGCCCGATAGAGGGGGTATCGTTTCATAGTAAACTAGAGTGAGATAGTTTTATACTTGCCTTATCCTTGACGTTTTACAGCCTCAAATATAGGGAGGTTCTTTACAATAAAGCACCATTCCACCACCCAAAGATACACAACTATCCACGAATAGGCTATGAAAAAGCCCGTAGACCAAGAGAGCAAAGTTGCCAAACCGCAGGAATGAAATCCGGACGATGGACGAAAGTCCGCAACCGTGGCTTCTTCTTCGGAGTACGGATGAATTGCCCCCCGCTTTCCGATCAGCTCCTGAAAGGTTAGGTGTAGGGAGTAATCCCCCTGCCCCATAGTTGAGTTTATCGACGGTTGGATTTGACAAGGAGTGCCTCCACATTCCGGTGTTCATGTACGGAGTCGTAACAAGCCGAAAAAACAGTCGACTAATTTTGAAAAACAGTCGACTGTTTTGCGAGAAAATGTCGACTGATTTTTCAGCCCATTCAAAACCATCGATTCCGTTTTCCCTTTTCCCGATACTTTTGGGGCGTTTATGCAACATCCTCGGGCAGCAAAAAATCGACAACTCGCCCCTCCCCTTTACGCCTTTCCGCAATCAATCGCCCAAGGCTCTCCCTAATCCGCCTAAAGTCACTACTTTTGTGAAACTAAGTAGAATCGAGAATTTATAAGAAACAGAGATATGAAAATAGCCATCGTAGGAGCCTCAGGAGCAGTCGGAGGCGAGTTTATGCGTCTTATGGAACAGCGTCAATTCCCCGCCGATGAGATCAGACTTTTCGGATCTGCTCGCAGTGCAGGACGCGAATACAAAGTGGCTAACCAAATCTGCAAGGTGGAGGAGCTCAAAGATGATGACGCCTTCCGAGATATAGATATCGCCTTCGTATCGGCAGGCGGAGATACCTCCCGACAATATGCCTCCACGATAACCCGATACGGCGCACTCATGATCGACAATTCCAGTGCCTTCCGCATGGATGAGGATGTGCCCCTCGTCGTGCCGGAAGTCAATCCCGAAGATGCGCTTATAACCCCACGAAATATCATTGCCAATCCCAACTGCTCCACCATCCAAATGGTCGTAGCCCTTCATGCACTGAACAAGATCACTCCTCTCAAAGAGGTGCACGTAGCCACCTATCAAGCCGCCAGCGGAGCGGGAAACCTTGCCATGGAAGAGCTGCGCCGACAGGTACTCCAAGAGGCAGAGGGGCAACCCATTAAGGTGGAAAAGTTTGCTCACCAACTTCTATACAATGTAATTCCCCATATCGACCTCTTTGCCGATGATGACTACACGAAAGAGGAACTGAAGATGTACCATGAAACGCAAAAGATCCTGCACAGCTCCGTAGCCGTCAGTGCCACGTGCGTTCGTGTCCCTGTACTGCGAGCCCACAGCGAAGCCATTTGGGCGATCGCCGAGCGACCCATCTCTCCCGAAGAGGCTCGGCAGGCTTTCGAACGACAAGAGGGGATCGTCGTCGTGGACGATCCGCAAAATAAACAGTACCCCATGCCGCTTTTTGTCGCAGATCAAGACCCCGTTTACGTGGGACGTATCCGTGCAGATTTGGCCCATCCGGGGGGGATCTCCTTCTGGTGTGTAGCCGATCAGATCCGCAAAGGTGCTGCTCTAAACGCCATACAAATAGCCGAATGGCTTATCGCTCACGGACGATTCGCTCAATAACCATCAGCTGCCATCCACTAAATTAAATGCCCGAAATGAAGGAGTCATCCTCAAGCCCCCTAACCTCAGAAGTCCTCGAATTTGCGACCGTTGCCGTTCCCTTTTGTACGCTGCTCCGCCAAGCAGGAGAGCTCAAACGGGAGGAGGTCATTCACAAACTACTTCACCTTCTGCCTCTTCTCTACCTCAAAGCCCTATCCCTACCCTCCGGGAGGGACGAAGCCTTCTCCGATGATGAGGAGGAATACTTACTCCCGGCCTGCGTAACCGAAGAGGAATATACCCTCGTACTACGTGGACTGGAGGCGCAACTCGGGAATGACGACCTTTATCTCGAAGCACTCTCTCCCGAGATGCAGTACAGCGATCGCCCTTTGACCGCTCGCATATCGGAGATCCTCACAGACGTCTATCAGCCCCTAGGCAACTTTGTCGGACTCCTGCGCGACGAACACCTCGCCCTCATCCCCTTTGCAACACTTGAATTACGCGAGCTCTTCAATGCCTACTGGGGAGATCGGGTGCTCTCTGCTCTCAGAGCTCTGCACCATATTCAATTTGCAGAAGATCTATCTGCGAACGAACACTTGAACTACGATATAGACGAAGAATAATGGAAACCCTCGAAGAACGTATATCAAAGGAGGAGGTAAACGAACTGGATCGACTCGCCTACTTCCCCGGGGAAATACACCTCGTAGAAACAGTCCAAGAGGCGGAATTTATCTTTGATGAACTCGAAAAACAGACGATCGTCGGTATTGACACCGAAACAAAACCCTGCTTCGAACGTGGAGAAAAGCCCGAAGTTGCCCTAATACAGATCGCCACCCTCGATGACGCCTACCTCATACGGGTAAATAAAACAGGCATCCCCCCTCGGCTCAAAGCCTTCCTTGCCAATCCCAATATCCTCAAAGTCGGTCTAAGTCTACGTGACGACTACAAGGTGATCCGTCGCAAGGCCGCCATCCAGCCCGAGGGCTTCGTAGAGCTCCAAAGCCTATGCCCTGCCTACGGCATACGGGAGCAAAGCCTGCAACGCATCTACGCCATCCTCTTTGACGAGCGTATCTCCAAAAGCCAACGACTGACCAACTGGGAGAGTGAGCACCTATCCTACCGCCAACAAGCCTATGCCGCCCTGGATGCCTACGCCTGTTTACGGATTTATAATGCCCTAATGGCGCGCCCCGTTCCCCACCCAACCCGATTTGCCATGCTACATATTGAGGGGACATTGCCACAAGCTAATTAAAATGGCTACCTTTGCCCCAAACAAAAGGTGTGCGAGTAAAAGACAATAACAATACTATTATAAGCGTACTCAAATCATGAATCCCGATTCTAAATTCCGCCTAGAGAGCGATCTCCTCGGCGAACGCCAAATCCCCGCAGACAAACTGTATGGAGTGCAAACGCTCCGTGGTATCGAAAACTTCAAGATAAGCAGTTTCCGTCTTGATCAGTATCCTCTTTTCATCAATGGGCTGGCTTACACCAAGTGGGGTGCAGCTATTGCCAATCATGCTCACGGCTTACTCACCGATGAGCAGTACAACGCCATCGTAGCCACCTGCAAAGAGATCCTCGAAGGCATGCACCACGACCAATTCCCCGTAGATATGATCCAAGGGGGGGCCGGTACGACCACCAACATGAATGCCAATGAAGTGATCTGCAACCGTGCCCTACAAATCATGGGACACGAAGCCGGTGAGTACAAATATCTGCAACCCAACGACCACGTTAATTGCAGTCAATCAACCAACGACGCTTACCCGACAGCCATTCACCTCGGGCTCTATGCAACGCACCTTGCTCTGCGTCCTCACCTCGAAGAACTCATTGCATCTCTCCGCAAAAAGAGCGCAGAGTTTGCCCACATTCTCAAGATGGGTCGTACACAGCTTGAAGATGCCGTGCCTATGTCTCTGGGTCAAACGTTCGGTGGCTTTGCCGCCATCCTCCAAGAGGAGCTCGCCTATCTTGATTTTGCAGCAGAGCAATTCCTTACCATCAATATGGGGGCAACGGCAATCGGTACGGGGATCTGCTCCGAACCGGGTTACGCCGAGGCCTGCATCAAAGCAACGGCTGAAATCACAGGTTGGAACATCAAATTGACCGAAGACCTCGTGGGTGCAACCAGTGATACCTCTGTAATGATCGGCTACTCCAGTGCCCTCAAGCGTATCGCTGTTAAGCTCAATAAGATCGGTAATGACATCCGTCTTTTGGCTTCGGGGCCCCGCTGTGGTCTCCACGAAATCAACGTACCCGCCATGCAACCGGGATCTTCGATCATGCCCGGTAAGGTCAATCCCGTAATCCCCGAAGTGCTCAGTCAAGTATGCTACAAAGTAATCGGTAACGACCTCACCGTGACCATGGCCGGCGATGCTGCCCAAATGGAACTCAACGCCATGGAGCCCGTGATGGCTCAATGTTGCTTTGAAAGCTGCGACCTCCTCATGAATGGGATGGATACCTTCCGCACACTATGTGTAGACGGCATAACCGCAAATGAAGAGGATTGTCGCAACTACATCCGTAACAGTATCGGCATCGTAACAGCTCTTAACCCCGTAATCGGTTATAAGAACTCAACCAAAATCGCCAAGGAAGCCATGGAAACAGGTAGAGGCGTTTACGACCTCGTACTCGAACATGGCATCCTATCAAAGGAAGACCTTGACACCATCTTGAGTCCTGAAAACATGATTAAACCGGTAAACCTCCAGCACATAAAACCGCTGAAGTAATGCCAAAAGTAACTTGGGGAGGGGCACTGAGATGAATCATTCAATGCCTCTCTCCAAGGCTTTTTAAGAGATCTTTTAGGCTTCTATCGAGCATCACCACTCTCCCTCCGAACCAGAAGGACTATGGAATGCCGCATAGGTTAGTACCCAATTCGATACGGGTGAGATCGGTAATCTGAACCAGAAGGACTATGGAATGCCGCATAGGGGCTTTTTATTTAACCCATCATTCACCTCGAAAAACCCGAACCCTATGAACTCAAAAACACTCACAATTGCCCTATTGATCGGCTTTCTTTTATTCTTCTCTTGTGGAAAAAAAAGCAACTCTCAGCAGACAAACGGTACAAACCAAGAGACTCTGTCAGATACGCTTAGGCTAGAGTTCCCCACCTCCGAAGGCACAACGCATTACGAGGTGATCCTACACGAGGGAAAAGTGACCCTACACCTTCCCCTTGAGTTGCGCAAAGAGGTTAGCACCCGAACCACGCTGTTTCTCCCCGAAGAGATCGTAAAGCCCTCAACAGATGACCTCTACCCGGTAACACACCTCGCAGAATCCTGCGTCGAGATCTTCATTGGAGATGTTGGTCAGGATACGAACCCCATGCTCTGTATGCGACTACATGACGGACGAGTGCAGATCCTCAACATCATCGAAGCGATACTCTACCGCGACTTCAGCGCAAGTGCTCCCCTCAAAGGATTCCAAAACATCGAGAGTTTCAGCTCACAAGTCGTAGACAACACCTATATGGCAATTTTTGCCAAAGAGAGATCAGGCAAAGAGTTAGAGGTCAAGCCATTCATGGGAAAACACCATTTACACTATCCCATTTTGGACGAAGTGGGCAATCCTCACCTTGTCATCGTCCTCACCTCCGACTATAAAATCCATCTGCTACAAGACCGCTGGGAAGGCTCTTGGGGACAAATTTATCAAGGTACGTTCGAGGGGCCTGACTGGCTTGAAGAGGGAGAGACCGGTGATTATACCTATACTCTTCGTTATGCCATGCGAGAAGATGGCGAAGGTACTATGGGCATTGAGATCAAAGAACCGGGGAGCTTTACGCTAACTCCTCAGGACGACATGGAAAAGATCATCAAGCTCACTTCTGCGGACATCGCAGATATATGTGATGTAGATGAGACGCAGAATTATAGATAAAAAGGATACTATGAAAACGTTTAACCACCTTATCATTACGACTCTTTTGTGTCTATTGCTTCTACCCTCCTGCGGTAGCAAGAAATCAGAAAAGCAAGAGGACTCGGATCAAATAGCGCAAACATCCACTCCCATCAAAGAGGAGATCCTACAATGCCCCTTGGATTTTGCAAACCTTGAGGAGGAGCTTTCATTTGAAGCGATCTTACGAGGAGGCAAAGCAATATTGCGTATCCCCCAAACGGTGAGAGAAAAGATCTTGAACTTTTATCCCATCGAAAACATGCCAATCCCTCCCTTCCAATATGCTACCAACGAAGAGTACGAGGTTTCGGGGCTAGCGGATAAATGCGAAAAGATCGTATTCATCAACATCGGACAACACTGGGACAACCCCATGCTCTACTTTATCACAAAAGATGGAGGGGTTAAGATTCTTTCTTTTTTGCGAGCCATCTATTACAACGACTTTATCGCAATACAACATCCTGCCGTGAAAGGTTTTGCCGTGGATGTGATAAGCCGAGATGAAGCTACATCCGGTTATCGTTCGGCATTTGCCATCTTAAAGGATGGGCAAGAGGTCGAGTTAGACATTGCCTATACCAAACTAGGCCAGCCCGAGGTGGCAACACTCCCTGATGGATCGCCTAAAACGATACTCGTAGCCACACAAGACTTTCGCATTTTCTTTGTAACGAAGAACAAAAACGGACTTTGGCAAGAGGCTCTCGTGGGGACCTTCGTATCCCATCCCGGCAGCCAAGAGGCTGCTGACGTACTAGACTATCACTTCACTCTCTGCAAGACCTATGGATCCGAAACCCAAACACCCCTTGATGTTGATATGCGAGGTACGATGTTGGGCGAGTGGGAGCAGTACAATGAAAGCGACAAGTATATGGTCACCTCTCGGGATAACACCGCTCCATTTGAGCGGAAACGAACCTATTCATCCCCGTACTAAGTACTGAAATCTCTGAAAATAATTCAACTAATAACAACTATTCGATGAAACGATTTTTTGCGTTCACCGTTGCCCTTGTGGCAAGTCTTTTCGTGGTGCAAGCCCAAAACTGGGTACGCTTTGGCACCGACAACACCTCTTCGGGATTACCCAGCGATGAGGTATTCGATTTGGAATTTGATGAGCATGGTACGCTATGGGCTGCCACCAACAAAGGGGTAGCAACACTCAAAAATGGCAAGTGGAGCATGGTAGAGGGGATGGCGAACTTTGCAGGCCTGCCCATTAATCAGATTTTTATTGACAAAGAAAAAAATCTTTGGTTCGCAGCCAACGAAGCCGGGATTGCCAAGCGTACTCCTCAGGGCGAATGGACATTTTACACCACAGAGACCGGAGAGCTCGAAGGGGGATTCGCTCAAGACATCGCACAGGACTCTAAAGGTGGTTACTGGATAGCTGATGGAGCTGTACTTACCTACATGAAGGGAAGGGAGTACACACACTACCACCCCTCACCCAACCCCATGACCACCTTCACGACTTTGGCGATAGACAAGTCGGGCAAGGTATGGGCAGGTTGCGAGAGTGCCGTCTATTACTTTGAGGAGACGGAGTGGAAACTCTTGGACCTATCAAATACATTCGGTTCGATACAAGACATCGCTGTAAAGGATAATGAGGTATGGATTGCCTCTCAAAACGGGTTGCAACACTTCAACGGCACCAATTGGAATACTCTAACAACCGAGAATGGACTGCCCGACAATTACCTCACAGTTGTGACATTTGATGCTCAAGGGAAGCTTTGGGTCGGTACCGATGGAATGGGTGTCTGCTATCAAAAGGACAATAAATGGGTGACGATCGGGGAGACCGAGGGACTATTTGCCAAAGATGTTTTCGACATCAACTTCTCAGCAGACGGCAAAACCTATCTGGCGACACACAAAACCGGTATCGCCTACCAAACGGCAGATAATCAATGGGCTCTCTACTCCAGTGATGGTCTCGTGGGCAATGTCTGCAAAGATATCCGCCTGGAGAACAATGGCAGTTTTTGGGTAGCAACCTCTTCGGGCGTAAGCCACTACGATGCCACTAGTCACAAGTGGCAGAGCTTTACCCAAGCCCATGGCAATTTGATCGGACTCAATACCCGTCGTATTACACTGGATTCTAAAGGCAAAGTATGGGCTGCTTTCTACGATGGAGGTGTATCCTGTTATAGCCCCACAACCGAAATGTGGACCAACTACGGTGTAGGAGAGGGAAAACTCCCTGTCGCACAAGCTACGGATGTACTCCCCATGGAGAACGGCACCGTATGGGTCACAACCTTTGCGGGCGGACTTGCGAAATTCAAAGATAACAAGTGGGAAACGATCGGTACCGAACAGGGATTACCCTCGAAATCCCTCTTCGGAATCACGTCTCTTGCCGATGGCTCTCTCTGGCTCTCCTCGGTAGGTGGAGCAATTCTCTATAAGGATAATGAATTCAGTGTCCTAACGAAAGCCAACGACCAGCTCCCTGATGACAATGTTCGTAACATAATTTTTGCTCCCGATGGCTCGATGTATATCTGCACCAATGGTGGATTACAAATCCGCAACTTGGAGAAAAATAAGTATACCAATTACAATACCGACAGTGGCTTTATCTCGAGTTATGTCAATCACGTAGCTTTTGACAAAAAGGGCAATCGCTGGCTCTCCTGCTGGACAGAGGGACTTTATCTTATGACCGTCGAAGGACGTTTCTACAAGATCACAGCACAACACGGCTTCACCCCAAGCGATGTCTATACGACACGTTTTGACGAAAAGGGGCAATTATACATTTGCAGCAATGATGGCGTGTTTATCCTTAAAGATCCCGAGGCTTTGGTCAGCAAGATCACCACTACGGAGCATCCTATGAATATCGATTCGCTCTTTATCGCTCCCAATCCGGCACGTAATTACACTGATATAACCGGGGCAAAAGCAGGCGATGAGGTGCGATTATTAACCCTTGACGGTATAACTCTGCGTCGGATGCGATGCTCCGGAGAAGGAGCGATTCGTCTTGACCTGGAGGGTATCTCCACGGGGACTTATCTCCTGATTGTGGGCGATGCGACACATCGTCTTCTCGTAACCGAATAATCGATCGACATCGATTTCATTCCTCAGAGGGTGAGAGTAGAATGCTTCTACTCTCGCCCTTTTTTGTGTTTAACGACTCCTCTTAGGAAGCCATACGGCAAGGAAAAATCTACGCAATGACTAAAGACTGTGTATCTCCTTTCACTGTGAAAGAAGAAAATCAAAGCCACAAGTACGCACTTAGAGAAAGGTGAGAGAATTAGGCGATGCTTGTACATTTGCCTGCGATTTCCTGCTGTTTCCCTTGAATACTACAAAGGACATCATTGATAAAGTAATCAAATTTGCCCGTATATGCCTTTATCAATCCATTGTCATCAGTAAAGCGTCTTGTTAAAACGGAAATGTCAGTTCTGGACTCCTTTGCCACTTGTTTGATAGATACAGCCGACAATCCATCCCTCAGAACAATATTGGATACAACTTTGAATATATCATTTTCAATTTCTTTTGCCGTTCTTCTTTTTGCCATATTTATTGTTTTAATTACATATCCTAAAGAGAGAAGGCGAGGAAAGCCCCACCTTCTTCATTTCTATAGGACGTATTACACGAATAAAGTTACACTCCTCAACTCAAATATCATAAGTTGCGAGAAGTAAAGGATTAAGACTCTCTTACTTAGGTGTTTTTTGATAAGAAGTTGCAGATTCATATTTCTCTGCAATCATATCTTCTTTTGATCCCCAAATGACCAGTTTGTCTTTAACAATCTTGTAGTAACGTTCATAGGTCCAATTGGATAGTTTTAGTCCTGTTCCGTGTACGAAGATAAACAAATGGCTATTATCCTCTGTGTAGAACATCCGTTTTCCGCCAGGATAGTGGAATCCTAAGCATGTTCCATCAGGGTTGAATACAATTGTCTTATCTTTTGGATGAATTTCCGTATCATCCTGCTCTATGATAGACCAAGTTCCTAGAAGACGAGTATCTATCTCTTTCTTTGTCATATCTGGAGCGCGTTGTTCGCAGGAAGATAACCCATATCCCACAACTACGAAAAGTATAATTAGTTTGGATAGAAATAGCAACGTTTTCATAATACATTCTCTCCTACATAAGTTTCATCATCAGTTAATAACCCACTTGGGGTTACTAGTGGCGAGTACCACCCAGAGACATTTATACCATATGCTTTTTTCGCACATCACCAAACAAGTGTCGTACAAGTGAACCGTTTAGGTGCTGCCCATTTTGCAGTAAAAAACTCATGTGCATACACATATCGCTTTCCTACGTATTTATTTGCCCAATCAGCGAGAGCTCCAGGGTTTGAAACGGGTTTTGTTTCTTTATACAGCCCGCTCTTAAACCATTTCCACTTCCATACCCATTTTACTTTTTGCACACCCATTACATAGTGAGGGGTATCCCACTCAGAGATAGTTAGTCTACGCACTCCTTCTTTTTTATATGCTTCAATTGTAACAGATTCTTCGTCTTTTATGTTAGAGTCTATTTTTGAATTTATAATACCAGCATGCCCGATGCTGAACTTGACATTTTTACCAGCATTTAGATAAATCCATGGGGCAAAATGATTGGGAATTGCCACAACAAAATCACCCCTTCTTGAAGAACGACGCCAAGCTTCTTTAACCCTATCTACAGGGACTTTGGGGTAGTTGAATGAAATTCCCAGTGATCTTGTTTGAGGAACATCTCCAGATAATTCTTTTTCGATTTCTTTGGATAGCATCTTAAAGAACTTCCCCTTTTCATTGACGGATACAATTTCCTCGGCACTTCTAAGTCCAGAAGTGATTGTGCCAACCTGGAGCTTTGACAAACCTTCTCGTTCGACTACTCTTGAAGTCGCAAGATTTTCTTTAAGTAAAAATTCTTTAAGAGTAGGAACTGCTTCTATTTTCGCTGTCATAGATTTCGCTTCTTCCAGCAAAAGAAGATCTGTAAAAACCTCTTTTTGCTCTTGGGGTAAATCGAAGAAATTGATCCTACGCTTTGTTGTCTCGTCTTCTATTTCCAATGAATTAAACTTCAAACTCATTGGATTCACCTTTAGTTCTGAAGAATTGTCAAGTAGGTTTTCATACAAGACTTTTTCGGAAGGTCTTTCAAATGCAGATGTTGCATACATTATTATCTTCGCATTATCACAATACTCTAACGCAATTTCACTAACGGCAGCTCTTGCTGCATCAAAACTTCTAAGGGAGGTATTTGTAGAACCCTCTTCTTGCTTAACAACCTCATTCGTGTCAGAGGCTGGGGTGTACATAAGCGTTTCCTTTGTGCAAGAAAAAAACACCCAATACAACAAGTCCGACCAAAATGGATGTCAGACTTTTCGTAGTCTTCAAATCGTTTTTCATTACAATAACCTAATTATTCAGTTTATTTTATTCTGCGAGTCATGACTCACATCGCAAAGGTAATACAAACCTACATATAACATAGTTTTCTGGATAAAAAAACACAACTCTCTGTTGTACAGTATAATATAACTATCACAAAAAGAAATGCGCTATATTTTAATTGCTCTCTCCATATCCCTTGCAATCTTTTGATCAGTGATTTGGGCGTAGATTTGCGTGCTGGCAATGGACGAGTGTCCCATCATCTTGGCGATGCTTTCTATCGGAATACCTGCCTCCAACGTCAGCGTGCTGAAACTGTGGCGACCGACGTGGTAGCCCAGCGGAGTGCGAATGCCACACGCCAAGCCTACGGCTTTAAGGTGGGTGGATAGTTTGCCCTTGCTCATCGTATCGGGGAATATCTTATAATCCCTCTTGCTCTCCTCCTTTGTGTAAAGCGAAAGAATCTGCTCCGCAATCGGATGCAGGGGTATCAAACTCTCCACCTCCGTTTTCTGTCTTGCCTTGCGGATATACCGCTTCCCCTCGCTGTTCGTTTCGATTTGCGAAGCTCGCAGGCTCTGCAAGTCGGCAAAAGCCAAGCCCGTAAAGACAGAGAAAAGAAACATCCTTCGGCTTAGTTCTGCCCCTTCGTCCTGCAACGGGAATGCCAAGAGTTTCTTCACATCACCCTTGCTTAAAAAAACGAGGTTTATTCTCCACGGCTTCATACTTCGCTTCTTCAATCGGATTGAAGCGTATCGTTCCCTGAGTGACGGCTCGATACATCAACCGACTTAACCAGCATAGATGCCCGTTTATCGTTGCAGGGGCATAACCCTCCTTCTTCAAATAGAAACGATAATCATCAAAGAAGTCCATCGTGAGAGCTGTTAGGGGACTATCCACCTCGCTACGACTTCGCACAAAGGCGTTGAGTTCAAAGTTACCCGTTACCGAAGCGTTCTCAGCTATGCAAAACATTGTGTCACAATGCATAAGCACCGTAATTACAGGAAGATGAGTTACCAAACACACTTCTGTCGGTTACCTTCTCCTGCCTCTTTGTTACCATTCAAGGAATAGACTAACGATTTGGTAACGGAACTTCTGCACAAATCCACACCTTCTGCACTTAACCCCTCTGTGCAAACCATAGAGATATACTGCAAATCCCTCTCATTTCCATTTACTTACCTCTCATCTACAACCTAATACCCTTTCCGCTGATAGTTCCTGCCCAAGAGGTAAAAAAGCATAGGGCTCCAATTCAAAAACTTTTGGGCAACAGCTTCGGTACTCCGGGGATCAAACAAAAGAAGCCTTCCTACACACATTATAGCCTATAAAACCAAGAGCCGAGGCAGATTACATGTACAAAATAAGTGATATTGTACCCACTTCACTTAACTTTGTAGGCAGAAAAATAGGAATACAACGAATTTTCACCAAGATGAATCACTCAAAAGAACTAACGCCCTTGAAGAAGGGTATCGTAGGAGTACAGTATCTTTTCGTAGCTTTTGGGGCTACGGTGTTAGTCCCCTTGCTCGTGGGGTTAGATCCCTCCACCGCCCTCTTCTCGGCCGGGATCGGCACACTGCTTTTTCACCTCATAACCAAAGGCAAAGTTCCCATCTTCTTAGGTAGCAGCTTTGCCTTTATCGCACCTATTGTCAAGGCAACCGAATTATATGGTCTTGAGGGAGCACTTTTCGGCTTGATCGGTGTATCAGTGGTTTACTTCCTGATGTCTGCACTTGTTCGTTGGCAAGGGATAAAGCTCCTCAATCGCCTATTCCCCCCTGTTGTGATCGGTCCCGTAATCATGCTTATCGGACTTTCGCTCTCGCCGAGTGCCGTGAGTATGGCATCGACCAACTGGTGGCTTGCGGCCGCTTCGCTCGCTACGGCTATCATAGTAACACTCTACACACGAGGGCTCATCAAGCTCATCCCGATATTCTGTGGTATCGTAGTAGGCTATATCTTGGCGTTAATATTTTTTCCGAATCAGGTCGATCTCTCCAAAGTGGCAGCGGCAGAATGGTTTGCCCTACCCAAACTGATCTTTCCCTCTAAGATCACCTGGGAGCCAATTCTCTTCATGATCCCCGTAGCTATTGCCCCGGTTATTGAGCACATTGGAGACGTGTATGTCGTCAATAGTGTAACAGGCAAAAATTTTGTCAAAGACCCGGGGCTACACCGCACAATGCTCGGCGATGGCTTGGCTTGTCTCGTAGCCAGTGTAATAGGTGCGCCTCCTGTGACCACTTACAGTGAGGTAACGGGAGCAATGTCTCTTACAAAGGTGACCAATCCCGTTGTCTTCCGTATTGCGGCCGTTACAGGCATTGTCTTCTCTCTCGTGGGAAAAGTGAGCGCACTCCTGAGTAGTATCCCTCAGGCTGTACTCGGAGGTATCATGTTGCTCCTCTTCGGTACCATAGCAGGGGCAGGGATCTCCAACCTCCTGAATAGCAAGGTGGATTTTGGTTCTTCACGCAATGTTGTGATTATCTCTGTCACCCTCACCACGGGAATTGGTGGTGCCATCATGCAATTTGGCAACTTCTCTCTGGCGGGTATCGGACTCTCTGCCGTTATTGCCGTTGTGCTTAACCTCATCCTCCCGGAGCCTAAAACAACAACCGAATCAAAAGAAAACGAAACAGAATAAAGTATGAAAAAGTTAATACTCTTCGTGGCGACTCTGATTGCCTTCTGTGCCCTACCCCGTATCGCTGAGGCACAAAATATCCAAATGCACTACGACTTCGGCCGCCATCTTTACAGCAAAGAAGCCCCCACTCGCCCTCGCCTTACCACAACGATCGAGATGTTCCGTCCCGACAAATGGGGCAATACCTTCTTCTTTGTGGACATGGATTACGGAGGGAGTGGCATCCGCGGAGCCTATTGGGAGATTGCCCGAGAATTCAAATTTTGGGACGCACCCTTTGCGATCCATACGGAGTACAATGGTGGCTTGACCAATAGTTTTTCATATCACAGTGCCTTCCTCCTCGGGGGAACATACGCTCTAAATGCGCCCGACTTCTCCTACGGCTTCACGGTTACCCCCATGTACAAATACATTCGCGGCAACAAAAAGCCTCATTCGGCACAGCTGACAGGTACGTGGTACTATCACTTTGCTGATGGACTTTGCTCCTTCAATGGATTCATGGATCTTTGGATCGATGGTGATAGTCCGGTCAAAACACCCGTTGTTTTCCTCTCAGAGCCCCAATTTTGGCTTAACCTAAATAAGATCGAAGGGGTTGATCCCGACTTCCGCCTCAGCGTAGGTACCGAAATGGAGATGAGCTACAACTTCGCCGGTAACAAGTTTTTCGTAATGCCTACCTTAGGTGTTAAGTGGACTTTCTGAGGCAGAGCATTCACAAATTATAGGTCGTGGTTTGAGGGGATGGAGGTCTGAATAAATCGACATCTCCTCCCCACAAGCCACGAGTCAGTACCCTTAATATCAGAACAAATGCCACGTTACATCCTCCTCGCACTACTGCTATCACTAGTTCGTTTTACGCCCTCTCTTGTAGCGCAGGAGGTGATCCTTTTGGCAGACAGTAGCCACCTCTCCACACCTCCGTGGTCGGGTGATTTGGGGAAGTTTGCTCCATGCTCCGAAGGATGGCAACTAAAAGACACCCACCCCTCTTCCCAACACAACCAAGCAACACTCCTCTATACGCCTCGTCAAACACAGGTACGGACGTGGCAGGGAACGCTATCCTTTCGCACAGCACTGACCCGTTCCAATCGATTCATCCTACTTATAACACCTCTATCCGGCACTGAGAAGCCGGATACGAATAGCGATCGCTACGCCTACCTCGCCTCCGAAGAAGATGGTAGCATCGGACTTTTCATGGGAGATTTTTCGCATCGATCGAAGAATCACATCGAGCACATCAACAAACATCAAGATGCCCCTCTTATCACGACCTCGGCGCAAGGGGGGATACTCTTCACCTCAGCACGAAAAAATGTACTCTCATGGCACATTACCTACTCACCGGAGGAGGGTTGGAGGCTCTACCTCAAAAGCAATCTCCATCCCGATGAATCCTTCCATTTCGTCGGGAGTAATCCAGTGGCACCGGCCCCAAAAGCCTCCGACAAACACCCCGGAACAGCACTACAAATTCACTATTCAAGTCGGCGTGCAGAGGGCTTTACCCTTCACCGCCTTGCCTACTATCCGCAATCATTCGACCCGGAACACCCACCCCATCCCATAGGAGAGGAGTCTATCTTTGCCGATATACAGATAGAGTCCCGACGCATTATCCTGCTCCCCCACGAGGCAATGGACATCCGTAAGGCACAATTCAATCTACAACCCTCCAGGGGCAAAATAACAACAGAGACGCTCGGAAAAGGGATCTCCCTATCCCTAGAACAACCCTTCAAAGTTGGGTATTACAGCCTTTTTGTTCAAGGCCTAATCACACGAGAGGGTGAGCCCGTACCCTCTGAACAAATCGACTTTGAAATAACACATGTAGACGAAATAACCGATTTGGATAGGGATTCAGACACCGTAAGCATTCCCAAAAATCATCTTCTCTTAAGCGAAGTACTACCATTTGCTCCAGCCGATGGTGCCGAGTTTATTGAGCTATTCAATCCAACGTCGTCCCCATTGAACCTCACGGAATACGCCTTTGCAATCCGCACAGAGGGGCGACAAGGAAAATTGTATCCCATCACTTTGCACGACCACCAACAACTCGCACCCGGGCAATACCGAGCCCTCACTCCCTGGAAAGAAGGGCTACTCAATAGCTATCATGCCCCACAAGATAGCATCAGCGAAATGGAAAAATTCCCTGCACTACACAATAAGGCAGGGCAGATCGTACTCTATTCACTTCGGGAGAAGCAAATTGTCGAAGAAATGTACTACGGAGCAAATGATCCCTCCCGAGGGCAATTGACTCAAGGGGTTTCACTGGAACGAATTCTATTTTCCCAATCGGCACTTGCTCGTGATAACTGGCACACTGCCCTCCCATCTCCCGAAAGTGCCACTCCGGGACAAAAAAACTCAAGAACATCCAACCTCAACAATACAGAGGAGCACCTGACACCACAACAAATGGCATTCCAAACGCTCCAAGCCCTTAGCGATCCACAATCGACCGCTACCCTATCAATATATACGTTACGAGGCTATAAACTTGCACAACTGGGGCGCAACGAAACATGGCATTGGTGCCAACAGACTCTTGACGGCACACCCTATACCTGGGCAACTCGCCTACCAAACACACTCATAATCGTCGCCATCACGATCCAATCCGCGAGTGAACCGCCAATCCACCTAACTACCTTTATGCTCTCCAGCCGCCTCTAAAGGGCATAAAAAAAGGGCTGGAAGCTTATCCCCAAACCCTATCTCTTGACCGTTTTCCGCAACAGCAGATCTCACAGAATACCCTCTTCGACTAATCCTCTCCATCTCCCTCGAAAACCTTATCCGCAGACCGAACCTGCAAACTCGGACTCAAATAATAACGAGGCTCGGGATTATACAGACTATCCACTAGAGAGGAAACCTCTCTTACCTGCTTTACATCAACCAAATCTTGCAGGAGATTGGGTAAACTTGCCGTCGAAAAGGGGAGGTCCTTCCGAGCCTGCATCCGATCTACATATTGGGGATAGAGCCGGGCATACGCCTCATTATAAACCACAACAACGGGCACGTGCAATTCATCCTTCAAGGGCCATTCCGAACCATGTAGGAGGTGCATGGGATTGATCTCTCCCAGCCCTTCGCCATGATCAGGGGCATAAACGAAAAGAGCCGGGCGCTCCATCCGATGAATCCGGGCTGTAACCCGGGACAAAAAGAAATCCGTATAGCGTAATGCATTGTCATAACTATTGATCAATTCAGCCCGATGCTTACGATCCAATGCCATAACAGTGGACAATCCTCGGGTCGTGGGTTTGAAATAATCATACGACTCCTCTACCCTGCCGTCGTAGCGAAAGTGTGCCCCCATCGTATGTAATACCACAAATGCGGCTCGTTGCTCCTCCTCGACCTGAGACAAAAATAAATCCAACGGAGGCAAAAGGGCTTCGTCATAGCACTGTTCCACTCCATAACCTCCGGCTGAATAATGGAAATCCATCAAGGGGACACTCACCTCGACACAGGCAAATTGTGAAGATTGATTGGATAACCAAGCTGTGGCAAATCCGGCTTTTCGGAAAAGGTGGATCAGCGTGCCTTCGTGCTGCCAACGGTCGTAATGTTGAGGCGTGGAGGCAGAAAGCATCAGTGGAATAGAGATCGAAGTAAGGTCCGCAGCACTCGTAGCATTACTAAAGAGGATCAGATTGCGTTCTTTACTGAGGTAAGGATTAGTGGCTCTTGGGTATCCGAGCATTTGCCAATGCGCAGCACTTCCCGTTTCTCCAATGACAAAAAGGATGATTGGGAGCTCATGAGGCTTGTCCCGCTTATCCCAAACGGGAGAGGTCTGCACTTGGAAGTTACCCTCTCCCAGCTCCTCACAGAGTCGCAACTCCCGCAAACGCACACTGCAATAGAAGAGTGAATTATGCCAAATATCAAGCGGGTAGACTTTAGCCACCCGGGTATAGGTCTTGAAGGCGGTTCCGATAACGCGCTCGCGCCAGGACTGTGTCGGAGGATAAATACGGTAGAGTTGGCTCCCAATCCCAAGGAGATACAAGAAAAAAGCCCCTAGAATGGTCCAGCGGATTAGAGGAGAGATTTTCGCAGGTGCACGGTGCCAACTCTTAAAAGCCCAAAAGAAAACACCCCAAATAGAGAGCGTGATCAACGCGATAACAATGTAAATGCCAAACAATTCACTTGCCTCCCCGGGGTTAGTCTGCAGGGTGGCCTGCACCAACCCGAAGCTCACGGGACTCTTAGCGATAAGCAGGCAGGCACACTCAAAGGGAAGCCACAACATACAAAAGGCCAGAATCCAATGTACTCCCCGTCGCCCTCCCAATGCTACGGGTAAGCCCACAAGCAACGAAGCCAATAAAATATAGCTTGTTATGTTAAAGGGGCTTATGCGCACCATCTCATCCACAATAATGATGGCAAGCGAAGGCAAAAGGAGAAGCAACAGCATCATCGCCAAAGCTATGTAGGGGTGCATCAACGGAACCCGTTGCAGAGATTGTCGTAGCCTCTTGTAAATCTTCATAGTTCCCTTTGGAGGTGTATAGAATGCGAAGGGCTATTTGGCAATCAGTTGATTGGGTGCCAACTGCAACATCTCTGGGGGTACTGAATTACGAATGGTTTGCACGAAAGCATCCAGCAATGAAGAGCGAACAAAGTCAATCCGCACAGCCAAATGAATACCTCGAACAGGGCGTGGGATGGCAAAGGGACGCACCAATGTACGTTGATCCGGATCTAAGTAACGTTCAGCCAATTTGGGGATAAAGGTCATCCCCTGACCGCCCTCCACCAAGTGCATAAAGGAGACGAGGTTCCCCTCCGAATAGCTAATGGATCGCTGTGTCTGAGCCGAAAGCTGACAATAACGCACCAACTGATCACGGAAACAATGCCCCTCATCCAAGAGCCACAGACGAGCAGGATCAACCTCGCTGCTACGCACAACGGATGAGCGATAGATCTTTTCATTTCGGGAGACGTAGCCCAAAAACTCCTCATAATAGAGGAATCGATATTGGATGCCCTCCTCCTGAGGATCACTGGCAATAATTGCCATATCAATGCTCCGATCCTGCAAGGCAGCGAGACATTGGCTCGTCTTGAGTTCCTCGATTTTGAGGGTAACATCTTTGAATCGGGTTTGCCATTTCGGCAAAACCAAAGGGATCAGATAGGGGGCAATGGTGGGCAAAACGGCGAGCTTTACAGAGCCCGATAGATTTTTGCGATTCTCCGCTATAAGCTCTCCGATAGCGGCCGAAGAAGCCAGCGTATGCCGAGCCTGCTTAATGATCTGCTCTCCGATGGCCGTAGGCCTCACGGGTTGTTTCTGCCGATCAAAGAGCAATACGCCCAACTCTTCCTCTAGGCGTTGTATCATTGTACTCAAAGTAGGCTGCGTTACATTGCACGCAACAGCAGCTTTGGCGAATTGGCGGTGCTTATCCAAAGCCACCAAATACTCTAACTGTTGGAGGGTCATAGCTTTATTATATTGAAGAATCTCAAAACTTTAGGCCTTGTGTCGCTTCAAACGATGCCGAACAAACAAAATAACCAACACCAACACGACTAAAGCCAGTAGAGTCAAACCGATCTCGTGACTGTATTTCGTAACCTGTTCGATCAGCTCCTCTTTGGTATTGATCCCCGGGACGAAGGATGGGAGAAAGTAGCCAAGAGCAAAAAGTACACCATTCCAAATACCGGCTCCGAGCAAGGTATAAAAGACGAAAGGGGCGAGGTGCATTTTCGCCACTCCAGCCGGAATGGAAATGAGCTGACGAATCCCCGGAAGCAAACGCCCCACGAGGGTAGAGATCGCTCCCTGCTTATCGAAATACTGCTCGGCCTTGATCAGTTTTGGTTCGCTCAAAAGGAGCGCATGTCCCAAGCGACTATTAACGAAGCGATAGACCAAGGGACGCCCCAAGTAGAGTGCCAAACCATAATTGATCAGCGCACCGGCTAAAGCCCCTAAGGTAGAGGCCAAGAGGACGCCCCATGTGGAGAGTTCTCCTGCTCGGGCGAGATACCCCGCAGGAGGTACGACCACTTCACTTGGAAATGGGATGAAACTACTCTCAATGGTCATCAAGAGAAAGATAGTTCCATAGTTGAGGTGCTCAAGGCACCACGCTATAAAGGATAAATCTTGCATGACAAATGCGATTTACGATTGACGCCCGAATCACTTTTTGGACGCAATCTTGCTCCACGTATCTTTGAGAGAAGCAGTACGGTTAAAGACCAAATGCCCCGAAGTCGTGGTATCAACATCGACAACGAAATAGCCAATACGTTGGAATTGGAAGTGCTCTCCAACGGCTGCGTTGCCCAAAAAGGCTTCCACCTTAGCCGAAGGCAGTACCTTGAGACTATCGGGATTGAGGAGATCGGCAAGCTCTTTGCCCTCCACGCTAGAGGGGTCTTCATCTACAAAAAGACGGTCATACAAGCGCACCTCGGCATCAAGGGAGTGAGCCACAGACAGCCAATGGATCGTACCCTTTACCTTTTTATTGCTCCCGGGAAGACCGCTACGCGTCTCGGGATCATACTCGGCATAGACCTCAATAACATGCCCATCGGTATCTTTTTTACACCCCGTGCAGCGCACAATATAGGCATTTTTGAGACGCACTTCGTTGCCGGGAGTAAGTCGGAAGTACTTCTTCGGAGCCTCTTCCATAAAGTCATCACGCTCAATCCATAGCTCACGAGAGAAAGTAATAGAGTGGCTTCCCGTCATAGGATCTTCGGGATTATTCTGTGCCTCGAACTCCTCCGACTTCCCCTCGGGATAGTTGGTAATGATGAGTTTAACAGGGTCAAGCACCCCCGATACGCGAGTCGATATACGATTCAAATCCTCACGCACAGCGTGCTCCAAAAGGGCAACATCAATCATCCCGTCATACTTGGTATAACCGATACTATCAATGAAATTCCTAATGGCTTGCGGGGTATAACCTCGACGACGATAGCCACAAATGGTCGGCATACGAGGGTCATCCCAACCGGTCACCAAACCTTCTTTGACCAGAGCAAGGAGCTTACGTTTACTCATCATCGTATAGGTTAAATTGAGTCGATTGAACTCATACTGACGAGGACGATAGGGCTTATCCTCCGGCTTTAGGAGGTCGATGAAGTAGTCGTAAAGAGGACGGTGAGGTACAAACTCTAGAGTACAAATGGAGTGCGTAACCCCTTCGAAGAAGTCACTTTGCCCGTGGGCAAAGTCGTACATGGGATAGACATTCCAAGTATTACCGGTGCGGTGATGAGGATGCTTGATGATACGATAAATAATCGGATCGCGAAAGTGCATATTGGACGAAGCCATATCAATCTTTGCCCTCAGGGTCATAGCACCCTCGGCAAATTCACCCGCATTCATCCGATGGAAGAGATCCAAGCTCTCCTCCCAAGGGCGATCGCGATAGGGACTGGCTACCCCCGGCTCCGTAGGAGTACCTTTTTGGCGTGCAATCTCCTCAGCGGACTGCTCGTCTACATAGGCATGCCCCTCCATGATTAACCGCTCGGCAAAAGCATACAACTGCTCAAAGTAATCAGAGGCATAGTAAATATTGCCATACTCAAAGCCCAACCAGTGAATATCTTCCTTGATGGAATCGACATACTCGACATCCTCTTTCACGGGATTGGTATCGTCAAAACGTAAATTACAGACACCTCCGTAACGCCGGGCAATACCGAAGTCAATGCAAATCGCTTTGGCATGACCGATATGCAAATAACCGTTGGGTTCAGGTGGGAATCGTGTCTGCACACGCCCATCATTAAGACCTTCGGCTAAGTTTTTTTCAACGATTTGCTCCACAAAGTTGAGGGAGCGTTTTTCTTCTTTTGACCCTTCCGAATGAAGAGCCGAAGTATTTTCATTCATCTTCTCTATCCCCATTACTCTAATGTATAATACCGCAAAGATAATAAATAGAATGTTTGGCACGACAATGCTTCTGCCCTAGTTTTTTTTAATACAGGGTTGGAACTTCAGGACTGCAAGGCTATGACAAAAAAAAGTTTAGGGCAACAAAAAATCACCCTCTTTCACAACACGCCTCTCCTCTCTCCCAAATCATAAGAAAAGCCGGATGCAACCCCTCAAGGAGATCGCCTCCGGCTGATAAGACAAGGGCTGGAGGGTACTCCCCTCTCACCCTAGATTAGTGCTGTACGACAAGGATTGCTGTCAATACCTTTTGGTCTCCACACGTAGCGGCTACCACGTAACGTCCGGTAGGCAGTGCCGAGGTATCGAAACGGTAATGCGTTTCTCCATTCAAATCCCTGGAGAACACCATGGAGCCATCCATTGCAAACACTGAGATGTAATTAAGCCCTAAAACGCTCTGCAAAGAGGCTTCTTCGTTAGCGGGATTAGGTGCCACTATCAATTCATCGGTCTCTACACTGACCTCTTCATTTGGTCTTGGGCTATGGAATTTCGTCTCATAGATGTTCTGATAGAAGATGGGGTATTGAGCCGCATATTGCAGGGGATTGCCATTTTTATCCACGATGATGCTTTTCAGTAAGACGTATCCTGTATAACCGTTGAGCTTTTTGACGACCCCGGCATTTGAGAAGCGTGGGGTAAATTCCACTGTCTGACCTGCCGGTATTCCCTGCCCATAGCTATTGCTTGCAATTGCCACAGCTTGAGGCTTCCCATTAACATTGGCAAGCAAAAGAGCAGATATAACCACGTTACTTTCACTCCCGGGAAGAGCTTTCTGTCCTCTATTGCAGATTTGGAAGGAAGGAACACTCTGCGTAAAAGGATCAATATCGTAGGTGAACGTGCCGTTATTTCGATGAGTAGCCACTAAAGTCACCTCTTTGTATGAGGTCGGACGTTGAACCGTAATCGGGTTTTCCACAAGCAGTTGGGCGGCACTCTGCCGAGCACGTTCAAAGAAATAACCTACGTATTCGGGCAGCATCGTTTTACTTAAATTGGCAAAACGAACATAGGGATAGAGTTGCGTTTGCTCAAGTTCATCAATCGTAAATTCGAGCTCAACGTCTATAGTCTTTCCTGCAGGCACTGTGATGCAAGAAGAACTTATCGACTCCGTACGTGGACGCCACTCATAGGTAAACTTACGATCTGAAAGGTAAAACTCCATCGGACCATAGTACTCCTTCTTGTTAGGATTCGTCACCTGCAACTTAACCTTGGAAGGAGCAAATGCGTAAAGCGTTTGCCCCTCAACCATCTTGGCCCTGAGAGGCTCTAATGTATTGTCGTAACTGATTGAGTTCTCTACGATCTTGCCATTCTTCACAGAGAAGTAAACGATCTGAGGTTCGTCATTAGTGGGAGAGAATGGTTCCTGACTCTGAAATTTGTCTGTACTCCACGTATAGCGTACCTCATAGTCTCCATCGGGATATTTCGAGGTGTTGATATCGAAATCAAATCGGAATGGATAGGGTCTTTGCATCCCCAAAGAATAAAAAGTTTGCTTCGTGTCAATGGGGGTCACCGCACGATTGTTACCTTTGGCATACGTAGAGGCAAAAATATTTACGGAGATCGTATTGTAAGCAAACTGCGACACTGTTACCTCCGCATTAAGTCTAGTACCTGAGCTCAGACTACCGGCTCGCGTAAGAAGGTAAGGAGCTGTGGGACGAACTTCTTCGTCAGATCCATTATCATTGTGAGGGATCAAATCCACAATAATAGACTGTCCCTTATTGTATGCACCAAGGCCGGCACCGATACCCAGTTCGGAAGGTTCCAAAGCATTCAAGCGGTAGAATCCGTTTGCCATACCACCCCACCCCCAATTGAAGTGGAACATTTCGGTATCTTTCTTATAACCATCGCACACATAAGCATGGGCACCTCCATCCCCGGCTCCGCAGTAAAACAACGGACGTCCTGCTTTCAGTTCGGTAAGAATCAGGTTAGCCCATGACTCCGCGGTATGCCCTGCGCGGAATTGCAAACGTGCTTTTTTCTTGAAATGGAAGCGACTTTTGAATGCCTCCAAAGCGTCACACTCATAGGCACCACTACCCGTGGAAGAGTAGGACATCTTCACGGCGTGTCCAACCTCTTTGAGCAAGTATCCGATAGCATCGGCTTCTTCTTGTTTTGGCGCGCGGTGATCATCAAAGTTTTCCGGCATCTTATCCCATTCATACTCCTTCTCACCAAAAGTAATGGAACGCACTACGTATGCTCCTGCATCTTGATAAGAAAATTTTCCTTCAACAGCCTTCTTAGGCCATTTATGCATCCTCATAATCTGCGCCATGGCTGTAGCGACACAACCAGAGTAGGAGCGCCCTCCGGCATCTATCGGACACATGCTGTTATAAGGGTGCCCCTGGTCCCAACGAATCTCCTTCAGGAGGGGTTGGATATCCCCCTCTCCATACCGAACAGGGGCTTCGGCACGCAACGATTTTGTCTTTATGGATAACTCGGGATGGCTGTAGAGATATTGGTACTCCGCATCGTACTGAGCCATCCATGCCCGAACATGTGCAGGTGCTTTAGACAAATCAAAATGCCCGGTCTCAGAATAGCCCAACACGGGAGCCGTGCGATCATCAGCCGAAACGATGGCAAACCCCTCGTGCGTACCCCGATTGAATACGTAGTAGTAGGCTGGCTGCATCATGAAATCGGCATCCGAAGATTTGAGTGAAGGAGCGCGATGTGTGTAAGTCAGCGCAAGAGGCTTGGAACCGCTCCTCAATTGATTTTGGTTAAGATAGCTCTCTGCAATTTTTTGAGCCTGCTCTGGGGTTACGGGGCCAGCGAACATCATCCACTGTGTCAGCATAGCCACCCATGCAACTAGGAATAACTTTTTCATTCTTTATCTATACTGTTATATTCTCGCATACACAAAGGGGTTACTCCTCATGGAGTGTAACCGAAGGGCAAAGATACATTCCCAATGTCAAATTTCAGACCTACAATATGATAAAAGAGCCTAAAAATCAACATCGTATCCCCAGAAGGTCACAAACTACACTGATCACCATCCAATATGATAATCCGCTCCTCAGTCAAAACACGAAGCGCTTCAAAAAAATAATGCTGTGCCACTCGGCTCCGTGCCTTCCATACCTCGAGGGACAATGTACCCCCCGCTTGAGGAATCCAGAGGCGCGCCTCTTCTTTCATCAAGGCGACCGCGTGAGCAAGAGAAGGTTGCGACGTCAGACCTCCGTCCCCTCCTCTGCGACGTTGCTCCAAACAGACGTCACACATACCACACGGCTCACTCTCCGTCTCTCCAAAGTAATGCAAAAGAAGTTGACTGCGACAAACACCCTCTCGGGTGGCGTAAGTGATCATGGCATCAATGCGTTCTGAGAGACGGTCTCGACGCACCTCGTACACCTCCCTGGAGATGAGCAGGTGACATCCTTGCTCCCTACGTGTAAGCAGATGGAGCTTGGGAAGCGACGAACGAGGGACATAGTGAACAACTCGCGATTGAGACAAAGAAACGAGCTGCAGGTAAACCTCCTCCACGGTACACTGCAAAGCCCGAGAGATCAGATCCTCTTCTATAAAAGCATAATCGGTAAAAATACCCGTGTATTGACGCAAGAGAAAACGTATCAACGGCTCATTAGCGGGCGAAATAAGTGCATTATTGTACAAAGCATCCCGATCAATGGTAAACTTGAGCCGTGAATGCGAATCCTCCTTCTCCCGATACTCCCACACACCTGCCATATCCAATAGACGAATTGCACTCATCGTGTAAACGGGGGGGAGCTTCGTTTCGCGCAAGAAACGATTGATATCCAACAAAAATGTACGCTGAAAACCCTCGCCCATATCAAGCCCAAGGAAACTCGTGAGACGGTCATAGACTTTGTGTAAAAAGGTACGAGGCGGGAACTCCTCGGCTATACGTCTTCGAATGAGCGAGGGATCTATTTTACTCACGAGTGCTACGGCAAACGACTTCTGCCCATCACGTCCGGCTCGTCCCGCTTCTTGGAAATACTCCTCGGGGGAGGAGGGTAACATCCAGTGGATTACAGAGCGCACATCAGACTTGTCAATCCCCATACCGAAAGCGTTGGTTGCCACCATCACACGAACCTCTCCCTCCATCCATCGACGCTGACGCTCACTGCGCTCCGTGTGCGTCAAGCCTGCATGAAAAGCATTGGCAGTGACTCCGGATAGCTCTAAAAATTTCGCCAACTCCTCCGTTCGCTTGCGATTGCGACAATAGACAATCGAAGCCCCCGGCACGCCTGATAGAATGCGCAAGAGTGTACCAGACTTATCCTCTGTGTAGCGCATCACATAGGCGATGTTGGGTCGGTAGAAACTGCGCCGGATAATATTGGGTGAAGCAAAGTGCAAAATGCGCATCACATCGTGGGCAACCGCCTCCGTAGCAGTGGCTGTAAGGGCAAGTACCGGCACCTGAGGCAATGCCTGCCGTAGCTCTGCCACCTGCATATAGGAGGGTCTGAAGTCGTACCCCCACTGGCTGATGCAATGGCATTCATCCACCACCAGCATACTGACTTTGAGACGGGGGATCAGGGTCTGAAAGGCAGCCGATGCCAAACGCTCGGGAGAAAGGTATAGAAACTTGTACGCCCCCTGCACGGCATTGTCCAAGATGCGTCGAATCTCCCAACCGGATAGCCCCGAATGTACTGCCACGGCCTTGATACGACGCTCTCGAAGGTGATCGACTTGATCCTTCATCAAAGCAATAAGAGGGGTCACCACAAGGGTCATCCCTCGTAACATAATACCGGGGACTTGGAAAGTAATGCTCTTCCCTCCCCCCGTGGGGAGCAGTCCCAAAGTGTCGCGCCCCTCTAGAATCGAGTCAATAATCTCCCGCTGCTTTGGACGGAATCGGGAAAATCCCCAATAATGCTCCAAAACCTCCTCGGGCGTCTGCCAACGTGAAGAGCGTCGGGATAACGAATTGTCATCCGGCCCATCGTCATCCCAGGACTCCTCCTCTAGATCCTGCGACAGAGCCTCCCCATCTCCGTTGCTAAGGCATACAGAGTCGGGGTCGTAGCCATATTTGTCGCAATAAGAAAGCCACTCCTCCTCGTTGTATAGGGATTCGTGGCTCTCGGGAGTCGTTTCCATCGTAAGAAGTCGTGCTTACAACAAACTTTTATACCGTGAAGTTGTCTTCGTGCTTAATATCCTTGACCAGTATTTGTAGGGCGGAAGTGCCGTAGTAGTCGTTCTCCTCCACCGTGTAACAAATAGAGAAAGGGCGGTAACTTTTTATGTATGAAATATGGGACGACAAGCCGTAGGCAATCCCACTTTTGACCTGAAACATCTGGGGAGAATCGGTCATTTCGAGCTTAATGTGCTCTCCATTTTTACCGACAGCTTTGCTCATTCCGGTGTCAAAAAGAAAGCGTGTCATGAAGATCGGCTTGGGATTGTCGGGACCAAAGGGCCCCATCTTCTGCAAATTTTTGTGCAGGCTCTTGGTCACCTCCACAAGACTTAAAACGGCATCAATCTCGATCTCGGGATTGAACTGCTTGGCGTAAACATTCTCTTCCGCATAGTGCTGTATCCGATCGGTGAACTCAGCGACCGAATCCTCGCTTAGGGTGAGCCCTGCTGCATAGGGGTGTCCTCCGAAAGTGGTCAGCAGATCCCGACAATGCTCGATAGCGTGATACATATCAAATCCACCATAACTGCGCGCAGACCCCGAGACCTTATCTCCATCACCACTGAGGACTACAACGGGACGAGCATACTGCTCCGCAATGCGAGATGCGACAATACCAATCACCCCTTTGTGCCATTGAGGCTTGTGGATAACGATGATTTTGAATCGCTTGTGTGGCTTAAATTCCTCTACAAAACGCACCGCCTCCCGAGTTATCTGCTTGTCTAACTCTCGACGTTGTTCATTGTATTGGACGATCTCCAGGCACTTCTCCTCTGCCTCTTTTATATCCCGACTGATGAGGAGATCAACGGTCTTTTTGCCATCCATCATGCGCCCGGAAGCATTGATCATGGGACCAATCTTGAAGACGATACTGCTCATGTCAATCTCCTCATTGGCCAAATTGCAAATGTTGACAATGCCTTTAAGTCCGGGGGATGGGTTGCGATTTAATTGCAGAAGCCCAAAGTGCGCTAATATGCGGTTTTCTCCCAAGGTGGAGACCACGTCGCTGGCAATACTTACTGCAACCAAATCAAGGAGGGTGTAGAGACGCCGCATCCTGATATTATTATCAATCGCAAAGGCCTGCATCAGCTTAAAACCGATACCGCACCCCGAAAGCTCTCCAAAAGGATAGGTATTGTCGGCTCGCTTGGGGTCTAGGACCGCCACAGCATCGGGCAATGATCCGTCGGGGGTATGGTGATCGCATACAATAAAATCGATCCCCAGCGACTTGGCGTAAGCAATCTCTTCAATCGCCTTAATACCACAATCGAGTACGATGATGAGCTTCACCCCCAACTCATGTGCATAATTGATTCCTTGCTTGGAAACACCATACCCATCATCGTTGCGATCCGGGATGTAATAGTGAAGCAGGTGATCACTACAACCGGATTGTCTCAAAAACTTGTACACCAATGCGACGGCCGTTGTACCATCCACATCATAATCGCCATACACAAGTATACTTTCTTTTTTTCCTAACGCCTTATTGATCCGAGCCACAGCCTTATCCATATCTTTCATAAGGAATGGATTGTGGAGATCTTCGAGCTTAGGAGCAAAAAAACGACGGGCGGCTTCGGGAGTGGTTATACCACGCTTAACCAGCAGACGACCCACTACGGGAGCGAGCTTTAACTCCGCAATAAGCTCGTTGCTGGTGGAAGTCTCTTTGTCTGTAAGGGGCTTCCAAATCCATTTGTTCGTCATTATATTGTTTCATTTTATTCAATCAAAATGGATTGTCCATGCCACAAAAGGGTATGCCGAACAATCCAAGTGCTACATAGGCTTCGCTCTAAGCACTATACCATGTACACTCCATACAAAAGAGTATACTCCAGTTTGTAAATATACGACAATATAATGAGATGTGATTCTCCAACCTCGCCTAAAAGGGTAAACCGAGACTTGAAATTCTGTTCACAAAGGGAATAAGGAACGTTTTCATCAGCGGAGAAGGGTCTTGAATGTATAGGTGTGATAAGGAACCTTGATCAGAAAGAGAAGAGGCTCTCGCCTTGGCAAGTCTTGGATCGTTGTGTATAAATCGGCAATACTACGACGATACAAAAGTTGTCCTGACACGTTAAACACAAGTATTTCCATTGGAGATGATGTTGTTTTGACCTCACAGCTCCCCCATCCTCTGTCAACAATAGAAATATCCGGC
>JALFBN010000003.1 GCA_022772085.1 Porphyromonas sp. | reverse complement strand
TAAATGTCTTAAGGAAGCTGGCCTTGGGGATCGTTAAGGCTCAGAAAGACAAGCACTCTGTGAAGAAGAGAATGTTTAAGGCGGCGATGAATCCAGAATACCTCAGAAAGCTTCTCAGAATTTGATGCGGTTGCCCTGTATCTTAATACGGATTGGAGGACATATCCATTTTTGTACCCTATTATGCAAAACTTTTTCAATGTAAAGAATCTTATAGTATGGGATTATGAGTGGATAAAAGCTGGTTCACACTATCGCTTTTCTCATGAGCTTATAATCTACGCGACAAATGGAGACGTTAAGAGAAGTTTTAGCGCAAGTGAGAGGGATGTTTGGAGGATAAGACCAGTAAATTTCACATCAAAAGAAAGGATTCATAATGCACAAAAGCCAATAGAGTTAATAGATAAAATTTTGATGAATAGTTCCAATGAAAACGACATTGTTCTTGATACATTTATGGGAAGTGGGACAACAGCTATCTCTTGTATTAGAAACAATAGAAAATTCATTGGTTTTGAGATAGACCAAGTGTACTACAACAAATGTGTTGAAAGGATAAATCAAAGCAAGTGATAAGAAGCGAGAGGGGACGATATATGCACGCTTTGCGTGAGAGGTTGGTGCGAGAGTCTCGTACCGACCTTTTGCGTTTTACCCTTTCGACGATGCCAACCTTTGAACCAGCAGATTTTCACAAGCGGTATTATGGAGTGCTTACCAAGTTTGCCAACAAGGAGATAAAGAAGCTGATGGTGTTCTTACCGCCTCAACACGGCAAGGAAATATCTGATAATCAGCTTATTGCGACACCGATAGGGGTGAGGAGACACGGCGATTTGAGGGTTGGCGACTATGTATTTGGGCGCGATGGTTCGCCTGTTATGGTGCAATGGGTGTCGCCTAAAACCCGATCCGAGTACGTATTGACGTTTAGCGATGGTTCACAAATTGAATGCCACGGAAATCACGAGTGGGTAGTGCTCGACCGTTCGCAACATAAGGAACGCAGGCTTGAGGCGAAATACATAGCATCCCAGGCGATAGAATCCGGCATACCAAACAAGCGTGGGCACAGATATAGATTCCAGATTGATTCCAATGTCTGTGTCCAATTTGCAGAAAGACAGGTTGAAATAGACCCGTACGCGCTTGGTATGTGGCTTGGCGATGGATGTTCTCACTCTGGGATAATACACGTTGGCGGAAATGATATGGAGATTATCGGCAATACCCCTTACGACTTCCACGAAAATAGTGGAAGCACAACAAGGCGTTTCTACTCGCCTGTATTTTTCTCTCTCCTCAAACAGTATAACCTGCTCAACAACAAGCATATCCCGGATGACTACGTATTCAATTCCGTTGAGGTTCGGAAGCAGCTAATCGCCGGTCTTATAGACACCGATGGGTATGTTTACCCAAAGAATGGACGAGTAACTATATCGAATACGAACAAGGATATTATCGATAAGGCGGCTTTTATTCTTCGTTCTTTAGGTCAAAGCGTGGTAATATCCAAGTTTGAGCCGAAAACAAGTAGTAGTGGAATCGAGGGTAAGAAAGTTTGCTACCAGCTCTGCTTTAATCCGACTATTGATTTTCCGACAGTTGTTCCGAGGAAGAAGATTACACGCTTGGTAAAAAACAAACGTAGAGCGATTGTTTCTATTGAGCGGAAAGACAATCTTGGATGGGGAAATTGCATTCAAGTAGAGGGCGGTGTTTATCTCGTTGGAGACACATTTATTCCGACTCACAACAGTGAGGGTAGCACAAGGCGTCTACCGGCCTTTCTCTTGGGTCAAAAGCCCGATACAAGGGTTGCTATTGTAAGCTACAATGCCCCCAAAGCACGCAAGTTCAACCGAGAGATTCAACGCATCATTGACACACCCGAATATCAAGAGATATTCCCCGAAACGTGCCTAAACTCGTCTAATGTAACAACCGTTGCCGGGTCTTGGTTGCGCAACGCCGATGAATGCGAGATTGTAGGACATTTGGGTGGCTTCAAGACCGTAGGTGTAGGAGGTGCATTGACGGGTGAACCCGTGGACGTTCTGATTATGGATGATATTTATAAAGATGCAAAAACGGCTTGGTCTGCAACGGTGCGTGAAAGTGTTTCGGATTGGTACGATACGGTTGCCGAAACGCGACTACACAACAAGAGCCAACAACTTATTGTCTTCACACGTTGGCACGAAGACGACCTTGCAGGGACGTTGCTAAGGCAGCAAGGGGAGTATCACCCGACAGAGAACCCCAATGGATGGGTTGTCGTGATATATCAAGCTATCAAGCAAGGTGCGCCAACAGAATACGACCCAAGACAAGAGGGTGAAGCTCTATGGGAGGAACGACATAACATCGAGAAACTGGAAGCAATCAGAAAACGTAATCCCCACGTGTTCGATAGCCTGTATCAGCAAGACCCCAAACCAAGTGAGGGGCTTATGTATGACATGGGGTTCACAGAGTACCAGACCCGACCAGCAACAAAGTATTGCATTCGCAAGGCTTATGTGGATACGGCAGACACAGGGGCGGACTATTTATGCGCCATCATTTATGATGAAACCGAAATAGGCAACTACATTGTTGATGTCCTCTACACGCAGAAGCCAATGGAGTTCACAGAGCCAACACTTGCTCAGATGCTTACAAAGCATCAAGTGCAAGAGTGCATTGTCGAGAGCAACAACGGAGGTAGAGGGTTCCAGCGAGCTGTTGAGCGTCAGTGTCGCATCATTGGAAATGCTAAGACTAAGTTCAAGTGGTTTCATCAGAAAGACAGCAAGGAGGTGCGTATAAACATCAACTCAGCAGCAGTGCAGAACCTAACTTTTATGCCACAAGGATGGATAAGTCTATTCCCTGAATTTGCATCAGCAATAACCAGCTATATGAAGATTGGTAAGAACCCTCATGATGATGCCCCCGATGCCCTTACAGGAACAATTGAGAAGCGCAAAAATAGGGTTAAGACGGATGTCGCAGGATTGTTCGGTCGATAACAAAAAATAAAAGACAAATATAGTTATGACAGCAGAAGAAATATTCTCTCTGGAATCAGAAAGTGCAATAGTTAATGAGCTAAAAAGTGGGAGAAATACTCCTATACCTGATGTTGAGAAAGCCGAGAAAGCGATAAATCCTAGTAAACATGACGTAAATGATATATACAAACGTCCGGATAAGCGTGTAAAAGTGGATGATGATAAGGAAAATGATAGAGAGAGGATTCGAATTGAAAAAGTAGCACGAATTGCAGTTGCAATTCAGAAGCTGATAATTAACCGCACTGTTTCATTTTGTTTTGGAAATCCAGTAGCCTATAACGCAACCCCGGATGGGGATATGCAGGAAAAGGCTATAAAGGCAATAGATCGTGTACTGCACTGTTGCAAGACAAACACTTTGAACCGCAAGGTCGCACGTAATATTTTCGGGTACAAGGAGTGCGCGGAAATGTGGTATGTTCAGGAGAAAAGTAAGCCACATAACGCGTATGGTTTCCCTACTAATTTCAAACTCCGTGTAGCAATTCTTTCTCCGAAGTATGGGGATGTGTTGTATCCTTACTTTGATGAACATGGTGATATGATAGCTTTCTCTCGTTCCTTTGTGCGCATAAAGGGGGATAAAAAGAAGCATGAATATTTCGAGACCTATACGGATAGCTGGCACTGGTTGTGGATTCGAATAGAAAGCGGATATGCGATTGTTGATGGGTATCCGAAAGTCAATGCAATAGCCAAGATTCCTATAGTGTATGGCAATCAAGAGAAGTTCGAAACCGAGGATTTTGACAACCTTATTGATCGTCTAGAGAAGTTACTTTCGAACTTTGCTGATACAAACGATTACCATGCAAGCCCAAAAATCTTTGTTACAGGACAAATAATAGGGTTTGCTCAAAAGGGAGAGTCTGGGGCTGTTGTTCAAGGAGAGGAAGGGGCGACGATGCAATATGTTTCGTGGCAGAATGCGCCTGAGAGTGTTAAGTTAGAGATTGAAACGCTCCTCAAACTTATCTATACAATCTCACAGACACCGGACATCAGCTTTGAGAACGTCAAAGGATTGGGAGCGATTAGTGGTGTTGCTCTCAAACTGCTATTCATGGACGCACACTTAAAGGTGCAGGATAAGATGGAGATGTTCGGTGATTATCTGCAAAGACGTGTCAATGTTATAAAGGCATATTTGGCACAACTTAATCCGAACTTAGAGGATGCTTTGGATGAATTGGAGGTAGAGCCAGAAATAACACCATATATGCCAACAAGTGAGATTGAAGAGATCAATATGTGGTTAGCTGCAAATGGAAATAAGCCGCTTGTATCACAGAAAGCAAGCGTTAAGGGGGCAAATCTCACGCAAGACCCAGAAAAAGATTTTGAACAAATACAAGAAGAAGCAAGTGCCGAAAATTCATTCTCTATTGGTGAACCTGTAATTGATGCGTGATGGCAAAGAGAGCTACGCAGACAAGTGTTGTCCCAAGATACAAGTGCAAGGATTGTAAGCACTCTTGCAATTGGCATGAGAAGAATTGGCAGGGGGAACTATTTATGTGCCGTTGCCCCTACCATCACGATGGTAAGTACATAAAGTTTCTGAAAGACCCTCAATGTGAATACTTCGAGCTAAGAACAAATGGCTAAAAGGCAGAAGACAAAAGTTTTTTCCTTTCAAGGTTTCGATAACGCCCACTATAAAACTACAGTGGCTTATACACGTGCTGTGAATGCTTTATTCAATAAAGCAACAGAGGATGTTGCGAATATGGCTGTTAGCCTTGACGTGGACACGGAGAAGCCTTTTTCTTTTGATGATTACCCGAAGGCAAGGGCTCGTTTGCAGACAACAATAAACAGACTTGCCAAGAAGATGCAGGCGGTTATTGAATTGGGGTCAAGGAAGCAGTGGCTCTTCGCTTGCCAAAAGAATGATGAGTTCATTGCTTCTATCTTCGATACAACAAAGCTAACAAAGGGACAGCTAAAGAAGTACCAAGATCGAAATCTTGATGCATTACAATCATTCCAGCAGCGCAAGGTTGGAGGAATGAACTTATCTGAGCGTGTATGGAAGTACGCCGAGCAGTACAAGGCTCAAATAGAGGTTGGTCTTGATGTCGGACTTGGAGAGGGGCGTTCAGCTCAACAACTTTCAAGGGACTTGCGACAGAACTTGCAAGACCCCAACCGCCTATTTAGGCGTGTGAGAGATAAGCGCGGAAACTTGCAACTTTCAAAGTCTGCCAAAGCCTTTCATCCCGGTACAGGCGTGTACCGAAGTAGCTATAAGAATGCTATGCGACTTACCCGATCGGAAATCAATATGGCTTATCGAGAATCCGATTGGTTGAGATGGCAAAATCTCGATTTTGTTATTGGATTTGAGGTGCGGAGATCGAACCATGAGCCACTATGCGAGTGTAAGCTATGCGCGCGTCTTGTTGGACGTTACCCTAAATGGTTTAAGTTCAAAGGATGGCACCCTCAATGTATGTGCTATTGCGTTCCTATTCTTGAGGATTTCTATAGCAAGGAGCGTTCAGATGATCGTGTAGCTCGTATGCGTGCTGCACTTAGAGGCGAAGAGGCTAAGAAGTACGTCTCCAAGAACTTGATAAAAGACTTGCCCGATAACTTCAAAGAATGGGTTTCTGAAAACGAAGAAAAGCAGGCAAATTGGAGTTCAACCCCCTATTTTATTAAGGATAACTTTATCGATGGGGATCTAACAAAAGGGTTGGTATATGTCCAACTAACATTACTTGAAAAGGCAGCGATTAGGCACGAAAAGCGTACACCTGAACAAGTACAAGACATTCAAAAGCGTTGGGAGGAAAGAAAGCAAAAGCACGCACTTATCAAGCAAGAAGCACAAGGCATTCTTGATAATGCAAAAGACTATAACGAGGTTGATTTTTCAGCCTTGCAGAATGCTATTGATTCAGGGGATATTGGTAAGATGCAATCTATCTCAAGAGAGGTTGAAAAGGCTATATCAGATATGATAAAGAAAGAACAAGCCCTTTCTAAACTTATCCCCAACATACACGAGTGGCACAAGCAGTTTACGCTTGATGAACTCAAGGTCGTATATAGTGCTGTTGAAAAGAAACTTGCATCGTGGGATAATTTGGCATTGCAAGAGCAAGCCAAGAAGTTGAAGTTTGAGTCCGAAGAGTACTTTGGTACAGATAAGTATGGTGCTCAAACGAAGTATAAGACTTGGAATGTCGCAAAAGATGCTTACAAAATACACCTCACCAAGGTGCAATACAAGATTGATAAGCAGGCAATTGAGGCAAGCACCAGTCATTCATTCTCTTTTGCTCAAAGCACAAAAAGCACAAAGGTTAAACAGCTTGTATCCGAACTTCAATCCCTGCTTGCTAATGATGCTTCTATTTCAGAGCTTCAAGGAAAGGCGGATGCACTAAATAGTGAGGTGGCAAAGTTGGAAGCCGCAAAACTTGCACGAGACTTGAAGAAGTTAAGCAAGCTGGGCAATGGCTTTGCTCCTGATTCTTACACACAAGAGCGAAAAGATAAAGCTGTTTGGGATAAGGGTAGTGGTAAGGTTGCGGACAAAACCCTTATTGACGTTGCAGCAAAGAGTTGGATAGCTTCAACAGAAGATGAAAAAGATAAGGTCTATGAATATACCCATCACTATTGCAATGTAAACGAGCCGTTGCAGGGTCGTAAATACCTAAACCATCAGACACGAAAGGATTTTGAGCATCGAGTAAATAACATCACATCCTACATCAGTAAAAATATCTTGCCAAAGGATATGTGGTTTATGAGAGGTGATGATGGACTTGGCGTCATTGCTTCACGCATCAAGTTTGCCGGAGGAACTATGCCTAATGACCTACAGTCCTTAGTCGGAATGACAATGCAAGAGGGTGGTTTTATGTCAACAGGTAGCAGAAAAGGTAAAGGGTTCAGCAATAAATCTGTTGTGTTGAATATCTATGCTCCAAAAGGAACAAGAGCAGCGTATATAGAGCCTATTAGTGCTTTTGGAAATGGAGCGGGCAGGAACTGGGACGGCAAGCAACGTTTCACATCGTTTAGCTCTGAACACGAAACATTGTTCCAACGAGGTACGATAATGCGAATAACAAAAGTGTACCAAGTGGGAAGTAAAACGTTTATCGACTGTGAAGTAATAGGTCAAGATGTTAAGCCATTGACCTATGTTTCGGATAGCAATATAGGCTATTGACCAGGGATTCTATCTTCCTGGCAATGGTCGTTAGCGATAAATAGGTATTCATCTATTAGTTTGTAGAAATCATTGATGCTATCCTTGATTGAATAGGTAGTCTTTCCCCACGAAGTAAACATTACCATAAGCAAATCAAACGGAATGCCCGGATAGGGTTTTCCGTTTATTTGTTCGTAGTAATCACGTTCCCCTGTGAATTGTCCTTGTGAAGCAACATACACTCGTTCCATATCCCAGAACCAGTCCATTGTTGCATCATTAAATGGACTTTCATCTTGACCGCTGTAGTAGCGGCATTGCCTTATAAGGGCTTTCTTATCCATATATCTTGTAAAATTGAGTTATTATATCCTGCATCTCTTGGGGCAGATAGCCCCAAGCCTTGTCTTGTATCTGTTGAGGAATGCCGCAATATGCTTCTGCAATACTCCCTGTAATGGCAGCTATTGTATCGCTATCACCACCTATTGACACAGCAAGGCGGATAGCACTTTCAAAGTCGGTGCTTTCGAGGAAACACACGATGGCTTGTGGTACGGTAACTTGGCACGTTTCGTTGAATGTGTTTGTTCTTCGTATCTCGTCACAAGTTTGGTCGAGATTGTAATCGTAACGCTCAACGACCAATTGTTTGATACGCTCCTTATTCCAGTCTATTTTGGAAACATTGTGATAGTGCCTTTTTGAAAGGGCTATACATAATGCCACACATTCAGCCCCCTTGATTCCATCAGGGTGGTTGTGCGTACATTCGGCTGATTTGCGAGCATTCAACATCACTTCATTTATACGAGGGATATACCCACAAGGAGAAACACGCATTGCAGAGCCATTGCCAAAGCTGTTGTATGGTTTGGGATTGTCTGAATGCACCCATTGGACAAATCGCCCACCATATCCACCCATTGGATTAGGATAGCGGTTACACCACTCGTGTATTACATTCCCGAAGTCTTCTTCACGCAAGATTGCATCTGCAACGGCAACCGTGCATACAGTATCATCTGTGAATGAGCATTCATCTGTGAATAGCTCAAAGTCTGTCCTATTGGTGTTGTTGAACTCAAAACGAGAACCGACAATGTCACCGATTATTGCGCCTAACATATCTATTTCCTTTCTTTCTTTGTATCACCCCACGAAATATCGTGCATACTCTATTCTTGTAAGGACGCTCAGGGGTGATGCCAAACGACCACAAGCGACTTAATGATACCCCGAGTTGTTCGGGGGTGAAGCGTTCATAAATAGCGGCAATAGAGCCAAAGTAATAATGCTCTTCATCGCCAAAGCAAACATGGTAAATAGTCGTTCCATTCATTAGAAATCACATTCACAGGTATTTTTGGTTGAGCTTCTCAAAAGCTCGTTCAGTTATGTTGTATACATACTCATCGTTATTATTATAATGCAAAGGTAGTGATTATATTTAATATAATCGCTATTCAGGCGAATAGTGAGTGTCAAAAACTCAGATGTTAGTAACTAATTAGTAACTCTATTTCGATTTATTTGTAGTTACACTATAAAACACTCTACATTTGTCGCAGATTAAAAATAAGCGATTGACTATGACCTATCAACAGATTCTTGCACTACTGATCGCCAAGTATTCAGGCGTGCGAAAAGATGGATTGGAGCAGATGGCACGTATGATTGCGTTACAATGCTCAAATGAAGAAGAAGCGAAAACTCTTGTCGAAAAGATTACTGATGCGCAAGTAAATGACTTCGTTAAAGAGTATCGCAAAGTTGTTGACAAGGAGGTTTCCGACAGCAACAAAACCTTTGAGACGAACTTGAAAAAGAAGTATGATTTTGTTGAGAAGAAGACAGATCCAGATCCGAATTCTGGTGACGACCCAAAACCAGCACCCAAATCAACTGATGACATTGCAACGATTGTTGCTAATGCCGTTGCAAGTGCGGTAAAGCCACTCCAAGAAAGACTTGAAAAGTACGAAAAGGGCGATGTGGAAAAATCAAGGCTTGAGAAACTAACTGAGAAGTTGAACGAGTGCAGGGACGAGACTTTCAAGGCGCAAACTTTGAAGGACTTTAAGCGAATGCAATTCGAAACTGATGAGGCATTTTCTGAATACTTGACCGAGAAGGAGACTGATATAGCAACCGCAAATCAGAATGTGGCAAACTCCAATCTAAGAGGAAACGGCAAACCTCTTGCTCCAAGCGGAGGTGGTAATAAAGAGGCCTCAAAGGAAGAACTTGATGCTGTGATTGGACGAATGCCGATCTAATAATTTAATAACACAATGCAATGACAGGTAATTTGACAAACCCTAGAGAAGATGTTAATACGAGCAATGATAACATTGTGATCGTGGACAATCTTCAGTCTGTGCGAGGCGGACGAACCCTTGATGTAACAGGGTATAAAAAGACGGTTATCAATGCTGGACACGTAATCATCAAAGAGACTAGTTCGGGCACGCACAAGCCTATGCCACTCAATGAAGAGGGTACAGCTTATGCAGAATTGCCGGGAGGACATGAGTATGCCGGTATCCTCATCTCCTCTATCAAGACTTCCCGGCCATTTGCAGGTATCTTGGTACGTGGAACAGTGAATCCGGAGGCCGCACCTTTCCCAATGACGGCTATCTTGCAGGCGGTAAAGACCGCTCTGCCTTTGATTGACTTTAGACAAGATTAAAAGACATGGAAAAAAGTGCATTTATTCAGTGGATCGAGAAATACTTCAAAGGTATTGTTGTCCACATAGTGGAGACGGTGAACGATAAAAATAAAGACACGCTTACGTATATGTTTAAGACCATGTTGCGTAAGGAGTTCTCCGTTACCGGCAAATGGGAGTCCATCAATATTCTTAATACTCGTGTCTCTGCCGATTTCGTGGCATTGGATTCGTCCCTGCCTCTAAAGCGTAGAGATTCGATTGGTAAGGTGTCTGGCGATATTGTCAAGAGTGGTATGGAATTGTATCTCAACGAATCACAATTGCAGGAACTCGACACAATGGTAGCCACCGGGGCAACTGATGCGGAGATTGTGGCGAAGTTGTTTGAGGACACCCCAAGAGTGATTATCGGTATCTATGAGCTTATGGAGCGTTGCTTCTTGGAGGGATTTTCATCGGGAGTTACCATGCTTGATGATAAGGATAATGTTGGTACCGGTGTGCGTATTGATTATGGCTATCTTGATAGCAACAAATCAGGAGTTAAGGTGGTGTGGAGTAACGCAAATGATGCCAAACCTCTTGATGACTTGCGCAAGATGATCAAGCAAGCAAAAGTTGCGGGGTTCCCGGTTTCAGAGGTGTATATGGATGAGGCTACTTTTGATCAATTTGTGGCGTCTAAGCAGGTTAAGGACTTCTTTGCATGGTCTCTTAAAGTTGCAAATGGTGTCGTAGTGCCCACCCCCTCTCTTGAAGAGATCAACGCAGCCCTCAAGCGTGATTCTAAGTACAAGATTACAATCCACGTGATCGACCGTACAATTCTTGTAGAACGTGATGGTAAGCGTAAGAGCATTTCTCCGTGGAGTGCCGGTAAGGTGATTCTTACGGGATCTACTGAGGTCGGGGTACTCACTTATGCGAAACTTGCAGAGGAAAATCATCCGGTTGAGGGGGTGTCTTATCAAAAGGCAGATGACTACATTCTTGTCTCTCGCTTCCGTCAGAATCGTCCTTCTGTGGCAGAGTACACATCCTCGCAGGCTCGAGTTGTTCCTGTGATTTGCAACGTTGAATCAATCTTCCAGATTGACACCAAAGTAGTTCAGGAGTAAAGTATGAAGAAGGTAATTGTATTAGTAGAGTTTGCTGACCGTGATTGCTTTTCGAAGCGTTACAAAGTCGGTGAAGAACTTGTCAGTTTCGATGAAGATCGCATCTCAAAGTTGGCTGAACGTGGACTTGTCAAGATCGAAAATGATGAGTCTAACGATGATTTACCTAGGATTGGTGCAACAGAACTGATTGCGATTGTTAATGAGACTACTGATGTTGATGCCCTTAATGAGTATCTCAGTGCAGAGAATGAAGCAAAAAAACCTCGTTCTACTGTATTGAAAGCCATTGAAGATCGTATCTCAAAGTTAACAGAACAAACCCAAGAATGACGATAGATGACGAATAAACAATACTTAGTCAAGTCACTTTCGGGGCTAAACATTTCAGAAGATGATATTGACATTGTCCTGATGAAATCGAACCTTGATGGAGAGGCTGAGGCGGACGTACGAGGGTGCGATGAGGCTACCTATCGGCGAATGTCGCTAATCCTAAAGGGGGCTACACAGAATGTTTCAGAGGGCGGTTACTCAATTTCTTGGAACATGGATGCTGTGAAAGCCTATTACAGTGCCCTTTGTACCGAATTGGGGCTTGACAATGTATTGTTTTCTCGCCCTAAAATTCGCAATAAGTCGAACGTATGGTGAAACAATATCCTCATTATCTGTTTGCCAAAGAAACCTCTGAATCCGTCAAAGATGATAATGGTTTTTGGACTAGTGGAGAGCAGAAGACGGTATTTCTTTCTATGTGTCGGGAGGAAACCGATGGTCGAGGTTCGGAGATTCAGACCGCTGATGGTACTTATCGCAAGTATTCGGCTATCATTCAGATACCCAAGGGGGCTTTGATTATCGAAGAGGGTACAAGCGTTTTTGTGTCTGATAATAAGGATGGTTCAAGTGTTCGTATAAATGGGGTTGTTTTGAAGTTCGACAAAGGTCAGTTGCATTCACGGTTATGGGTATAAAAGCAGGCTTTACTAATAGTGACATACAGAAGCGATTTGATGCGTTTTTGTCTGTTGTTCAGGAAGAGCAAATCAAGGCTCTGCAATACTTGGGAGAGATGTGTGTTGCTCATGCTCGATCAATACCAAAAGAACAAGGTTTTGAAGACCAAACCGGCAATCTTCGCTCTTCTATTGGTTATGCTGTGTTTGTCGATGGCGTTGCTGTACATGCCTCATATAATGAAGTAAGTAGTGGTGCCATTGGAGTAAAAACAGGAGAAACTCTTGCACAAAAAGTTGGAGAACAGACTACTGGCTTTTGCCTCGTTGTAACAGCTGGTATGAACTATGCCTTGTATGTAGAGAGCCGGGGGCGCGATGTTATAACAAGCGCAGAGCAGTTGTCACAACAAGAATTGCCTAAGATGCTCAAGCAGTTGAGGCGTGATGTTAGAGAGGCGGTTAAAATGTTTAGGCGATGAAAACGTCATTCGAGATTGATGAAATTGTTATTGATTTATTGAGGAAGTCAATAGCAGATAAGAAGCTAAGGATTAGTGGTGGCGTTTATTATCAAAACGACCGACCTGACGGCTCTCGTGACGAGGATATTGTGGTCAATACAATTGCGTCCACACAAGACTCTCTACCTCAGCTTGCAACGAGCAATATAAACATCTATGTTGCTGATATGAAGTGCAATATCAACAAGGTAGAGCAATTGAAGCCTAACAATAGGCGTTTGGCTGAGCTTACTAAGAAGGTCTTAGAAGTATTGCGAGAGGCTAATATAGATGGGCTACTATTCACTCCTGAAAGTCAAACTATATTACAAGAAAGTAGTGTCAAACAGCACTATTCGAATATAAGGATAACGTGGAATATACAGATTGATTGATTATTATGGCAAAAGTAGAAACAGTTACCTTGGGTCTTAGTGAGATCCTAGTAGGTAAGGCAAGCCCTGAGGGCGTAATGCCAAAGGATTTGACCAAGATAGGTCTGACATACAAAGACACCTGTAAGTTTGTGCAAGATGCAGGAGAAGTTACAGAGCATTTCGAGGAGGGTAATCCTGCCCCCATCATACGATTCGTAGAGAAGAAGACTCCAAAACTCACTTTCTCGTTGATGGATGCAAGTGTTCAGACCCTCGCAGCTTACGTTGGCGGTAAGGTTGAAAAGATGGGAGAACCTAGTGCGCAGGTTGATACGTGGAAGTTTAATGGGACAGAAGATGTAGAGCCAAAGGCAATACAAGTAAAGACAAAGCAGGGGCTTTGGATTGATATTCCTAATGCTTCAATCGAAGCGCATATCAATGCGGAGTTTTCGGCAAAGGGGATTTTTCTTGTAGAGTTTGAGGTAACACCTCTTTCTGTTTCAGCTGATGGTGCTGTACGCGCCTATATCCCTAAAAAGTAATTTCATTTTTTATTGTTGTAGTGCTTTGGGAGGTGGGCTAGTCTCTATGTCTAGTTCCCTCCCATTTTATTTCGTTAGATATGATTTCATTAGAAAAAAATGAATTATCACGACTTGTTGATGAAGGGTATTCATTTATGATACAAGTGCCTAGTCGTCCGAAGTGGTATGGCTTGAAAACTCGGTCTATCCTAGAGCCTAGAAAGTTTACAATTCACGAGCCAACATTAGCTATTCTTGATCGAATTGCACGAGAATCTATTGATATAATCCTTGATGAGGAGGCTCTGAAAAACAGTGGTGCAGACACTATACAAGAGGCTAAAGCAATGGCTTTGAAACATGCAAAACGCTGTGCTCGTATCCTCGCAATAGCCGTCCTCGGAGAGGGGATATACAAGCAGAAGATTCTCAATAACGGCGGTGTTTCTTATAGGGAAGACCGAGTACGTATAGAGCGATTGGCTACATTATTTGAGCATTACATCAAACCATCTAAACTCGTAGAACTATTTGGGGCTATTATTGCAACAATGAACCTAGGGGATTTTATCTACTCTATTCGATTGATTCAGACACAGCGAACCGCAATGCCACATCGGATAGAGGAAGGGTTAGAGGATTAAGAAGTCCGTACGGTTACCGTGGTGCTATTTGCGAGCATTTCGGATGGACTTATACATACCTCTTGCACGGCATTGCTTGGTCAACAGTACAGAAGATGATGCTTGATGCCCCAAGCTATCATACAGAGAAGGAAGACGAGGATAGTAACCTCGTATTGACAGACGACAAGAGCGAACAAATTGCAAATTATATCAACTCCATATCATTATGAAAAATCAAGATGGTGGTCTTTATTTTGAATCTTCTCTCGACAATGAACAGCTTCTTAGGGCTATCGATGAGGCTGTAAAAAGCATACTAGGTATTTCATCATCTGCAGAGGAGTGCGGATCAAAGATGAATGCCGCTTTCAACAAGAGTGCGGAGGAGATCCGTAGTGCTCTTGGTATGATGGGGAAGGCGTGCGAAATACACGAATCGGAGATAGCACAACTTGAAGCAAAATACAGAGATTTGGGTGTGTCTTTGCAATCTGCAAGCGACAAGGGAGATTCCAAGGGTGTTGAAAAGATCAGGGAAGAAATACAAGCTGTTGAGGGGCAGATTGTCATAAGAAAAAAGATGCTCCAAGAGGTGCGAGAAACCTCTAATGAGCTTGAGACGCTTGCGCAAAAAAAAGAGAAGGAGCGTCAAGAAACGGAAAAGAATACACAAGCCCAGCAATCTCTGCGAGGGCGTATTCGTGAACTAAGAGAAGAAATGGCATTGCTTATCGACCAAGGAATCGATGAGCAAAGTGAAGCATATAAAGCTCTTGTGAATGAATTAGGACGCCTGCAAGATATTCAAGGAGATATAGCACAGCAAGGAAAGATCCTTGCAAACGATGAAGCTAAGTTTCAGGGTGTGTTGCAAGGTTTGTCCGGACTTGCCGGTGGATTTTCGGCTGCTACCGGTGCAATGGCTCTCTTTGGTGAAGAGAATGAGGAGCTGCAGAGGGTTATGGCAAAGGTTCAAGCAGTTATGGCGGTTACGATGGGGATGCAACAAGTAGCACAGACACTTAATAAGGATAGTGCTTTTCGTCTTGTAACGCTCAACGGACTTAAGAAAACTTGGACTAAGCTCACACGAATAGCAACTGGTGCGGATCTTGCAGAAGCAGCCGCTAAAAAAGCGGTAGCTACATCTTCTGTCGAAGCTGTCAGGGCAGAAACCGCAGATGCTGCGGCCAAGGGTGTTGGCACAGTGGCCGCAGGAACAGCAACCGTGGCAAACTTTACACTTGCCGGAGCTATTCGAGCGGTTGGAGCGGCTATTTCGTCAATACCTGTGTTTGGATGGATTCTTGCCGGTATTGGTACTCTTATAGCTTTAGTTTCTCACTTTACAAGTAAGGCAAAGGAAGCCAAGAAGGCACAAGAAGAGTTTACTAAGTCTACAGTAGAGGGGTGCTATAAGGCTGTTGGCAAGGTAGAGCAGTTGTCGCATGCTTGGAAAAAACTCGGAGACGATATGAAGGCTAAGGAGAAGTTTGTCAAAGACAACAAGAAAGCCTTCGAAGAACTTGGTGTCTCGATCAAAAACGTCCGTGATGCTGAAAATCTTCTTATCAAGAATAAAGATGCCTTTATAGATGCGCAAATCGCTAAAGCTCGTGCTTCCGTATGGCTAGAGAAGTCTATGGATGAGGTGAGGGATATCATGACACTTGAAGACCAATACAGCCGGATGCCTGACAAGGTAAAAAAAGAAGCGTTATCAGGTAGTGTTACTTCCGGGATGCATTCTTACACCTCTTATGAGGTAGACAACGAAGAAAAAAAAGATCTCGCTAAAATCATTGATGCAAAGAAGAGAAGACAGAGGCAAATGCTTGAGAACTCTTATATAGCGAGCAAAAACGAGGAGTACTACATGAAGAAGGGGGGAATCACACCTCTTGATGAATTTGATAAGCCAAGTAAGTCAATAAAAGACGTCAAAGATCCTTATATAGAGCAACTTGATAAACGGAAACAGGCTTACCTAGAAACACAAAAGCTGTTGGCTAGTAGCGATCAAAAAACTAGGGAAGAAGGAGAAACTCGATGGGCTAACTTAAAGGCACAAGGAGATAGCTATCTGGAATACCTCAAGCAGGAGAGAGAAAAACTAGAGGGTTTGGGAAAGTTGTCTGCAAAACAGCAGGCACACCTTATGGAACTATACAAGCGCATCGCTGAGGAAGATCAAGATGGCATACTAGATCTATTTGGACGAGATCTTAAACAAAGCCTTACTTCTGCGGATGGTGTTGTGGATAAGATCTCAATGATCAAGGATGCTTATAAGAAAGAGTTAGGCGGAGATGGTATCGATAAAGAGAAGAAAAAACTGATAGAGAACGAGGAGAGGCAATTACTTGCTCAATCTCTTGCTAGCCTCTCGAAAGCACAAGGGGAGCACCGTAACTTCCTCAATCACAAGAAGACCGACTACGAGCGATACACAAAGGATATTGTGCGCTTAGAAGAGGCTCTTGCAGGGGAACTCAGCGACATACAACGAAAGATACTAACGACAGAGTTGGGAACCGCTCGTATTAAGCGTGAAGATGCAAGAGCTAATGAATACGAAGCTCTATTGAACGAGTTTAAGTCTTACGAAGAGAAGCGGCAAGCCATAGCCGAAGAGTATGCAGAGAAACGGAAGCTCGCAGGAGGAAACACAGAATTAGTAGCGAGTATCAACCGAGAGGAGGAGACAAAGCAATCGTCTCTTGCGGTAGAGGAGCTACAAAAGTCCGATGCATGGAGCAATCTGTTTAGCAACTTAGACGGATTAGCCACAGAGCAGATCGATACACTAATACAAGAGATCGAGGCACGCTTCGCCTCTCTCTCCGGGGTGTTCAATCCTATAGACCTTGATGCAATACGCAATAAGCTAGGCGAGGCAAAGGCAGAACTTATAGAGCGCAACCCATTTGCAGCTCTAGGCAGCTCTCTTAAAGCGGTATTCGCAAGTGGAGCAGACGAAAACAAGAAGAGTACAGCACAAATAAAAGCGGATTGGAAGAATCTTGGGCAAGCGACCTCTAAGAGCTTCGAATTTGTACAAAATGCTGTGGAAAGCTGCGCCCCTCTAAAAGAAGCCATCGGAGAGGTGGGGGCTACTGCTCTCAGTAGCCTAGGTTCGGTAATCTCAACAAGTCTAGCGGTAGCCTCAGCAGTCAAGACGGCAGAAAAAGGCACTGTTGTACTTGCTATCGTACAAGCAGCCCTTGTGGCAGCTACCGCTATTGCGTCTCTACTTAAGTTGCACGACAAGCAGCGTGAGAAAGCTATCGAACAACACAGAAAGAATATCAAGAAGCTCGAAGAGGAGTACTCGCGTTTAGAGCGAGCTATAGAAAAGGCGTTTGGAGCTGAGAAGTACGATAAAGCCCGAGAGGCTGTGACAAATCTTGGGAAGTCTGCAAAAGAAGCACGAGCAAAAGCGGAAGAGGAGCGAGCAAAAAAGAAGCCAGAAGAAGAGAAAGCTGAGGAGTACGAACAAGAAGCAGAGCGATTCAAAGAAAAGCAAGCTGAGTTTCTTGACAAACTGCGTGATGAGATCATCGGAGGGAGTGCTAAGAGTATAGCAGAGGAGCTTGGCAATGCCTTTGTGGATGCATTCGCAACAGGCGAAGATGCTCTAGAAGCATGGGGAAAATCGGTAGACAAGGTGGTACAAGGCATCGCAAAGAGAATGATTGTGCAGACAATCCTAGGCAAGCAGATAGAGCGTATTATTGCGAATTACGAGAAGAAGTGGAGCGATGGTAAAGGTGGAGTAGACACAGGAAAAGTGGTAGATACAGCTACAGAGTTTGCAGATGAATTAAAAGATGCTGGAGTAAAAAGCAAAGAAGCCATTGAAGCCCTTCTTGCCAAAATAGGGATCTCTCAAGAGATGGGGAGTGAATCAACCCTTAAAGGAGCGGTAAAAGGCATAACCGAGAAAACAGCAGGACTTATCGAGGGGCAAATGAACGCTATACGCATCAACCAAATGAAAGCTACAGAGCTAATGCGAGAGCAACTACAGCACCTATCCGCCATAGAGCGCAACACAAAATACCTAGTGAGTATCGATAAGAAACTAAGCACAATAAAAAACGACAGAAGAGCCTACGGGGCGTAAGAATATGGCAAGAATTATAAAAGAAGAACTACTAGAGATGCTCAATGGCAAGAAAGCCTGTGTGGAGGGCATTTTCGATATTACAATTGCACGAGATAAAAAAGAGCTGGCAGGGCTATTTTGGGAGTACTACCGCTTCTGCGTTGCACGGAGATTCCCCTCTCCTGAATACATAGCCAAACGTATACATGAAGCAAAAGACGAGGGGATATATGCCAACACAAAAGACGTCAAACTACACAATGCAAGACAAGTTGCTTTACTTGGTACAACTAGTGCCAGACTATCATATGACGGTGGAGGTTGCGCACATGTAATAGCAACAGACAAGGCAAAGGCAGAGATAACACTAGAGGATGGAGTAGCGCTATTCCTAGATGTGCAGCGAGGGGCACAAGTCTTAATCAATGCCAATGGATACTCAACACTGCGTATCCACTCATGGGGTGGAAGAAACATAAAGGTGAATGCAACAGAAGGAGTAGACTGCAAGATTATCAACCATGAAGGAGAGACCTATGATAACGTATAAGTTCAGGGGTAGGGAGACACGAGAGTGGGGGCTTATTGTCAATGAGGGTGTGGGGCTTCTTGACCCCCTCACCCCAAAACGCAACCGTTATACGCAGATTGAGCTACACCGACATGGAGAAATGATGAACCGAGCCAAGGTTTATTTCGAATCTCGCAAAATAAGCCTCAAGTGCACCCTCATAGGGGACGGTGCTACACAGTTCAGCGAGCGTGCAGCAGCCCTTAAAAATGTCCTATTTGAGCGTAATTCCTTTGGGGCTACATTCCGTCTTGAGGTTGTAACCCCTGCGAAATATCCATTAGAATACGAGGTATATTGCACAAAGATAAGCGGATTATCAAGTGTAAGATGGCGCAAAGGAGTGATGGCTGCAAGTCTTACTATAGACTTAGTAGAGCCAGAACCAATCAAAAGAGTGTACAAATTGCCGAAAGGTGCAATGAGGGTGCAAATCGAAAATCCTCTAGGGCTACAACTCAGCATTTACAAGTCAAAAAGAGAATACTTTAAGCCCCAAGGAGGAGTAACTCTAGAACCTACTCCACGTGCCCTACTTGATGCAAAAGACAAAACAATATCTGTACTGTACGACTACGACCCCGAGGAGGATTACCTAATTATAACAGGTGACCTTAGCGAAGACAGCCGAATAAACGTACCTAATACAATCATGATATGGAAATAAGGCTATACTCACCTAATGGAGTGGAAATACCTCTAGTTAGCTATCAAGACAACCAAGAGCTCACAGCAGCCAAATGCAAGAGAGTATGGCAGGGCGAGGAGACTCTAGAGCTACAGATTGAGAGTGCAAAACCTCTTGAGATACCAATTGCAAGTTATATAGACTATCAAGGGGTGCGCTACAGAATGAATCGCCACCCAGAGGTCAAAAAGGAGTGGCACGATATTATAGAGTACGTCGTGGAGCTAGAGAGTGTGCGATACGAGCTCGGTAGAGTGCTCTACGATACCTCAATAAACCCCTCACAAGCGGCTCTTGACAAGGTATATTCAGGTGGTAGCTTTGGCAACCTTTACCACTTTGCAGACATACTAGCCGCAAATCTAAAGCGCACTCTTGGGGTTACGTGGAAGATTGACGGAGTAATTAAAACGGATAAAGGCGGCAAACTGCTCTCATTCGACAGAAGCGAAAATTGCCTTTCAGCCCTGCATAAGATTGCGCAAGCCTTCAATGTTGTATTCTCGACACACGAGGACACAAAGAGCGGAGTGCGAACTCTCAAATTCGCTAGTGAATACGAATATAACCCTACACCAAGCTCTGAATGGCGTATTGGGGACGCTCTTTTTTCTGTGGAGCGTAAAATAGTAGACAGCGACAATGTAGTTACTCGTCTTTGGGCTTTTGGCAGCGAAGAAGGGGCAGAGAAAGCCGGAGACAGACTTACGCTCCCGAACAAAGACACGACCAATAGTTATATCGAAGACCCCGAGAAAGTGCGCATTTATGGCTTATCAGAGGGGGTATATATCAATGAGGAGGCAAAGCCCACCTACTTAGGAGAGGTAAAAGAGATTGCAGACGACCCCTGCACCTTCTATTCACCTGCTTGGAGCATGTTTTCCAAGTTAGCGGATGGAGAAACAGCAAAAATAGTCTTCGAGACAGGAGGGCTACAGGGAATGGAATTTTCTGTAAAGCGTGCCGAAGGTGGCAAAATTGTCATTAATAAGATTGTAGACAAAGACCTCAAGCTGGAGTACCCATCAGTAGACAAAAGCTCACCATACCGCATTGCCATAGGTGATACATTCAAATGCATAGGCATAGAATACCCATTCAATATAGTACTTGATGCAAGGGACACCCTCCTAGCGAGTGCCAAGCTTCATTACAACGAAGTATCCTCCCCAAAAATGGAATATTCCCTAGTCTTCTGTGATGGATTTGTGTCCGATGTGAATGTGGGAGACGTTGTCACGATTGTAGACAGTAGCATACCACAGAGTGGGCGTGCTAGACTTGTTGTGCAGCAAACGGAGGTAGACTTACTAACTCAAGAATACAGCGTTGATGTGGCTAGTTTTTCACGAAAAAGACGGATAAAAGAAGTGTATGAAAGCTGGGTGGATCGGTTAAAGTCTATAGTGGCAGACAGAGAGTTAACAGGTAGCGTACATCATATGATCGAGGACAGAAAGGAGCTAGCGATGAGTATTTCTTCTCGTCTACAAGAGCTATCTAATGCAGACGAAAGGATCGCACGATTAGTAGAGCTCAAGGAAGATGCCTCGAACGCAACCGCTAAGTACAAGGAGCTAAAGGATGGGTTAGACAGGCGAGTGACTATCGACAAGTTCACGGAAGACCTCAAGGGCTATGTGGTTAATCGTGAATTTGATAACCTAAAGACTATTGTACACAATGAAATCAGTGCGTGGACAGTGGAGGGGGTGCCCCATCTTGTAAATAGGGATATTGCAGCGAGCGACATTGCCAAGATTAACGGCGAGCCTTACAATTCGTGGGGAAAGGCTGGTACAGACAGAAAGCTCGAGGCACACGTGGGCGACACGTGGCTTGTAAATAAAGCAGGAGCGACCGAAAACGGCAAGATATACCGCTTTGTCAAGGGGAGTGGGGCAGGGATGTATCGATGGGCAGAGATGAGTGATTCACCTGCACGAGTTGCCCTTTCGGAAGCTCAACGACTTAATGAAGTTGTGAACGATACTAAGATTGAGTTTTTGACACGGCTAGGCGATAAGGTTACGGCAGAGTTTACGGCGCGCAAGGCAGAACTCAAAGGCGACAAAGGAGATGCAGGACAAGACGCAGCCCCCGTACGGCCCAACCTCATAAAAAGGGGCGAATCCCTGTACCCCAACATGGGTAACGCAGCAGACAGTGTAGAGGTCACGTACAAAGAGGGGGTTTACCGCATCACGAAGCGCGGTAAAATGTGGCGGAGTATCACAATGTACACCCGACCGCTCCTCCCACAAAAATCAACAAAAACGAGGCTTGCATCATGGCGAGTAGTCGGAGCCTCGCGACCCGAATTGCTCAATGAGTCTAAGCTGCAAAGCAAGGGCGGACGCTACTACACGGTTGGTAATACCAATCACGAAGAACAATGGGTAAGAGGTGGAGTCTATGCCAACCCCTTTTCGGGAGAGGAAAATCATTGGATTGATGGGGATTGGGTCGAATTTACCGATCTCAAAGTAGAACTTGCCGAGGAGGGAGAACCCATCGAGCCTACTGCGTATATCCCTCATATCGACGACCTTAAGGGTGCGGACGGTGAGAGTGTAACGGCACAGGAGGTTGTGCAACAGCTCAACACAAGTACATTCCGCGACACAATCCGCGACATCCTCAAAGCAGACGCTCAGTTTGTCTCGATCACAAAAGGACTTAAAGGCGATCCTGCGGACCCCGTACGGCCCAATCTCCTGCAAGGATTTTTGGGTACCGAAAAGCGGACAACATCAGCGCAGGGGAGTGCTAATGTACACGCGCGACTGGGTATCAAACCCTTTTTGGAGATGGGCAAAAAGTACGTATTGAGTGCTGATTTTGAGCTGTTAGAGGGGAGCGCAAATGCCGTATCGCTCGGTCTCGTAACGACAGCAGGAGGTTTTATCCGCGAGACAAAAACTACCCTAAATGGCACAAAAACACGGGCAAGTCTCTACATCAATATTGATGATACGATCAATATTGATAGTATTGTGGACGTTGTAGGCTATGCAGGTGAACACGGAAAATCGAGTGGAAACTTAGCAAGGTATTACAACATCAAACTCGAAGAAGTCACTAGCGATAGCGACAAGGCGAGTGCCTACCTCCCCCATCCTGATGACTTAAAAGGGGCGGACGGCAAGAGTGTAACACTAGCAGACCTTAACATACAATGGCAGGGCGATAGGCTCAGCGTTGCAGGTAAGACCTCGAAGAGCCTCAAAGGCGATAGCCCTACCGCTGCGTCTGTTGCAAGCGCGATCAATACGACCGAGTGGCAGGCGAAACTCGCAGATCAGACGGCTAGCAAAATAACAAGTTCCAACACGCATCTTGCTCGCATACGTAACGGCATGGCAACAACTGACGCTTTGCACAGGTTAGGGCAGGAAATAAGTGTAGTAACAGATAGACAGACGGAACTACAAGGCAAGCAGGAACAGCTTGCGCAGTGGATTGATGTACAGAAAATTGCGATTAACTCTATCAATCAAGGAATGGAGCATACCGCAACAGAGATCGGCAAACATACGACAAGACTGCAAAGCATCGATCATACGATACAAACTATTGTCGAGCAGGATATTACAACGTTTACCTACAGCAAGTCGGTGAAATGGACAGATTATACCCACACAGAAATTCACACAATCCCATCCCCTGGATTAGGAGGTGGAGTTGATGGATATGTTGTAACTGTGCATGATTATGAGATATACAAGAGCATGGATTCAATGCCTCCAATGTATATCGAGCGCAATACAAAAACGCTTAAAAGTGGTGAGTATCAGATAGGTAATGAATATCACAGAGATTCAAGTGCGCTCATAATTTATTCAATGCAGAATATCGATGAAATAGAGCGAGGTATGGCGAGACATTGGAAAGTATTTACCTCTCCATCGATGCAGACTATATTACGATATGGCAATACGACAACGATGGGAACAGATGGTCTCTCGGGAAACAGAATCGAAAAAGATGGTGTTGTGTATTATAACTTGTTCCTCGATAAAGGAGTGACTTATGACATATACTGCAATAATGATGGGAGCAGCAAATACAAAATATACATTGTCAAAAACGGAGAATATAAATAAGTGTTCATCATGATCAATGTAAATAGATCTTACTGAGAGAAGAACTCAGTCTTTGGAGCGTTGTGCAAGTGTAGAGAGGACTCCAACGAGAGACCCTCCTCCAAATATACCCCCGAGTACCTCGTGGCCTAGGTACATTGCATAGGCTGCAAACAAAACAATCGAGAAAAGGATTATAGTTGCACAAAACATCCCAAAACGATTAGTCCTAAATGTTTTTTCTCAACAAATCCAACGAGCTTTACTTTATCATCATCTGTTTTGTGTCTATGCTCTTGCTCCTTTCGAGCTATGTCCATGAAGAATGGGAGTAAATTAGGATCTAATCGCTTGTATGCCTCCAATTCCTGCGGAGAAGGCAAGCAATTGTCATCTATTGTTATGTTTTGCTCATCAACTCGTCCAACGCCGTTGGGCGTTGCAACATTACTAGACGATTGGTGTAACTGTCTTTTAGCCATGCACAGATTTATTGAACGCATGGCGCAAGTCTACTCCGATCTTTGCTCTATCTTCGAGAAGATTTCGCTTGTCAGCAGCCATCCCTCCGCCAATGTTATACAATTCCTTTTCCCATTCTTTAGTCTCGTTTGTGGCTGGCTTTGCTGCTCCTCTAACGGACAGCGAAAACGTACTAAATCCAAGTGCGAGAAAGCGACATATCTTACAAATAATCATCATAACACATCCTTTCGTCCAAATTGTCACGCGACAAAGGTAGCTAGATTAAATGTAAATGTGCATACAATAAATCATAAAGTATATGAGCTGACAGAAAACGCCCCTGCCGTACACTCCAACGACAGGGGCTAGTGTCAATAAAAACGCCCAAGAAGAGGGGCTTTGGAGTGTTTATAACTCATCGGCTACACGACGTATTCTATTTGCCAAATCGCACAAAGCACCTTTCAATTGGTCTGTTTCTTCTTCGGTAAACTTAAATGGTTTGCCTATTTTGTTTAAGTCTCTTTCGTGCAATTTGCTGTATAGCCACGAAGACGACTTCCCAAAATATCTCTTTGCTATCTGTTGCCATGATATGTCTAGTGCAATGTCTTTGACGATTTCCATCGTGCTTTTATTTACTTTCTGTACCGTTTCCATATTTCTTTTTTTATCCTACAAATTCAAAATCCGCACTGTCTCTACATAGAACTTTTTTATCGTATGCTTCTGTTATCTCAATTGCATTTATAAATCCATCTTCGAATATCTCCCTAACACGAAAAATCTATTAGACGAACTGTATCTCCAACCTTCATTTCTCTTATCTTTTAGTCCTCCCCCGAAGGGGAGGTTTTAATTAGATGTCTGTTAATTCACTCACGAGGATGTCTATGTATAACCTCAATTCAAATTGCCCGTTTGGGTAAGCCCTTTTGTAGTTCCGGATAGCTTCTATCAGTTCCACTTCTTTTTCTGTTAGTTTCATTTTCTCTTTTGCTTATTAGGTCGTTTATATTGACACCACAAAGATAATACGAAATATCGTAATACACAAATCTCAGAGAAAAAAGATTTGATCTCAAAGGTATTTTGCGAGTTTGATGTATGCGTGTAAAAGTTACGTTTTACTTACTAATTGGTGTTTTACAATAAAATACTTGTAGATATTTTTGTGAAAGGATTTTAATGCAAACTTATTGTTTAGAATGGAGAAGATTTTTGTAACTCTGTGGATTCTTTTTGGCATCTACATGACTGTATTACTCGCAATTCTCGCTGACCTTTGGGCTGGTGTGAGAAAGGCGAAAAAGAACAATGTAGCTCGGTCAAGCTATGGCTATAAGAGGACGATTGACAAGATGGTAAGGTATTACAACATGATGATTGCACTAACGATTATAGATGCAATGCAGATGTCATCTGTGTGGTACCTAGAGACCTACTACCAATATTCTATTCCCTTGTTCCCATTTATTTCGCTACTGGGCGGCGTTGGCATTGGACTTATTGAGATTAAATCCATCTACGAGAAGGCAGAGGACAAGGTAAGAATAGACAACGTGGCGGCACTAGCTGGGCAGGTCATATCAAACCGAGATAACTTAGACGCAATAGCAAAAGCTGTGTCGGAGTACCTGAATAAAAAGGAGGAAAATAAAGATGGCCAAAGTTGAAGTGCTATTACCATACATTTTGAAATGGGAGGGTGGATTTGTGAATGATCCAGCAGACCGAGGTGGGGCGACAAACAAAGGTGTTACAATAGCTACTTGGAGGCGTGTTGGGTATGACAAAGATGGAGACGGAGATATTGACGTACAAGACTTAAAAATGATCTCTGTTGATGATGTTAAGAACAAAGTACTAAAACCTTACTATTGGGATCGTTGGCGAGCCGACAAAATAGAGTCGCAAAAGGTGGCGAATATCCTTGTGGATTGGGTTTGGGGGAGTGGTAAATGGGGTATTACTATACCTCAACGCTTGCTTGGAGTTAAGCAAGACGGAGTCGTTGGAAGTAAGACGTTACAAGCTCTCAATGCACAAGACCCTGACAAGTTCTTTAAGACTGTGTTTGATGCACGCAAGAAGTTTTTGAATGATATAACAATTTCAAGACCTGCCAATAAGCGATTTCTTAAAGGCTGGCTTAATCGACTAGAAGATATTAAGAAGTTGTAGTAATGAAGAGATTTGTATTTTTGATTGTATTTATCCTTACTCTTTGTTCTTGTGGTGCAAAGCATAAGTATAAGAGCAGTGTTGAAAGCAGTAAAATAGAGCATGTAGAGAGCGAAACAATTTCTAATGAAGAGGTCAGTATTGCATCTACAAGTTCTGAAAAATCTCAGAAAAAGGAGGTCTTAAACATTGATAAGAGCAGAAAAAAGAAAACCATTATCTTTTCTCCACCTGATAATAACGGTGCGCAGTACATCAGCTCTATCGAAGAGGAAATGGAGGACATTCGAGAAAATAAGAATATACAAGAAGACAAGAAGAATGAAGAGGCTCGGAGTGAGGATAGTAGCAACTCTATTCAAGCTACAATTGATGCCGAAACCAATACGTTTACAAAGACGAAAACGAAAAGCAATGTAAGTAGCAACTTCTATACTCCTCTTGCTGTATTTGTGATTATTTTGGCTGTTGTTCTTGTTGTGTTGTGTTGTCGAAAGATTCTTAAGAAGAAGGATAAACCACCTGCGAAATAATAGCCGAAGAGTCTATGTAGCGTTTGAGATTGAAAAAATGTCTATCTTTGTTGCGTCGAAACATTATAAGAAGGCTCTGTATTTAGTGCAGGGTTGCTACACAAGTAGCGCATATAAAGGAAAAAATTATATAGGTATCCGTACTCCTACGTATTGATTGTAATGATCAATACAAACACATCTTATAGTGTTTCGACAGTAGGGCAGGCGGATGCCTTTTATTTTTTATGTTGTCGAAAAATATAAGAGAAACAAGTGGAGTACTATTGTCTGAAAACGCAACAGTTTTATCCGAGCACCCATTTTTTACTGAGTGAAACTCTCTCGATTATTTACTAATACGCAAAGCGCATAAAGAACTAGTAGTATATCCCTGTTTTGACCATATTATTGCTTAGGCTAGTTCAAAATCGTGTCCAATTTTCGTAACAGGTTGATATATAAGGTTGTTCGTGGAGCATATCGGACTCGAACCGATCACCTCGACACTGCCAGTGTCGCGCTCTAGCCAGATGAGCTAATGCCCCAAATAATTCGTTTGCAAAGATACCTATATTTGGGAAACTATTAGCATTCTTCGTCCGATTTTTTTAGCAGGATTTGGTATCGACGCATTTCGTCTTTGTAATCGAGCCTCTTAGCGAGGTCTACGAGCTGTTGTAAAAGTATTCTGTTTGTTGGGTATTCCGTAGCAGCTCTACTAAGTATTTTATAAGCTTCTCTGTCCGATCCTAGTTCCAAGTGAGTAAGCGCAAACTGTACAGCAATCTCTAAGTTACGGAATAGTTTTTTGTAGGCCTCTTGGAGCAACTGAAGAGCCTCTTGGATATGCCCGGTTGATCGCAAGGTAAAGGCTTTATGAGCGATGGCCGTAGGTTGTAGCGGATCTAAAGCTAATGCTTTATCGTAGTTTTTGATTGCAGAGGTGGCATCATCATATTCATGGATACATTGATCCCCCATTTCGATATACTCTTGGCAGAGCTGTTCAATCTGCTTCTTGCTTTTAGACGTTTGAGAAGATCGCTTCTTTTGTTGTGCGATCACCGATTCTACTTGATAGAGTTTGTGGAGTAGCAATCGTTGGGCTCGAGGGTTATCAAAGATATTTTCCTCTTTGAGGGCTTCTCCAAAGCGAGTGATTGCTTGATATAAATCGCCCTTGTTGAGTAGGCTTATGGCTGATTGATAGAGCGCATTAGCACGACTTGTTTTTAGGGAGCTTTTGAGCTGTTCGGGATTCGCTACTGATCGGTAGTACTCTATTATGGCCGGGCGGGTGATCACATCATGCTTTTGAAAAGGACATACCAACTTCATACCCTCTAGCGTACGGCAACGACTTAAGGCAACGTAAGCCTGACCTGCTGCAAAGGTTCCATCCGAAAAGTCTATGGTGGCGTTATCGAAAGTTAGCCCCTGACTCTTATGTATCGTGATAGCCCAGGCTAAACGCAATGGATATTGGGTGAATTTACCTATGACCTCTTCCTCTATGGAATTATTTGTTTCATCAAGTGTATACCGTTTATTTTCCCAGGTATAGGGTTCCACTTGGCACTCCCGTCCATCCTCTAATTCTATTTCTAGAAATCCAAATTCCTCATTAGATCCCAAATAACGTCCTAGAGATCCGTTTACCCATTCGTGGTTGGGATCATTGGCAATAAACATGATCTGTGCGCCTCGTTTGAGAGAAAGGGAAAGATCTGTGGGGAGGGTGCTTTCAGGAAATTCTCCTACAATACTTCCTTGGAATCGCTCTTCCTCTGTATTAAGTTGCTCTAGAGCCTCTTCGTTAATGGCCATGGCTCTGTCGCGTCGGGAGGTTAGAGTTATATTAAACTCTGTACTATGAGGCTCTTTGGTTGTTTGATTGGTACTACGCCCATTAAGTAGTGCCACATCTTCGTTTGTAGTAACTCCTGTGCGGATACGGTCTAGAATAGAAACAAACTCTTTGTCTGTTTGCCGATACACTTTGCTCAACTCTATGAGCAAAGGCTGCTCTGTATCAAATGCCACAGCTCCGTAGAAAAAAGATGTTTTATAGAATCGGCTTATAATATCCATCTCCCCTCGTGTAACAACGGGTTCTAACTGAAAAAGATCACCGACAAAAAGCATTTGGACTCCCCCGAAAGGGACGGACATAAGTCCCCTAATCACACGCAACAGATAGTCGATAGCATCAATAACATCGGCTCGCACCATGGAGACCTCGTCTATGATAATCAGCTCCAATTTATTGATGAGTTTGCGTTGTTCCTTGCGGATCTTTTTGAGAGAATTACGCAGAAGCTCCTTGTCCGTAGGTGGTATAGGACTAAACGGTAGGCGAAAAAAGGAATGGATTGTTTGCCCCCCGGCGTTGAGAGCCGATATACCCGTAGGTGCTAATATCACGTGCTCCTTTGAAGTATGGGAGCTGACGTAGCGGAGTAAGGTACTCTTACCGGTTCCTGCTCGACCTGTGAGGAATATATTGCGCTTGGTCTCCTGTATTAGTTGCAGGAGGTAATGCATCTCGATATTATCGGGGTCAGGTATCTGTATGGGGGCTACTTCCATGAATCTTAGACTTTTTGCAATTATTGTAGATATGTAGTCGGATCTATAATCCCAGCTTGAGAAAAAGCCTCCTTGCGCTCTTGGCACGTAGCACATATACCGCACTGTACCTCCCCACCTTGATAACAACTCCATGTGGAGGCATAGTCAATACCGAGAGAAGCCCCAAGGGCCACGATCTGATCTTTTGATAATTGGGTGTAGGGGGCGATCAGTTCTACTTGATTAGAAGTCCCCGATCGCATTGCCAGTTGCATCGGCTCTATAAAGGAAGCTCTGCAATCGGGATAGATAGTATGGTCTCCAAAATGATTGGCGATAAAGATGCGTTTGAGATTTCTGCTTTCGGCTAGTCCTGCGGCAATACTGAGCATAATACCGTTGCGGAAGGGTACCACCGTGGCTTGCATATTCTCTTCGTTGTACGTACCGGTGGGGATCTCTCCCCCAGACAGTAGTAGGTCACTACGGAAGTACTGCCCCATAAAGCTCAAGGGGATGATTAAGTGCTCAATACCTAAACACCGGCAATGAAACTGTGCACAGGGGATTTCATTATGGTTGTGCTTAGACCCATAGTCAAAAGTGACGGCTAGGGCGATCTCCTCGCGGTGGTCATACAAGAGGGTTGTACTGTCAAGTCCTCCCGAGAGTACAATAAGCCCATTTTTTATACTATTATGTTGGGTTGTAAAAGACATTTTTAGACCTAAATAAGAACACGAAAAACCTTAGGGTACAACTCTTGCGTTAGTCATACTCCTAAGGCTCTCTTTAATTTTGTATATGAACCTTTTAGTAAGCTCTTGCAAATAAAACGCGTTGCTTGGAGGGCTTACCAGTGACCATACATACCCCGGGAGTCGGATCTCCATCAAGGGGTACGCAACGGATCGTTGCCTTGGTCTCTTCCTTGATCAGCGCTTCAGTCTCAGGCGTTCCGTCCCAGTGTGCTAGGATAAAGCCACCCTTCTCGATTTCTATCTTAAATTCTTCGTAGCTATCGACTGTACGGGTGCTTGCTTCACGGAAGGCGAGAGCCTTATTGTAGATATTCTTCTGGATATCCTCCAATAGTGAAGCAATATAGTCTGCAATGCCTTCGAAGCTAACCGTTTCCTTGGTAAGAGTATCACGGCGAGCAACCTCTACGGTTCCTTGTTCCAAATCTCTTGCTCCGAGGGCTAGGCGTACAGGTACCCCTTTGAGTTCATACTCTGCAAACTTCCATCCGGGTTTTTTATTATCGTTGTCATCCAGCTTTACACTTATGCCACGTGTCCTGAGTTCTTGGATAAGAGGCTTGATCTTATTGCGGATGGCATCAAGGTGCTCTTCTGTCTTGTAAATAGGTACAATAACCACCTGAAGAGGTGCTAATGAAGGAGGCAGTACTAATCCGTTATCATCGGAGTGGGACATGATGAGAGCCCCCATCAATCGAGTAGAAACGCCCCAAGAGGTAGCCCAAACGAGTTCTCTCTGTCCCTCTTTATTAAGGAATTGTACATCAAAGGCCTTGGCAAAATTTTGTCCCAGGAAGTGCGAAGTCCCTGACTGGAGAGCCTTCCCATCTTGCATCAACGCTTCAATCGTATAGGTGTCTACAGCCCCTGCGAAGCGTTCTGTTTCGCTTTTTACTCCACGGACAACGGGCACTGCTAATACTTTCTCGGCAAAGTCGGCATATACCTCTAACATCTTCTCAGCTTCGGCAACGGCTTCCTCACGCGTGGCGTGAGCTGTATGTCCCTCTTGCCAAAGGAACTCGGCTGTACGGAGGAATAGTCGGGTACGCATTTCCCAACGCACTACATTGGCCCACTGGTTGCAGAGAATGGGGAGGTCTCGATAGCTTTGTATCCAGTTTTTATAGGTACTCCAAATGATCGTTTCGGAGGTGGGGCGCACGATGAGCTCTTCTTCTAACTTGGCTTCTGGATCTACAACGACACCACTGCCGTCCGGACTGTTTTTGAGTCGGTAGTGTGTTACTACGGCACACTCTTTGGCAAACCCCTCAACGTGATCAGCTTCTCGACTTAGATAGCTCTTGGGTATGAACAGAGGAAAGTAGGCATTAACGTGTCCTGTCTCCTTGAATCTTCGATCCAATTCTGCCTGCATCTTTTCCCATATAGCGTAGCCATAGGGTTTGATGACCATGCACCCTCGTACGGCAGAGTTCTCCGCAAGATCTGCCTTGGTTACTAGGTCTTGATACCATTGTGAGTAATTTTCGCTACGAGGAGTAAGTTCCTTTATCTCTTTTGCCATAAGTACAGTTTATACTGATTGATCTGTTTTATTTGGATGCAAAGGTAGACAAAAATAGGGTATTGAGGGGAATCCCAAAGGGTTGGAATCTGTGTATCAAATAAGGTGAAGAGGGTATTTATATGATGAATCTCCTCAGCTCAGGAGTACCCATGCATTCTATTTCGGCGGAGCTCCCCTCCCAATTCTTTTCTCCGTGGTGGAGGAATAAGATGTGCTCTCCAATGTTGTGCACGGAGTTCATGTCATGCGTGTTGATGATGGTTGTTACACCAAATTCCTTTGTCAGGCTCATGATCAGTTGATCAATTTGCCCCCCTGTCTTTGGATCTAGCCCCGAATTGGGTTCATCACAAAATAGATATTTGGGATGAGTTACTAGCGCACGAGCGATAGCAGCACGCTTCATCATTCCCCCACTGATGGCGGAGGGATATTTGTTCATCGCATCGGACAAGCCGACCTTCTTGACATACTCTTGGGCAATACTCCTCCTGATCTTGAGCGGTTTGCGCATAAACATATCCAAAGGAAACTGTACATTCTCCAAAACGGTCATATTGTCAAAAAGAGCAGACCCTTGGAAGATTACTCCCATCTTTTGGTAGAGTTGCTTTTGTTGGTCCTTATCGAAGTGGAGTACATCCTCTCCGTCAAATAGGATTTCACCGCTTGTTGGAGTTACGAGCCCTATGAGCGATTTGAGAAAAATCGTTTTACCTGCTCCACTCCTGCCGATAATCAGGTTGACCGTTGCGCTTTTGAAGTTGGCAGATACCCCTTTCAGTACTGTTTTATCCTCAAATTCTTTCACAAGATTGTGTACTTCGATCATACTTAGATAAGGAGTAAGTTGGTTAGTAATACATCAGCGAGGAGGATTAGAACGCTACTTGTTACTACGGCATTGGTACTTGCCACACCCACCCCCAAGGCTCCTCCTCTTACATAATATCCAAAATAGCTTGACCCTGAGGTGATAATAAAGGCGTATACAAGGCTCTTTATGATGGAGTAGAGCACGTTAGAGGGTTTAAAGAAGAGTTGCATTCCATATTCAAAGTCCTCTGCCGATAGGGTCGATGTCACGAAGGTGGCAAGAAACCCTCCGCCAATGGCCGTTGCCATACTGATAATGGAGAGTATAGGAATGAAGAGAAGTAGGCCAATTATTTTAGGTAGGATTAAGAAATTCGCCGAATTGATCCCCATGACCTCTAGAGCATCAATCTGTTCGGTTACTCTCATGGTCCCCAATTCGGATGCAATGCTCGATCCGATTTTTCCTGCAAGGATTAGACACATAATCGAGGATGAAAACTCCAATAATATGATCTCTCGAGTGGAGTATCCGATTGTGAAGCGAGGGATCATGGGCGAACTGATATTGATTGCAAGTTGAATGGTTATGACCGTCCCGATAAAAAAGGAAATGATTATAACGATCAAAAGCGAATCTAACCCAATCTTAGCAATCTCATGTACTAGTTGCTTAAAGAACATACTCCAGCGAGCAGGTCGACGAAATACCTGCTTCATCAGTAGGCTATACTCACCGACAGCTTTTAGAGAATGCGCGAAAAATCCCAATCTCTTGGGAGTATTTTTTTCTTCCATTACTGTTGCTCCGATAATTTCTTTTGAGCGTTCCAACCTTGTGCTTCGATGGGTACGAGCGATCCATCACAGGTAATCATGATTGTACCTTCTTCGGCTTCAGTTGTATGTCCTATAATCTGAATCCCCGCGATCTTATTGATTTCGTCGGCATATGATAGGGGTATGGTAAAGAGTAGTTCATAATCTTCTCCCCCATTGAGAGCCACTCCAAAGGGTGATAGGTGGAGATCCGAAGCCGCCGAATGGGTCTCATGATCTATAGGGATGCGCTCTTCGTAGAGACGAATACCCACACCACTAGCTTTAGCAAGGTGGAGCAATTCGCTTGAAAGCCCATCGGATATATCAAGCATGGCGGTCGGACGAATACCGTGGCCCCGTAATACGGCGATTACATCACCTCGAGCTTCGGGCTTTAGTTGTCGTTCAATTAGGTATTCTCTACCATCAAAGTCCGGTGAGAAGTAGGGAGTGGGATCGGCCTCAAATACTCGCTTCTCACGTTCTAGGAGCATAAGTCCCATGTAGGCTGCACCCAAATTACCCGAAACACAGATGAGGTCAGTGGGTTTAGCTCCGCTACGGTATACAATATCCTCCTTAGGAGCATATCCTATCGCTGTAATACTAATGACCAATCCATTCAGAGATGCACTGGTATCTCCCCCCACGACATCTACACCAAATCGGGATGCTGCGAGATAGACCCCCTCATAAAATTCATCTATTTGCTCTACGGAAAATTTGGAAGAGATTCCGATCGATACAGTGATCTGGGTAGGTTGGGCATTCATGGCGAATACATCCGACAGATTGACCATTACTGCTTTATAGCCGAGATGCTTCAAAGGAACATAGGTGAGGTCAAAGTGTATCCCCTCTAGGAGAAGATCGGTTGTGATCACTTGTGACTGCCCTTCGGGAGTTTGTAATACAGCAGCATCATCACCTACCCCTTTGAGGGTAGAGGCTTGGGTGGTCTTATGTTGTTGGGTCAGTCGTTCAATCAAAGCAAACTCACCCAATTCGGAAATTGGAGTTGGCATAATTCTCTTTTGTTTGTATGTGAAGTTGGTGATTATCTGGTGGGATACTTCTGTATCGTTGTGTGAATAAGTTGTTTGAGTCGTTCGGCTCCGGAGCCTAAAAAGAGTGGACGGATCGGTAAATAAAAAATGCGTTTGCGAAGGGTTTCAGATAGTGCAAGAGTGCTGTCCTTTAGGCGTACGGCATCCTTTTCTGTGAGAATGAGGTAGTCACTTGTGGTGTGTAACCGCGACTCCATCTTATCTATATCTGACTGAGAAAAAGCGTGGTGATCGTGGAATCTACATTCTACGACCTCCTTGAAACGTCCCTTTAGTTCGCTGAAGAATTGCTCCGGTCGGGCAATCCCTGCAACAGCAAGGATACGGCTATTGCGTGAAGGCCACATGGAGGGAGGAGGCTCTCTTTGATCACTTGGGTATAGAGGTACAAAATCTCCATACAGGATACTGGAGAAAAAGACCGCCTGATGAGGATATAAAGACAACTGTCGCTCCATGATACGCCGAGTAATCGGCTGCATATCTTGAGGACAACGCGTCACAATTACGGCATCGGCACGCAAGCGTCCCTTAGTGGGTTCGCGCAATCTCCCTGCGGGGAGCAGGCGATCCTCGGTAAAGGGATGTTCATAATCGGTAAGAAGTAGGTATAGGGAGGCTTTGAGTTGGCGGTGCTGATAGCCATCATCCAGCAAAATCACATGAGGCCGACTCTCCTGGGGAAGAGATAAGATATACTCTATGGCACGCCTCCTATTCCCTTCTATGACCAAAGTTGTAGAGGGATATTTCTCTAGGATTTGTTTGGGTTCATCTCCAATCTCTTGAGCCGTAGAGTGATTTGTGGCATGGATTAACCCTTTGGTCTTTCGCTTGTAGCCACGACTGACTACGGCAACTCGATATTCGCTTTGGAGCATTTCCAAGAGGTACTCCACCATGGGCGTTTTTCCTGTTCCCCCTACCGCCAAGTTTCCAACGCATATCGTTGGGATTGGGTAAGATTTGCTGGATAGGATCTCTTTGTCGTACAACCAATTACGCAAATGTACCCCCACACCATAGAGGTGCGCTAGTGGACTAAGCCAAGGGGATATGCCGGTTGCTTTCATTGTACTCTTTTTGATCCGGAGGATAGTAATCAGGGGAGAGGACTCTAAGGGAGTCAGACCTTTTGGTAAAGAATCTCTAGTCTAAAATCCCGGGAGGGAGGGCTCATTTCTCCGAGCTCTTCCTCCCCTCGCTTACGATTGTCTTTTAGAATTGAATATCGTAGAGCATACGGGCTTGTACTCCCGTTGTGCTCCGCAGTAGTCTTGCTTTTTTCAATGTTTCGATTTCTTCTTCGGTAAGGATCGTATTAGCCACCCTCTCTGAACCCTGAGATAGATAGCGATCCATGAGGTTTGAGAATTTATCTTGGCGGGCCGACTCGTACCATACTTTAGGCGTTTCGAGCCCTGCAAGTTGCGAGGCTTTGGCAATAGCATCATCCAAATTACCCAGTGCGTCTACGAGGTGACGTTGTAGAGCCTGTTTACCCGTCCAAACACGACCTTGTGCTACACTATCCACTTGTGCTTTGGATAGTTTTCGACCCTCTGCAACACGGGTTAAAAAAGTATCATATCCACGCTCAATATGACGTTGCATGAGAGCTCTCTCTTCGTCCGTCATAGGGCGGAACACATTACCGAAGTCTGCAAATTTCCCGGTTTTGACACCATCTTCCGTAATGGCGAGTTTCTGAGCCGTACCCGCAAAGTTGGGGAATAGACCGTAGATGCCGATAGAACCCGTAATTGTAGAAGGCTCGGCAAAAATATAGTTGGAGGCGCAGGATATGTAGTACCCTCCTGATGCGGCATAGTCGCCCATAGATACAACGATGGGCTTTTTCGTCTTGGTATAGTGTACGGCATCCCAAATCTGATCCGATATATAGCTACTACCCCCCGGCGAATTTACGCGTAGTACAACAGCATCTACATCGTCATCATCAGCAACATCTAGCAAGCGTCCCACAAGGCCTTCGGTAATGGTACCATATTCTACGCCTGAGGTGATTTCTCCTTCTGCGTAGAGCACCTTAACCGTACCCTCTCCCGAATTGTCGTAACGATGTTCTCTGTCATATACTTGAGCTAGGCTAACAGTATTATCGGGATCTATTCCATAATCATTTTCGAGTATGTCCATTACCTCGCGTTCATAGCAGAGTTTGTCAACGAGTTTGGCAGCAACAAGTTCTTCTTGAGGGAAGAAGGTAGGGGCACGATCCACGATGGCACGAAGTGAATCCACTGATAGCTTCCGCTCCTGAGCAATGCCTGTGAGGATGTTGTCCCAAAGCTCTGAGGCAAAGGAGGTGATCTGGGCACGGTTAGGTTCGCTAAGCCTATCCAAGATGAAAGGTTCTACGGCACCTTTGTAGGTTCCTACTTTAAAGACCTGCATAGAGACCCCGAATTTTTCTAGAGCGTTTTTGTAGAATACGTTGGATACGTACATACCGTCAAGGTCTATCGCACCTTGCGGATTGAGATAGATCTTATCAGCAACAGAGGCCAGGTAATAGCCCTTTTGACTGTACTGATCGGCATAAGATATGATGAACTTACCTGATTCTTTGAATTCTTTGAGCGCGTTACGCACATCGTCGATGGAAGCCAATCCTGCATCGGGTGTCGAGCTTGTCAGATAGATTCCTTCAATATGAGGATTTTCTGCTGCATAACGAATGCTGTGAATGACTTCTGTTAGCGTTAAAGTGCGTTCCTTTTCGGGATCTAGAAAATTATCAAAGGGCGATCCACTCTCAATCTCCTTGATGGTAGAGAGATCGACAACCAAAACAGATTCATTGGGAATTTTTGTGTTCGTTTGAGCTTTAGAGGCTACAATCGCTATAACCCCTACAAACAGAAATGCACTGATGCAGGTGAGTATAACCGAGGCTACGATGAATCCCAGCATAGAGGCTAAGAACATCTTCAAGAAATCTTTCATCTTTTATTACGTTATGGGCTTATTTATTCTATTTGCTGTCGTTACATACACTGCTTTATCTTGGCCAAGTGGAGAGCTATACCCGATTTACTAGGTGTCGAACTCTCTACTACACCACCCACAAATATAGATATAATGTGTGAGAGAAGCAGAATCTTTACTCAAAAGGACAAAAAAAGCCACCTCTCTCTCCTTGCAATCCACTTGTGACAAGAGGACTATGAACAAGAAGTGGGAGGTGACAATATCCCTAATCTCCTAGGCATAGAGAGACTGTCTTGTGAAAGCGTCTCCTTACTCTGATGGGGGAGTTTTAGCGACGGATACCAAGTTCGGCAATGAGCTTACGATAACGCTCAATGTCCTTCTTGGCTACATAGTCAAGGAGACGACGACGCTTACCAACGAGCATCTTAAGGGCACGTGCCGTAGCAAAGTCCTTTTTGTTGCTTTTGAGGTGCTCTGTAAGGTGAGCAATACGGAAAGTGAAGAGGGCCACTTGGCTTTCTACGCTACCGGTGTCTGTTGCAGACTGACCATGCTTTTCGAAGATTTCTTTCTTCTTTGCTGAATCTAAATACATTTCGCTTTTCTATTTTAATGCGTTACATTTAGGTATTGCACCCGCCTTGACTAGCCGACCGCACCCAGTCTGGAGTATAAAGATTTGGTTCTCAAGACCTCTTCCATATTCTGTACTCTGTTATCGAGATCGAACTGTACGCAACGGTTACAAACTATTCGCAAAGGTAGGCCTTTTCCTTGAGATAACGTATAGGTTTTGAGGATTTTCCCTAAAATCAGATCACCGATTACTACACATCAATGAGGGAGATCTTCCCCCTCCCCTTAGTTTATGGGTTCCTTAAACTGAAAGTATAGCCCAAGAAATCGGAAATTTCTGCCTGGGAACTTTTGATTTTCTGCCTAAAACAAAAAAAAGTTTAGGGTTCGATTTTTTAGGAGATTTAGCCTACGCTTTAGTGTCGGAGAAAATACAATTTGGTACTTTTGTCCCTCGGTGATCGTCCACCGATTGTCCTGGAAGAATGATCCATAGGGATGAAATAGTTTATACATTAAGATTATGGTTCGATATAAAATAGGGTTGGCTCTAAGTGGTGGGAGCATAAAAGGTTTTGCTCATTTAGGAGTCCTTCAATATATGGATGAGATTGGATTAAAACCTGATATCATAGCAGGTACTAGTGCCGGGGCCATTATGGGAGCTTTCTATGCCGATGGTCACACTCCTCAAGAGATCTTCGATATATTCTCATCTGTCGGTTTTCGGGGGATGACCTCCCTTTTACCCAAGCGTGGAGGGATGTTTTCAACTAAAAATTTCATGGAGCGGCTTCGTACATACTTGCATCACCAAAATATGGAGGAGCTTCCGATACCACTTCGCATCGTTGCCACCGATTTGGATAATGGTGTACAAATGGTTTTTTCAGAGGGATCATTACCCGAGCGCATCGTGGCATCGTGTAGCATTCCTGTGCTTTTTCAACCGGTGATCATCGACAAGATTTCTTACGTGGATGGAGGTCTTTTTCGTAACTTCCCTGTAACAGTGATTCGGGAGGAATGTGATAAGGTCATTGGTGTTAATCTGGGACCTGAAACATTCCGACGTTACAAAAAGACGATTCGGGGTGTGGCAGAACGCTCTTGGCAACTGGTTTTTCGTCAAAATGCACGTGTGGATAAAGAGGCATGCGATCTCCTTCTAGAGACGCTTCAAGTGACGAAGTATGGGATGTTTGAGGTAAGTAGTGCCGCCGAGATTATGGCTTTGGGGTATCGCTTGGCTAAGCGGAGCAATATGGAACGGTTATTACCCATGCGATCGGCTTCAGAGTAGATAAAATACGATCTGCAAAAGCCTATAATTTTTCTAGTCCAAGACGTAATTGAGAAGACTTTCGATGGAAGAGGCTCTGTACTTTTCTCCCTTAGAGTGGTAGATGAATTGATCACTGAGGATTTCGATCTGTTCTTCATCGTTAGGCTCTGTTTTGAAAGTTTTTACTCCGATATGATACCGAGAGAGTGCTTTTGCAACCATTTCTCGACGATTGTCAGTCAAACCCGAGAGTGCGATATATCGAGTGGTATGATCCTCTAGCGTAAAAAGTCCCGTGTGCGCGTCGAATTGTACTCCTCGTCCTTGGAAAAAACGTTGAAGCGTGCCATTCAACGCCAAATCTTCGGGCGTTCCAACGGAGAGTCCCACCCCTTTTTCCAGAACCCATACTTTATCTGCAATGCGGAGGGCGAGCTCCAAATCATGCGTACTGAGGAAAATACTTTTTTTGTGTGTATGGGCTATACGAGCCAAGAGTTGCATTACTTCTACCTTAGCGGGAAAGTCCAAAAATGCCGTAGGTTCATCCAAAAAAATAATAGGAGTCTCCTGTGCTAAGGCTTTGGCGATCATCACCTTTTGTCTCTCCCCATCACTTAGGGTATGCATCATTCGATCTTGCAAGTTTTCGATCCCAATGTCTCGAATTGTCTTTGTGACAAACTCTTGGTCTGTTGCTGTTAGCTTACCCCAAAAACCCGTGTGAGGGCTTCGTCCCAAGGCGACCATGTCAAACACGGATACGTTACGTAAATCGCATCTTTCCGTTAGCACAACAGCAATGACATGAGCAAGTTGATTGGTTTTATAGGACGAAAGTTCTTTGCCAAGTAGAGTAATCTTCCCAGAACTTCTCGGGATAAATCCTGATAATGTATAAAGCAAGGTCGATTTACCCGCTCCATTTGCTCCCAATAAACAGGTTAGTTCTCCTTGATACAGAGAGGCGGAGAGGTCAGAGGATACCAGATGTTGTTCCCGTTGCCCTCGGTAGCCTGTACTTAGGTGATCCAGTGTAATGCAAGGATTTTTCATCATCTATTCCTTGATTTCTCCTCGGTGCCTTTTGAATAGAACGGATATAACAATAGGAGCTCCGATGAGTGCCGTTACAGAGTTGATGGGCAAAGCTCCCTCTAATCCCGGAAGACGTGCAATGAGGTTGCACAAAAGGGCCATCGCTCCTCCCACGAGTATAGAAGTTGGTAACAGTATACGATGGTCAGAGGTCTGAAATAGTGCACGGCAAAGGTGTGGAACAGCCAATCCCAAAAAGATGATAGGCCCACAAAAAGCAGTGACCACAGCAACGAATATCCCAGAGGTTGATATGATAAGCAATCGTGCCCTCTTGATATTAAGTCCGAGGCTACGAGCATAATTTTCCCCCAAGAGCATCAGGTTTAGGGTCTTGATGAGTAGAATACTCAATAGGAGAAGTAGGAGTATCGTAAGGCTAAAGAGTGGGACTTGTGAGGGTCCAATGCGGGAGAAACTACCCAGCCCCCATACGACATAAGCCTTTATATCCTCCTCTACACTGAAGTATTTAAGTACTCCAATTACAGCGTTAGCTACATACCCGATCATGACTCCGATGATCAGTAGTGTCACATTTCCTTTTACTTTTTGGGATACATAGGCAATGATGATCATCACTGATAAGGCTCCGAGTGTAGCTCCGAGTGTGACAGCAAGCTCTCCCAAAACACCTAAAGAACTCAGTATAATCCCACCGAGACTACCCGAAAGGAGTACTACCAACGCAACTCCAAGGCTCGCTCCTGAGCTGATTCCTAATACAGAGGGCCCCGCTAGAGGATTCCTAAAAACCGTTTGCATGAATAGCCCACTTACCGCAAGTCCTGCTCCTGCGGAGATTGCTGTAATGGATTGAGGAAGGCGTGATTTGGTCACGATATTGATCCAAATAGGATCAACACCTTCTCTATCTCCTAAACAGATATTCCAGATATCTTTGACAGGGATAGAGAGTGAACCGAGAGATAGATTTAGTAGGAATAATAGCACAATACCCCCAAAAAGAGCCATGATTTTGGATGAGAGTGAGAGCTGCTTCATAGGACAGAGAATTGTACAGTTTGTAGTTACCTCTGATTTAATGCCCCATCAAGTGGTAGTAGGTGGGGGAATAGTTCGGCAATAAGTCGGGGTGAAATACCTTGATAAAGTCCTTGAGAAGAAGGTCCGGGTGTATGATGGCCGATTCGTAGTAGGGCGTAGTCTTTAGGTTGCAGTGGATAACCCCTTTTTCCTTAAAGGCTTTGAAATCTGCATACCGCTCATCCTGCGCCAAAAGGGCGTCGTACGAAAATGTGCCATCGAAGCTACTTAGGATACGCCAATAGTCTACATCGGCTGCTCGGCTGTAGATCGTTTCAAAGTCCAGAGTGACACCACCCGTATTGGGATCATCTTTGAGGAAATAATCTGCCCCTGCATCATGAAATAGTTGAGCAAGAAAACTTTTTCCCCCGACGACATACCAAGCTCCTCCCTTGAGATCACCACTAAAAACTGTAGGTCTGTGGGTTACGTGGCTTGCGATCTCTTTCCATCGATTATATTCATCTCGAACTTGAGCGAAGTAAGCATTAGCCTCTTTTTCTTTACCCAGTAATAATCCCACAAATTTAACCCATTCGGCCTGGCCTAGAGGGCTATTTTCTTTGTATCCAAGGTGTGGTACCAGAGGAATGTCAATCTCTTTCAAATCATCGTACCCCCCTCGTTTGAAGGGTGATATCAGTATAATATCAGGATCAATGCCCATTACCACTTCCCGATCGAAATTGCCTTCGATGCCGATCTTTTGGATCTTTCCCGAGTGCTGTAAAGCCTTGATGTCGGTATTAAATAGGTGTCGGGTGCTGCTAATGCCTACAATGTTATCCAATGCCCCTAGGGCAATGAAGTTGGAGAGTTGCAGGGTTGTCATGCAGACGACTTTGCGGGTGGGCAGGGGGATAGAGACATAACCTTCAGGGATCTCCTCCTTATTATAGTTTTCTGGATCTTGGATTAAGGCAAAGTGATATTGGGTCGATTCTTTGGGAGATTGAGGATCCGAAATGGATATGAGAGCCACGCCGGGAATATATTTTACTCGGAATCCTTCAGCGTATTCTACGGTGATCTGCGAGATAGAATCTCCTGTTGCTTCAAGCGTATCCTTATTCTCTCCATCTTGTTCCCCCCCTTGCTGTTTGCAAGAGGTCAGTAGACCAACTGAGAACGCAATAAGTATGCCAATAAGAATGGATCGGCTCATAGTATTTCTCCTAGAAGAATAAATAAAAAAGAGACCTACTACAAAACGAGCCAAATCGTTTAGCAGTAGGTCTTATTCGATATTTGATCAGTCTTCGGGGTACAATTCGTGTAGACGTTGAGCAATTTGTTTCCCAAGTTCAAAGGCTTTATTCAGGTCTCCTTCATTTGGGGCACCCATCTGTTCTATGGGATCTCCCACGAGCTCCCAGCCCATCTCTTCAGCAAATGGAGTTAGCTTGCGTACCGCCTGACCGGCCCAAGAACAAGAGCCAAATATACCGCAGATATGATTTTTTACTTCGCGTAGGCGGATCATATTGAGTACATTTTGTATCGGCATATAGATCTCGTTGCTGTAGGTCGGACTTCCGATAACAAGGGCGCGATAGCGGAAGAGGTCACGTAAGATATAGGAGGGATTGGTGCGAGACACGTCATGACAAATTACATCCTTGATTCCTGCTTCTCCAAGTCCTCGGGCTACCATGTCGGCCATCACTGTTGTATTGCCATACATACTTCCGTAAAGAACTACGGCACCTTTGGCTGTGTCGTATTTGCTCAGTTGGTCGTAAATGGCTAGAGCTCGAGGAAAGCCCTCGCCCGTCCATACAGGGCCGTGAGTAGAACAGACAGCATTGATCGTAAGGTTCATCCCCAACATTTTTGCAAGTGCTTTCTGTACGAAAGGTCCATATTTGCCTACTATACAGGAGTAGTAGCGGTACATTTCATTATAATAGTTCTCCAAACTGAGTTTGTGATCAAGTACATGGGAGTCTAGAGAACCGAAGGTACCAAAGGCATCTGCCGAGAAGAGGACACCATCCGTTGGATCATAGGTAAACATCACTTCGGGCCAATGTACCATGGGTGCCATGATAAAGGTGAGTTTGCGACCCCCTGTATCCAGTACATCGCCTTCGTTTACGGTGATGAACTCTGCGCTTAAATCGGGATAATAGGCCTGCAACATATTGAATGTTTTCTTGTTACCAACAATTTTGATGTTGGGGTAGCGACGCTGTAACATTCCGATAGAACCACTGTGGTCGGGCTCCATATGATTGACTACTAGGTAGTCTATGGGACGATCTCCAATGATGCGCTCGATCTGACGAAAGAACTGTTCGGAGTAGCAAATATCCACAGTGTCTATAAGAGTTATCTTCTCGTCAACAATAAGATAAGAGTTATAACTTACCCCATGAGGTAGGGGCCACATGCTCTCGAAGAGGTCTTTGGTGCGATCGTTTACACCAACATAGTAAATGGATTCGGTAATGTTTATTTGAGGAATCATAGTGTATTTATGATGATTTATTCTTACTTCTTTTTCTCAGGTAGAGGTGCAACCTCTAGAGCTGGGCGGCGCAGTGCGTACACGATAAGGGCAATCCCTGCGATAACGAAGGGGATACTGAGTATTTGACCTTGGTTTAATCCAATGGTCTCTACCCAGCGCAGTTCCCAGGCTTCTTGGACAAACTTAAGTCGTTCGATAACGAGTCGTGCGGCAAATGTTCCAAAGAGGAACCATCCCAAAATAAGTCCCGGACGTCGGCGTGCTGCATCTCGCCTCCAATAAAGCCAGCAGCAAATGCCAAAGACGATGAGATAGGCTAATGCTTCATATATAGCTGTGGGGTGGCATCCCATATCAGTATTTAAGGCTAGATATTCGGGAGATTTGATAAAGCGGATAGCCCAAGGCAGATCCGTTGGTACACCAAAGATCTCGCTATTCATAAGGTTGCCAATACGGATCATAGCGGCAACAAGTCCTACCGGCACAGCAAGACGGTCCAATGTCCAAATGATAGGCTTATGGGTTACGCGCCGAGAGAAGATCCATACGGCGATGATAATCCCGATGGTTCCTCCGTGGCTTGCCAATCCTCCTTCCCATGTTTTTAATATCTCTATGGGATTCGCTAGATAGTAACCAGGATCGTAAAAAAGGCAATGTCCGAGCCTAGCTCCAATAATGGTACTGATAACAATATACCACCAAAGCTTTTCAATCCAAGCGGTGGGTAGTTGCTCTCTCTTCCATATACGGTGCTCTATATAGGGTCCTAATAGGAGAAGTCCAATACTAAATAGGAGGCTATACCAACGAACTTCTAGTCCAAAAATAGTAAATAGGGTAGGATCTATATCCCAAGTTATCGCATTGAGTGTTAGCATATCTTCGGTGTTTATTTCTAAGTTTGTTAGCAAAGCCTTCTGATCCACTCCTCGCGATCTCCGGGCAAGAGATCTACGGGGGCGATCTCGGGCAGGGTGTAAGCTCCAGCCGGCATCCTTAAAGCTGCTCGAGCTGCGCAGATCATTACCTGAGCCGTTAGTGCAGGGTTGTTGATTTTCATCTCAAAGTTGAGGAGTTGGTTGTGTGTCTCTCCCGAAACGCCCTTGCGGTTCATAGAAACACCATGCCCCATATCGATGAGTCGATCTACATTGTCCACAACCATAACGTGCGTCTCGTCATGCGCAAAGTAATCGTCTGTTTTGATGCGCTCAGCGACATCTTCGCCATTATATCCCGGTTTTAATTCGATATATACCATACGACGATGCAATCCCGTGCCAATGGGGATTGTCATAGATAAAGCCCGCTCCACACCCTCTATTGCCTTTACTGCAACAGTGTGCCCCATACTCATACCAGGGCCAAAGTTAGTGTAGGTAATCCCATTGGGTACGATTGCTTCCATGATCGTTCTAACCATGGAGTCGCTACCGGGGTCCCACCCTGCTGATAAGACTGCCGTAGTATTATGGGCTTGGGCTGTGGTGTTTAGTGAGCGACGAAGGGTTACGATGTCACTATGAATATCGAAGGTGTCTACCGTGGCAATGCCTTTTGCAAGGATCTCTAGGGCAAATTTTTCCACTGAACGCGTCGGGGTGCAGAGTAATGCTACATGAACATCACTCAAATCATCAATGGAACGAACGACGGGTATTCCTTGGAGTTCTACAGGTTGCTCGGCATGGGGATCCCTTCGGATGACCCCTGCTAATTCAAAATCAGGAGAAGATTTTATAGCTTGGAAGGCATAATGACCTATGTTGCCGTAGCCTACAATTGCAATTCGATGTTTCTTATTCATATGGTTTGTTGTTTATAGTTGTAATTCATTTCCTGTAAATTGTCCCGTTTTGGAATCCTTGACGAGAGGCTCTCATCTACTGTGCTGCTGGCTTTCTCCTTGAGTAAAGGAGTTGGGTACAGAGAAACCTTTAGATTTTTTTCGTAACGTATCGTCTCCAATGGCTTCTGCTGCCGTTAGAGCCTCCTCTAAGTCTCTTGATTCCTTATCCATTTTATAGCACTAACATTAGTTCAAAAAAGGCCCTTTTGAATGGACGATCTTCTTTTGTAGGCTTGGTAGAAGTGTCTATGAAAAGCCTCCTCTAGTTGTTGTTTGACCAAGTCGAGTGTAGTTGGTTTGTCCATCTCTTGAGCCATGGAGGTTACTCCTTTATTGGTAAATCCACAGGGATTGATCCATGAGAAATAAGATAGGTCTGTGAATACATTAAGGGCAAAACCATGAAGTGTAACATAGCGAGACGAATGCACTCCGATGGCACAAATCTTACGAGCTCTAGGTGTGTGTGGTTCAATCCAAACGCCCGTTGCACCATCCAAACGCTCTCCTTGGATGCCATTAACGCGCAGTGTGTCAATAATGCACTCCTCCAGTGTGTAGATGTATTGTTTGATCCCCATGCCGAATTGTTCGAGATCGAAGATGGGGTAACCCGTGATCTGTCCGGGGCCATGATAGGTAATATCCCCACCTCTATCTATGTGGTGAAGATTTACTCCTCGGGAACGAAGTATTTCTTCGGAGATGAGTAGGTTACTCTCTTTGCCGTGCTTCCCAAGGGTGAAAACGGGTTCATGTTCACAGAATAGAAGCGTATTCAGAGGACGTTCTCCTCTGCTCTTTTGATCAATGGATCTCCGGAACAATTCTTTTTGGAGTGCATAGGCCTCTGTATAGCAGATCTCATGGCAATCTCGGAAGTTGTAAGGAATGCTTGATGATGACTTGAAACTGGTCTCTTCACGGGTCGCTAGCTCTAGATGGGTACCTATTCGCTCCAATCTCATTCCATCATAGCTAGCCTGCACTCCATGGGGGAGCTTAGTCTCTAATAGCGATTGCTGAGGTGCATGATGGGACAGGTGAATGATAAATGATTGGCGTGCATTAACCTCTTGACTGAGAGCAACAGCCTCCTCAATCGTCTGATGAGTAGGGTGGGGTTTGGTAAAACGAAGTCCGTTAATGAGTAGTGTATCTACTCCCCGTAGTTTTTTTACCTCGTTCTGCTCAATGGTCTTGAGATCGGTTAGAAATGCGAAATCCCCAATTCGGTAGCCCGTAATGGGAAGTTTGCCGTGATACACACGTATGGGAATAACCTCCAATCCCTCTATTCGAAAGGGGGATATGGAGATTTCTTGTAGTTTGAGTCTAGGAGTCCCTAGATAAGGATTGGATCCAAAATAGTAATGTAGTCGATTACGAATGGCATCTAGAACTCGTTTTTCTGCGTATATGGGGAGATCCTTAGCCCACGCAATGGTGCGCAGATCATCCAGCCCGGCGATGTGATCGTAATGCTCATGACTGAGTATAATGGCATCCAAGCGATCAACACCGGCTTTGATTGCTTGTTCCCGAAAGTCAGGGCTGCAATCCAAAAGGATGTTTTTCCCTTCCGATGTTTCTATCAAAACAGAAGTCCTCGTTCGTTTGTCTTTGGAATCTTGACTTAGGCAGGTGCTACAATAACACCCCACTTCGGGAACTCCTGTACTCGTTCCGGATCCCAATATCCGAACCGACTTGATCTCAGCCATGATACTTTATGGAGATTTAGCAGTCTTTTCCTATATATCGCACTTCGGGGCGTAGCTCTACTCCGAAATGTTCTTTTACTTTTCCGATGAGCTCTTTAGCAAACAGAGCAACCTCTTTACCCGTAGCTTCCCCTCGGTTTACCAAGATCAGTGGTTGATGCTTGTAGGTTGCTACATGGCCTACGGCGTATCCTTTTAGCCCTGCATGATCCAAAAGCCATGCAGCAGAGAGTTTTACGCCGTTGGGGGCTTCATAGTGAGGCATTTCGGGGTATTGCTCTTGTAACTTCTGATAAACATCCAAAGCCACCACAGGGTTCATAAAAAAGCTCCCTGCATTGGGAAGTTCTTTTGGGTCGGGCAATTTCTCTTTACGAATTGCAATTACGGCTGCACGTACCTCTTTGGGAGAAATGTCCCTCTTGTTGCCCAAATAATCCCTTAATGCCTTGTACGAAAGGTTTACGTTTGCCTTTGACGACAACTTCAGTACAACATGGGTAACGATGTAGCGACTTGCTTTCGGATCTTTGAAGATGCTGTAACGATAAGCGTATCGGCACTCCTCCTGTGAGAAGATTCGTGATGATCGAGTTTCGAGGTCAAAAGTCTCTACCGATTCTACTAACTGAGCAATCTCGCTACCGTAAGCTCCAATGTTTTGTACTGCGGCAGCTCCAATATTCCCCGGGATCCACGATAAATTTTCTGCACCATAAAAGCCTTGATCTAAAGACCATGCAACAAAGTCATCCCATACGACACCGGAACCCACCCGTACCAAGATCTCATCTTTGGAGAGAGTATGTGATATATCAGAAATGACCTCTAGATCTTTGATCTCGGAATGCATGATTACCCCATGATAATCCTCTAGGAACAGGAGATTGCTTCCCTCCCCAATCACCAAATAGGGCTGACTCAAAAAATACTCATCACGAGCTAGACGATCAAGATCCTCTAGAGAATGAAAGGATACCCACCAATCTGCAGTAGCCTTAATACCAAAGGTGTTGTGCGAGATTAGTGGGTACTTGGACTTTATATCCATGGATTAACGAGCGTCTCGTTCTAATAACCAAGCGTCTTGGAACTGAGGGGCAAAGCGTTCTTTAATTTGTTCTCTACTAGAAATGGCATCTTCTCTGTTGGAGAAACTCGCAGCGATAACACGGATCATACCATGTTCATTTTCTGCAAGTACGGCCTTGAAGCCAGCTTCCTCCATACGTTCTTTGAGCGATAGAGCATTAGTCCTATTCTGAAAACTGCCGATAACAACGCAATACTGGTTTAGGCGATTTGCGTCCTCACCCTCCGAAACCATGAGGCGTTCGCGACGAATCTGAACAGAACTCTGAGCGGGTTTTGAAATGATGATGTCACTTTCGTTTGTATCTGGGGCTTGTGAAGAAGATTGATTTTGGGCAATCTCACGTTGCTTAGCCTTTTCGTACACTTGGCGATAGGTACTCTTTTTTGGTTTGCAGGCTCCCAATGATGCTACAAGAGCCAATGCAGAAAGTACAATAATTGATTTCTTCATCTGTCTATCAATATTTAGAGTTTCTGATACTATCTCTGAATACAATCTCTCTTTCGGAACGAAATCGCTTATCTCGTTCCAATACTACAAGATATCCCTAATGGAGTGCTTAAAAAATAACCGACACTCCTAGAGGATAACGCAAAGATAATGAGTTTTTTGTTGTGTACGGACAATTCTACGATATCTCCAAGGAGTTTTTGTTCGATAGATAAATATTTTTGGGGTATGCTACGTGGGCGAGAAATAGAGCTTCTCCTCGCACAGAAGCTCCTGCTTGAGTGCGATCTTTGGCATCCAAGATCTCTAGAATACTCTCGGGTGGAATTTTTTTGCTTCCCACTTGGAGTAGAGTGCCCACTATAGCCCGCACCATATTCCTTAGAAATCGGTTGGCTGTGATGCTGAATTGCCAAGTATCAGGATAGGGAGAAGCACTCCAAAGAGCCTCTTGTACCGTACAGATGTTGGTATGTGTATCGGTATGAAGGCGGCTGAAGCTTGTGAAGTCGTGAGTCCCGAGCAACAGTTGAGCCGCCTCATTCATCAGTTCTATATGAGGGAATGGGCGTATCGGTAATACCCATTGCCGATTAAAAGGATCTCTTTCGTTGGCTATGAAGTAGAGATAGCGCCGTGCCGTGGCATCAAATCGTGCATGGGCGGTGGGTTGTACAGAATGGATCCCTTTTATATGTATGTTGTGAGGGAGGATCCCATTGAGGCTTTTACGCCATCGGAAGGGATCTCCATGAGCATCCTTGGGTATATCTACGTGTGCCGGTAGGGAATAGGCATTCACCCCGGCATCGGTGCGACCTGCCCCAACGATAGAGAGGTCTCTTTGAAAAAGCGTCGCCAAAGCATCCTCGACTACTTGCTGGACGGAGACTCCATTGGGTTGGCGTTGCCATCCGCAGTAGCCACTCCCATCAAAGGCTATATCCAAGAAATAGCGATTGTACATATTCCCCCTACTTTTTTGCTTTACGGGTCGTCTTTTTCGTAGTACTACCTTTTTTCGTTCCCGTTGGTGTACCCTTTTCCATAATACCGAGGCACTCCTTGTAGGAGAGTTGCTCTGCTTTTTCCTTTTGCTCTTTGCTTAGCTTGTAGTTGTCTTTACCGTGTTTTAAGAAGGCTCCAAATCTACCCATGCGTATGCTAAGGGTCGGATCTTCTGCAAACGTTTTCAGTTCGGCTTTCGCCTCTTCTTCCCGTTTCGTTTGAATAAGCTCGATAACCTCTTCTCGAGTGATCGTCAGGGGATCGAATTGTTTTGGTATCGAAACGAACTTCCCCTGATGCTGGATGTAAGGACCGAAGCGTCCCACTGCAACCTTGATCTCCGACTCTTCAAAACTGCCAACGATGCGAGGGAGTTTGAAGAGATCAAGAGCCTCTTCCAGCGTAATGGTTTGAATTGATTGTCCCTCCCTTAGAGAGGCGAAAGTTGCTTTTTCGGTTTCGCTGTTTTCTCCCAGTTGCACCAAGGGACCAAACCGTCCGATGCGCACAGATACACTCTTCCCCGTAGCAGGGTCTACTCCTAATTCTCGCTCTCCTCGGGATCTGTTATCAGAGGTTTCCAGTGCTGTCTCTACGAGGGGATGAAAGAGTTTGTAGAAGTGATCCATCGCATCAGTCCAAAGTTGCTTCCCCTCAGCAATGTGGTCAAATTGCTCTTCGACTTTTGCGGTGAAGTTGTAATCAACTACCTTGGGGAAATTCTCTACCAGGTAGTCATTAACTACGATCCCAATATCTGTAGGAATCAATTTCCCTTTATCGGAGCCTATCCTTTCTTTTCGGATTATGAGTTCGGGCGAGGGGTGGAGCGCATCACAACGAAAATCTTGATACTGATATTCATTGCCACTGCTCGTGCCTTTAGACACGTATTCTCTGGCTTGTATGACTTGAATCGTTGGTGCATAAGTAGAGGGGCGTCCAATGCCTAATTCTTCCATCCGACGCACGAGAGAGGCTTCGGAGTAGCGAGCCGGTGCGTGAGATAGGTGTTCGGTTGCAACGATCTCCTGGAGTTTTAACTTTTCGCCCTCTTTGAGTTCGGGGAGTTGGTGACTACTTTCTAGAGACTCTTCCTCATCATTCGTTTTAGAGGTATAGTTGTAGGCTTTCAAAAATCCCTCAAAGCGAATAACTTCGCCTTCGGCAACAAAGACTTCTCGAGTGTTTTCACTCTCTAGTTTGGCAGTAGTCTTCTCGAGGACCACATCAGCCATTTGAGAGGCGAGTGTTCGCTTTCGGATCATTTCATAGAGCTTTTGCTCCTGAGCAGTACCCGAGATCGTTTCTCGATCAATGTAGGTGGGACGAATGGCTTCGTGTGCCTCTTGTGCCCCCTTGCTTTTGGTTTTATAGGTACGACGTTGGTAAAAATCTTCTCCCCACCGTTCCTTGATCACCTTAGCAGTACTGTTCAATGCCAATGTTGATAGGTTTACAGAGTCCGTTCTCATGTAGGTGATATACCCGGCTTCGTATAGCCTTTGAGCGATGCGCATGGTAGAGGCTACGGTATAGCCTAGTTTGCGAGCAGCCTCCTGCTGTAATGTGGAAGTGGTAAAGGGGGCTGAAGGGGAGCGTTTCCCCGGTTTGCTCACCAGGGAGGTTACCTCCAGGGTCTCATTATGATTGTCGGTAAGAAAAACTTTTGCTGCTTCCGCTGTGTCGAATGTCTTCTCTGCTACAACCTGCATCTCATTACAAATGCCCTCTTTTACAACACGAGCCGTAACTCGATACGAGGAGGAAGATATGAATTGCTGTACCTCTCGCTCACGATCTACGACCAGGCGAACAGCAACAGATTGTACACGCCCTGCGGAGAGTGCAGGTTTAATTCGTTTCCATAAAACGGGTGAGAGCTCAAACCCCACAATCCGATCCAATACTCGACGAGCCTGCTGAGCATCTACAAGATTACGGTCAATATCCCTAGGATTCGCTATGGCATGGTCAATAGCTTGTTGGGTGATTTCATGAAATACAATACGTTTGGTCGGTTTGCCCTCTCGCTCAAGTACTTCATATAAATGCCAGGCAATGGCCTCCCCCTCACGGTCCTCATCAGAAGCCAACCAAACGATGGAGGCACTGTCTGCGGCTTGTTTGAGCTCACGGACCACGGCACTCTTGTCTTTACTTATTATATAATTAGGAGCAAATTGATGTTCAAGATCAATACCTAATCCGCTCTTTTTTAGATCTCGAATGTGTCCATAACTAGATAGTACTCGAAATTCTTTACCCAGAAATTTTTCTATCGTTTTGGCCTTTGCTGGGGATTCGACTATGACTAGATTCGGGATTTTCTGCATTTCTTTTCCGTATTTTGGGGACAAAGGTAATAGCTTTCTTGTGAACTTAAAGAGGGCGGTGCTTTTCCTCTACGCTCCTTGGACTACGTTGATTTTCACTTGAGCTTATAAAGAAAAGAGAGAGTCCGGGAGTTTTTTGCTCCTCAGACTCTCTTATATAGGGGTACGATACGTGAGATCGATTACTCAATTACAGTAACCCAACCATAGGGATCTGCAATATCGCCATACTGGATTGCACGGAGGCGGTTGTAGAGTTCTTCGCAACGCTTACCAGGCTTGCCATCCTTGGAGATAACATAGCTCTTATTTTCGTCAAGGTCATCGATGCGAAGGATGGGACTGATCACAGCCGCAGTACCACAAGCACCGGCTTCTTCAAACTCAGCGAGTTCGGTTTCGGGTACGTGGCGACGCTCCACGGTCATCCCCATATCTTTTGCAAGTTGCATCAAGCTCTTGTTGGTGATAGAGGGTAGGATAGAGGTAGACTCGGGAGTGATGTAGGTATTATTTTTGATGCCGAAAAAGTTAGCAGGACCGCATTCATCGATATACTTCTTTTCCTTAGCGTCAAGGAAAAGGCATGCAGAGTAACCCTTATCGTGAGCAATTACGGTAGGGATCATACCAGCTGCATAGTTACCACCGACCTTGATCGTACCGGTACCCAATGGAGCTGCACGGTCATACCCTCGCATAATAGCCATAGGAGTAGGCTTGAACCCTTCTTTGAAGTAAGGACCCACGGGAGTTACGAATACGATGAACAGATATTCAGGAGCAGGTTTTACTCCTACCTGAGCACCAAGTCCCAAAAGGAGGGGACGGATATAGAGGGATGCACCACTTTCGTAAGGGGGAACGAAACGCTCGTTCAACTTCACGGCTTTGATACAAGCTTCTTCAAAAAGTTCTTGGGGTACGGGTTGCATCACAACGCCTTCTGCCGAGCGAATCATACGCTTTGCATTTTCATCCATACGGAAGATGCGGATCTTTCCATCTTTGCCCTTGAAAGCCTTAAGACCTTCAAATGCTTCTTGACCGTAGTGAAGGCAAGTTGCCCCCATGTGCATTGTGATTGTTTCATCGGAAGATACTTCCAATTCTCCCCATTTACCGTTGCGGTAGTAGCAACGTACATTATAGTCAGTCTTGAGGTAACCGAAACCCAATGATGACCAGTCGAGTTGTTCCATAATACGATATGTATTTGAGATTTGTATAACGCTACAAAAGTAGCCATTATCGAACAAATAGCAAAGGCTTCACCGAAGGTCTTGTGATGAATAGCCCTCTGTGATAGGCACGATGTCCGTTCACGTAGGTACTCTCCACACTACAACTGAAGCTGCAGTGCTCAAAAGGAGACCATCCACAACGGCTGACAATGGTGTCTGTTGATACCGTTGTTTGCTTTTGTGGGTTAATCAAAACAAGATCTGCATAGTAGCCCGGACGGATGTACCCTCGCCCTTGTATCCCAAAAAGTTTGCTCGGTGCATGACACATCTTTTCGACAACCAACTCCTTGGACCATAGTCCCTGATGTGCCAGCTGAAGCATGGCGAGGAGAGAGTATTGGATGAGTGGTCCTCCCGATGCTGCTTTGAGTGCACCTCCTTGCTTCTCAGACAATAGATGAGGAGCATGGTCTGTGGCTACGATGTCTAGCTGCCCCTGTACGAGTCCATGGCGCAGTGCCTCCCGATCGTTAACTGTCTTGATGGATGGATTCCATTTGATACGAGTGTCCAGAGTGGTGTAATCTTGATCTGTAAACCAGAGATGATGTACGCAGACTTCACTTGTTATCTTCTTGGCTTCAAGAGCAGTTTTGGCATCAAATAGAGCCACCTCTTGCGCTGTACTTAGGTGCAACACATGCAGACGAGTACCATATTTCGTTGCACGATCCAAAGCCTCGGAGGTGCAACGATAGCAGGCTTCATGACTTCGGATTAAGGGGTGATAGGTGATAGGGGGATCCTCCCCATAGCGTTGAATATACTCGGCCTTATTTTTACGGATCACCTCTTCAGACTCGGAGTGAATGGCTATGAGGTGTGGACTTTCTGCAAAAAAAGTTTCGATGGTATCCCTACGATCGACTAACATATTGCCCGTAGAGGCTCCTAAAAAGAGTTTAATCCCGGGAATAAGTTGAGGATCTAGTTTGAATAGTTCTTCGGCATTGCTATTGGTCCCTCCTACGAAGAACGCATAGTTGCCCCAAGAAATCTCTTCGGCATGCTCTCGCTTCCACATAAGCGCATCGTAGCTCGTGGTGGCCGGGTTGGTGTTGGGCATATCCATAAAGGAGGTAACTCCCCCGGCGATGGCAGCCCGACTCTCACTCTCGATGTCCGCTTTGTGGGTCAATCCAGGATCTCGGAAATGCACCTGATCATCGATGACACCCGGGAAGACCCAAAGTCCCTCGCACGACTCTAGCTGGGCTCCTCGTGTCTCTTCGGGGAGATCATTCAACGCAGTCAGTCCCGAATAAACGGCAACGATACGTTCTTGGTCTATCAAGATAGAACCGTAGAATGTTCTTCCCTCATTCGTTATTTGGGCGTTATGGAGTAGTCGTTTCATCGCAATTTTCGTTGGGGATATCCTTTGAATGTGTGCCAATATCTTAATTTGAGTACCCCTGTAAAGGCTTCTCCGAAGATCGAACTGCTCATCTTGGAGGTGCCTAATTTGCGATTGACGAAGGTAATAGGTACTTCCGTTAGTTTAAATCCCAAACAGGCCGCTACATATTTCATCTCAATCTGAAAGGCATATCCTTTAAAATGGATAGCCTCAAGATCAATGCTTTCAAGTACCTCTCGTTTGTAGCAGACAAATCCGGCTGTTGTATCATGTACCCGCAACCAAGTGATCATACGTACATAATAGGATGCCCAACGACTCATCATAATGCGATCTTTGGGCCAATCCTTAACACCCCCTCCCTTGATGTATCGGGAGCCAATGGCTACGTCATATCCTTTGTTGTGGCAAGCATCGTAAAGTCGAGGCAATGCCTCCAGAGGGTGACTGAAGTCGCAATCCATCTCGAATATGTAGTTATATCCAGCGGAGAGGCACCACTTAAATCCCGCGATATAGGCAGTCCCAAGTCCCAATTTTCCTTCCCTTTCAAGTAAATGCAGCCGATCGGGGTGTTGTGTCATCAGATCTTTGACGATAGATGCCGTACCATCGGGTGAGGAATCATCAACAATGAGAATCTCAAAATTTCCCTCTAGAGCGAATACCTGAGAGATCATCTCTGCTACATTTTCACGCTCGTTGTAGGTTGGGATGATAATGATCTTATCCTTCATATTGGGCATAGACCTTGACTATGTACATATACACGTATTACACTTCTTTTGGGCAAAGGTACATACAAAAAGGCAACCGAAGGAGCTCTGAGAGGGAATATAATTTGAACCGGATGAAATGCTCTTACCCTCATCCTGAGTGTGAGGATCTTCGTTTCTCGTTTGTGGTTTTAAGGAAGTAGGATAGGTTGTAACAAAGATAGCTTTTGAAGCTAAGAAAACTACAGGCCTGTAGTTTTTTATTTCTTGGGCAAGAGAATGAGGACCGTTGCCCAAGAGTTTCTATTGTGCAGGCCTGTATTTTTGAGTATTTACCTCTTCTGCATTTTTTTCGTTGAAATGAGGCAGAGAAACACAATCAGAAAAATGAGGCTGAATCCGATATAGGTATAGTGTACCCAACGTATATCGGGTAAGAATCCGAAGAAAGCCGTAATGATACCAAACACCATGATACCGCCTGCTGCGGACCTCTTGAGTTGCTTGGTGTCGATCTTCTCTCTTTCTTTCTTGGGCATCGTATTGTAGCCTGCGAGTAGCATGGGATAGCGATAGATGAGGGGAGCAAGAATGAGGCATATACCTCCCATGATGAAAAAGGTATTCATATATAAAGTCCTTTTTTATGGAGTAATGTTGGAGGGTTTATTTCTTTCTCATCCTTTTGTTTGAGACTAAGAAGAGTGTCACAATTGTAAAAACTAAGATGAATCCGAGATAGGTGTAGTTCACCCAGGGCTTTTCGGGTAGAAAGCCGAATAGTACCGAAACAAAGCCAAAGATCATGAGTGCGCCTGCCAAAGATTTCTTTAGATGCTTAACGTCAATTTTTTCTTGTTCTTTTTTAGGCATTGTATTGTATCCCGCGATCAGCATGGGATAGCGATAGACGAGGGGGGCGAGAATGAGGCATACACCTCCGCATAAGAAATAACCGATGTTCATAATGGAGTCTTGTTATAGAGTTGTTTATCGTTTCTTCGATCTAAAGTCCTTGTGTCTTGCTGTTGGATTTTTAGGTGAGTTGCTTTTATGTGACATCATTTGAGTTCCAAAAAGAGCCTCTACGAGGTCGTGGCGTTGCATCTTTTTGAGTGCAAAGATCAGTTCCTTACGCTCCTCAGGCTTATACCAAAAGAAATATCTTTTTTGTTTTCGCTTATCCTCCGGCGTGATGGCACAGTAGAGTTTCTCCAACGTGTAGGGATGATATCCCGTATAATAGATTTCCGTGGCTAAGGTCATCGGGGTGGGTGTGAAGTCCTGTACCTGCTCCAAATGAAAATTAAGTCGTTTGGTTAGCACGGCTAGTTCTGCCATATCCGACTCCTGAGAGTTGGGATGCGAAGAGATAAAGTAGGGGATCAGTTGTTGCTTGAGCCCATATTTCCTATTGATGTCGTTGAAGACGTGTGTGAAGCGTTCAAAGAGTGCAAAGGGAGGTTTCCTCATCACTTCGAGTACACGTGGAGATGTATGCTCGGGAGCGACCTTGAGGCGTCCCGATGTGTGATGGGCTATAAGAGCCTCTGTGTACCTCCGGGCTTCGGTTTGGAATTGAGGAGTTTTATACCGGGCGAGTAGGAGATCATAACGAACGCCACTGCCAATGAAACTCTTTTTGATTCCGGGGATTCGATCGATTTTTTCCAAGAGGTCATTGAGAGGTTTGTGATTGGCATTCAAATTGGGACATATCGCCGGGAATATACAAGAGGGGCGTACACATCGTGCACAGTGCTCCTTGTTAATCCCTTCCATTCGATACATATTGGCAGAGGGACCTCCGACGTCGCTTAGATAACCTTTGAAATCCTCCATAGCCGCAATAGATCGTACCTCTTTAAGTACAGAGGCTTCGCTACGAGAGGCAACGAACTTTCCTTGGTGTGCCGAGATCGTACAAAAGGCACATCCGCCAAAGCATCCTCGATGGAGGTTGACAGAGTGCTTGATCATGTCGTAAGCTGTAATGGTTTTTCCCCGATAGCGAGGATGCGGCAGGCGTGTGTAGGGGAGGTCGAATGAGGCATCAATCTCTCCTGTGGTCATGGGGGGATAGGGTGGATTGACCACGATGAGCCTATCTCCACACTTCTGTACGATGCGTCGTGCGTGGTATTTGTTACTTTCTTCTTCAATATGTCGAAAGTTCATCGCCTGCTTCTTCTTGTCTTTGAGGCACTCTTCGTAACTGAAAAGAGTAAGATCATCCTCCTTGGGCATAAAGTCCCTCGGATGGATAGCGTAGGAGGTTTGCAGGATTTTTCGCAGCTCCGCCATACTTGCTCCGTCTTTTATCTTTTTCACAAGCGTCGTCAAAGGTAATTCTCCCATGCCATAGATAATCAAATCCGCAGGGCTAAGGATCGACATTCCCGGTAGCAACTTATCCTGCCAATAATCATAGTGTACCAAGCGGCGCAGGGAGGCTTCGATACCTCCGAGGATCACAGGTACATCAGGATAGATCTCTTTCAGAATTCGACTGTACACGACGGAGGGATATTCGGGACGCATATCGATTCGCTTATCGGGGGTATAGGCATCTTCACTTCGGATACGTCGGGCTGCTGTGTACTTATTGACCATTGAGTCCATGGCTCCGGGTGACACTCCGAAGAAGAGCTTAGGTTTTCCGAGTTTCTTGAAATCTCTAAGATCGTCGCGCCAGTTCGGTTGCGGTATAATGGCCACACGAAGACCGAAACTCTCTAGTAGACGCCCTACGACAGCTGCTCCAAAGGAGGGGTGATCGACATAGGCATCTCCGCTGAAAATAATCACGTCGGCTTCGCTCCATCCCCGAGCCTCCATCTCCTTTTTTGAAGTGGGTAAGAAGTCGGTTAGAGCATGTGCCCCTGCCATATAAAGCAATCTGGATTGTGTTGTTGGAGTGGAGCTGTAGCAATAGGCTCCTTAAAAAAAGCATAAATGGCAGACCCTGATCCTGTCATAGAGGCATAAAAAGCTCCTGCTTCGTACAACTCTTTTTTTAGTTGATCTAGAAGAGGATAGCATCTAAAGAGGGGCTCTTCAAAGTCGTTCACGATTAAATCTCTCCATTGGCTAAGCGGAGCTTGGAGTAGACGAGGTAGCATTCCCTTGACCTCCGGATGGCAGGTTATTTGTGCATAAGCCTCCTTGGTCGAGATTGATAGTTGAGGCTTGATCAGTACAATATGGCACTTTTTGATCTCTGTGGGGATCTCAATGGGAGTCAAAAACTCTCCGATCCCCGTGGCGAGCATAGGCTTATTGTGGATGAAGAATGGACAATCTGCGCCAATGGGGGCGATCCTCTCTACCATTTCTGTCTCCGAAAGCCCAAGAGCAAACCGCTCGTTAATCATCTTTAGTGCAAAGGCCGCATCAGCAGAGCCTCCCCCTAATCCGGCTCCGAAAGGGATTTTCTTATACAGGGTTACGTCAAGCCATGGAAAAGCGTACTCCTCCCGAAGCATACGTACAGTACGCAGTACGGTGTTGTTTTTGGGGTCCCCATCAATTGCCAGGCCTCGTTGATCCCAACGATCTTGCTGAATATCGCCATTGGGAGTGAGCTCAAGGGCTTCTGTTAGAGCTATGGGTAGAAAGACGGTTTCGAGTTCGTGATATCCATCCGAGCTCCGTTTCCCGAGAATTCGTAACCCCAGATTCAGTTTGGCGTTGGGGAAGGTCAGCATTCTTTTATTCCTATTCGTTGATTGACTTTTTTGCCTGATTTAGAAGCAGACTTTGCCGCACTTATTGCAATGCAATAGCTCTTGTTCACTGAAGCGAGAGGCTATGACATCTACAATGGAAGCACGTAATGGCTCCAAGTCGATAAGGCTTACCACATCATCGGTAAAAGCTATACTGAGTAACGTACGTGCCTCCTCTAGAGAGATTCCCCGTTGTTGCATATAAAAGAGAGCCTCATCATCAAGTTGTCCCGTAGTCATTCCATGACTGCATTTGACATCATCAGCATAGATCTCCAACTGGGGTTTAGAGAAGATACGAGCATCGGGAGAGAGCAATAGATTCCGATTACTCTGTTGAGCATCGGTCTTTTGAGCATTTGCTGCTACATAAACCCGCCCCGAGAATGCACCTACGGATTCGTCATTCATTACATATTTAAAAAGTTCTTGAGTCTTGCAGTCGGGATACGTGTGGCTGATGTAGGTGAAATTGTCGATATGTTGCTTTTGCGTTCCAATGGCGAGTCCTGCTAGAGTTAGCTTGGCGTGAGTCCCCATAAAGCGGGTCCAGTAGCTATTCCGCGTGACGCCATTATTAAGTGTAAGTCCGTTAATAAGAACTTCGCTTCCCTCATATTGACGTAAACATAGGGTGGATAGATGTTTCATCTGACTGCTGGACTCCTCTACATCGTAGAGTTTGAGAGAGGCATTCTGTGCTACATGTATCTCTATGACTTGGTCTACTAAAAAATTATGCTTGTCGAGCGTGTGGTTACATACAAGCAGATCAATGGCACTATCTTCCTCTAGTACAATCAGTACTCGGCGGAAAAGAAGCATTGGTACATCTGCACGTACCAATTGGATCAGGCGTAACGGATCTTGCACACGGACACCTTGAGGGATGAATAAGAGTACCGCATCTTGGGCAAATAAGGTATTGAGGGCTACAATACCATCAATGTCCGTCTCTGCATATCGACCATATATTTGGCTCATTTGTGCCTCCCTCTGAGGATTTTCCAAAAGAAACTTTTTTAGGCTTCCGAGGTATACACCTTGAGGTAGCTGCCCCAGTCCCCTAGAGAGCTCCTCGTCGAAATGTTCATTTAAGATGATCCCCTGCATATAGGGCATATCTTTAACGTCGCAAGAGAAGCCCTTTGTATCGTGTAGTGGGAAGTGTACACGATTTATATTGATCCCAAAGTCGTAGTCGAAGAGAGCCTGTATGTCAGTACGATTGTAGTTCTCCTCCGAGAGAGAGGGCAACCCATGCCGGCAATAGTCCTCACGTGCGGCTTCACGAACTCGGTTCATCAGAGGTATAGAGTCTTGCTCTATAGTGACTCTATTGGCGTCAAAGAGTTCGAGGTAGTTGGTTGTTTTATTTTCCATATTACAGCGAGAGGATATCAACCATTATTCTGTTCTTTGATCCAGTCATAGCCTCTCTCTTCCAACTCTAGTGCGAGCTCGGGACCTCCATCCTTCACGATACGACCATTATATAAGATATGCACAAACTGAGGTTTGATGTAGTCTAGAAGACGTTGGTAGTGGGTAATGACAATAGAGCTCTTCTCGGGGGTATGCAGTTTGTTCACGCCCTCTGCTACAATGCGGAGTGCATCGATGTCCAAACCACTATCGGTCTCATCGAGGATAGAGAGCGCGGGTTCTAACATTGCCATTTGGAAGATCTCATTTCGTTTTTTCTCTCCTCCCGAAAATCCTTCGTTAACAGATCGATTGGATAACTTGCTCTCCAGTTGAACAAATTCCCTTTTTTCTTTCATCATGCTGAGGAATTCCACTGCTGGCATCGGAGGCAACCCTTGTGATTTTCGCTTTTCGTTGATGGCCGCCTTCATGAAGTTTGCCATACTCACGCCGGGGATCTCTACAGGATACTGAAAGCTGAGGAATAACCCTTTGTGTGAGCGTTCCTCAGGAGACAAGCCCAAAATACTCTCTCCTTTGAATAGGATCTCTCCTTCGGTTACCTCAAAGGCAGGATTCCCGACAAGGACTGACGAGAGGGTACTTTTGCCGCTTCCATTCGGTCCCATTATGGCATGTATTTCTCCCTCATTAATTGAAAGATAGATCCCTTTTAATATCTCTTTCCCATTGATGGAGGCATGCAAATTTTTTATTTCTAATAGATTCTTGCTCATGTTGAATACCTAGTTTATAGATGAATCTGGGTCTTTTTTTTGGACCTTATCCGACTGAACCCTCGAGGGTTACACTGAGTAGCTTTTGTGCTTCTACGGCAAACTCCATGGGAAGTTTGTTCATCACTTCGCGAGCATAACCATTGACGATTAGTGCAACGGCCTCCTCCGAAGAGATCCCTCTTTGTTGGCAATAAAAAAGCTGATCCTCATTGATCTTTGAGGTTGTGGCCTCATGTTCTATAATTGCCGTGTCATTGAGTACTTCTGCATAGGGGAAGGTATGTGCCCCACAATGGTCACTTAAAAGAAGACTGTCGCACTGGGAGTGATTGCGGCTACCCGTAGCACTAGCGGATATCTTGACAAGACCTCGATAGCTATTGTGACTCGATCCCGCTGAAATTCCCTTGGATACAATGGTGCTCCTGGTGTTTTTTCCTACATGGATCATCTTAGTGCCTGTGTCAGCTTGCTGGTAATTATTGGTAACAGCTACCGAATAGAACTCGCCAACAGAGTTGTCCCCCACCAAAAGACAGCTGGGGTATTTCCAGGTAATGGCTGATCCTGTCTCTACTTGTGTCCAGGATATCTTGGAGTTATTTCCTCGACAGAGTCCGCGCTTGGTTACGAAGTTGTAGATTCCACCTCTACCATCTTTATCTCCGGGATACCAGTTTTGCACTGTGGAGTACTTGACTTCGGCATTCTCTTCGGCAATAATCTCCACAATAGCAGCGTGTAACTGATTTTCATCTCTCATCGGAGCAGTACAACCTTCAAGGTAACTTACGTAGGCATTGTCGTCCGCGACGATCAGCGTGCGCTCAAACTGCCCTGTATTGCGAGCATTGATGCGGAAGTAGGTCGAGAGCTCCATGGGGCATCGTACCCCCTTAGGTATATAGGCAAAGGAGCCATCACTGAAAACGGCTGAGTTGAGAGCGGCAAAATAATTGTCTCTATAACCCACTACTTTGCCAAGATATTTCTTGACAAGATCGGGGTATTCCCTAACAGCTTCACTGAAAGAGCAAAAAACGATCCCCAAAGCAGAGAGCTTTTCTCTAAAGGTCGTTTTGACAGAGACACTATCCATTACTGCATCTACAGCGGTATTCCCCGCTAATATCTGCCGTTCGTGTAGGGGAATACCTAGTTTGTCGAACGTTTTCATTAGCTCAGGATCAATCTCTTTGGGATCCTCTTTGCTTACTGTTTGCTTGGGAGCTGCATAGTATATGATGTCTTGATAATCAATCGTCGGGATATAGAGATGTGCCCACTGTGGTTGCTCCAATGTGAGCCAATGACGATAAGCCTTGAGTCTGAAGTCCAAAAGCCATTCGGGTTCTCCCTTTTTTTCGGAAATAAGTCGAACCACATCCTCATTTAGTCCTCTCCCTATGGTTTCTGTGGAGATTGGAGTTTCAAACCCATACTTGTAGTCTCCCCGGGTTACCTCTTGTAGGATATCATCTTGCCCTCCCCCTTGTTGTGGAGAGAGCGGTTCTGTATTATTGTTCATTTAGTTCTTCTTTATCGTTAGCGGACTTTTCTACCAGTTCACTTTCTTTATGCAACAGCCGAGGAGCCAGAATAGTTGGCACAAAAGTCTTGACAGGGTAGTAAAAAGTTGATTCCTGCCGTATATCTTTTGCTTTTTCGACGTTGTTTTGTGTTTTTGTGTGAGGAGAGGCTCCGTTGAGTGTAGAGCTAATCACATTGCTGGCATGGGAGATGGGAAGAAAGATCGAATCCACAAAAACAAACAGATATCCCAGGATTGCAAGTGCCAATATCCCTCCAAGAGCTGCTCCGAAGAGCTTGTTGAATATCCCAAGAGGAGTCTTATTTAGGAATTTAGTGATGAGCCAACTGGCTAGATATACAACGCCTAGGATTACAAAAAAAGAGAGGGCCACAGCTACGGAGTTGGCTGTCTTCTCCTTCATTTCGAGCAGTGTTGCAAGCATTTTTCCTAACCAATCTGCTACAAATCCCGACATCGCAATGCCTACGATGATGGCGAAAAGAAAAGCGGCTTGATGGATCAATCCTTTTCTGAATCCTTTAAATAGGCAAAGCCCAACAATGATAATGATACCAAGATCTATCCAATTCATCTCTGTATATGCAATTTCAAAAGTAATTATAGGAGATAAAAGGAGCTACTAGGATGGCTTATTTCGTTTTTGTACGATCTAAGGAAATCCTAGTAGCTATTGCTTATCTACATGACACAAATCTCTATGAAATAGTGAATTTTGTAGTGCTGTAGGTCTTATATCACGTTCAATCCAGAGGGAGATTAGAGGGTTTTCTTTACTTCAATCTCTTCGTATGATTCAATCACGTCACCTTCGAGTAGCTCGTTATAGCCCTTGATGTTAAGACCGCAATCCAATCCAAAGGCAACCTCCTTGACATCATCTTTGAATCGCTTTAGAGACTCTAATTCTCCGGAGTGGATCACGATACCATCACGGATAACGCGTACCTTGTCGGTACGTTTGATCTTGCCCTCCTTGACAAGACAGCCTGCAATCGTACCCACTTTCCCAATAGTAAATGTTTGTTGCACGTCCAAAGAGGCTGTGATGACTTCTTTGATTTCGGGAGACAACATCCCCTCCATGGCACTCTTTACATCCGCAACGGCATCATAGATGATCGAGTAGGTACGGATCTCTACACCCTGCTGTTCAGCATTTTTGCGAGCAGAAGCACTGGGGCGTACTTGGAAGCCAATGATCACGGCTTGGGATGCTGCTGCCAGCACCACATCCGATTCTGAGATCTGACCAACGGCACGGTGGATTACATTAACCCCGATCTCCTCGGTAGATAGTTTGAGGAATTTCTCGGAGAGAGCCTCGACCGTACCATCCACATCCCCCTTGATGATCAAATTGAGTTCCTGGAAATTGCCTACAGAGATACGTCTTCCGATTTCATCCAAAGAGAGCATCTTTTGTGTTCGGAAGCCTTGTTCTCGTTGTAATTGCTCCCTTCGGTTGGCAATTTCACGCGCCTCTTGTTCACTTTCTAAGACGTTAAAGGTATCTCCAGCCGACGGCGCTCCATTGAATCCCAGGATTGTAGCGGGTACCGAGGGGCCTGCGCCAACGGACTTGAGAGACTGGTTACGTTCGTTAAACATCGCCTTGACACGACCATAGTACTTACCGGCCAATATAATATCTCCAACACGGAGCGTACCATTATTCACGAGGACGTTGGATACATATCCACGCCCCTTGTCTAGTGATGATTCGATAATAAGACCTTGAGCACGGCGGTTGGGGTTGGCTTTGAGGTCTAATAGATCAGCTTCGAGTAGTACCTTTTCGAGTAGTTCGGAGACTCCGATTCCTTTTTTTGCTGAAATCTCTTGGCACTGATATTTTCCACCCCAATCCTCTACGAGGTAGTTCATACCAGCGAGTTGCTCCCTGATCTTTTGTGGATCTGCTCCCGGTACATCGATTTTGTTGAATGCAAATACGATGGGGACGCCTGCGGCTGCGGCATGATTTATAGCCTCTTTGGTCTGAGGCATCACCTTATCGTCGCAGGCGATGATGATGATCGCAATATCGGTCGCTTGGGCTCCCCGAGCACGCATGGCGGTGAAGGCCTCGTGACCTGGAGTGTCAAGGAAAGTGATCCTTCTTCCTGAAGGGAGTTGTACATTGTAAGATCCAATATGTTGAGTAATCCCTCCAGCTTCACCAGCGATCACATTACTCTTACGGATATTGTCAAGAAGGGAGGTTTTACCGTGGTCAACGTGTCCCATCACGGTTACGATGGGAGCACGAGGTTGTAGGTCTTTTTCGTCATCTACCTCTTCGGTTGCTTGGATTGCCTCCACGACATCGGCACTGACAAATTCCGTTTCAAAACCGAACTCTTCAGCCACGAGTTTGATCGTTTCTGCATCAAGACGCATATTGATGGATACCATCATATCAATGCTCATGCAGGTAGCAATAACATCGTTCACGGGTACATCCATCATGTCTGCGAGGTTGCTCACGGTAACGTATTCTGTGAGTTTGAGTACACGACTTTCGTGTTCTCCGATCTTCTTTTCCTCCTCTTTAGCTTGACGAGCTGCATCTCTTCGGTCTTTGCGAGAACGTGCGTTCTTGGCAAAAACGTTTTGACTTTGTAGACGGGCGAGCGTCTCCTTTACCTGTTTTTGTACATCCTCTTCCGTAATTTCCTTCTTGGCTACGGCCGGTTTGTTGTTCTCTTTCTTGGGGCGTTTGCGCTGATTTGCCCCTTGTCCTTGGTTGTTGCCCGAGCTACTCTTGTTGTTGGCTCCTTGAGCACGACGAGAGTTCGGGTTTACGGGATCAATTCCTTTGGCTGCTTCGCTCTTGACATCAACAGCCTGAGATCCAATGCGTTTGCGTCGTCCCTTGTTGCGATCACCCTTTTCCGTTTTCTTCGGAGGGTTGATCGTGCTGAGGTCAATCTTGCCCACAACGGTAACTCCCATCTCTTTCCGCTTGGAGGGACGATAGATTTCAGAATTATCGCCACTGAGCGCATCAGCCACTTCCGGTGCAGTAGTGGTGGGTTCGTTGTCAGTCTCCTTGGGTTGTTCTTGGGGTTCTTTCTCGGGTAGTACCTCTGCTTTTGATGTCTCCTTTACTTCCCTAGAGGGGGCAACAGTCTCTTTTTCCTTTGGATGATCCACTTTTTTCGAGAGCTCCTTAGTCTCTTCTTGAGGCTTGAAGGCTTCCTTCTTAGGATCTTCTTCTTTTTGTTGAGCCTTCTTTGCGGATGAGGATTCACCTTTCACTTCTTTTGTGGCGGGTTTCTCTTGAGGAGTATTGCTACTTTTTGTTGCGTGTGTAGTCGCCTTCTTTTTAGGAGTTTCCGGAGAGGCTGTGTTGGGTTCTACTCCTATTTCGATAGGAGTTTGATTCATGATAGCTTTACCGCTTTCGTCGATGTGTCCTAATACTTTTAGAGTAGGAGTTTGATCGGTAACGTTGGATGGAGAGTAGGGTTCTACTATATCTTGCTTGGCGCTAAGCTTTTCTTTGGCATCGACAGTCGCGGGAGCCGTTGAACTTCCCTTCCCGCTTTCCGTCTCGAAGAGGGCGAGAAGTTTCTCTCCTTGTTCTTTATCTATTTTGGAACGAAACTCGTTGATGATAGATAGCGCGGTCTTTCTGTCAATGGGGGTGTTGGGGGTTGCATTTTTTGCAATCCCTTTCTCTTCGAGGAATGTTCTAATAGAACCCATTCCTATGTTCAGTTTCTTTTGTACTTCTAAAAGTTTAATCTCCATCCTAATTGTCTCCTCTATCCTCTGTGTGTAATCTCAAATATAATCTATCGTTTTAGCGTAGACGCTTATTCCTCTTCGGTAGCTGTTGTTTCGGAAGGAAGCGATTCTGCTGGAGTTTCTTCGTTTTCTGTCTCATTGTTGTGGGCAGAGAATCCGATACGAGCCAATTCTTCGGCATCGAATTCCGATGACAAGATTTCGAGTACATTGTCGATCGTACTTTCTTCGAGGTCCGACTTGGTTAAGAGCTCTGCACGAGGAATACGGAGTACGCTCAAGGCCGTGTTGCATCCTATGTTTTTGAGCTCTTCGAGTATCCAAGTTTCGATTTCGTCGCTAAATTCGTTGAGGAAGATATCCTCCTCATCACTCTCTTCGATATTGCGGAATACCTCAATCTTGTACCCTGTAAGGGCAGATGCCAATTTTATGTTAGAGGCATTTTTCCCGATCGCCATAGGCACCTCTTCGGGATCTAGATAAACCTCCGCCTTCAGATCCTCAGGAAGGATCTCGATGGAGGTGATCTTGGCAGGACTTAGGGCCCGTTGTACGAAGAGACTTGAGTTAGTCGTGTAGGACATAACATCAATGTTTTCGCCCTTGAGCTCACGCACAATACTGCGAATACGACTCCCGTTCATTCCCACGCAAGCACCTACGGGGTCAATACGATCGTCGTATGACTCTACGGCCATCTTAGCTCGTTCCCCAGGGATACGAGCCACCCTCTTAATGGTAATCAGGCCATCTCCGATCTCGGGTACATTGAGTTCGAATAGTCGTTTGAGGAACTCCGGGCTTGTACGAGAGATGTATATTTTTATATTGTTGTTTTCGTCGTCTACGTGATCAATCACGGCATGCACACTCTCTCCCTTACGGAAATAATCTCCAGGGATCTGCTCTGATTTGGGGAGAAGTAGCTCATTTCCCTCATCGTCCACGAGTAGTGCCTCACGTTTCCACACTTGATATACCTCTGCCGATACCAATTGTCCAATCTTTTCTTTGAACTTTTGGCTTAGGCTAGTCTTTTGCAGCTCCAGCACTTTACCCTGAAGAGCTTGACGGAGGTTGAGGATGGCACGCCTACCGAAAGAGGCGAAGTCGAGGTAGTCTGCATACTCTCCTCCGATCTCTGCGAGGGAGTCGTGTTCTAAAGCCTCGTGCAATCCGATTTCGGTATTTTCGTTTTGTATACTGTCATCCTCTACCACCTTGCGGGTCCGCAATATTTCCAACTCTCCCGTTTCGGGGCTGACAATAACATTGAGGTTTTCGGATGTTCCAAACATTTTTGCCAAAACACTCAAAAAAGCGTCGGTTAGGACCTGTACAAGGGTCTCCTTGTCGATATTTTTTAGTTCCTTAAACTCCGCGAGAGTTTCGGTCATGCTCGTGTGTGCTTGTTTTTGAGCCATAGTTTATATTTGATTGATCTGATCTTTTGTTTTAAGTTTGAAATACTTTATTCGAAGTCGTAGGTCACCTTTTTCGTTTCGGAGTAGAGTATCTTGCGCTCTCGTTGCTCGTAACGACGTTTACTGTGTCGCCCGTCGGAGGAGGGGATAAGCTCTTCGTATTGGAGTATGAATCCCTCTTCGTCCGAAGCACTGAGCACTCCTTTTTGCTTAGCTCCATCGGAGAAGAACACCACAATAGGATGTCCCAGGTGTTTGGTGTACTGAAGCCTATGAGAGAATGGCTCGGATAGACTCGCTGATCCCACTTCAATGGAAAAATCTTCCTTGTCTCGATCGAGTGCGCTTTCGATGGCTTTGCTGATGGCAATGCAACGATCAATGCTCACTCCGGATAGACTATCTATAACGAGGATGATGTCGTTTTGGGCACTTATGCTAAGGGTTACAACAAATTCCTCCTGAGGATCTAGTATCTCTTCGAGTTTGGTTTGTACGATCTCTCTTATTGTACTCTTCATTTTGAGTTAGGACAATTCTATTCAATTTCTGCTCCCTCTTATTCGTCTTGGCTTCATTATCTGCTACGATCCCTATAAAGACAAAAAGGAGGGAACCGCTGTTACGCATGGTTTCCTCCACCTACGTACCGGATGTAAAATGAATCATTCTACCGGTTCCTACTGCAAAGGTACAATAAAGTATTGGAATGCCAAACTTTTATAGGCAGTGAGGTATGCTTTGGTGTTTGAGGATGTACTACTTTTTTTGGGGGAGGGGGCTGATCTACCGGAATCTGATTTTGAGACACGTACCGATGAGGAAAGAGAGGTGTGAAAACGAGTTCTTCAGGTGAGAATGGATGTGAAGTTATTCCGTGAAACGTAAAAAAAACTCTGCCCTCAACTTTTTGAAGTCTTGCCTAAAACTTTTTTGTTTCACAGGCAGGAGTCAAAATGGTTTTACCTATGATTCATTTCGTTTTCAATAGCAGCGTCTTTTTCTTAGAGACTGTAGAGGATTGATATGGACGGGGCAATGTCAAGTTTTCTTGCTATCTTTGTGACGGAATGGAATGACGAAACGCTACCTCCTTTGTCATTAGGAAGTGTGGTTGATTTCAAAATGAAAAATAAGAGTTACCGATGAGTGACGAAGTAAATAAAATACCGAATCCACAAGAGTATTCGGCGGGTAGTATTCAGGTCTTAGAAGGTCTGGAGGCAGTACGTAAGCGTCCTGCAATGTATATTGGTGATATCAGTGAAAAGGGTCTTCACCACTTGGTTTATGAGGTTGTTGATAACTCTATTGACGAGGCGTTAGCCGGATATTGTACAGAAGTAAAAGTGACTATTGGAGTCGACAATTCGATCTCCGTGGAAGATAATGGGCGAGGAATCCCCGTAGATATGCACCCTAAGGAAAAACGCAGTGCCTTGGAGGTGGTTATGACTGTGCTACACGCAGGAGGAAAGTTTGACAAAGGCTCTTACAAAGTATCCGGGGGATTACATGGGGTAGGGGTTTCTTGTGTCAATGCCCTTTCGACCCATCTGAGAGCCGATGTGTACCGTGGTGGTAAGCACTATGTGCAAGAGTTCTCTAAAGGAGTTCCACTGTACTCTGTAAAAGAAATTGGTGAGAGCGATCGTACGGGTACTACCGTTACGTTTACACCTGACGATTCGGTCTTTACGGTTACGACTTACCAGTTTAAGATCTTGGCTCATCGTTTGCGTGAGTTGGCTTTCCTTAATGCAGGGTTACGCTTATCACTGACAGATATGAGGGCTTTGGATGAGGAGGGTAATCCTCTGAGCGAGGTCTTCTATTCCGAAGAGGGGCTTAAAGAGTTCGTCCACTTTATTGACCAGAGTAAAGTCAATCTCTTGGATGATGTGATCCATATAAAAAACGATAAGGGCGAGGTTCCCATTGAGGTTGCGATGACCTACAATCAGGATTACCAAGAAAACGTCTATTCGTACGTAAATGATATCAATACGATAGAGGGCGGAACACATTTGACGGGCTTCCGCAGAGCCTTGACGCGTACACTCAAACAATATGCCACAGAGTCTAAGCTCCTGGACAAGGTAAAGGTTAATGTGGAGGGCGATGACTTTCGTGAAGGTCTTACCGCTGTGATCAGCATTAAGGTTGCCGAGCCCCAATTTGAAGGGCAGACCAAGACAAAACTCGGTAACAGTGAGGTGATAGGTTTTGTGGAAAGTGCTGTAAGTGAGGCTTTGGCAACCTATTTGGAGGAGCATCCTCAGCAGGCAAAGGCAATCGTTGATAAAGTTGTTCTTGCTGCTCAAGCACGCCATGCCGCCGCTAATGCCCGTAAGTTGGTGCTTCGTAAGAGTCCTCTCTCTGCAGGTGGATTGCCCGGCAAGCTTGCGGACTGTACGAGCAAAGATCCTGCCAAGTGCGAACTCTTTTTGGTCGAAGGGGACTCGGCAGGCGGTACGGCTAAACAGGGGCGTGATCGTATGTATCAAGCAATCCTTCCGCTTCGTGGTAAAATCCTCAATGTGGAGAAGGCTATGCAACACAAGGTGCTTGATAGCCAAGAAATCCGCAATATCTATACGGCTTTGGGAGTGACCATTGGGACTGAAGAAGATAGCAAGGCATTGAATTTGTCAAAACTGAGGTATCACAAAATTATTATCATGACCGATGCCGATGTGGATGGCAGCCATATTGCAACGTTGATCCTCACATTTTTCTTCCGCAACATGCGTGCTCTCATTGATAACGGGTATGTCTATTTGGCAACTCCCCCTCTTTACCTCTGCCGTAAGGGAAAGGAACAGGCCTATTGCTGGACGGAACAGCAACGTCGTGCATTCATTGATAAGTATGCTGATGGAAATGAAAATCGGGTACATGTCCAACGCTACAAAGGTCTTGGGGAGATGATGGAAGAGCAGTTATGGGATACGACGATGAATCCAGACAATCGCATACTGAAGCAGATTACCATAGAGAGTGCTGCGAGTGCCGATAGAACGTTCTCTATGCTGATGGGAGAGGATGTACCCCCTCGTCGCGAATTTATCGAGGATAACGCAACGTATGCTCGCATCGACGCTTAGTCCTGCGGATTGGACGAGCTTATCTCCGACTCTCCGTTCCTTATATGAGCGTCTCCCTCAAGACATATCGGGAGGTGGACGCAAGCCTTTGATCGGCTTGACATGTCACACAATAGATTCTAAGGATACCGTAAACGAAGCCTACTCCCAAGCCATATTGGCAGCGGGAGGGCTTCCTGTCTTACTCCCCACATTGCGCACATTTGATGGTCTTGGTAGGCTCCTTGATCGCTTGGATGGCCTATTGCTTACGGGAGGTGGAGATCTATTTTCTCCCTTGATGGGTAAGGAGATTTCTCCCCAAGTGGGGCATATAGATCCTTGGAGGGATCGTTACGAAATAGCCTTAGTACTAGAGGCTTCAAAAAGAAATATCCCTCTATTGGGCATCTGTAGAGGGTTGCAGATCTACAACGTGGCTATGGGTGGAACGCTGATTCAGGACATCGCAATGGAGTGTGCCGATGTTTGTTTGGAGCATTCCCCTCGTATGGATAAGGAGTTGGGGTGCCATACCGTTACTTTGGAGTCCGGTGGAAACATTCTTGCGACACTTCTTGGTTTATCCGAGGGTGATTCTTTCTTTGTCAATAGTCTGCATCATCAAGCGATAGGCTCTTTGGCTGTGGGAATGAGTGTCTTAGCTCGATCTTCCGATGGGATTATTGAAGCGGCTACGGCTCTGCCACACAAATGTTTTTTAGGAGTACAATGGCATCCCGAGCATCTTGTTCGGCAAGAAGAGGGCGAATGTATGATGGGGCTCTTCCGCTTTCTTGTGCAAGAGGCTACATTATACGCCAAGGCACGGGAGTACCATCACCAGATCCTTGTGCTTGATTCACACACGGATACCCCTATGACATTTACTGCAGATACAGACCTCTCTGTCTGGGGTGATACTTTGGTAGATCTAAAAAAAATGGAGTTGGGAGGTGTTGCCTCTACAGTGATGGCTGCCTATCTCCCTCAAGGCGTTTGCAGCGATGAAGAACGTGCTTTTGCGCAGCAGTATGCCCTAGACAAACTCGAGGAGATCCATAGACAGGTGGCAAAGAACCCTAAAGAGGCTGCAATCGCTCGTTCGGCAACAGAGATTGAGCAGTGCTTTCGGCAAGGGTTGCTCTGCATCGTTCCTGCCATAGAAAACGGGTATGCCATTGGATTGGATAAGAGTTTGCTGAAGCGTTATTACGATTTGGGTGTGGTCTATATCACATTGTGTCATAATGGCGATAACGATATTTGTGATTCTGCACGGTGCAGCGAAAACCGCCATCAAGGTCTCAGCCCATTTGGGCGGGAGGTTGTACAGGAGATGAACCGCCTCGGGATCTTAATTGATGTATCCCATGCTGCTCCCTCTACTGTGGATGAGGTGCTGGAGTTATCTACACAGCCTGTTATAGCCAGTCATTCTTCGTGCTATGCCCTATGCCCCCATCCTCGTAATTTGAGTGACGAACATATTAAGGCTATTGCCTCTAAAGGTGGTGTGATACAGGTATGTCTCTATGCCGGATTTATTGCAGAGGATGAGAATGAGGCTACGGTACAACGGGCCGTTGATCACATAGAACACATCATAAAGATCGCAGGAGTCGAATCCGTTGGCATTGGTTCTGATTTCGATGGAGATGGCAAACTTATCGGTTGTCAAGGTAGTCACGATCTGATCAATATTACGATCGAATTGCTTCGTAGAGGTTATGACAAAGCGGATCTTAGGGCCATATTGGGAGGAAACTTCCTAAGGATCCTTAGGCAAGTTCGAAACAAATTGGCATGATATTTGTTATCCTTTTATGAGGATAAGATTATAAACAGAAAAAGGAAATAATGGCAAAATACCCCAATGGATCCACTCCTTCGGGTGGAAATAAACGGAAAATGGGATTCAATCCCCTTTGGATATATCTCCTTGTAGCGTTATCACTCTTGGGTATATTCTTCATGCGTTCTTCCGATACCGGTAACAAGGAGTTGAGTTGGAACGAATTTCAGCGAATTGCTCAGGAAGAGGTTTTTGAGTCTATTACCGTACATCGGGATGGTAATAAGGCAGAGGCTGTTGTAAAAGAGGATCGTTTGTCTCGTGTTTTTACCAAACAGGAGCTTCGTTCTATGCAACAACCGAACTTTTCGATGCTCTCTTCACGCACGAAGTATGTTGTTATAACGCATATCCCCTCGGTGGATAAGTTTGCAGACTATTGTGAGCGAGTGGATCTCAAAACAGAGGTAACCTATGTTAATAAGGGGTTCTCTCTCTCCTATTTCTTGATCAATTGGCTCCCGATGATCCTGATCATCGTTTTTTGGATTTATATCATGAGGCGCATGAATGGAGGTGGCAAAAACGCTCCCGGAGGTGGGATCTTCAGCGTTGGTAAAGCAAAAGCGCAACTTTATGACAAGACCAATATAGACGTGACATTCAAAGATGTTGCAGGATTGCATGAGGCAAAGCAAGAGATTGAGGAGATTGTTCACTTCCTCAAGGATCCGAGCAAATACACGGCTCTAGGGGGAAAAATCCCCAAAGGGGCATTACTCGTAGGCCCTCCGGGAACGGGAAAAACTCTGCTTGCTAAGGCCGTTGCAGGCGAGGCTCATGTGCCCTTTTTTTCGATGTCAGGGTCTGACTTTGTTGAGATGTTCGTGGGGGTAGGTGCTAGTCGTGTACGAGATCTTTTTGCACAAGCCAAGAGCAAAGCCCCCTGTATCGTCTTTATTGATGAGATCGATGCCGTAGGGCGTGCCCGTGGTCGCAATACCAATATGGGTGGCAACGACGAGCGGGAGAGTACGCTCAATCAATTGCTCACAGAAATGGATGGATTTGGATCCAATAGTGGTGTAATTGTCTTGGCTGCTACCAATAGGGTCGATGTTTTGGATAGTGCTTTGTTGCGAGCCGGTCGGTTTGACAGACAAATTGCTGTGGATCTACCTGATATCAATGATCGCAAAGAGATTTTTGCTGTCCATATGCGTTCGCTTCGTTTAGCTGATAATTGCGATATTGAGCAACTGGCGCGACAAACACCCGGATTCTCGGGAGCGGATATTGCCAACGTGTGTAATGAAGCTGCTTTGATCGCTGCTCGCAATGAGAAGAGCGTTATTACGAGAGATGACTTCATGAATGCTGTAGATCGCATCATTGGGGGCTTGGAGAAAAAGAATCGGATTGTTACTGAAGAGGAACGCAAGAGTATTGCTATACATGAGGCAGGGCATGCTACTATCAGCTGGCATCTGCAATATGGCAATCCGCTTGTAAAGGTCACTATCGTGCCTCGAGGAAAGGCTTTGGGTGCAGCCTGGTATATGCCCGAGGAGCGACAAATAACCCATACACAGGTGTTGCTTGATGAGCTTTGCAGTCTCCTTGGTGGACGTGCTGCCGAAGAACTTTTCTTAAACAGAATCTCCACCGGTGCTGCCAATGACCTTGAAAGAGTTACTAAGATAGCCTATGCCATGGTTGTTTACTATGGTATGAGTGACAAACTTCCTAACGTGAATTATCACGAGCAAGGTGGAGACTACTCATTCCAAAAACCATACAGTGACGAGACGGCACAAATCATAGATCAGGAGGTAGCTCGCATTATCGCAGAGCAGTATGAGAGAGCTAAAGCGTTACTCCTTGAAAGAAGAGAGGGGCATCATGCACTCTATGAACTCCTATTGGAGCGAGAAGTTATTTATACCGAAGATGTGGAGTCCATCTTTGGCAAACGTCCCTGGATCTCTCGTACAGATGAGTTGCTCCTTTCCGAGCATAATGAGGCTACAACAAATCAAGAAGAGGATCAAGAGAATGTTCGTGGAGAAAAGGGTAGTGAGGCGACACCTCCACCATTCAATGCTTGATGGAGATAGATTGCTAATGATATAAAATCTTATATGGGCTTAGATGCGAAAAACTTGATATTGAGAGCAACCTCGGGGATACTCTATGTGGCCTTGATTGTATTCACGCTGGTATGCAAGAATCCACTTTATTACACACTGCTTTTCTCATTCTTTACCGGAGTGATGATCATAGAGTACAATCTCTTGACGAAGGAGAATCGAACAACCCCTTTTCGTACCACTTTGGATGTTTTGGCTTCCGTAGGGATGGTGTGGGCATTTTTCTTTTTCTATAGCGGAGATGAAAACAACCAAAGGATCGGCTTTAGTTTGATCATTTTTTATCTCTTTTACCTCTTCTATGTCATTGTTCGCACGATATTCTCTGATATCAATGCAAGTGCCGTTCGCTCTATCGGGAGTGTTTTGTTAGGGCAGTTGTACATAACATTGCCCGTTGTCCTCTCTCTATTCTATATTCAACATGTAGGAGCTTTTTTCGTGCTCTTTATCTTTATCATCCTCTGGGTTAATGATACGAGTGCGTACCTTGTTGGTTCTCTTTTGGGAAGACACAAACTATATCCTGCCGTCTCTCCCAAAAAGAGTGTGGAGGGGCTTATTGGAGGCTTGCTCTTGTCCGTTGTGATAGGAGGTCTTATGGGTTACTATGCACAGGAGATCGGGAGTGCTTACTTAATGAATCTTGAAAATACGCGAGTAGGCCAATCCCTATTCATGGCCATCCTTGCGCTAGCGATCGCTGTTTTAGGGTCATTGGGAGACCTTTTTGAGTCTGTGTTAAAGCGTCAGGCTAAAGTCAAAGATTCCGGTCATCTCATTCCCGGTCATGGTGGTGTATTGGATCGGCTTGATAGTTTTCTTTTCGCTGTTTACGCTCTCGTATTCCTACTTTTGTGTTGAAGTAAATATCTGAATGGCATCTTACCGATCAGTAATTAGGAGGTATATAGCTCCTTATAAACACTATTTAGGATTGAGTATCGGGGCTAATGTAATAGCTACGGTGCTCAATCTTCTTTCTTTTTCATTCATCATGCCGATTTTGCGCATCTTGTTTGGAATGGAGGAGGGGCAACACACTTATAAGCCCCTCAGTGAGATTTCTTTTCAGGGATTCTCCTCCCTTGAGGATTGGGGAGCAGCTCTGATGAATAACTTTAGTTTTTATGTAGAGCAATTGATCTCCTCTTATGGGGCTAGTGTTACGCTGTTAGTACTCTGCCTTTACCTTGTCGGAATGACTCTTGCCAGAGTGTCCATAAACTACTTGGGGTTATGGCTTTTAATCCCCGTTCGAACGGGTGTCGTACGTGATGTACGCAATCTTCTGAATGATAAGATTACAGAGCTCCCTCTTTCTTTCATGAGTGAAGAGCACAAAGGGGATATTTTGGCTCGTATATCGGGAGACGTAACAGATGTGGAGGCGACGATTGTTGATTCTTTAGAGGTGATCATCAAGAATCCCATCCTGATCATGATATATCTCACGGCACTGTTGCTTTTGAGTTGGCAGCTCACCCTATTCGTCTTGATTGTATTGCCTCCTGCGGGGTATATCATGGGATTTATTGGGAAAAAGCTTAAAAGACAGAGTTTGGAGAGTCAAAATCTTTGGGGCGGGCTCATGTCGCAAGTGGAAGAGACTCTCGGAGGTCTTCGAGTGATCAAGGCCTTTCTTGCTGAGGATAAGATAAAAACACGTTTTCACAAGTCCAATGAGGAGTATCGAAAACTAGTTTCGCACGTTTATCGTCGTCAGCAGTTAGCACATCCTGTAAGTGAACTGCTGGGCACTCTTACAATTGCAATTATATTGTGGTATGGAGGGAGCTTGATCTTGGATGGGAGTAGTGTTATTACAGCTCCCGTATTCATCTACTATCTGATCATATTTTACAATATTATCAATCCGGCCAAAGATTTGAGTCGGGCAGTCTACTCAGTTCAAAAGGGGCTTGCTTCCGTGGAACGAATTGAGCGGATCTTGAATGTAGAGAATCCTATAAGGGATCCCAAGGAATGCAAACCATTGCATTTTAAGGAGTCAATCTGTTTGGAAAATGTCTCGTTTGGGTACAGAGAGGATAAGACTATACTTCATCATCTAAATCTCAAGATCCAAAAGGGGCAGACTGTTGCTCTTGTCGGTAGCTCCGGGTCGGGCAAGAGTACTCTTGTTGATCTTGTTGCTCGTTATTGGGATGTAACAGAGGGACGTATCCTGATCGATGGTATTGATATTCGCGAAGTGGCACTTCTAGATTTGAGGCGTTTGATCGGATATGTCAATCAAGAACCGATCCTTTTTAACGATACTGTTTACAATAACATCGCTTTTACCCCTTCTTCGGTAGATTCTCAAGAGGTGTATGATGCAGCCTCTATCGCTAATGCGCATCACTTTATCGAACGACTCCCTGATGGCTATAACACAAATATTGGGGATCGAGGTAACAAATTAAGTGGAGGTGAGAGGCAGCGTCTCAGCATTGCTCGAGCCATCCTCAAAAATCCTCAGATATTGATCTTTGATGAAGCGACCTCAGCTCTAGATAATGAGAGCGAACGACTGGTACAGGAGGCCATAGAGCATCTGTTACAAGATCGTACAACCATCGTTATTGCGCATCGCCTTTCGACCATCGTGCATGCAGATCTTATCTGCGTATTGGATCAGGGTACGATTGTAGAGCAAGGAACCCATGAAGATCTTTTGGCTCAAAATGGGGCTTATGCCCGATTATATAGATTACAGATAGCCCCCTAACAAATACCCCATATACCTTAACTTTAATTTGAATGATTCTTTATGGAACAGCTAAAGCATTTACCTATAGCGAAGAGTAATGCCAACCGCTTGTTGATTATGGCATCCCTAGCTGGAGTTTTACCCCAAGTTAGTCAGATTATAATCCAACGATACAATTGGGAAGATTGTGCAGATGATATACACATCATGCATCAAGTCCTTCAGGAGATTCAAGCTCCCTTGTGTGATGCCCTTCCCATTGTCAATGTGGGCGCTGCAGGTACTGTCTTGCGCTTTGTTACGGCATTGGCATCGGTACTGACGAGTAAACCATTGCAAATAACGGGAACCGAACGCCTAAAAAATAGACCTCTGCTCCCATTGATTGAGCAGTTGAGATTGTTAGGTGCTCATATAGATGGAGAGTGGACCCCTAAGAATGAACATACCCCTTTAACGATCTATCCTCCCCAAAAAAAATTGCAGGGAGGTATTTTATCCGAAGATTTTGAGGCTGAAAGTAGCCAATATATTAGTGCTCTTTTGATGATAGCTCCCTACTTTTCGACCTCTTTCGGAATTCCTCTCTTGCCACAAGATCGCAATAGTCGACCCTATATAGACTTAACGCTTTCCATGATGAGAGAGGCTGGATCCCAATGGTTTAACACTCAGGAGGGTGTGGTTGTGAAGCCTATTCCTTACAGCCCTGAAGCGATCATGGCTATGGCTCACGATCTGGAGTATGACTGGAGTGCCGCGTCGTACGCTTTTGGTTGGTGTTCCGTTGCTCGGAAGCCGATTATTATCCCTCACCTAAAAGCCTCTGATAAGCAAGGGGATCGTGCTATTGTCGGACTCATGAGACCGCTTGGTGTTAAAACTCGATTTTTGGAGGGAGGAGGTCTCGAACTGATGCCTCTCGAAGTACAACGTTTGGTTTGTTATACTCCAGAACACTTGGCCGAAACACCAGATCTGATACCAACCCTGGTCGTAACGGCACTTATGCGTAGACAACCGTTTGTTATGAAAGGTATTGCAGGGCTAAGAGCAAAGGAATCCAATCGGATCAAACAGATGGTTAAGACGGCTGCACTCCTCGGTTTTCATCTTCATGAAGAGGAGAATCGCCTATCGTGGAATGGCGTTTATCATCCGATAGATCCACAAAAGAAAATTCTCGTAGATACAGCAGAAGATCATCGTATAGCTATGGCTTGGTCTATTGCAAGTATTTATTTCCCCTCTATGGAATATACTGATTCTTCTGTGGTAACCAAGAGTTATCCTGGGTTTTGGTTCGAATCCATTTATTCAATACTACCTCACTAAATTTTCACATTAACAAATATTGCTATGATGATCGTAAATCAAACCTTAACAGCCGATATGCACCAAGTTACCCCATCCCAAGATTCTATCAAGACCATTTATCTTGCAGGAGGATGCTTTTGGGGTATGCAGAGTTATTTTGAGGGAGTCTATGGTGTACAAGAAACAGAGGTTGGGTATGCCAATAGTATGCGTCCCAACCCTCGTTATGAGGATACCGATACAGATTATGCCGAGACTATTCGCATTCAATACGATGCTACGAAGTCTCCGCTCAAATTTATTTTACAACTTTATTTTGAGGTTATCGATCCGACCTCTGTAAATCGTCAAGGTCACGATGTAGGGCGGCAATACAGAACGGGGATCTATTATACAACGATAGAGGATGAATTGGTAGCGAAAGAGATGCTTGATTCGTTGTCGCATCAGTATGATAAACCTATTGCCGTAGAGTGTATTCCGCTGGAAAACTTTTATCCAGCAGAGCCCTATCACCAAAACTACTTGCGTAAAAATCCAGCGGGGTACTGCCACATTGGGAAGCATAAGATCGTGCAAGCTCATGCTAAACGGTATGTGGATAAGGATGCCTTGCGGAAGACTTTAACTCCCATGCAGTTTTTCGTAACGCAAGAAAATGGTACAGAGCCTCCATTCCAAAATGCTTATTTCAATCATTTTGAGAAGGGAATTTATGTGGATGTCGTGGACGGTACCCCTTTGTTTGTGTCTTCAGATAAGTTTGAGAGTGCTTGTGGGTGGCCTGCTTTCGCTCGTCCCATATCTGAAAATTTAGTGGTAGAGCGTACAGATCGTTCACATGGGATGGTTCGTGTCGAGGTTCGCAGTAAGTCCTCGGACAGCCACCTCGGACACGTATTTGAAGATGGTCCGAAGGAGTTGGGTGGCGAGCGCTACTGTATCAATAGTTCAGCAATTCGCTTTATTCCATTGGCTAAAATGGAAGAAAGTGGCTATGGGGATTACATTAAGTACGTGAAATAAGTTGTATTACTTCTTTTTTGTTAAATAAGAATAGGTTTTATTCATGATCCGATTACTGCGAAATAAGCTTTTGAATCAAGGTTTTATTGTACCTTTGCCCGGGACTTGGTAATTATATCTCCTGTACCTCCTTTCAAGAAGGATGGGGGCTGGTCATTTTAATTGTAAAAGGGAATACAAATTATAACATAGATAAAATATGGATGCTAAGATTCGGGAACTAACCGATAAGATTTTCAATGAAGGAGTTGAAAAAGGTAAGCTAGAAGCTGACAGACTCGTTGCCGATGCTCAATCTAGAAGTGATGAAATGATCAGTCAAGCCAAGTTGGAAGCAGAACGGATCATTCAAGATGCTGAAAAAAGAGCAGGGGAGCTTAAGAAAAACACAGAGTCTGAACTCAAACTTTATGCAGCCCAAACGCTGGAGGCATTGAAAGGTGCCGTGACTAATTGCATTACGGACAAAGTTGTCCAGAATAATGTGAAGGCCACCGTAGAGGATCCTAACTTTATGCGTGAGGTAATCCGAAGAGTTGTAGAAAATTGGACTCCCGGATCAGATGTTGTAATAGAGACTGCCGATGCCAGAAGTTTGGAAGAGTATTTTACGGCTAATGCTAAGAACCTTCTTGACGGTGGTATCGAAATCAAAGAAGTCGCCGGTTTGGCTACGAACTTCGTACTGAAACCCGCAGATGGCTCTTATAAGATTCAATTTGGAGAAGAAGATCTTAAGGTGTTCTTCCAAGGGTTCTTGCGTCCTCGTCTTGTAGAATTGCTATTCCAATAATTGTTATGGCAAAATATTACGCCACAATATCGGGGTTACCCAATATTGGTGTAGATGATAGAAAACTTCCATTCTCTTCCCAGTCTTTCATAGAGGAACTCCGAGAAGTCCTGACCTCGGGCGATTGGAGGTTACTGGAAATCCTCCGATGGGAAGAGGAAAATAGATTCCTCATCAAGTATCTAGAGGATGCTGAAAGAGCTTTAGAAGATGCTGTACAGCCTCAAATGTTCTCCTATGGGGATGTTGAGAGTGTACTTTCTGCACTCAAAAAAGGAACGAGAGTCCCCAAGCATGGTCTTCCCCAATATATGGTTTCCTTTCTAGAGACTTTTGTCGTAGAGAAGCAAGAGGAGGATGACGATAATGATGATCAAGAGAAACGCACTTGGCCTGTTCATCTAGAAGATAAGTTAGCAGATTTCTACTACTCGGAGTTTGCTCTTGCCTCTAAAAATAAGTTTGTGGCAGAGTGGTCTCGACTCAATCTAGATGTGAAAAATGTATTTGCCGCTTTCACCAGTCGCAATTTTGGTTGGAATCCTGAAGAGTATATTGTTGGAGCCTCTGAGGTTGAGGAAAAGCTTCGTACTTCCGGGGCTACTACAACTCATTTTGGTATATCGGAAGAGGAGATGCCCTATATTTCCGCTTTGACTTCTGTGCAAAATGAAACGGATATTACTCGAAGAGAACGGATGCTTGATGTTCTTAAATGGAATTGGTTAGAGGATCGAGTGCTTGATCGTACTTTTAATGTAGAGTCTATCCTGGCTTATTACTTGCAACTCCGCATTATAGAACGCTGGACAGAACTTAATGAAAAAACAGGAGAGGAGACCTTCCGATCCATTGTAGCAACGCTCAAAAAAGAGAGTAATAACTCTCTGAATGAGTTTAAGAGAAATCAAAAGAAATAATATATCCATGACAAAAGGAATTGTTAAGGGGATTGTGTCCAACCTTGTAACAGTGGAGGTAGATGGACCTGTTTCTCAAAACGAAATTTGCTTTATCACGGTGGGTGAAACTCACCTGATGAGTGAGGTAATCAAGATCATCGGTGCAAAGGTGTTTGTGCAGGTGTTTGAGAGTACTCGTGGAATGAAGGTTGGTGATGTTGCTGAGTTTGCAGGGCATATGCTTGAGGTAACATTGGGTCCTGGTCTTCTTTCCAAAAACTTTGATGGTCTGCAAAATGACCTCGACAAAATGGATGGGATTTTCCTCCAACGAGGAACCTATACCTATCCTCTTGAACAGGATAAACTTTGGGATTACAAGCCCTTAGCAAAGGTTGGCGATATTGTAGAAGCCGGAGATTGGCTTGGGGAAGTTGATGAAAACTATCAACCTCACAAGATCATGGTACCCTTTGTTTTTGAAGGTCAGTATAAGATAGTCAGCCTAAAGTCTGCAGGTAAATATCGTGCAGATGAGGAGATGGCTGTTTTGGAAGATAAGAATGGGGAAAAACACTCTGTGACGATGATTCAGAAGTGGCCTGTAAAAAAGGCTATCCCTTGTTATGCAGAGAAACCACGTCCATTCAAACTCCTAGAAACAGGGGTACGTACTCTTGATACCTTGAACCCCATTGTAGAGGGTGGTACGGGGTTTATTCCTGGACCTTTCGGTACGGGTAAGACTGTTTTGCAGCACGCTATTTCTAAGCAAGCCGAAGCTGATATCGTGATCATGGCTGCTTGTGGTGAGCGTGCTAATGAGGTTGTGGAAATATTTGCAGAGTTCCCTGAACTCGTAGATGCTCACACGGGACGTAAACTGATGGAGCGTACAATTATTATCGCTAATACCTCTAACATGCCTGTTGCTGCTCGTGAAGCATCTGTGTATACGGCAATGACTATTGCAGAGTATTACCGTACGATGGGTCTTCGTGTACTACTGATGGCAGACTCCACCTCTCGTTGGGCTCAAGCTCTTCGTGAAATGTCGAACCGCCTTGAAGAGTTGCCTGGACCCGATGCATTCCCTATGGAGCTTTCAGCAATTGTTGCAAACTTTTATGCTCGCTCGGGATTCGTTTACCTCAAAAATGGCAAGACGGGGTCTGTAACATTTATAGGTACCGTGTCCCCTGCAGGGGGTAACCTTAAAGAACCTGTAACTGAAAATACAAAGAAGGTGGCTCGCTGTTTCTATGCCCTCGAGCAGGAACGTGCTGACCGTAAGCGTTACCCGGCTGTGAATCCTATTGATAGTTACTCTAAATATCTCGAATATCCCGAGTTCCAAGAGTATATATCTCAACACATTGCACCTGATTGGCTTGAAAAGGTTAATGAGGTCAAGATGCGTTTGCAACGAGGAAAGGAAATTTCCGAACAGATCAATATTCTTGGTGATGACGGAGTGCCTGTGGTGTATCATGTGATTTTCTGGAAAGCTGAGCTGATAGACTTTGTGATCCTTCAGCAAGACGCATTCGATGATATTGACTGTAACTCTCCTCTTGTACGTCAGAAGTATATGCTCGATCTTGTAACGAAGATTTGTCATACAGAGTTTGATTTTGACGACTTCAATCAAGTAACCGTCTTCTTTAAGAACCTCATCAATGTGCTCAAGCAGATGAACTATTCCGAGTTTGAGAGTGAGGACTTCAAGAAGTATCAGGCACAATGTGAAGAAATGATCGTCAAAGAAGGCAAGTAATTTTAGTGGTTGTAAAAAAGAACTTGTAGAGAGATAATAAAAGTATGGCAACACAGGCTTTCAAAAAGATATATACGAAAATTTCGAATGTTACCAAGGCGACCTGTATGCTCAATGCGACAGGTGTTGGTAATGACGAGTTGGCTACAATACATGGGCGTATGGCTCAGGTTGTAAAGATAATTGGCGATGAAGTTACTTTGCAGGTATTTGAGGGGACTGAAGGTATTCCTACGAATGCGGAGGTTGTATTCCTCGGTAAAGCTCCAACACTCAAGGTGAGCGAACAGCTTGCAGGACGCTTCTTTAACGCTTATGGTCTTCCCATCGATGGTGGGGCTCAACCCGAAGGTCGCGAAGTCGAGATCGGTGGTCCTTCGGTGAATCCCGTGCGTCGTAAGCAACCTTCAGAACTTATTGCCACGGGTATTGCTGGTATTGACCTTAACAATACCTTGGTGACAGGACAAAAGATCCCATTTTTCACAGACCCTGACCAACCCTTTAATGAGGTAATGGCTATGGTGGCCATGCGCGCTAAGAGTGATAAGATCATTCTTGGAGGTATGGGTATGACTAACGATGACTATTTGTTCTTTAAGAACACATTTAGTAATGCCGGAGCATTGGATCGTATTGTAAGTTTTATCAATACGACCGAAGACCCATCCGTAGAGCGTCTTCTGATCCCAGATATGGCTCTAACGGCTGCAGAGTACTTCGCGGTAGAGAAAAACGAAAAGGTGCTTGTCCTCCTCACCGACATGACCAACTACGCCGATGCTTTGGCAATTGTGTCTAACCGTATGGATCAGATTCCTTCAAAGGACTCTATGCCAGGTTCGATTTACTCAGATCTAGCAAAGATCTATGAGAAGGCTGTACAATTCCCCGATGGAGGTTCTATCACGATTATTGCTGTGACGACGTTGAGTGGCGGTGATATTACTCATGCCGTTCCTGATAATACAGGGTATATTACGGAGGGTCAGTTGTACCTTCGTCGAGATAGCAACGTAGGTAAGGTGATCATTGACCCATTCCGTTCACTCTCTCGTTTGAAACAATTGGTTATCGGTAAGAAAACTCGAGAAGACCACCCTCAGGTAATGAATGCTGCGGTACGACTATTTTCGGATGCGGCTAATGCTCAGACCAAGATGGAAAATGGTTTTGATCTTACAGATTATGACAACCGTTCCCTTGCCTTTGCTGATGACTATTCTCGCCAACTCCTTGCTATTGACGTTAATGTTGATACAACAGAAATGCTTGATATTGCTTGGAATCTTTTCGGGAAGCACTTTACTCAGACGGAGGTAAATATCAAACAGTCTCTCGTTGAGAAGTATTGGGTTGGTAACAAAAATGCCTGATAATTAGATAGTCATGGCTATAAAGTTTCAATACAATAAAACTTCGCTCCATCAGCAGGAGAAGCAGCTCAAGATGCGAGTGCGTACCCTTCCTACAATCAAAAGTAAGGAGAGTGCGCTGCGCCTTGAAGTGAAGAAGACGAAGGACGAAGTGGTGAAATTGGAACAGAAGCTAGAAGATGGTATCTCCAGCTACCAGCATATGGTAGGGCTTTGGAATGAGTTTAATCCAGAGCTTATATCCGTTAAGGATGTCAAACTATCGACCAAGAAGATTGCAGGGGTTATTGTTCCCGTTTTGGATCAGATAGACTTTGAGGTGAAGCCATTTAGTTTGTTCAATTCCCCTTCGTGGTTTTCAGAAGGATTAGAGTTACTCAAGGTCCTCGCTACTACCGGTATCGAGGCTGAGTTCTTAGGTCTTAAACTAGAATTCCTAGAGTATGCGCGTAAGAAAACGACTCAAAAAGTGAATCTTTTTGAGAAAGTACAGATCCCTGGGTATCGAGATGCAATTCGCAAGATCAAACGTTATCTTGAGGATGAGGAGAGTCTCTCTAAGTCTTCCCAGAAGATCATGCGTGCCAATATAGAAGAACGTGAACGTAAGGAAAAGGAGGCACAGCTATGATTGAAAGAATGCAGAAGTACCTTTTTTTGATATATCACAGAGAGTATGAAGGCTTTTTGCAAAGCCTTAGAGATCTTGGTGTGGTACATATCAAAGAGACGAAGAGTTCGAAGCAGTTCGATAATCTACAAAGTCTTCTTGCAAAGCGTCGTGATCTTGCGGATCTTCGTCGTCGCGTGAAGTCGTTACGTTCTAAAGATGCACCCGAGGTCTCTGTGTTAGTTCCTCAGACAGAAGAGCAAGGGGTGGCTGTGCGTACAGAAATAGAAAAACTTCTCGAATGGGAACGTGATTTGGCTACTCAAATCTCTTCTCAAAAAAGAGAGATTGACTACTGGAATATCTGGGGAGAATATGATCTCCATCAGATGCAGAATCTTGAAAGGGCAGGATATAAATTGCACTTTTACACAGTGGCTTCACAGCAATTTCAGGAGCAGTGGATCGAAGAGTTTCGTGCGATCAAGATCAATGATTTCCGCGCACAAGCCTATTTTGTAACCCTTGGTCAGGATGGAGATCGCCGTCCTGAGGCTGAAGAGGTAAAGGCTCCTACAGCTTCGATTGAAGATATGCGGAAGAAGTTGGAAGCCTTAGAACAAGAAGCTGAAGAGACACACAATAAGATCGTTGAGTTTGCAGATACCCGTATAGGGGAGCTTGATGGGTATGATTTATTTATCGAACGGGATTTTGACTTCTCGAATGCCCTTATCCAAGCGGAACCTGAGGCCAATGATACCTTGATGGTATTAGAAGGATGGGTGCCAGAGAAGATGGCTTCCAAAGTCGCTCCTGCCTTGGATAGAGTTCCTTGTTACTATGAGCAAGTTGCGATCCAAGAAGGTGATAATGTCCCCGTGAAGCTGAAGAACAATCGTTATGCTCGTCTTTTTGAGATGATCACGAAGATGTATTCTTTGCCCAATTATGGGGAGCTTGATATTACGGCGCTGTTTGCTCCGTTCTTTATGCTCTTTTTTGCTTTATGTTTTGGAGATGGCGGCTATGGATTGCTTCTGTTAATCGGAGCTACCATTGCTAAGATGAAAGCTAAAGATGATGCGATAAAGTCCGTTTGTAGTATGCTCATGTGGCTTGGTGGCACCACCGCTATTGTCGGCTCTCTTATGGGAACCGTATTCGGAATGGTGATGCCTTGGACCGGAGGAGAAATACTCGGATCTGTACCCGATACCTACATCCTCAATCAGAGTACGATGATGTACTTATCCATCGTTCTTGGGCTTATCCAGATCGTCTTTGGTAAATTTGTCGCCGGGTATAAGACACAAGTTCAGCGGGGATTCAAGTACGGTTTGGCGACCTATTGTTGGGCTGTCCTGATCCTTTTTGGTGGACTTGGTCTCGTTGCTATGATGTTTGGCAATGGCAATGCAATACTTGGAATGGCATCGAAGGTGCTTCTTGGTATTGCTGCTTTAGCTTTCGTGATTGCACTCTTCTATAACACTCCCGGTAAGAATATATTCCTTAATTTTGGTTCAGGTCTCTGGGCTACATACAATAATGCTTCGGGTCTGCTTGGAGATACACTCTCTTACATCCGTTTGTTCGCCATTGGTTTGACTGGCGGTATTTTGGGAGGGGTATTCAATAACCTTGCGGTGCAAGTAGGCGGAGGTCTCCCTGTCGGTCTCAATTTTGTGGTAATGGCAGTTATTTTGCTATTTGGTCATGGTTTGAACTTTGGGCTCTGTATGATTAGCTCTTTAGTTCACCCCTTGCGTCTTACCTTCGTTGAGTTCTATAAGAATGCGGAATTCGAAGGTGGTGGTCGTCAGTACAATCCTTTCAAGTAATCAACAATAGAAAAATCAAATAACTCAATCAATTAATTACAGTTCAAAGTATGATTAATGTTCTAACCTACTTAGGAATTGCCCTTATGGTGGCCCTTACTGGTATTGGCTCGGCCATTGGCGTAACGATCTGCGGTAATGCTACCGTTGGTGCAATGAAGAAGAATCCAGATGCAATGGGTTCTTATATTGCTCTCTCAGCACTTCCAAGTTCTCAGGGTCTTTATGGGTTCGTTGGATTCTTTATGGCTCTTGGTCTTGTACAACAACTCGGTGCCGGTCTCAACATTGTGGCTGCTTGGGCTATCTTTGGTGCAGGTCTTACTCTTGGTGTTGTAGGTCTTCTTTCTGCTATTCGCCAAGCTCAGGTTTGTGCTAATGGTATCAAGACAATCGGTGGTGGTGATAACGTATTCGGGGCTACCATGGTGATGGCCGTATTCCCCGAGCTTTATGCAATTCTTGCACTCCTCGTTGCCATCTTGATCTTTGGAGCAGCTCCTCAACTTGCAGCAGCAGTTGCTTAATCTGTAACTTTTTAGTTGTCACTCCGAAAAAGGAGTGATTGATGACTCATGAATAACAGGGTGTGCCAATTTATTGACACACCCCTTTTTATGATCGAACATGGAAAAGATAGTTGTTTGTATTGCCTTGTTATTCTCTTTGCTTTCGGCATGTAATCCTCAAACAAGGCAGGTAATAGAGGAAAGATCTACAACGGATTCTGCTTATATAACCCTATCTCTAAATCATCCAATAAGCGGATTGAGAGATGGTAAGGAGGATCCTATAGCTCGCCTAGAGAATTTAACTCTGTTTGTTTTTGATGGAAATCAGCCTAGTAGTAGGGTACTTGATATTCGCCAGATTGCTCAGGTAACCTCCTCATCCATCAGCATAAAAATGCAGAGATGTGAATGCTATCTGCTTGCATTGGCTAATCTCAATGAAAAATTAGAGGCTCAACTCCGGACATACACCCGATTGGAAGAATTTTCAGAAGCATTGAATGGAGATATTTCATGGATCGCAAATATCACGAATGAGAATACGACCATGCGAAGCGTAACGATGTCTTCTTCCGGCGATCTAACCCATATTACATTAGACCTTTTTAGAGAGACAAATGAGGAACTTGGTGGCAAGGTTTGCCAAATAGAGTTGGAACCGATGCTGGCTCGAGTCATTGCCTATGGTACTCCAACGCTAACGAATGACCAAATTGCTTTTCTCGAGGAGAATGTTGGCTTTCGAACGATTTATTTTTCTAAGTCTTTTTATCTGCAACGCCACATAAAGTTGGAGGGTGAGAGCAGTCCTTTGTCAGAGAAATATGCTTATAGTCCTGGTTATGAACAGATAAAAAGTATGTCTAGAGAGGCTATTACGAATGATGTTGCCCAAACCCATCGGGTTTTTCCTCGGTCAGGATTGGGATACACGCCTCTGGCAAAAGATGTTGCTTCGAGCGATCTCACTAGAAAGATTTTGTATGTTAAGGAGACGACCTGTCCTTCGGAGCATTATTTAGTTTCGCTTGTTCCTCATGTTGTCATACGCGCAAAGATTGTCCCTAAGGGGCTAAAGGATAAATTGACTGCTAATGAAGGGTGGATTGGTTATAAGGGGTCTTATATGACTGAACACGCCTATAAAGCACTTGTTCAGGAGATCAGTAAAAATATCGATGCCTATAATACTCCGGTAGCAGACATGCATTCTTCCTTTTTGACTGTTTTGAAGGAGGGATTAAAGGATAATCGACACAAGGCAGTGATGACTCAATGCGATACTTCCTTTACGGTCAATGGGATACAATTCTATCATCAGTCTTATAACTACTATCTGCTTCCTATTCGCCATTTTGATGATGGAGAGGCCCCTCAGTGGAACTCTTTTGGGAGGTATGGAGTGGTTCGAAATAATCAATATACCGTCCTTGTAAAGTCCATTATGGGCTTTGGTCGCAACACCTTCCCGAGTGAATGGAACCTCAATCCGATCATGGAAAAAACTCCCATATCTTTTTCTCTTACCATTAAGGCACTTACGAATCGTCTCATGGAGGTCGATCTCGAATAGAGTTACAATCTCTACAAGGATTTATAAAGGGACTGAATTCCTCGTAAATGGGAATTCAGTCCCTTATTGTTTATCCTCTTATTCATAGGGAGAGGAGAGGGGCACGATTAGCCTGAACACTTTCATTTGATATACAATATGTTTTTATAGTTATTACTGAGCACTATACAATAGTTGCGCTTCTGTGAAAGAGAACCGAGCATCGGTATTGAGACCGAGTCCTCCTCCGAACAGTCCAAAGAATCCATTCATGCGTTTTTCCAGATCATGGACTTTTGCTTGAATGATAATTTGACAAGGGTAGGATAGGTTTGCAAAACTTCTATCGGTTGTATAAATAGAGAAGTCTTCGCCATCCACTCGCAGTCGTTTCCCATAATTGCCATTAGAGTCACGATTATCCATGTCGGGGATCTCTTGTATGGCATTAACCCTGAGAGCGAAGTAGTGCAGTTTGTCCGGGGTATAAGAATTGTTGAAGGTCTCCTCGAATTGGATGGCATTGTTAGCCAAGGTGTACAGGTCATTGATGTGATAGGCGAGGTGTACAATGATTTCTTTTTTGACCTCCGCTTGATCGTCTAGCATCTCCACCGGAATCTCAAATGGTTCTTTTCCATTGCCTAGATAGATGGTTGCCTGGGGATGGGTTCGGACGTATTCTCCCGTTGTTGTATAGATGAGTTTCTTTTGTACTTTCCAAGAGGTGTCATATCCCTGTTGATTGGTCTGAGGTATCTCGACATATTCCATTGCATAGTATTCCCCCTCAGAGGCTTCATAGGATGAGAAGGTGTACGCTTGAAGATCTTCTAGTGGAATATCATCATTTTCTGGTAAATCTATAATGTGATTACCCAAGACCAATACGGATACCGAGTCTATTTTACGAGTAGGAATCATCAGAATATCTCCCTCGAAGTCGTTAATTAGTAGTGCTAAGCTGTCGTTGGATGAGGCAATAGCACCAATCCCCCACATCATGAGAGATTTGCTTTTGTTGGGGAGTAAATAGACTGAATCCCTTTGCGTTGTGAATAGCTTCGTTCGCACTTTGGTCCCTAAGTCGTAGTAGTATAATGATTGTAGGGGAAGTCCAAAAGTATCGTCTATCTCCTCCTCATCGTGTATCCATACGGCATATTTCTCCTTGATGCAATAGAATGAAATGCTATCGCCCCCTTGCTTTAGGCTATCTTGGAGCTCAGCCAAAGAGACATAGGGATCGTGAGATGTTTTGCAAGAGCATAGTGTGAGTACAAGCCATAGGAAGCCCAAAGATAGGTTTCCCATTATATGTTTGTTCCTGTTCATATTGTGACAAATTATGAGGCTGCAACGGCTGCAGCAAATAAACCAATAAGGGAAATTAAGATGATAATGTCAATGAAGGATATACATAAGCCGGCAATAGCTAATCCCTTGGGTTTCCTGAATACCCCTACAGCAGATAGTATGAGTCCTAAAATCCAAAGAATGAAGTTCACCACGGGAACCCAGCAAAAAATAAGGCCGATTAGAGATAAAACAAAACCGGCTGTACCGAGTCCATTCCCTTTCTTTTGTTCTTGTTGAATGATAATTGTCTGTTGAGACGATCCGTGCATGGAGGGAATAATCGTCTTACTTACGCCAGTCTCTTCGTTCTGTTGAGATACATTGCTTTTCATACGCTATACATAGTTTATCGTGATAGTTCTTTTTGCATGCAAAGGTATGTTTTTTTTTGTTTCAAAAAGTGAATCAGTTGTGGTTTGAGATTATTTCAAATTCCCATTCAGTGTGGGGCTTGCTGTGAGATCTACTTTTTTTAGGCAGAAAGCGAAAAAACTCTTGGGCAGTGCTTTTTGATCTTTTGCCCAAGAGATGGATTTTTTTTAGGCAGTAATTTTTGAAGATGATGTTGTTGAGAATTTGATGTGTTCCCGGGCTTGGTATTCTTTTGAGGAGCGATAAGGCTCTTTTTTTGACCTATTAGGGTCTCTTATTGCTGAATCTCAAATGCGTAGAGTGCTAAAAACGAGGATTCTTGATGAGATTATATCAGAAAGTTGTATCTTCGCTCGTGGATAGTTGCCGATAGGCTTAAACGTCTTTGGGCTTTGCCCATCTAAAAAGGATAGGAGAGCCGTAGAGAGTGCGAGTTGCGTCTCCCTCTCGTGGAAGGCTGTATCCCACAAATGTATTGGAGATTATAAGATCATGGAAAGAAAGGAAACATCAACACTTTAAGGATAAGAAGGCTATGAAAAAGAAAAAATGGTTCTCCCTTTTAGGGATCGCATTCTTAACTCTGACTACGGTTTCTGCACAGAATGATTGGGATTTTGATGACATTTATAGCAATCAACAGCAGATCGAGCAACAGCGTAAGAAAATCGCAGCACGCGAAAAGGCAGAACGTGAGCGTATTGAGGCAGAACGCCGTAAGAGACAGGCTGAGTGGGAGCAGGCGAATCGAGAAAACTCTCGCTATGTGTACCAAGATGAGGATTTGGAGTATTATGATGACGAAGATGAGTACTACGATCCTTCTGATCAAGATATAGATGCCTATAACCGTAGGGGCAAAGGCGAGCGGTCGTATCGTGGCAAAGGCAATACTTCTAAGCAATATGACTCTAGCCGTGGAAAGAGCGAATCATTTCGCACCCCGCGTCGGAGAGGTTATTACACCAATCGCATTGCACGATTTCATGATCCTGCCACGATCATAGTACAGGGTAATAATGGCATTGTTATATACACGGATGATGACTATTATGGCTATGATCAGGATTACTATTCCGATGGTTCTGTAAACATCTATATCAATAGCGGTTATGGTTGCTACGGTGGTTATTCTAACTACTATTCGGGATACTACTCTTCGTACTACCCTTGGTATTCTCCGTGGTATAACGATTTTTATTGGTCATCCATGTGGTATCACCCTCGCTATCATCATTGGCGATGGAGTTTCGGTAGAAGAGGGTATGGCTCTTGGGGCTGGGGCTGGGGGTCCGCTTGGGACTACTACAACAATCCCTATAACACTTGGATGGACGGATACTATCAGGGATTCATAGACGGATATTATAGTGGTGGATACTATAATAATTACAGATACGATCCCTATATCGGTTCTTATTATCGCTCGAATAATCGGACTCCGAATGGACGTCGCAGTCATGACTATTATGGAGGATCTTCTAACTCCTCTCGCAACAATAGCTCTTCAGTAGCCTCTTCGACCTCGTCTTCAAATCAGACGTATTCCGCTCGTGATGCAAGACGCATGGAGGCCGTAAATCAAGCCCGGGGGAACTATTGGTCTGACAATACCAATAGGGCAACCGACAATACGGTGTTCAATCCTCGTGAATACCGTCCTTCTCGTGCGAGTCGTGGGGAGAGAGGTGCTTATAACTCGGCAGAAGCCTCTTCTAGAGGAACTAGAGTCTCTTCGGAAAGTGCCGTACAGAGTCGTCGTTTGGAATCTCAGACTGATCGCTCCGCACGCAGAGGGATTTATGATCAAGGCAACCAACGTCAGCAACGTATCGAACGTATCGATAACCCTGTTCGCCAGCAACGTATTGAGCGAGTAGACAATACTTCGCGTCAGCAAAGAGGTAGTTACGAGTCGTCACAACCTCAACGGAGAGGTTCTTATGATAGATCTTCTTCGCAATATGAGCGTAAAGTAGATAGAAGATCTTATGAGTCCAACAGCTCTTCCCAGTCTCAATACAATAGCAATAGAGGTAGCTACGAAAGTTCAAGTTCTTCTCGTGGAAACTACGGTGGAGGAGGTTCATCCTCTTCGAGTGGTACGGTATCAAGAGGTCGTCGCTAAGGTGGTATTCTGTAAGATTAGATTATTGAGATGATGAACAAGATATTTAAATTTGGATTAGGGCTGGTCGCCCTGTCAGCCCTATCCTGCAGTGTTTTGAGTGCGCAGACCGAAACGGATGTGTTTTCATTGAGTCGCACTGATATAAAAGGTACAGCACGCTATCGGGCGTTGGGCGGTGCTTTTGCTGCGCTTGGTGGAGACCTCTCCGCCATAACCCAAAATCCGGCAGGAGGAGCTGTTTTTCATAAATCGGAGATCGCATTTTCTGTTGACCTCGGCAGTCGGGCTACTACGGCCTCTTGGTATGGAGATCAGTCAAAAGCCTCCGCCTTTAATGCCAATATGCCTCAGATCGGCTTTGTTTCCTCTTATTACAATGCGCGATCAGGCAATGGCTTTTCATTTGCGATCAATCGAAATAATGTCGTGCGTTTCGATCGTTCTTTCGATGCACAAACCAATGAGCCGGGAACAGATCTGAATGGCACGGGATTGCCTTTCTCCCTGGCTGATTATATTGCATATATTACTCCGGAAGATCTTCCCCATAAGCGTATTTTCAGTAGTAATAAAAAAGGAGTTTATAATGCAGATGTAGATGCGTCTTGGCTCACTATCTTGGGGTATGAGGCAGGACTAATCAAGCCTATTGACCCCGACGGCAGTGCCGGACCCTACGTGTCAGGTTTCCGGTATCCTTCTGACGGAGAAATGAAAATTTGGGGCCCATCACGAGCCGTAATGGAATATCAAGAGCGAGGCTCTGTTGATGTGTATGATTTTAATTTCTCTTACAATCATGGTGATAAGTACTATATCGGAGCTTCTCTGAAGTATGCTTCCATAAGCAAAACTCTTTTTACTCGATATGGAGAAGATTTTCGTTACAGTGATTTTACCGACTACTTGAAACTTGATAACCAGCTGTCTACCCAAGGCAGTGGCTTTGGGCTTAGTATTGGAGCTATCCTACGTCCTATTGACGGACTCCGATTGGGGGTGGCTTATCATTCTCCCACGTGGATGGAACTAACAGACCGTTATCAAGCTCAGGCAGAGAGTCTTTACAGAGCAGTTTCTTTGAAAGATGGCACGCTGACAAAGTACAATTTCTCGGGACGTACTCCTGCTGGAAGTACATCTTATTCTCTGGTTACTCCGAGCCGTTTTGTCTTCGGTCTTGCCTATACGTTTGGCAGCCGTGCTCTGATTAGCTTTGACTATGATTTGGTGCCTTATAGTTCGATGCGCCTAAAGTTCCCTGCGCATTCAGCCAAGCTGGATAATAAGGCTATTCAGAGTCACTATGCATTGCAACATACGATGCGTATGGGAGGAGAGGTGCGAGTGCTTCCATCTTTGAGTTTGAGAGTAGGAGGTGCTTATTCAACGACTCCTATGAAAGAAGGGAATGGTCTTACCGAATTTCAAGGTAGTAGTCAAACCCCGATACTTGTCTCGGGAACGCTTCCTCATTACACCATTCAGAAGGCTCAATGGATGATCTCAGGAGGTCTTGGATATCGTATATCAAAGAGTTTTTACCTCGATGCCTCCGTGCAGAGAGAGCAGAATGATTCCTTTCTCTATGCTTTCCCTGCCCTGTCTGACCGCAATGGAAAAGTCCTTTCTCAGGATTATTTCGCCACACCAGAGGCGATCAAACTCTCTAATAGCAATATCTACGCTACTATAACTTTTGGGTATAAGTTCTAATAACGATTGATGATGAGTACTTTATCCATACCTTATTCCCGGATTGATCGATTGGACTTTGATGCCACTTTACTTCGACTCGAAAAAGCTGCCATCAAGGCGGCTCTAGATGCTTACGCTCCTTATAGTCACTTTCGGGTTGGTGTTGCGTTATTGCTGGCAAACGATGTCATTGTAACGGGGAGCAATCAAGAAAATGCTGCCTATCCCTCCGGACTATGTGCGGAGCGTACGGCTCTCTTTTCGGCAGGGGCTCAGTATCCCCATGAGCCCGTAGAGGTGTTGGTGCTTGTGGCTTTTGCAGGAGATGATCGTGTTGAAAGTATCACACCTTGTGGAGCTTGTCGTCAAGTATTGCTGGAGATGAGTGCTCGGCACAACCATCCTTTCAAAGTGATTATGATAGGGAAGAGTGGAGCATTGGCTCTAGAGGACAACCGTTATCTTCTGCCGTTTTCATTCGACGGTAGTGATCTCCCTAATCTCTGAACTACCGTAGATATATGATAGATTAGACGCATTTTTGTTTTTCTCTTCATGGTGAGGCTACTCTCGGTACACGAGGGTAGCCTTTTTTCTTGCCATACAATCAAAATATGCTCACTGATATTTGTGATGATATCATATTATTCTTCTTTCATGATGATCATAGATAAGTTGCAGTATGATATGCTTTGATTCATTGCAATAGTATTGCTAATTATAAATTACTTATTATATTTGCGGTGTATCGCTACATTTACAGAAAAAGATTGCCATGAGAGAGGATTTTCAAGTGGTGCGCTGTTGGCTTCTGACTCTTTAGAAAGAGACCAAGAGGAGGTGTAGCTAAATCTTCGGAGAAATGGGCTGGAGTGATTTACATAAGAATTGATCTACGATATTGCATTTACGGACATCTATCATAACGCCTGCCATAAGGGTAATGAGTCCCGGTCTTGTGGCATAGGTAAATTCACAGGGACTCATAGAGATATTTGATGAAGAACGTAAGAATTACCACTTTTGTAGTGATGCTTGTTTGCAGTCTTACCCATTGGACTACATTCGCAATCAACAGGTATCAAACCCCTCAGTCAGATCCCGTAACTTCCGATCGCTGGATTAGTATGGTGACAACTCTTGAACCAAATGAAACTGTCCGATTGGAGGTTAAAGCCCGAGGTGATTTTACCGTGGAAGGGCTACAATTCCTGGAAACTAAGGAGGTGTATGGCGAGATCTTTCACCTCTATAAAGTCCTTCAGCCGGATATCAAAATAAAGGGAGATGTTATATCTCTACATTGCAACTACTTTGATCTAACTTCCTTGGATCTTTCGAAAGCCCCTTCTCTGCAAGTCCTTAGTTGTAATGCCAATCAATTCATGACATTGAATACTTCAAACAATCCTGAATTGAAAGAGCTCCATTGCATGGAGGGGGCATTGGAGAGCCTAGATCTTTCGAATAACCGAAACTTGGAAATCCTCAATTGTAGTACTAACAGCCTATCACAACTCAATCTATCGCATAATACTTCGTTGAAAACGTTGCTATGCTTGGGTAATAAGCTCCGGTCACTTGATCTATCGACTCAAACTCTTTTGGAAGAACTAATTTGCAGTAATAATCAGCTGCAAACGCTGGAGGTGGGGCATCTTAAGTATCTCAAGGTTTTATACTGTGACATAAATAAACTCACGTCACTCAAAGTGGACGAACTTCCTGCCTTGGAAAAGTTGCAATGTGCTCAGAATCCAATGGAGCGATTTGAGGTCAATTCTAATTCGCTAAAGGAATTCTTTATCACGGAAAATAAGTTGACCGAATTGATCCTGAACACTCCAAACTTGGAGCTATTGGCATGCTATGGCAATCAATTGTCTACTTTGGATTTGTCCAAATGCCTGGCTCTTAATACATTGTCTTGTCATACGAATAATTTGAGTTCTTTAGATCTTAGTAATAACGCTTCAATGGAGTATCTATGGGTTCAGAAGAATGTGATTGAGAAAATAGACCTCTCGCATTGTCCGGCAATCTTTGCTATTGAGTGTTACTCCAACCGAATTGCTCAGGAGAGAATGGCAGAGCTTGTTAATACATTACCCGCAAGACAAAAGAGCGATGAAGCGTACATTATACTGATAGATACTAAAGACGAAAAGGAACAAAATGAATGTACAAAGCAATCTGTCGCCGTTGCTAAAGGGAAGAATTGGGGGGTATTTGACCATCTGAATAATGAAGTGGATCATCCTGGTATTGCTTATGAAGGGAAATCAGACAATGGTGTGGCAAAAGTTCCGTTCAAAGAAATCTCTGTTTATCCCAATCCGACTACGGACTATATTTACGTGACGCTTTCGGGTAACGAATCTCCGGAGCAGGTGATTCGCCTATTCTCGATACACGGAGACCTACTCAAGAATTTGCCTTTACGTCAATTAGGAAATGGGCTTGTCTCGATAGATATTCGCTATCTGCCTGATGGAAAATATGTTTTATGTGTGGCAGGACAATCAAAATTGATTGACAAGAGATCCTAATCTCTATAGAAGTGAAACTTATATATGGACACAATTTAGGAAGTTTTCCATGTAGAGTTCATATTGAGGTACAGATGATGCTTAGCTTTGTATCTCGATAAAAAAAGCCCCCTGTCATCGGAGTGTGTGACAGGGGGCTGTGTGATATAATAAGATCTCTAACAATGTAGAGGGGAAATATGAGCTATTGTAATCTTAGCTCTGTGCCCTCTTGCATTAGGATATAGTCCTGCAGACGTTTTCCCTCCTCGGCAAGCTCGACTTTATCTACTAATAGTAGAAATTAAATAGTCCTGCAGACCTTCTTCTTTTATAGCCCCTTCCCAGCCTATCTACTAATAGTAGAAATTAAATAGTCCTGCAGACCCCGACTTGGCTACAGACTTGAGTTCCTTATCTACTAATAGTAGAAATTAAATAGTCCCGCAGACTTGGCTATCAACACGAAAGGTCGTATTATCTACTAATAGTAGAAATTAAATAGTCCCGCAGACCTTCATTCGCAAAATCGTGTCAAAGTTTTATCTACTAATAGTAGAAATTAAATAGTCCCGCAGACCGGGAAATATTAAGTTCCCTTACAGTTACATCTACTAATAGTAGAAATTAAATAGTCCCGCAGACGAGGATACGGCTATGCCCCAACGCTCGATCTACTAATAGTAGAAATTAAATAGTCCCGCAGACGCATTTATTGATAATCCTTCTTGTTCGAATCTACTAATAGTAGAAATTAAATAGTCCCGCAGACAGATAAGTTCCTCTAATGAATCACGTATCTATCTACTAATAGCAGAAATTAAATAGTCCCGCAGACACCACCCAAGACCACGACCACCAGCGTAATCTACTAATAGTAGAAATTAAATAGTCCCGCAGACATCTCGGGTTTGCCTACGTAATTCCATAATCTACTAATAGTAGAAATTAAATAGTCCCGCAGACCACTAATGTTTACAAATCAGCTGGTATAGATCTACTAATAGTAGAAATTAAATAGTCCCGCAGACGATTCAATCCATTGCAATACCGATTCACGATCTACTAATAGTAGAAATTAAATAGTCCCGCAGACTTGTTACATTATTAAAATGGTGTTTTATATCTACTAATAGTAGAAATTAAATAGTCCCGCAGACGGGACAAGCTCACTGATGCACTCCCAATCTACTAATAGTAGAAATTAAATAGTCCCGCAGACGGGCGAAAAATGGAGAAGAGGTGGTAACATCTACTAATAGTAGAAATTAAATAGTCCCGCAGACCCAGATCGTGGGTACAGTATCAGATCAAATCTACTAATAGTAGAAATTAAATAGTCCCGCAGACACTCTACTTCTTAGCGCAAAGGTAGCAATCTACTAATAGTAGAAATTAAATAGTCCCGCAGACTCCTTCAACGTATCAAGGTTGTATGCAAAATCTACTAATAGTAGAAATTAAATAGTCCCGCAGACTGGGTCTTGTTAGGAGAGGGGGATATGAATCTACTAATAGTAGAAATTAAATAGTCCCGCAGACGACAAAGAGCTGCAGATCGTTGACAAACATCTACTAATAGTAGAAATTAAATAGTCCCGCAGACTCTACAGCCACAAAGATAGCATCTTTCTTCCTAAATACCAAGTATTTATGTTTTCTCTTAATTAGATATGTTTACCCCACCTCGGATTTTTATAACTGTATAAAATGCCATAATTGATTGATAATTAGGATGTTTTGAGGTATGTGATGGAAATGTATAGACTCTGATCTGCATTTCAGAAATAGACAATATCAACATCTCGATGGATAGCATTACCGTACTTTATTAGTTTTACATCAGAGACGTCAAAGATAATAATACTATCACCTCCACCAAATAACTTTGCATACTCGCCCTCTATCTTTACGATCAAGTTGTCCAAATGCCTATGAGTATTGTTCACCTCGTAAACCGAATATTGAAGGCGAATAGCACCATTCCTAGTAAGCATCTTGGAAAATCGGATTCGCAACTTGTCATCTTTAATGTCATAACTAATCACCAACATAATGAGTATCAGATTAAGAATTGTGGATATTGAGACGTAGATTTTTGTTTCATGAAGCATCGATAGTACTGTTGAATATACCTGAAAACTTCTGTTTTATAGGGGATTAGAGCATTGAAGAAGACTTTGCAATAATCTTGATTTTTTCCATGCTTTAGCATATATTCGCCTTTGCGAATCTCAAAGTCCTTTGGAGAAAATAGATTGCGATTATACGCTGTACGTACGGTCTTTTCTATAATACATCGAAAAGGTTCCATTATATCACAGACCAAAGACTTTCGTTTAAACCATAAGCGGTGGAACACTCCTACATACAAATCAAAACCAAACATCCTCAAGAAGCATTCTATGTAATTGAACAGTATCGTATAACCAATGTCTAGGGTTGCATTCAAGGCATCGCATTTAGTTCGGGGACATCGAGCTGTCCAATTGTAATCTTGAAAATATGCAGAGAAAAAGGCTTTAGAAGCGAGTCCCTCAATTCCCATAAGTTGCGTGTGCTCTGAAATAGAGACTACTTTTTCCTTGCATTTTATGCAGATGCTCTTAGCAAATTCAGTTGCTCCACTTTTTCGTCTTGTATTTTGGAGTAGCTTGATCTGATTTTGGATTTTGTTTGATACGATTATTCGTGCAATACGGATATCCTCCTTCTCTAGTTGGTATTGGCGCTGGTGTAAAAGGTAATTGGCCTCTGCACTATTAGACCAAAAGAATACAGGTCTGAAGTTTGACTTAACTACGATAAGGGCAACACCGTGCTTTTGGCATTTCTCAATTAAGGGTGTGGTTATCTTGATGTGCCCTATGACGAATAAAGCAAGGATTTTCTGAAAGGGCAGTTTAGTCAATGTCTTCATTTTGTCAGAGTTCTCAACCTGTTCCTCGAGCAAAAACTCTCCATTACTTACTCGTAAAGAGCGTTCCTTGATGCAGTTAACGACAAATATGGTGCGGTATTCTATATCCTTATGTGTAAACATTTTCTAAGTCAGTCTTATCACAAAGATTACAGTAGATACAGTGTGTGCATTTATTTTGATTCACACTGATTGGTTGAGATGGATCGTAGGTGAGATACTGATTGATGAACGCTTCAAATTCTATTTCTTCAGCGGGAGTCGGCATCTCTATTGGTATCATCTTATTTGTTGAGATTTCATAGAATGCCATGTGTTGAACGTCGTAACCCATCTCTTGTAAGCAGAACATTTGTGCCCATAACTGGTATATCTGTCCCTGATATATCTGCTTTAGGTTGTACTTTCTCTCAATTAACTTTTGTTCTTTTCGTCGATATACATCAATCCGTCCCATGAGATGTAAGCGCTCGGAGTAGACTGGTAAGGCCAAGATCTCATCAGACCGATTACTAGATCTTTTGAGATCTGTTGCCTCGTGTGCCATTTTTCCTTTAGTTTGAGGTGTAGCATGGTACATTGATTCGTCCGTATCCATATAAATGTTATGCAGATATATGGAATACGGACAAAATATGAAATCATTAAGAGTCGAGATCAGAATGTAATCTTGCATTACTCATCCTTAAGATAGGGTTTCTCTTGAGCAAATTTGAGCCACTCTTTATTTGATATCGTTAGATTGATCTTATCACCTTCATCAGAATGTTGTATCTGCCTTGCCATCCATAAACCCTTACGAGCAATGTTGTAAGCACCATTAGCATCAGCATTCTTGGGGAGATTCTCTCCACACTCTTCGCTCCAATAAAAATGCCCATCTGCATCAGCTACTGGCGATATAAGATAGTCAGTAGTTGAGTTGGGAATACTGTTTCGCATTTGTAGAGTAAGACGGAGTAGGGCGAGTAGATTTTCAAAGAATTCTTTCGAATTTTGTTTTAAGATCTCCTCTTTGATATCGTTTTTATAGTCGATAGAGAATTGTTCAAAGAGAGCCTTGTATTCTTCTGTGAGATTGACCTCTTTGTAATCCCATGAAGCATTTCTTTCGGTATTGCGGAAGTTCTTAATACGATGCCCCCAAGTACATAGAGTCCATTTTGTTCGAGAGCCTTCGGCTTTTGTGGTAAAGCTATTGTAGTCGAACTCCAGTTCAAACCAATCCTTCTTTTGATTATATCTGATACTATCAAACTTCCTAAAAAACTTTTGAGCTTTTGCGATATTTTCGTAGCGAGTGTCAAACAGGTTAACGAAGCCGGTTACGGGATCCATTTTACTCGTATTCCAAGCCGGTATGTAAAAAAGAAATCCATTTTGCTTGCCCATTTTTTGGAAACTTTCGAATTTGTTTGTCAATTGATAAGCGTGGAGTACACCTCCATCAGCATCAGCTGGTAGCTTCTTGTCAACTAAGTAGTTTAGTTTGTCTATAAGGCTTTTTTCAAACTGTTGGTAAACAGAACTCTCAATCTTTTGCCTGCCGCGCTTGAATCCCATGTTTAGATCTTCGAGTACAACAATAGCGTTGTATTTAATTATCAGTTCTGATACTTTGTGAACTACTTGGCTGAGATAGCCCTGTTTTAGATCTTTGATTTTTTCGATCGTCTTCCAGCTTTGTCGTTCTTTCTCTCGCTCCTTCTCCCGTTGAGTAAGTAAAGCATGATAATTGGTTGGGTAAGCATTTTTATAGCTTTCATCAGCAAGCTCGTTGAGAGAGAATTGTTGCCGGTCTTTGATATTGCCTTTAGAGTCAATTATGCAAATGTATAGGAGGTGTCGTTCTCCTCTGTCGATACCGATGAAATGGAGATCCTTAGTCGATCTGATGTAATTATTTACAAGAGCATTTATATTCCCGGAATTGGAGCTTTTGAAGTTCATAGTAATAGGTACATGGAGCTGAAACTTATCTTCGGTGTACCTCTTATCCTTGATGAGATCGTACTCGAAAGTCTTCTCTTTCTTTGGATTCTCCGGATTTTTATTCTTAATGGGTTGATGAGCAGGGTGCGTGATTTTCTTCTCCAGAGATGCTTTGCGGAAAAATACTTCCGCCTCTCCATTTAGTTTGTAAACAACATCGGCGAGGTTACGTTCATCAAAGAGCATCTTCCAGTAAAGTGTGTGCATGTTGGGAGTCCCTTTGCTGTGGGGAGAGAAATCTTTGTTGTAAATCTGAAAGAGATAAAGTTTGCCTTCATTTACAAGCGTATTGATGTAATCAACAGATACATTACGGAATGAAACCTTATAACCTTGATTCTCAACTTCTCGATAAAAATCGCTCAAATCTTTATATGTATTAGTGCTAGAAAATTGGAACTCAAAATTTCTCCAATCATGATGTTTTTCAATTGATGCTTTGAAGAAGTCTATCAAGTTGTGGCAGTCTTGAAGTGAAAAATAGTCTCCTTTTTTGTGTGTCCCTTGCTCATATTTTGCCAGTATCTCATCACTTGGAGCAAACTCATCAATGCGAGATTTTGAGAAGAATACTTTGGGAAGCATCTTATTAGCACCAGGAAGTAGTTTGTAGTCCATCTTTTCGTAGCATTCTCCATCAGAGGGCAAGTCTTTGTTAAATACTTTATTACTCTTCTTATTCATGATCGCAAGATAGTACAAGCCATCTTTACGTAGTATGACACTCGTATTATCTACCTCTTTGTTGATATCCCAACCGTGTAGTAATTGTGTATTTTGGAAGTTTAGCTTAATCTTTTGGGTAGAGTAGGGTTTACGAGTTATGCGGTTACGAACCTTGTTATAGAGAGGCGTAATCTTGTTTATCTGTTCCCAAAGGGGGATAAACTCTCCATAGAATCGATCGTCTTTATCGGGTTCATCTCCATTGCCAAGTAGCGGTTTGATGAAATGTTGGAGCTCTTTGATGCTGTCTAAAAAGGTTTTGATCAGGGCGACCTGTTCTTTCTCTTGAGCTATGTTTCTCTCCTCGGGCCATTCTTCTGTGAGTATGGATTTAATTGCCTCATAGGAGGTGACTATTTGATCAAGTAGATTTATAGCCCCCTCATCTCCCTCTTTCTTTTTTGTGCTTAGTGAAGCAATGTAACTTTCAATGGTTTTGTTGCTACCAAATTCTAGGAAACTTAAGCTTTGGTTTAAGAAGCCAATACTGACACTTTTGAGTGATTTGATGTGTTTTTCTTTTCGTTTTTCATCCTTTTTCCTGTTTTTACTATTGAGTTGATTAGAATCATATTCTTGTTCAATGGCTCTTTGGATCATATTCCAATCACCAAACATCTGTTGTGATATGTGACTCAGTTGCTTGCTATCTAGATAGATCTTGTTTAAGTCATAGTCTGCAATGGATTGGAGTAAGAGCTTTATTCTTCCCAAAGTACTCTCCTCCGTTACAGATCTATTTTGCGTAGTATCTGCTATTACAAGACTTTGATAAAAGCCGTTGATTGAGGAGAGCATTTGCTGGTCTGTTGAAAATTCTTCTTGTAGCCAGGATACTTGTTCTCGGTCGCTGAGTATTTGTTTGAAGAGTATTTTTAGCTTGGGAAGGCGATCTTCTTTATTCTTTTGCTGCTGATTATAGAGGTTGATGTACTCGTTAAGTCCTTGTGTTTTAGAACCATCTTTCTCAGTTTTTCCTCCAATGACAGTATTGTAGATCTCTATCTGAGCTTGAGTGAGTACCATGTTATAGTACTTGAGATCAAACATTTCACTCAAGTTATTAGCATTCATATACCCTTCCTTCGCATACTGATTGTAAATGGGAGCTAATTTATCAGCAATGGGACTACTGGCAATCTTTTGGAAAGAATGTATGTTGTCAATGAACTTGGGGAGATTTTCATGGATCAGACGATAGGCAATTGCAGAAGCCTTTGCCTCATCCGAATACATATTCATTCGATTTTCGTGGAATCCTTTGAAATAGGTCGTGAAGTTTTTGAATTCTGTAACGAGAGCTCGATCTTCGTCCGTTGTTACAAAGTCGAGTAGCTCTTTTTTTATTAGGTCTTCTTTGTCGATTCCTTTGAATTTCGAATCCTCCTTGAACGCATTGGCAATCTGTTTCCGAAGATTTGATTGAATCTTTTCGAATTTTTTGAGTTGTTTCTCATCTTTGGATTTCAACTCATAATAGCAATGAAATTCTTGAAGAGAGTCTTGTTTATTATGATTTTCAAGTACTAGTGAGAGGGTTGATAGCACACGTTCGATGATATTTTTATGATACTTATCTATGATTATCTTGACCTTTTTGTAGCTCTCGGCTCGGTGGTTGTCTTCAGCTAAGATCCCGGTAGATTTGATGTTATTTAGGGTCTTTCCGATAGGGCGTAGTTCAAAACGCAACGTCTTACTCAGTGAGTACAAATTCGTAAAATCTTTCTGGTTCATAATCATACTTTATCACAAGATTAATAGAATGATGTATTCATTCGTTCGAGGCAAAGATAGTACATTCTTTTCAAATGTCTGGTTTTTAGAGAGAATATTTTAATGCTGAGTAGCCTAACATTCTCGCCTATTAGGTTAAAATATCTCTGCCCAAATACTTCTGAGGGTCTAGGTATTGGATAGTGGAGAAAGGTGAGAGCTTTTTCTTTCATCCTCGACAACGCATATCTTGTGCAATACAAAGTAGGTAGGATTGTGATCTTACCATCAAACTGATTTTCTGTCAAAGATTTCAAGCGAGTCTTTGGTGATTTCGTTTAATCATCATTAATGCAGGCTAGCCGCTAATTTACACAAATCTGTGGTGGCGTTTGTGTACTCTGTGAGACTGTGGAGATTTGTACAGATCGAGAGAGCGCTTCTCAAGGGTGCAAGAAGACGGGATGCTGTATACGATGCAGCATCTTTACCCCTCTCTCGCTAAGGCAATTAAGCGTTTAATCACTCCTAAACAAATGAAAAATCAGTTTCATCTTGCTCTTTCTTAGTGGCTTATGGGCTTGTACCGCAAGGCTTAGTTCTCAGTCTTTCAATCTTATTCCTGGTGGTATTATCTATAAATCAGTCGATTACAATATTTTCCATTTGTTTGTAGCACGACTACTCTTTGCAAAAGTTCCTATTTCAGGGCATACAGAAGCAATGCAGTGTAGGGAAAATACTCGATATAGTTATTTTTCTTCTAACAATCGTAATAGTGTAATTAAAGATGTATATTTGCATACTATATGATTATTTGAAGATATGGCAAAGAATACAATGGGGACAAAGTTGCCTCGAAAGTTGGAGCAGAAGATGCAGATTGTGGGAGAGCAAATCAAGCTCGCTCGCCTGCGTCGTAACCTTAGCGTGGCACAGATTGCAGAGCGTGCCACTTGCTCCCCTTTGACCGTCTCTCGTATTGAGAAAGGATCTCCTACTGTGTCAATCGGGATTTACTTGCGAGTGCTCTATGCCCTTCAACTTGAGGACGACATTCTCCACCTTGCCAAAGACGATGAACTGGGGCGGCGTCTCCAAGACCTTTCTCTCATCAATCGCCGCCGTGCCTCTAAGAAGGAGTAAACTATGCAGAATTTACTGGGATATGCTGACTTTGATTGGCTGAAAGAGCCAACACTTGTTGTAGAGTTGAGCTGTTTTTGTAAGAAATAATGCCAATAGTTGTCAATGTTGTAATATTTAATTTCCTATTATGATACCTCAATTTGATGAAATACGGATACAAGCACTGAAAGAGCTAAAAACAGGAGTTGTAATGAGAGCTAAGGATTTACGTATTCCCTTGGCTAAACATTTTCAATTGACAGAGGAGGAAATGTGTGCTCGGTATCCTTCTGGAAATGGAGAAATATTCTTAAATCGTATTTCGTGGGCTTTATCGTATCTTTTTATTGCAGGACTTGTAGAAAAAGTTCAAAGAGGTGATTACAAAATCAGCGAAAAAGGCTTATCTATGCTGTCTTCGTATACAGAGGAGCAAATTAATAAATTCGTCAAGGAGACGGTGAATGCGAAAGCTCCAAAGAGGGGTTCTAAAAACAAGAATGCCAAGAATATCTCTTCCCATGAGGGAAATGATGATGAGCGTACACCGGAAGAAGAATTAGAGGATTCCTACAATCGGATAAAGCAGAATGTACAATCTCAAATTCTGACTACTATACTAAGTAAACAACCACAAGAATTTGAACGATTAGTCGTGAAGTTACTTCAGGCGATGGGCTATGGTGGCGAGGTCAAAAACTCCGGTATCGTTACGAAACTTTCTAATGATGGCGGTATAGATGGCATTATCAAAGAAGATATTTTAGGCTTCAATCATATATCCATACAGGCAAAACGATATTCCATTGGTAATAATGTTCAACGACGCGAGGTTCAAAGTTTTGTAGGGGCTGTTGCTGGGACACCATCCAAAAAAGGAGTATTCATCACTACCTCAGATTATACCAAAGGTGCAATGAACTATGTGGAAAGTCTTAATGGCTCACCAACTATTATTCTGATAAATGGTCAGCAATTGACAGAATACATTTATGATTATGCTTTGGGATTACAAACAGAGAAAGTTCTTAAAGTTATGAAGATGGATATGGACTACTGGGACGCAATGGATAATGCTCAATGATATCCTGATCAAAACAAAGCAACTCATTATCTAACAACAATTACTCCAAAAAAACTTTCAACCTTCCTGACCTCTCTATATAATTCGGATTGAGGTCTATTCCACTAAGATTTTTGATCTATAGATCACGAAATCGTACATGTGGAATATCCCGTCCCTATTGGGTACGATTTCTCCTTTTATTGGAAACTATCCCCTCGAAAAGGAGTATAATAGGTTTATATTTCTTATATTCTCGTTTATGAGGTGTGATTTTTTTATATGGAGGCAGGGACAATCATAGCGTAGTGTGAGAAAGAGATGTGCAAGAAGTGTAAGCTGACGCAGGTAGACCTCTCTGAGAAAGTAGGCGTGGAGCTACGCTTCGTGCGTGAACTGGAGCAAGGCAAGACTACGCTTCGTCTTGATAAGGTCAATAAAGTCTTCGAACTCTTTGGTTCGGAGTGTGGTCCTGTGCCGATGAAACGAGAAGGAGATGACGTATGAAACAGGCAGTTGTTTATTGGAAGACTCTCAAAGCAGGCATTCTCACAGAAAGTGATGAGGGCTATTCCTTTGCTTATGACAAGGACTATTTGACTATGCCCGAAGTTTCAAAGCATAAGCCTAACAATGCCTTTGCGAGAAGAACCGTTCCAAAGCAATACGCTTCATCCATTCTTTGACGGACTTATCCCTGAGGGATGGCTGTTAGATATTGCTCAGAAGAATTGGAAGATAGAAGCAAGGGATCGAATGGCTTTGCTGTTGGCTTGTTGCCGAGACTGCATTGGAGCGATAAGTATCGAACCCCTAAATACGATGCAGCATCATTACCTTTCTATCACTTAGGCGATTAGCCATTTAATCGGTACAAGAGACCTCTAAACAAATGAAAAATCAGTTTCATCTTGCTCTTACTTAGGGGGTTATGAGCTTGTACCGCAAGGCTTAGTTCTCAGTCTGTCAATCTTATTTCTGATGGTATTGTCTATAAATCAACTGATTACAATACCTCCCATTTGTTTGTAGCACGCTTGCTCTCTACAAAAGTACCTATTTCGGAGCATATCAAAGCAAGATGATGAAAGGAAAATATCAGAGCACTCCCTATTGGGTATAATTCCTCCTTTTACTGGAAATAATACCCCCGAAAAGGGGTATAATCGATTTATATTTCTTACATTTGCCACTGATAAGGTATATAATGGCTTGAGCGGAGTGTGCAGTGCACAATGATATGCCTTGAGTGTGGAACTTCAAGCAATTGATGTAAGATGGTAGCGAGGACAATCATAGCGCAGTATGTGAAGGAGATGCGCAAGAAATATAAACTGACACAAGTAGACCTCTCTGAGAAAGCAGGAGTGGGGCTACGCTTTGTGCGTGAACTAGAGCAAGGCAAGACCACGCTCCGCCTCGATAAGGTCAATAAAGTTTTTGAACTCTTCGGTTCGGAGTGCGGTCCTGTGCCAATGAAACGAGAAGGAGATGAAGTATGAAGCAGGCAATTGTTTATTGGAAGAGGCTCAAGGCAGGTATTCTCACAGAAAGTGATGAGGGCTATTCCTTTGCTTACGACAAGGACTATCTGACTATGCCCGAAGCTCAAGGAATAAGCCTAACGATGCCTTTGCGAGAAGAACCTTTCCAAAGTAATACGCTTCATCCTTTCTTTGACGGACTTATTCCTGAGGGATGGCTATTAGATATTGCTCAGAAGAATTGGAAAATAGATGCAAGGGATCGCATGGCGTTATTGTTGGCTTGTTGCCGAGACTGTATTGGGGCGGTAAGTATTAAACCTCTAAATACGACTGAAGATGACGAATAGATGCCTATATTGCTACGAACCTTTGGTTGATGGAGAGGTGGATTACCATGCCAAGTGTTGCCGCAAATTGTTTGGGATGCCCCAAGCACCGATATTGCCCTATAGAAGTAACGAAGTACGAGCGTTGGCTGACGAGGTTGTTCGTTCTCAAACCACAGTGACAGGAGTACAACCCAAGCTGTCTCTCGACTTTGATCAGATGAGCAATTCTCCCAAGCGATTTACCATTGTGGGTTTGTGGGGTCGGTTTATTCTTAAACCTCAAACAGAGCGTTATCCGCATCTCCCCGAGTTGGAAGATGTGTCGATGCACCTTGCCGAGATTGCCAAGATTGAAACAGTTCCTCATGGACTGATGCGATTTAGCGATGGCGAGCTATGCTATATCACTCGTCGCATAGACCGAACAGAGCTGGGCGAAAAACTCCCAATGGAAGATATGTGTCAGCTTTCAGAGCGTCTGACCGAGTATAAGTACAAAGGCTCACACGAGCAGATGGCCAAGCTCATCACCAAGTATAGTTCTGTGCCGAAGCTTGATCTTGTCAAGTATTGGGAGCAGGTACTCTTTTCGTGGCTGATAGGTAATGCGGATATGCACCTCAAGAATTACTCGCTCTATGCGCCAATAGGCAACGAATACCAACTAACACCCGCCTATGATCTGCTGTCTACGGCACTTGCTATTCCTGAGGATACGGAAGAACTTGCACTGACGCTCTGTGGCAAAAAGCGCAAACTCACTCGCCAACACTTCCTCGAAGCTATGACAGCCTCAGGACTAGATGAGAAAGTGTGCGACAACATCTTCGCTCGCTTTGAGCGCCTCCTCCCCGAATGGGAAGCCTGCATCCACCAGAGCTTCTTACCAAAGGGGATGCAGGAACAGTATGTTGCATTAATGAAATATAGATTTGAAACATTCAATCTAAGCATATAATAGAATGGCTAAAAAGAAAAAGGAAGAGACATTAAATCTCGAAACTATACTATTCAACTGTCGAGACTACCTCCGTAGTAATGCAACCCTCAATGACAAGAGAGATTTACTTTTGACTCTGGTATTCCTCCGCTTCATCGGGGAGAAGTTTGAGGATGCTCAGGAGACATTGCGCCAGAGTTTCATCGAGAGTGGAATCACTGACGAAGCTATCATCTCAATGCGCCTCAATAACCCTCGAGCATACGGAGGAACTGCATTTGTTCCTGAGAAGGCTCGATGGAGTCTATTCTTGGAGACTCCGAGTGAAAAGTTAAATAGTACACTGGACGATGCACTCCAATGTCTGGAGGAAAGTGGCGATACTCTCAAAGGGTGTGTGCGCTTAGGTCTATTTACTGCTATAAATCTGGAGAAAAGTGTCATCAAAAAGGTGGTGGATGAGGTCAATAAGATTTCGCACAAGGTCTTTGGTGAGCAGAAGGATCTCATTGGACGAGTCTATGAATACTTCCTCAAGTCTTTTGCTGTCAATGCCTCTAAAGAGGAGGGCGAGTTCTATACTCCTCACGATATTGTAGAGCTGATAGCTGCCTTTATAGAGCCTTATGATGGTACACTCTACGACCCCTGCTGTGGCTCGGGTGGTATGTTTGTGCAGTGTGCCAAGTATGTAGAGGAAAAGGATGGCGACATCGCTCAAATCAATGTATATGGTCAAGAGAATGACCCTGCGACCTATCGTTTGGCTAAGATGAACTTAGCGGTGCGAGGTATTTCGCACCACTTAGGCGAGCGGAATGCCTCCTCCTTCACCAACGACCTACACAAAGGACTCACCTTTGATTACATTATGGCTAATCCTCCCTTTAATCTCAAGCGGTGGTACGACACGGCACTCAGCACCGACCCTCGCTGGGCAGACTATGGTGTGCCACCAGAGAGCAATGCCAACTATGCGTGGATACTGCATATCCTCTCGAAGCTCAAAGCGGGGCGTGGCGTCGCAGGCTTCCTCCTTGCCAATGGCGCACTGGGGGACAGTGATGCCAGTGAGATACGTCGCAAACTTATCGAAGGGGACAAAGTGGAAGCCATCATCGTACTTCCCCGAGAACTATTCTACGCTACAGATATATCTGTTACCCTCTGGATACTCAACCAAAACAAGAGAGGTGGCACCCATCATGGTCGCAGGTTACGCAATCGCTCGGGCGAAATCCTATTCATGGACTTGCGTCAATGGACAACCAATGCCGTCAAAGGCGAGCAAAAGAAGAAAGTAGAGTTACACTCAGACCAAGTACGACGAGCATCTGACATCTATTTTCGTTGGCAGAGAGAGGGCACGGACGGTACGCAATATGCTGAGCCCGAACTCTATCGGTCTGTAGGTATAGACGAACTGAGAGTCAATGACTTCACGCTGGTTCCCAGTCGTTATATCGAGTTTATAGATAGGGATAGCCAGATTGATTACCACCAAGTACTCACTGCAACAGCTAACACTGTGTCAGATTTACTCAAGCGACAAACAGAGAATGACAAGATGTTGCGCCAAGCACTTAAACAATTAGGCTATGACTGCGAAGAATAAAACAACTCCGTGGATCAGGCTCGGTGACTATATCGAAGAGTGCGACGAACGTAATCTCGAAGGACTACCACTTCCTTTTTATGGAATTAATAAGGAAAAGACGTTTATGCCAACTGTTGCTGATACGAACCAATTAGACAATTCCAAGTACAAAGTTGTAGGTCAGGGGGTATTTGTTTTTAGTGGAATGCAAACTGGACGAGATCAATGTATCCGCTTGGCTCTGAGAGAAGACAAAAATCCAGTGTTAATATCGCCAGCATATACAACTTTCAGAATGAAGGATGAGAGTAAGTTGCTTCCTGAATATCTATTTATATTCTTTAAGCGCAAGGAAATGGATCGGTATGGCGCATTTCTTAGTGATGGAAGTATTCGTTCTAATCTTGATTGGGATCGATTTTGTGATATTCGTATCCCCTTGCCATCAATTGAAGTACAACAAGAGTTAGTCAATACTTACACTGGACTACAGCGTTTAGCCGAAGAGAATGAGGCCTTAATAGCCCCATTGTCCAAAGCCTGCCAAGCGTTTATCGTAGATTGCCAAAAGAAATACCCATCAGTTGAACTCGGTAAGTACATCGAGGAATGCGACGAACGTAACACAGAAGGAAGGAGTTATTCATTTTTGGGAATTAATAAAGATAAAACATTTATGCCAACCCACGCTAATACTAATGAGTTGGATAATACTAAATACAAGATTGTTAGTAAGGGGATATTTGCGTTTAGTGGCATGCAAACAGGTAGAGATATTTGCATTAGGATTGCTCTTTACGACAAAGATAAGCCAGCTCTCGTTTCTCCTGCATATACCACCTTCAAGATCAAATCTCCTAAGCTACTTTCCGAGTATTTATTCTTGCAATTCAAGAGGAGTGAGATGGATCGGTATGGATGGTATCTCAGTGATAGTAGCGTTCGCTCCAATCTTGATTGGGAAAGATTTACCAATATTCAAGTGCCTCTCCCTCCCCCAGAGGTTCAACAGTCAATAGTTAATCTCTATCACTGTATTGAGGAGGCAAAAAAGATTGCCAGCGAAGCTCGAGTGCAATTACAAACCCTATGCCCGGCACTGATACAGTACGCCGAACATAACTAAAGAAAGGGATGAAGATGAAGTTTTATGAAAGTGAATATGAGGAAGCCCTTATAGACTTGCTACAGCAGGAAGGATGGGAGTACACACACGGAGGGGATATAAGACGTAACAATAGAGATATTCTCATCTCCAGAGACCTACGCCAGTACCTCCAAGAGCGCTATCCTGCATTGGAGGCTAATGACCTGGACGAAATTGTCAGCCACCTACAACATACTGGGGGACAGACTCATTTTGATATACTCCGCAATACGTATCGTCTACTGCGAGACGGCTATCGCTATACTCGTCACTCCGATGGTGAGATTTTCGATATAGAGTATCTCGATTTCGATACCCCATCGGACAATCGCTTCCGTTGTGTCAATCAATACGAAGTGGGCTATGGGATACAAGGGGATAGGCGTATCCCTGATGTGCTACTCTTCGTCAATGGTATCCCCCTCTGCATCTTTGAGCTAAAGAATCCTACGGATGCCACGGCAACCATAGCAGATGCCTATCAGCAAATCCATACTCGCTACATGAGGGATATACCGCATCTACTGCGCTACTGTCCGCTCTCCTGTATCAGCGATGCGACTGCCAACAATACCAAACTGGGTACGACCTATACGCCCTATGAGCATTATTATGCTTGGAAGAAAGTCAATAACGAAGACAAGGCAGCAGAGAAAGGTTTGGACCAAGTGCGTACAATCGTATCGGGTGTGTATGCCCCTATGCGTTTTCTGGAGATCGTGCGTGATTATATCTACTTTCCAGACGAGGTGTATCCTAAACAGGAAGAAGTTGTCTGTCGCTACCCTCAATTCTTTGCGACTCGTATGCTCCGAGAGAGTGTAGTCCAAGCATTTGAGAGACAAGATAACAAGGGAGGTACTTACTTTGGGGCTACGGGGTGTGGCAAGACTTATACGATGATGTTTTTGGCTCGCCAACTCTCCTTGCGTTGTCCCGAACTTGGTTCTCCTACCATTGTGATGATAGTAGACCGTGAGGATTTGCAGTCCCAAGCGGGCAAACTATTTTTACGCTCTGAAGATTTTCTTTCGATAGGTGCAGCCAAGATCATCGCTGACCGAGAGAGCCTAAAAACTGAGATGTCTCTTCGGCAGTCGGGAGGCTTCTTTATCTGTACCATCCAGAAGTTTTGTGAGGAGATAGGGTTGCTCAATACACGACACAACATTATTTGCTTTTCCGACGAAGCTCATCGCAGCCAAGTACGGCTCAACACTCAACTCAAGGTTCGGCATACAGTCAAGGAGGGAGTTTCAACCAAAGAGTCTGAGCAAATTGGAGCTTTTGTCACGAAGCCTTATGCCGAGCACTTGCGTACGGCCTTCCCCAACGCTACTTTCGTAGGTTTTACGGGTACTCCGATAGATGAGACGATACAGGTCTTTGGTGGTATTGTCGATAGCTATACAATGAAGCAGGCTGTAGATGATGGCATCACTGTAGACTTGAAGTATATCCCACGCATCGCCAAGGTTACCCTCGATACGGCTAAAGTCGAAGAAATAGACCGCTACTACAATCAGTGTGCAGAGGAGGGAGCGACAGAGGCTGATATTGCGACCAGCAAGAAGGCAATGAGTGCTATGGAGGTTATCTTGGGGGATGATGAGCGACTGGAGCGACTCGCCAGAGATATAGCAGAGCACTATACTCAGGCTTGTAACAACAAGGCAGATGTACCCCAAAAGGCTATGATTGTGTGTAGCAAAAGATCGATTGCATACAACCTGTTGAAGAAGTTTGAGTCCTTATATCCAGACTGGTTCGTTGAGCGAAAGTCTCCTGATGATACGTTACTGAGTGATGATGAGTTACGAAGTCTACCCTCAATGCCTACCATTGCTATGGTGGCAACACGTGGAAAGGATGACCCGAAAGAGATGTATGACTATCTGGGGGATAGAAGTCGGACAAAGTTGCTCGACGATGCATTCAAGATGGAGCAGTCCAACTTCCGTATTGTCATAGTTGTCGATATGTGGATTACAGGCTTCGATGTCCCCTGCCTAACTTATCTATACAACGATAAGCCATTGCAGAAACAAACGCTCATACAGACCATTAGTCGTGTGAACCGTAAATTTGCAGGCAAGGAGTTTGGGTATGTCATAGACTATATCGGTATCCGAAAGAATATGATGGAGGCAATGAGTCGATTTGGCGGAGAGGATTTTGGACCAAGTGAGGATGATGTACAGCAGGCATTGGAAGCTCTCATCGTAGAGATTGACCTCATCAAAAAGCTCTTTGTGGGCTTTGACCTCACTCCTTTCATCGACAAGAATACAAAGCCATTGGAGCGATTGGAATGCCTTTCCGAAGCTGCCAATTATATCCAGTCGCAAACGTCTGGATGGAACAAAGACCAAGGCAATCGTCCTCCAAAAGCCGTCAGCGCTCAAAGTTATTTCTTCGCTCATATCAAACGCCTTCGAGTGGCGTATGATATCTGTCAGCCATCTGCTGTCCTTAACCACGAATTGCTTTCGCTCTCGCAATGCTTTATGGCGGTAGCTTCTTATATTCGTAAGACTTCTGGTGACAAGCACGATGCTGAGAGTATGAATAGAGCCGTGGAGAAGATGGTGAGGGAAGCACTGGTGTGTAACTCTGTGGTCAGTATTCTTGATACCGATGTGGAGGAACAGATTTTTAGTCCTGAGTTTGTAGCACAACTCGAGGGTATCAAACTACCCGCAACTAAGTTGGAAGTATTGGTAAAGATGATCCGCAAAGCCATTAGAGAGTATAAGAATACCAATAAAATCGCAGCAGAGAAGTATGAGGAGTTGCTAAAGGAAACATTGGACAAGTATCACGAACGTCGATCTGTTCTTTCGGCAGAAGAAGCCTCGCATACACAAGCGACAGCAGTTTCTGAGATTATGGAAGAGGCAACGAAACAGGCTCTGGATTTGCTGAAACAACTCGGCAAGGATCGAGAGAGTTTTCGACATCTGGGTCTGACCTTTGAGGAAAAGGCATTCTATGATATTTTAATGCACTTACGAGATAAGTACAACTTCGAGTATGGAGAGGATAAAGAGGAGAATGGTTTTATCTTCAATGACAAGTGTAAGATATTGGCGAAGAAGATTAAGGAGCTGATAGACATCCAGTCTTCTTTCACTGACTGGCTCAATAATAGTAATATCCGTGCAGACCTCAACAACAAGATATTCATTTGTCTCCACCAAAATGGCTATCCCCCTCAGTACAATGATGAGGTTATCGACCAAGTGATGGAGCAGGTGGAGCACTTCAAGGGAAATCACCAAGAAGGGTAGTGTTAATAGGAAGTAGCAATGATAATGCAAGAAGACCAATGTATAGAATCATTAATTATTGAACCAGATTCTTTCATAGATGCTATCGAAAATAACTATAATAACTAAACTTATTGAGTATAAACACACCGACTAAATGATTATTGTATTTACTATATTCTTTGCCTTGTTCCTGTGGGTTGTTGCCAGAATTACTTCTATTGCTCTTGTTATAAAAGAGGTGCGTAGGGCAAATTGGAAGGAATGGATTAATATAATTGTAGGATTTCTGAAGAAGCGTGCTGAGCGTAAAGTGTTCTACACTTTTATGGCAACAGAGGCCGCTCTTGCTGGTATTATACCTCAACTCCTAGGAGTTTACATTTCTATTCATTCCGCAGATAAAGAAATAACCTTTTGGGGGTATCTGTCCCAAAATTCTGAATGGTTGAGTTTTGGAATAGCCATGTTAATTGCAGTCGGCTATTATCTTTATCTTTGGAACTCGAATAAGAGAAAACCTGAAGAGTTGCGAAAACTAGTTGAAGCATGTAGTCTGATTGATGAGGAATTTAACTTCACTCCTTCTCAGAAATGGTTTGAAGAACAAAATTCTAAGCAAATAAAGAATCTAGACAAACGTTATTCCGAAGAACGAAATTTTCCATTTGAAAATATGGATTTCGCATTGGCTTCATTGCACATTACTGATAAGTTCAAGCCTTTACTAAAAGAGGAAATAGGGCGATTTAGGGATACATTGAGGGTGTTTATTAGAAATACAGATAAAGATTCTTCTTACTCTGAAATTTCAGTTCAATGTAGACTTCTTGCAGAAAAGATAGACAGCTTAAGTGGAACTGTAACTTCTTATCTTGAATTAAAAGATTTGGTAAGTGAGTTCTTACTTGTATTTAAGGATTTTTATTATAGCCATGAGGATAAAAATGGCATTCGAATAAAAGGAGATTCTATTCGTGATGATGGATATGCCTTACAGAAAGTACTTTCTAATAGTTGGATTGAGTTTAAGAAATGTCATACAATTATAGTTACAGGTGTTGCTGGTACGGGAAAATCCCATCTCATAGGAGATATGGTAACTCAACGAAAACGTATTCACGAGCCATCCATATTACTTTTGGGGCAACATTTCACACTATCATCTGATCCTCTCTCCCAAATTCGAGAGTTATTGGATATCAAGTGCAAGAAGGAGAAATTATTGACGCAACTCAATAATTATGGCAGGAGAATAGGAGAACCTGTGGTAATATTTATTGATGCTATTAATGAAGGAGCTGGCGAGGAGTTATGGAGCAAATTTCTGTTGGCCTTTTTGCAAGAAATAGAGTCATGTGAGTACCTGCGCCTTGTTATAAGTTTCCGCATATCTGATCGTAAAAATTGGTTTTATGATATTGCCCACAATCCAGCATACGCAGTATATCAGCACCATGGGTTCAAAGGATATGAGCGTGAAGCTTGTGAGTACATGTTCTCATCTTTCGGTATAGAGCAACCGACTTGGCCTATATATGGAGAGGAATTTTCAAATCCTCTTTTCTTAATCAAGTACTGTCGCAATCATGAAAGAAGTCATCGTCCATTGGTGTTTACAAATTTCTGGACAACCCTTCTAGAGTACTGTGATGATACCAATCATGAAATAGCGATAGATTTTAAATATAACGAAGCTCAAAATCTTGTAATTAAAGCACTGCGTTCAGTAGCAGAGTTAATGGTTACTGCTGGTAGTCGTTGGAATCTCGAATACCAAGTCGTAATGATGCGGTTGGCTCAGGATGCTCAATACACTAAGGCTCCCAATGAATTCTTTGAATTGCTAATTGATGAGGGGTTATTAAGAACGGAGCTCTACAATGGTACTACTTATGTGAACTTTGGTTTTGAGAGACTAGGTGATTATTTCATTGCTGAATATATGATTTCTAAACTTCCAGCATCGCAATGGTTAGATTATCATTGGGGTAATCTTGCTGAACCTTTAGCTATTCTTATTCCAATGACTAAAGATACAGAACTGATAGAACTTGTTGAGAAAAAGGATAAGGATAAGGCGTTTCAAGCATTTATTAATAGTTCGGTGTGGAGAGATATTTTTACAAAGAAAGGTCAGGAGCTAATACATGGGATTAAGGATACAAAAGAATATAGTTTGTTGTTTGAAATTATCTTATCGTGTCCTTACAGAACAGATGAAACTTCAAATGGATTTACTCTTTATGATGTGCTGTGGAATTTAAGCATGGTGCAAAGAGACGAAATATGGACTGTTTTTATTTCTGATCCATGGGCACATGGCAAACAACTCATGGATTTGGCTCGATGGGGGTGTGAGGCTTCGGTCGACACTCTTAAATCAATAGATAATCAGATTGCTAAAGCATGTCTTGAGACTCTAATTTGGGGATTAGCCACTACTTGGAGAGAACTGAGAGATTACATCACTCATGCTATTGTGAATATCTTAACTCAGCATAAGAATCTTCTTTTGCCATTGCTGGAGAAATATAGTTTCGTTAATGACCCTTACATTCAAGAACGTCTTTGGTGTGCGATTTATGGGGTATTACTCCTAATGCAAGATAGAGAAAGTTGTTGTACCACAGCAAAGTGGGTATACGACAATGTGTTTATTCAGAAGTGCGTTCCTGAACATGTTTTAGTTCGTGACTATGCTTGTAATATTGTAGAGCTTGGTCTTAGCTATGGCTTAGACGTAGCTATAGATAAGAAATCTATACATGTACCATTTACGGATGGTTCTTTACCAGAAATCCCTTCAAATGATGAGATAACCGCAAAGTATGATAGAGATTGGAAAACAATTCCAGAAAATGAACGAGACGTATATAGAGCTCAGCATTCGATCTTGTCATCTATGGCTCCTAACCATGGAGTGAGAAGTTATGGAGATTTTGGGAGATATGTATTTGAGTCTAATCTTGGTGCCTTTGGCGAGAATATTGAGATGTTGTCGAATTGGGCAATACATATGATATTTGAAGAGTATGGATATGATCCTAGTGTTTTTGTTCATTTTGATAAGAATAATGCTAGCTATAACCGATCTCATAGTAAAATTGAACGCATAGGAAAGAAATATCAATGGATAGCTATGTATCGTATTATGGCTCGAATGATGGATAAATACCCAGAAAAAGATTGGAGTAATGAATGGTCTGTTCCTGTACAAAGAGCTAGAACTATCGATCCTACGATATATCCTAGACGCAAGTCATTACATCATCAGAGCAAATATAAACTTCCTAATTTTGATATATCAAGACCAAAGAGTGATGTTAAATGGTTGAAAGCATGGAAGAATATGCCAAGGATTAGGGAGTATGTTCTTATTACTGATGAAAATGGAATTGAATGGGTAAATTTATTTTCGTACAGCAAGTTTGTGCATGAACCAAATGACGATAAGTCTCCTATAAGAGATTTATGGACTTTTATCCAAGCATATATTGTCAATAAGGAGGATTTGAGTACAGTATGTGACAATTTATACAATGTAGGAATCGAAGGACGTTCCTTTCATGAGAACTCTGATATTTATAACATATTTACTCGAGAGTTTTATTGGTCCTCAATTTATATGCAAGTTGTAAGTGATGAGTATCACAAAAAGATACCATTCTCTGTTGGACACAAGATTTTCGATGGTATTATCATTGAGCCTGCTTATTTACAATACACGCTTTCAACCGATGATGATATTTCATCCGAAGACTCAGTGAATTTGCTGATGCCTAATGAGTGGTTATTTAAAGGACTCCAGTTGAGATTCTCTAATGATACTGGAGTATGGGTAAATGGTAAAAACGAGATTGTTGTATTGGATAACTATATGTACTCAAGTGGTCATAGCGCATTATTCGTTCGTAAAGATTTTCTTCTCGAGTATCTAAAAACTAACGGAAAGACTATGTTTTGGCCTATCCTAACAGAGAGAATGATTCGTTATCCAAAAGATATAGGAGCCAATCATGCTCAGAACGGCGGTTATGCTTATATGGATAATAAAGGTTTTATACATCAGAAAATCAGGAATTATGAACCTTCAGACTTTGTTCGAAGATATTCAAGTATTAAGAAACTGTTCAGTAAGAAAATCTCTGCTATGTTACTTTGGCTTCACCAGCATCATCTTGTTTGGTTACCCAAAAACAAGAAAATAAAACTATACTATGGTATGGATGATATACATACAAGAAATTTCGGCTCAGGTATTCTCAGCAAAAATGAAAGCGTTAACATATCAGAATGGCTAAAGGAGCTAGGAGAGGATTCTGAAATAACAAAGAAAGAATAGAACAAGGAGTTATTATTGGGAAATTATTATACTTATGACAAAAGGACTTGTTTCGCGAAACAAGTCCTTTTGTGGATTTATATGTCCTCTATCTTTGGGTAATTATTTTAGACCTATACGCTTTCTTATAGGGATGCTTTTACTAGGTTGTTAATTATCATTTTAGTTTTTGAAAGATAATAGCTTGCTCCTCCGTGATTCGTTGCTGCTGGATGGCGAGTTCGGCTTGGCGTTGGACTGCGAGTTCATAGTTGATGACTTGGTGGCGTAGTTGGCGAATGGAGTCGGAGGAGAATAGACTGTCGAGATGGGCGATAGTGGGACTATTGTAACCTTGCTCCATACGTAGGATGCGGTAGCGAAGGGCGTAGCTTTCGAGGGTCTGATTGGCATTACGGAGATATACTGCCCAGCCAATAGTACAGGCGAGGAGTACAAGAGATATACCCCAGATGAGCCACTCCACCCAGCGTTTGACATCAAAGAGGTAGTACTTCTTGATCTCTGGAGGAGATTGAGTTTCTTGGATTTTCTCGGATAGAGAGGCAAGGTTCTCGGCTTGCTTCTCTTGGGCCTTTGTGACGCCATCTTTGATTTCTCGGATTCGTTTGCCAAGGACGATAGCGACATCTGTTAGTTCACTCTTGAATTTGCCATCTATCTCAATCTTTTGCCCAATAAGGCGTGCTACATCCGTAAGAGAGATGCCATCCTCTTCTGATGATGTAGTTGTTGAGATTGGTTGAGATGCGAGGTTGGAGACGCTCGCTTTGAGTTCTCTGTTCTGTTGCTTGATTTCCTCGAGTACTTCGAGGAGAATGTTCATTTGTTCGTTCATAATCTTCTACGTTTTAGTTTCTTATTAGCTTGATTTCTTAGTTTACGTTGGAATACGAGTTCTGCGACATCTACGGCAGGCGCATTGCTATCGAATAGCCCCTCGCCAAGATCTTCTATGGCTTCGCCCAGCTCTCCGATAAAACTTTCTGTTTCAGAAGAGAGAAGAGGTGGTGAAAGAGCTTGCTTTGCATTCTGTTCTAAAGCAAAGGTGAGTTTGGAGTAGCTACATGAGCGGTCGATGTGTGAACCACTAAAACTTACGCCATCTTTGCTGAAGAGTACGCCCTCTACCTGATCGCTCTTTCCTTTTGTCCTGAATTGTATGTCTATCCCTTGGCGTTTCAGAGCGGAAGAGAGTTCGTCCCAATTCTGACATCGAGGTAATACGGCTTTGATGGTATCGAAGATTTCATATCGAAGTCGGTCATTCCCTCGAAGCCTATGACGTTTTACAGCCTCTTTCCCTTCGCCCCACTTTAGTTGGTTAGCTTCAGTGAGTTCTTTGCAGACCTTTGTTGAGCGGTACTTTTCGTTGCTGTCAGAAATAGTTTTTCCGTTGTTGTCTATACGATTGATACAGATGTGTACGTGGGGATGCTCTCTGTCGAGATGGCGTACTATGAGGTATTGCGTATCTCCGTAGCCCATCTTCTGCAAGTATTGTAGTGCCAAGTTATTCATCGTCTTATCGTCCAGTCGCTCAGCATCTTCTGCCGAAAAGCTCAAGATAGTATGATAGACAGGCTTCTTCACATTAGGACGCATTGAGGCTTGTAGTGCAAAGTCGTTGGCTATCTCGTGAGACGAAGCATCCCTCCTAACTCCTTCTGCATAGAGAACTCTGGCTTTTCCCTCTTGCTTCCCGAGGAGATAGGCAAGCACTCCAGAAAAGGATGTTCCTTTGATTATCTTGGCTATCATGATTTCAGAGCTTTGAGTTGTTCTTCGACTAAAAGTTTGAGCATTCGTAGCTCGGTTGGCATGGTAGAGATACCAAAAGTGTGAAGGCGATGAGCAATTTGGTTGATGTTGTTTGCTATGCCCGAGAGCTGGCGTATCTCTCGCATCTGCTCAGGCGTAACTCTTGGCTTGATGAAACTCTCAGAGATGAGCATTCTCAGAAATTCATTTTTATTGATACCTGCCTCTGAGGCTTTACTTTTGAGGGTGAAGTACTCCATCGTATTCAGTTTGAGTAGGACGGAGTAGCTTCTCTTCTCGGATAGTTTTTTAGTGGGGCGTCCCCCTTTCTTTTTGTCTTCTGTTGTCATTGTTTCTTTCGTTTTATTGATGAGACCATCGGGATTATTTCGCCCTGTTTGATGGGCGTCAAGGAGGTTTTGGGTAACCCAAAACACAAACTTGCTTCTCTACCTATGCAGTCTTCTCTTCTGTGGAAGAGGTTGTGCCAATCTTTGCTCTTTCACGACTTGAAGTCCGAGTTTATCGACCAAAAGTTGGAGGTTGGGATTTTGCCGAATGAGGTCTTTCAATACACTACTTTGCGTCTTGATTTGGAGGAGGTAATCGGCAATATCGTAACCTGCTTGCCGGTCTTGGAGGGAGGCATGTTTCTCCAAATAGTCAAAGAGCTGCACCTCCATTCCGAGGTTCTGCATCATCTTTAGTTTCTCCTGCCAATAGTCTGTTGCCCCGAGGTCGGGAAAGAGAACTACCTGACGCCCGAAGAGGGGAACAAGATTGCTGCTTTTGAAACATCCGTGCTTTCCGCCAGTTGCCAACCACAGATATTGAGGTAGATAATGAGAGGCAATGAGTGCCGTCTTTTCGCTCTCAACCAAAGCGATTGGTTTCTGCTTGTCGGCGTCAAGAAGATGCTCACCGAAAAAGCATTGACTAAGGTTGTAGTTTGGGCGTTTGAGCAAACTATGTACCCATGTGATATGATTGAATGGTTGCTTTACTCGCTTGCCAGTCTCAGGATTGTAGAGCATAATCTTGCCTGTTCTGACTCTTCCGATAGTGTCTATCTGCCAGAATACGGTTGCTCCTTCCCAATGTTTAGATGTGCCAACGTGATAACGATGTACCAATTGGAGTGCTTCGTCCTCTCCAAGTTGTTCGGAAAGAAAGCAATAGAGGTTGTTATGCTTATATCCTCTCAAGGTCTGCTCCATCGTTGCTTTCTCTATGAAAGATGGCGGTAGAATGATTGGTGTCGGTTTGTAGTCGGTACTATCAGACGAATACAACTCTTCTTTTGCTAATGGATGCTCGGCAAAGTAATCTTTGGGTGTAAAGTGGTAGCCACAACGCTGTTCGTGATCGCAACGTCCAACGTTATCAGGGAACTCTATTTTTCCCTCTGTGTCTATGTAGCGAGCGAAACATCTGGGGCGTTCGCACGCTGGGCAGGTATGGCGTGTGCGCACACCTTTATATGGTTCTAATTTGAATCTATAATTGCTCATTGATAAATTTGATTTGAATAGCACACTATCTGCACTTTGTACACTTTCGAGTTAATAAGGAATAGGGAAATGCTGATAATGCAGAAAATGCGCTGGGTTAAACATTGAGTTTATGGTAAAGTCCGTGTCGCTCCTTAGTAAAGAGATGTCCGATATTGCGACTGAGAAAATCCTTAAAAGCCCTCTCTTTCATCCCCAATCGTTCGGCAATACTCAGGGCTTCGGCAGTCTGAAAAGATGCTGGCAGTTCGGCAAGGAGTTGCTGCTGTTGCTGAGTGAGATGAACACCTGCAATCTCTGAGTGCACTTGTTGTGCCGAGTGGCGAAAATACTCGGTAAGAGTGATGGCTCGTTCCACAGAAACAAGGTCAATCTCGGTCTTATCTCCCTCGGAACACGCCCAACGAGCCATTTGGATGATGAGACAAAAGCGAATGACATACACTTCCAACTTACAGTAGACCCCGACGAGAGTTTCGTTGGATTCGGTATCGCAGAGTTTGGCATGCTCCTCTTGCCACATATAAAGTCGAGCCTTGGCATCCTCGGCAAAGGGGATAATCTCAGGATGTAGTTCGCCTTCTTCGTCTTTGGAGCAAGGTATCTCAATAAGTTGCTGAATGATACTTGACCATCGTCCTTCGGTGCTTTCGGGAAGTTCTGATCTGCTCCATCGTGCTTTCTGCTGTAGATTGGGCATCACAAAAAGGATACGGTCTATAAAACCATTACTGGAGCGTTCCCCCTTGGATAGCTCTCCGAGTATCTTCTTTTGGATGGTGCCTACAACAGAGATATAGGGACGCTTGATAAAGATGGAACTTCGATTTCCCTTACGATCACTGATGGTCGCTTTAGCACTAAACACAGAGAGCCAAAACTGCTCCTCGGAACCGCTGTTGTAGCGATTGAAGTTCTTGAACCAAGCCGATAATTCATCCGTCCACAAACAAAGACCTCGCTTATTCTGAGCATGGATAAAACTCAAACCTTCGGGCGTGATGTCAGAGACGATAAATCTTCTTCGTATAGGCTCTGTCGGTTGCTCTGAGTGACCAGCCTCTATACGCTCCTTACGGCTCATCCGTGCAATATTGTCATACTCAGTGAAGGCTTGTTCGTAGAGCTTATTCTCCTGATAGTCAAAGTCAAGAAAAGGTTTCATCGCAAAACTAAGCGGATGACTTTTGTTCGTGCCAGGGCGTCCGACTAATGCCACGTAAAGCATTGCACTTTCTTGCCACCCTCGTTTGAGTTGGACAAGATGCGTATTCCCTATGCCAACAGCGATAGCCACCAGCATTGCCGATGCGATATAGTCGATAGGAAAACCTTGACACTCGTGGACTTCAGCAATGATATTTCGTATCTCAGAGGGAAAGATACCAATGGGAAAAGCAGAGTCTGAGAATGACAATCCCAATTCGATGGCTTTATCCAGCAGGACTTCTGGCACGATTGTTTGTTCTCCCATAGCCCATTATCCTTTGAATGATTTAGGCTTGTGTCGGATGCCTGCTCTTATGGAGGATAATTGTTCCTCTGAGGAGGGCGCATAAAGGATACCTTTACGTCCGCTTTCTACCCATTGCAGTAGCTCTTCTTTATAGAAATAGAGCTTCTTGCCCCGTTTGTAAGCTGGGATAATCCCCTTACGGACGAGAGCATAGATGGTAGGTTTTGCTTTTTGAATGACTTTGCACGCTTCATCTATACCAATGAGAGACTTCTCTTCAGGTATAGGAGGACGCAGTACCGAAACCATCTCTTTGATGGCAGAGACCTGTTCGGTCAGATACGTTACCGCTTCAGGTAACTTGTCGAATGTAATTTCTTTGTCCATGTTCGCAAATAAATTTGTGCAGGTTGCCCTGCGGGTTTCTGATTATTTGCGAGCAAAGGAAATCGGTGTTCTCTCGGTGCGCTACAACACCTTCAAGTAACTTTTGGATAACTTTCAAATGGGGTTGAATGCTCATCAATGACAAGGTCTTTACAGAGAGGGATAAGGTATTTCCCCTCTGTATTGGTGAGCTTTCGTTGGATAGAACTTACCTCTACATCTCTCAAGGTATGGGCAAAAGTGTGTTTGAGAAAAAAGGCTATATCTTCTCTTTTCTTCCCGAAAGGGCGAGATATGTTCCATCCAAAGTGCATTAGATCAATGCTCTTGAGTTGGGAGGAGATTTTGATATCTTGGCTATTCTCAATACTCCATTCAGAGGACAGATAGCGGGTAATCTGTTCGTAAAGTTTTGTCAGCTCTTCCTCTCTCATATAGGCCGCAAGTGTCCTTTGGGTGTAGGAGGTGACGACTTCCATTTTCTTTTGCTCTTCTCTTGCCTTTACTTGAAAAGCCTCTTGACGAAACTGCTCATAGTTTGATGGCGATGGTGTTGGGAAAATTGTCTTCGGAGGTTCGATGACCTCTCTCTCCTGAGATCTAAAGATATGCCCGAAGAATTCTTCGAGTAATGATTGCACCGCTAGAAAGAGCAAAAAGAAGACGACGGAACAAATAAGAAAAACGCAGAACGCAGTAAAGCCGTCCGCTCCACAACTCAAAGTAGTAGAACGAACGGCAAGGGAAAATAGGACAATACACCCGAGGGTGATTGTTTGAGGAATATAGTTATCGTTAGTGCTTGATGGCTTCATACTTATCTATGCTTTGGTGCAAACATAGACAAGTATTCATCACCATTCATTACTTAGGGAAATAGTGGGAAGCATAGGGAAAAGGAAGTAAATACAAGTTTCACTTTAGAGAAATCTTCTCAGCTGTTTCTCGCTTTTTCGAGTTCACAAGGTCAGCATAGATTTGTGTCGTGGAGACGTTCTTGTGCGTTAGCATCTTGGATACCGTGTAGATGTCTGTACCTAATGAAATTTGTATCACAGCATAAGAATGGCGGAAGCAGTGAAAGGTAATATGCTTCGTGATACCTGCTTGCTTGATCCATTTCTTCAGCGGATAGTTTATCATACTTCGTTGTAAACCTCTAAAGACTTTGCCCGAAGTCGGTTCGCCACACAATTTATAGGCTTCGTAGCTGATAGGGAGAGTGGCTTCGGTCGAAGTTTTCTGTGTCTTGATACGAATGCAATACCCTTGGTCTGGTGCAAGTTCAAAGTCTTCCCAGCAGAGGTTCAGAATATCACTGATACGTAATCCGGTAAGGCAGGAGAAGAGGGAGGCTCGTTTAAGGACCTCGTGCTCACAAGGTGTTTGTGCCAACAGCTTTACCTCATCAAGGGTTAGATACTCCTTCTTGACTTCCTTGGCCTCTATCTTGTCTAAGAAATCATTGATATTCTCTCTCAACCATTTGTCTCGGTAGGCTATCTTCAGCAATCCCCGAAAGGTGGAGAAATATCCCGCTGCCGAATTAACGGACACCTTCCCTGTTCGCTTGAGTTGCTTGGCATCAAGGAGGTACTCTCTAAAGCCTTGGCAGAGCTCTATGGTCACATCTCCAAAGGTGCAATGTCCTTGCACATAGTTGTAGAAGTGTTGGTAGACGATGCGCCACTTTTGGTCTTTCTTTCGGCACATCTTCAGGAAGTAGGCAAGGAAGTCGGTTTTCATCTTGGTTCTATCAAGGAAGCCAAACTGTTCATTGATGAGCGACTGAACACGAATACAGCGGATAGCCTCAGCTTTGTTCAGCATATCATTGTTGAACGAACGCTCCATCTCATTCTTGGGCTGGGCGTATAGATAGATGCCCAGATACTCTCGCCTTGTCATCTGCATTGTCTCGGGATTGCGGATAGCAGGATAGTAGTCCAAATAAAGCGAAATCCGTCCGCTGTCATACAATCTCTGTCTCAATGTCACTTTAGTACATGTATGTCTCATACTTCTATTGATTAGTGGGTGATACTTATTATTTGTCAGCAAAGGAAATCAGTGTTCTTTCGGTGGGATAAAGCACCGAGAAATAACCTATCGAATGATGCTTGGTGGTTGTAATGCTTCATCAAGTTCACGTTGGGAGATGAGGATATTACGCCCTTGCTTCACCTTCGGTATGTTATGTTTCTTGGTATAGTGGTAGAGTTGGTCACGAGTAAGACCATACTTAGCCATCGCTTCTTTGACCGTGTAGTAACTTGGTGCTGTGGCTTCGATTATTCCTTTGGCTTCTTCCACGTGCTGTGTAGAGTAATAACTTTTCCCTTTGACCTTCTTCTTGGGAATATTGTGGTCAAAGACGAAGTTGTAGACCGCTGTAGTAGTCATGCCAAAGCGAGACGATATATCTTCGGCTGTACACCATTCTGTAATCGAAGCATCGGGGGCTTTCTTCGCAAAGTAGGCATCAATGTGTCGTTTACTCCAATAGGTCTTACCTCGGTTATGAGTGCGAGGAATATGCTCACGTTTGGCTATCGCAAAGAGTGTAGAACGAGCAATAGTGTAGGTCTCGCAGACCTCGTCTGTCGTATATAGATCAGTGATTACGATTGTATCTCTTGGTTGTCGCTTCTCATAAGGCCGCTCCGCTAACATCAGCTCAATGTCTTCACGCCTGACAACAGAAAGACGGCTTGTTATCTTGGAGGCTCTGAGGCGACCAGCATAAATGTGCTCATATATAGTCTGTCGAGCGACTCCGAGCAACCTTCCAGCTTCTGAGATTTTGAGGTAAGGACGAGATATAATATCCTTGACTTTTTTCTCTTGTTCTGCTGTTTCAATAGTACGTGTTTTCGCCTCTCGCTTCATTTGTTTATAGGCTCTACTATTGCAAGTGTGCGAACAATATCTTGTACTTCCCTTGTGAGCGTAAAACTCTGAATTACAATACTCGCATATTTTCTTGATGGGTATTTTGCTTCCTGCCATATCACTTATCATTTCGCCATTATTTGTCTACTATCGTCAATTATTGTCAGCCATTGTCAACTTTGTCCGGCATCTCGGTATATACGCGAGGGGCTGTCGGGCGGGTGAGGAGCCTGCGGTACAAATGAGGTACAGAAATGTGCGAAAGAACAGCGTCGAACGATGCCTAACGAACAGAAAAGGCAAAAGGAAAGGCACTCATAATGAGTGCCTTTGTGATATTTGGTGATGCTTCGTTATCGTTGGTAATCAGCGACTACTTGCCGATGCAAAAGTGAGTAAAAATGGAGTGAAGGATATCTTCTCCAGAGATGGTGTCTCCTGTAATTTCACCGAGAGCATTCAGTACAAATCGTAGATCATGAACAATTAGATCCGCAGAAACCCCTGTATCCAATGCGTCAAGGACCCGAAGTAAGTATTCTCTTGCCTCTTGAAGTGCTTTTAGGTGGCGTTCGTTCGTGATAAAGATATCCTCTTCTCCGATTTGTAATGCACCACTTGTAGTGAGCATCGCCTCCTGAAGGGACTTTATGCCAAGTCCCTCTTTGGCCGATAATGGTATGATGCAATTTTCAGGGAAATGAGAAGTGACCAAAGAAAGGGCCTGCTCTTGATCCTTGCTATCAGGGATCAGATCCATCTTATTGATCAAGATAATCTGTTGCTTCGACTCTGATTTTATGGGTTCTAGCTGTGCAAGAAGCGAATCTATCCCTCTTTGTAAGACTTTTACGGCATCGAGAAGTACCAAAATAATTGTGGCTTTCTCTGCCTTTTGATAGGTGCGATCAATACCAATACGTTCGATGGGATCGCTTGTCTCTCTTAGTCCTGCTGTGTCAATGATCCTAAAAAGGACCCCCTCGATAATCAAACGTTCTTCAATAGTATCTCGAGTTGTGCCCGCAATATCACTTACAATGGCTCGCTCCTCTTGTAACAAAGCGTTGAGTAGCGTACTCTTACCTGTATTCGGTTCACCTATAATCGCGATGGGAATACCATCATGCAAACTTTTTCCCTGATTAAAACTAGCAATAAGTTGGTCAATACGCTGACCGATTGAGACGGCTAAGGTGTGCAATTGCTCCCTGTTGGCAAACTCGACATCTTCCTCACTGAAGTCCAATTCCAACTCCATGAGAGACGCAAATTTGAGGAGAGCACTGTGCAATCCCTCTAGTTCTGTGCGAAGTCTTCCTTGTATTTGTTGTAGAGCAATACGATGTTGGACGGCACTCTCTGCTACAATAATATCTGCAACGGCTTCTGCTTCCGTGAGATCTTTTTTGCCATTAAGATAGCTCCGCAATGTATATTCTCCAGGGTCGGCAGGGCGACAACCTTCTCTAATAAGTCCCTCTATGATAGTTCGTATAATGTATGGCGAGGCATGACACGAGACCTCCACGAGATCTTCTCCGGTATAGGAGTGAGGCATTCGATAGTAGGTAACAACGACTTCGTCAATGATCGTTCCGTGGATTTTCCACAAACCATAGTAGGCATGTCTCGGTCGCCACTCGACATCTTTGGTCGTAAAAAAGTGCGAAACAATCCGAAGAGTCTCACTCCCAGATACCCGAATGAGTGCAATCCCTCCCCCTCGTCCAGAGGCAAGGGCACAAATAGTTGCATTATCAGTAAGGTGGGTTATACTCATTTGTGATAACTGTTAGTAAGGAATCTATTCGCTGATGTGACGTCGGGTGGACTACATTTGGAGCGATTGCAGACAATGGATTGAGTACGAAATCTCGTTTGTGCAGTAGCGGATGAGGCACTTGTAGTTCATTGCTTTCGTCAACAATCTCTTCGCCGTACAGCAATATATCAATGTCAATGGGTCTATCTTGATAGGCTTCACCCACCTTATGTTTGTATTTCCTCCCCAACATATGCTCAATGGATTGTGTCTGCTTCAGCAACTCCATAGGGGATAGGTCGGTTTTTATCTCAATGGCTGTATTGAGGAATAGGTACTCTGAAGAGAATCCCCAAGGTTGAGTTTCTATGTATGGGGCAATGGAAACAATAGAACCTACCTGCTGTGCCAGAGCGTCAATGGCTGAAGATATCAAATGCCATCTATCCCCTAGATTACTACCTAGCGATAGGAATACTCTTGGATCCGTATCTCCCATGAAATTCATTAAGAGTTAGATGATCAGCATGGCATCCCCATAAGCACCAAAGCGGTATTTCTCCTCAATGGCCACTTCGTAGGCTTTCATGATATGCTGATAGCCGGCGAGAGCTGCCGCATTCATCAGAAGAAGTGATTGGGGCATATGGAAATTGGTAATGAGCGAAGTCACAAATTCAATAGGGTAGGGAGGATAGATGTATTTATTCGTCCAGCCCTCAAATTCTTTGATATAGCCATCGGTACTTACGGCAGTCTCTAGTGCACGAAGTACAGAAGTCCCCACGGCTACTATGTGTTTGCCCTCGTCTTTTGCTTTGTGGGTGATATTGCAACACTCCGCTCCGATGAACATCTGTTCGTTGTTCTTTTTGTGTTTGGAGAGATCCTCTATATCTTGATTTTCAAAGTTCCCTAAACCATTATGAAGTGTTAGATAGGCTAAGCGACAATCGGCAATCTCAAGGCGTTTAAGGAGTTCTCTACTAAAGTGAAGTCCGGCAGCTGGAGCAATCACAGCCCCTTCTTCGGAGGCATAAATCGTTTGGAAACGTTCCAAGTCTTCTTCCGTAGCCTCTCTATTCATGTACTTGGGTAGTGGAGCTTCTCCCAATGCATATAAAAATGATTTGAACTCTTCGTGGTTGCCATCATAGAGGAAGCGTAGGGTACGACCTCCATTAATTGTATTGTCTATGACCTCTGCCATCAGACCGTCATCTGGTCCAAAGAAGAGTTTATTCCCGATACGGATCTTACGAGCCGGGTCTACAAGTACATCCCAAAGTTTGATCTGAGCATTGAGTTCTCGGAGCAAAAATACCTCGATTTTGGCGTTTGTCTTTTCTTTTTTTCCGTAAAGTCTCGCAGGGATTACCTTGGTATTGTTAAACACAAATGTATCTCCCTTACCGAAATACTTGAGAATATCTTTGAAGATCCCATGTTCGATGGAGCCATCTTTGCGATGCAATATCATCAGACGAGATTCATCACGATGTTCCGCAGGGTGGGTGGCAATTAATTCTTCCGGTAACTCAAATTGAAATTCTGAGAGCTTCATTACTATGTTAATCTAATTGTTATAAAAAAATAGGTGGGGATTGGAGATCCTCTTAGAGAGAGTTTGTCGTATTGTCGCTAGGCTCCAGGGGAATGATTGGATCAAAGCCCTCTTCCTCCAGTTCCGCATGAGACAAAAAAGTAGGGAGATCTTCGAGCGAAAAACTTTGTTCTACACGGACGTTTCCTAATCGTGTGCGACGCAGAGCTGTAAGGTAAGCTCCGGATCCCAGCTTTTCTCCCAAATCACGAGCCAAAGAGCGGATATAGGTACCTTTCCCACAGTTGATTCTTACTTGGATATAGGGTAGGGCAAAGTCCAAGATCTCTAGCTCGTTTATCGTAATGGGCTTACCTTGTAGATTACACTCCTTACCACGTCTTGCGAGATCGTAGGCACGTTTCCCACCAACCGATACGGCAGAAAATAGGGGAGGAACTTGTAATGTTGTTCCTAAGAATCCGCTTAAAGCCTCTTCGACCATCAAACGTGTTATATGTTCGTATGTAAAGTGTGCATTTTCCTCATGCTCAGAGTCGTACGATGGGGTGGTAGCACCTAATTTAATTGTGGCAACATACTCTTTAGAGTCCAACATCAGCTGTTCAATCTGTTTGGTTGCTCGCCCTGTACAGAGCAATAAAAGTCCTGTGGCTTTGGGATCAAGCGTTCCCGTATGACCTACCTTTATCTTCCGTAATCCAATGGCCTTTTTAACCATGATCCGAAACCTATTAACCACATCAAAAGAGGTCCAATCCAGTGGTTTATCCACAGCAATGATGCAGCCCGATCGCAAGGTCAAGGGTTCTTGGGGAACACAACCCTCTGTATGGGTATGTACTATTATTTTATTCATCTATTACCGAGAATAAGAATCCCTTTATGCGATGGATAGTTCAACACCGAATGCCAAGAGTAGAAGTATTACTGCTCCCACAATGATGCGGTAATATCCAAAGTATTTGAAGCCATAACGGGTCAAAAATCCGATGAAGAATTGAATGGCTAGGAGGGCAACAACAAAGGCGATCACATTGCCGACTAGTAGGCTTTTCCAATTGTCCACAAAAATGGAAATCCCAAATTCTTTGAAGAGTTTGTATGCTTTTAGGAGTGTTGCCCCCAGCATGGTGGGGATGGCAAGGAAAAACGAAAATTCGGCTGCCGTTTTACGACTTAGACCTTGTTGCTGTCCGCCTACGATAGTGGCCATCGAACGAGAGACCCCGGGAATCATGGCAATGCATTGGAATAGTCCAACGAAAAAAGCGTTCTGAAACGAGATTTTGGAAGATCGGGACTCACTAAAAAGACGGTCAACGAACACCATGAGAATCCCTCCGAGAAGCAACATGATCGCTACTACCAAAACGCTATCCAAAAGAGCATCGATTTGCTTCTCGAACAAAAGCCCTAAAATGCCGGCTGGGATGCATCCAACAACCAATTTTAAGTAGAATAGGAAAAACTCCTTCCAACGTTGTGGGGCATGGCTATGGTCTCTGCCATCTTGCTGTAACCCTGGTATAAAAAAGCGACGCCAATACAGTACAACAACCGAAAGGATCGCACCAAGTTGTATCATGACTGTAAAGGCCTTGCTGTAATCCGAACTCTGCATTCCCATCACTCCTTGGGCAAGTATCATATGTCCCGTAGAAGATATAGGGAGAAACTCGGTAAGCCCCTCTACAATAGCTAGTATAATAGTCTCTAAGATGCTCACTTTGCTGGATCTTCGTTTTTAAGTTCTTTACTCTTGCCGGGTGCCATAATAGCATAGATCATTAAGAAAAAACCGATAAGACACACAGCCGGTGCTACAACAACCCGACGAGTGGAGAAAACCTCAGGATTGAATTTAACACCGTCAATAGGAGTTCCGCCCATCATTAAAACGAAACCAAGGATGATAAATGCGATAGACACAAGTATCAAGATGTAATTCTTTCTACTAAAAGACATATGGATTCTATCTATTCTAAGTGAATCAATAGTGATAAATACTGGAGTTAGGGCTTGAGGATTTAGCTTAAAACGATCCTACTGCCGTCCATTTTGATATAACGACGTGTCGCAAAAAGTGCTGTGATCAGGGACAAAACCATACCGAGTAGGGGTAGTATAATTGCAACAACTGCACTATGTATAGGAGAAACGTAGTGCATAAGAGTTTGATCCATATAGTGGTTGGCACCCCACAGAGAGCCTAGCAGCAGAAGGATAGCGATACATCCTCCCCAAAGACCATTGATCAAACTATACAATAAGAATGGGCGACAAATGAGACTGAAACGTGCTCCAATAAGGGTCATTGAGCGAATTAGGAAACGTTTCGTGTAGATCATGAGGTGCGTCGTGTTGTTTATCTGTATGATTGCCATCAGCAGGAGTAGGGCAGTTAGGAGCAGCAAAACATAAGAAACACGATCCATGCGCTTATCTACGATACTGAACATGTCAGAGCGATACGAGAGTTGATCCACCCCCTCAATTGAGGCTATATATTTGTCTATTAAGGGGAGGCTATCGGGATGCGTATACTCGGCCTTAAGGTGTAGTTTTATGGAGGGGAGTAGCGGATTGTAGCCCAAAACGAGTTCCGGATTCTCTCCCAATTCCGCCTCTAACTCTTTTGCCGCTTCTTCGGGAGAGATGTAGTGAGCTTCTTTGACATATGGATTTTGAGATAAATGGGCACAAAGCTTTTGGGCTTTATCTCCGATCATTTCTTTGTCTAGGTTTATGGTAAAGGTCAGCCCCTCACGCATTTCACGTTCCATTCCTTTTTGGATTGATTCCACAATGCCCACCCAACCTAGGATGAAGAGGGGTAAAGCGATACTGATAATGGCAATGAAGCGTGTGTGTAAAGAGTACTTTTTTCGTTTTGATTTTGACATATATTTTCGAAGGATAATACGTTCCTTGTTTTACTACTAATCTCCGTTTTCTTAATCCTGAGAAATAGAGATACCCTATCCATTGTATGAGCATACCATTCCTCGCTACAAAGTTAGTTCCTTTTTGCGAGATGAGGCTTTTACATCTTTAGTATCTTCCAGTAAAGGGTTCCAATTCCTTTTAGGACGCAGTATATATGTTTCGCAATAGCTGAGTATTATAGTATTCCGGTAGGTTGCCGATTCAAGTATGGAGTGAGTGTCTAATGTAGTCTTGCGAAGAGGGAGTGTGATAGGTAATAGCGCAAAAGTGTTGTTTACCGCATTCCCTCTTATAGAATCTGCAAATCAAAAAAGAGAGTCCATCTTCTTTTGAATCTAAATCCTAAAAAGTAGGGGAGGCATACGAAAAGGGGCAGCCTATTGCGCTGAAGTGCAGGCCGCCCCTAGTGGGTCATTAAAGGTATATTTGCTTACTCTTGCATACTAGAGTACATACGATTCATAAATTCGTGGAGTCGCTCTCCGATGAGCAAGCCTCTACTGAGCAATGCTAGATCCCAAAGTTGCATCAATCGCACATTGCCTTTGGCAATTGATTCTATCAAATTTTCAAACAACTCTTTATTGCTATCAATCTTTTTGGTAAGCTCACTTCTACGATCTTTTACTTCTTGGCTTACTTCGTCTTCGGGCTTATCTCCAATTTCCTTGACCACTTCTGCCCTCTCAGCCTCCAATTGCTCCAAAGTGGTTTGTATTGAAAGAAGATGTTCGCTGTCAGTCTGATCAATCTGTTCCAAGATATGTTGAATTGTTGGGTGAGAGGCATTCACCACAAGGTTGTAGCTATCAGGTAGAGAGCCATAGAAGCCCATTCCTTGTTGGAATTTGCTCATATCCTTCATGCGTCGCATCCATTCTCCCTGAATCAATTCGGCCGGAGACCCCGACTGATTTTCTTCTGCTTTAGCAACCACTTGCACGTGGTAAGTTCTTCCCTCTTCCCGAGGAGCTACTGCAGAAAATAGTTTGTTGAGGAGTTTTTCTTTCTTTGGATCTATATCTTCCTCTTTCGTTTCTTGGCGAGGGATGAGGCGATCTAAAGTATCGCTATCCACACGAGCAAAATGTATTTTCTCATTCTTTTGCTCCAACATATTCATGAAGGGAAGCGCAAGAGGTCCATCCATGATCAAGACGTTATAGCCTCTACCGGTAGCTGTACGTAATGGGAGAAACTGTTCGTTAGTATCGGTTGCGTAGAGTATGCATAGATTCCCGTCTTTGTCCGTCTGTTCACTTTCGATAAGTGAGCGGTACTCCTCCATCGTAAAGTGTCTGTTTTCACTATCACGGAATAGCATTGAAGGCAACAGGCGTTCGTAAGCCTTTTCGTCCGTGAGCATTCCATAGTGTACAAAGAGACCGATGGAGTTCCATTTCTCTTCGTAGGCTTTGCGATCACTTTGGAAGAGTTCAGCGAGTTTGTCTGATACCTTTTTGCTGATGTGTCGTGCAATTTTCTGTGCATTAGCATCGTTCTGCAAATAAGATCGGCTTACGTTCAAAGGAATATCAGGCGAGTCTATAACCCCTTCTAATAGAGTAAGCCATTCGGGAACAATATCCTCTACATGATCTGTGACAAAGACCTGATTGCAGAAAAGTTTGATTCTATTTTTCTGGAGTTCTACATTAGGCTTTATGTTGGGGAAGTAGAGGATGCCTTTGAGTGTAAATGGATAATCTACATTGAGATGGATCCAAAATAGAGGGTCGTCGGAAATAGGGTAAAGCGTTTTATAGAACTCCTTATAATCTTCTTCCTTAAGATCGTTGGGAGTACGTATCCAAAGAGGATTTGTTTCGTTGATTTGATTATCCTCATCTGTAGGTACCATCTTGCCATCTTTCCACTCCTCTTTTTTGCCAAATATAATGGGGATCGGGAGGAATCGGCAGTATTTATCAAGAAGAGCTCCGAGTTTTTCTTTTTCGAGGAAATCGAGACTTTCTTCATCCACGTGTAGGGTGATAGTTGTCCCCCTTTCGGTGCGGGAGGATGGGGTTAGGGTGTATTCGGGAGAGCCATCGCAAGACCAATGAACGGCCGTCGCCCCTGCTTGGTAAGAAAGAGTATCAATTTCTACTGTGTGAGCAACCATAAAAGCGGAGTAGAATCCGAGTCCAAAGTGCCCTATGATGGTAGTATCATTTCCTTCGTATTTCTTAAGGAACTCTTCAGCGCCACTGAATGCGATTTGGTTGATGTAGCGATTGATCTCTTCTTCAGTCATCCCGATTCCTTGGTCTGTAATCGAGATCGTTTTTGCCTCTTTGTTCAAATCAATACGAACAGATAGCTCACCCAGATCTCCTACAGAGCTATCGTTGCGTGCAATGGTTTTGAGTTTGCTAGTGGCATCTACGGCATTAGATACCAATTCTCTAAGGAAAATATCATGTTCGCTATAGAGAAACTTCTTAATGATGGGGAATATATTTTCGCTTGTTACCCCAATTTTTCCAGTTTGTGCCATTATAGAATTATATCAATTAGTCGTGTACTATGGATGTTCTTTCTTTTGATTTATCCTTCAGATTCCTGAAGTGCTAGTTCGCAAGGCTGGCTCTCTTGAGATTGGATCTCCGTTGTGAGGTGCTCCTCCTCAAGGTCGAATAATACAATATCACCCGACCGGAGGCTACCCTCTAGGATCAGATCGGTAAAACGATCTTCTATCTCTGTTTGTAAAAGTCGCTTGAGCGGGCGCACACCGTAGAGCGGATCAAAGCCTTTCTTCGCCAACCATGATTGTGCTTCGAGGGTAAGTTCAAAGCGGTATCCCTCTCGTTCTACTCGTTTTTGGATAACTTGAAGTTCATTTTTCACGATTTGGAGCAGAGCCTCTTCGCTGAGGTGAGAAAAGTGGATAACTGCATCCAAACGGTTGAGGAACTCAGGACTGAAGGTACGTTTGAGTTCCTTGTCTATGACTCCTTGCGTGTACGAATCGGTCTCTTCTAGAGACTGCTCTGATTCCGCACGGAATCCCAAGGCCGATCGGAACTCTGTAACTCGACGACTTCCTACGTTACCGGTCATAATAATCACGGTATTTTTGAAGTCTACTTTGCGTCCCAAACTATCGGTCAAAACGCCATCGTCAAGCATTTGCAGTAGCATATTGAATATTTCAGGATGGGCTTTTTCGATCTCGTCTAAAAGTACAACGGAGTAGGGTTTGCGCCGTACTTTTTCGGTCAATTGACCACCTTCTTCGTATCCTACATATCCCGGAGGGGCTCCTACCAAGCGTGAAGCGGTGAACTTTTCAGAGTACTCGCTCATATCCACACGGATCAGAGCCTCTTCGTCTCCAAATAGTTGTTCGGCGAGCTTTTTGGCCAAAAAGGTTTTACCGATACCCGTAGACCCGAGGAAGAGGAAACTCCCGATGGGGCGTTTTTCGTTTCGTAGTCCGAGGCGGTTTCGCTGAATGGCACGAACAACCTTATCAATAGCCTCTTCTTGACCAATAACAATGTGATTAAGTTTTTCTTTGAGAGATCGGAGTCGCTCCGTTTCTGCTTTTGCAATACGTTCTGCGGGGACCCCTGTCATAAGCGCGACAACTTCTGCGATATGATCTACCGTGATGGCCAAGTTTTTGTTTTCTTGCCCCTCCTTTTCGGTAAGCTCATTGATTTGCTGTGCGACCTCCCGCTCCTTTTCTCTCCAAGAGGCTGCCAACTCGTAGTTGGATTCCTTAACCGCCTCCATGCGCCTTCTGCTATAAAGTTGCAAGATGCTTTCCAACTCCATGAGGGCTTTGGATGCTTCTTTGCCCAGTGCATTCATTTTAGCTCCGGCCTCGTCCATTACGTCAATGGCTTTGTCGGGGAAGAAGCGATCTGAGATGTAGCGTTCGGTTAAGTCTACAATGGATTGAATGGCATCGTCTGTGTAGTGTACGCCATGATATTTTTCGTAGACTCTTTTGGTCTGTTTGAGGATTTCTAGAGTCTCCTCGGGTGTTGTCGGGTTTACGATGATCTTTTGGAAACGACGTTCTAATGCCCCATCCTTTTCAATACTTTTGCTGTACTCTGATAGGGTAGTTGCTCCGATGCAACGGATCTCCCCTCGAGATAGAGCAGGCTTTAGGATGTTCGCCATATCCATAGATCCTTCAGCAGAGCCTGTCCCTATGATACTGTGGATCTCATCAATAAACAGGATGATGTTGGGATGGCTTTTTAGTTCTTTCATGAGGGAGGTTAGGCGCTCTTCGAACTGCCCGCGATACTTTGTTCCCGATACCAATAGGGCGGTATCAAGGGCATAAATACTTTTGTCGTGTAGGATCTTGGGTGTTTTTTTTTCGTGGATTCGTTGAGCAAGACCCTCTACGATGGCACTTTTACCTACACCGGGCTCTCCGATGAGTACAGGATTGTTTTTTTTCAGACGACATAAGATTTGGATCAATCGCTCTACCTCTTTGTCTCGACCGATCATAGGATCGAGTTCTCCATTAGCGGCCTTTTGGGTCAGGTTGATCCCAAACGAATTGAGCGTCTTGAGGTTTTTATCCTCCTGTTTGTTGGAGTTGCCCGAGCCGTTTATGCCGGGTTCCTTATCTTGGAAGTCCTCTTGACTGAGTCCATCAAGCACCATAAAATCCTTTTCTTCGGATGCCAGTGGCTTTTGCCAAGCGTAGCCTTTATTGTTGTTATTGTTCATCATTCCTCTTATATATCAGTGGGGTGGATCTTCTCTATTTGCATAGAGAGGAGGCACGATCCCTAGCATTTTTTTCGCTTTTGATCCGATAGATCACAGCGCTACAAAACCCTCATACAAATACTATGCCAACGACAAAGTGTCTTTAAAAGACTCTTATCCTTGTGGGCAACCTGGCTCAGTAGAGGAGGATAGTTATTGATCTAAAAATTGCAAGGTAGATTCATTTTTATTTTTGCCTGTGAAACGAAGAAGTCGAGCCCAAGAGCAAAAAAAGTGAAGGGCGGACTTTTTTGTGTTTCACGGCACTACTTTGTATTAAGCTTGCGGAGCAGGGTATTGCCTTAGTATAGCTTAATTCCCGAAGAGGTGGGGATGGACTTGAGGTCTGAAAGGAGGAGATCTCCCCTAAAATAGGTACTTTTGCGCTGAGAGCCACTAAGTATAAGCTCTAAATAGATCCCCAAAAAAGAAGAAATGATGGAATCACAAGATCTACATCTCTCACATCTTTCCCAAATAATTGGAAGGTTGGAGACCACTTTTCGCAGTCATCGCATCCTTAAACAGCTAAATCCCAAAACGCAAACGTGGGAATGGCTTACCGGAGAAGCCGTTGCTCAAAACTGTATGCAGGCGGCTAAGGGACTTGCACAGCTAGGGCTTGAGCCGGGTGATTGCATTGGAATTTACAGTCCCAATAAGAGTGAATACCTCTATACGGAATTGGGTATTTTTGCTTTGCGAGGCGTATCAGTGCCTTTCTACTCGACCTGTTCGCCTGATCAAGTACATTTCATAGTATGCAGTGCCGGAATCAAAGTCATATTTGTGGGGGAGCAATACCAATACAATAATGCATATCAAGTACAGCGAGAACGTGGACAGATCGAACGCATTATCATATACGATCGTGCTGTGGTACGGCAATTCGACGATAATACTTCGATCTATTATGACGAATTTATTCGCATTGGAGATTCTATGCCTAGTGAAACGAAGGTGAAGATTCGTATGAGTGAAGCTCGACGGGAAGACCTTGCTGTACTGATCTATACGAGTGGCACGACAGGCGAACCCAAGGGGGTGCAAGTATTGCATCAGGCTTTTGTGGAGCAGGTAAAACGCCACCACGAAGTTTATCCGAGCATTGGACCTACGGATACTTCGGTGAACTTCTTACCATTAAGCCACATATTCGAGAAGGCGTGGGTCTACGTTTGTTGGTCTTTAGGAGTTCGTGTCGCTATTGTCACCAATCCGAAGCGCATACAAGAGCTTATGCCTCAGATCAAGCCAACGCTGATGTGCAATGTACCTCGTTATTGGGAAAAAGTGTACCAAGGGGTGATGGCTCATATTGACGAGTCACTAGCCCCGATTGCCAGCCTCTTTAGGCGAGCGATCAAGGTGGGGCGGCGTTACAAACTCGATTATTGGAATAAATATAAGACACCCCCGGTGCTCCTTAGTGTGGAGCACTGGATTTATAAGCATACGGTCTACTATCTGCTAAAGCGCGCCACGGGATTGCAAAACGGACGTTTCTTCCCCACGGCGGGGTCATTGCTGAGTGAGCCGATTAATGAGTTCCTCAATGCGGTGGATATTCCTATTATTATCGGTTATGGTTTGTCGGAAAGTTGTGCTACTGTTTCTGCTTATCCCATGCGAGGGTTTGAGCTATCCTCTATCGGAGAGGTCTTTGAGGGAGTCGAGGTGCGTATAGCTCCCGATACCCAGGAGATCCAACTACGAGGAGAAACCATTACTCCCGGATACTACTACAATGACCAAGCCAATGCTGAGGCTTTTACAGAGGATGGATGGTTCCGTACGGGAGATGCCGGGCGACTGGAGGGGCGTACGCTATTCTTTACGGAACGTCTGAAAGATCTGTACAAAACAGCTAATGGGAAATATATTGCTCCCCAACAGATCGAAAATCTACTCACGGCTCATCGGCTTTTTGAGCAAGTCGCCGTGGTAGCGGATGGGTATAAGTTCGTTTCTGCACTGATTTATCCCAATTGGGGGCTCATGATTTCTATGGCTAAAGAGCGAGGGTGTATCATTGGAGATCCCATGAACTTCCATCAGATTGCCCTTATCCCCACAGTGATCCAAATAGCAATGGCTCAAATTGAAGAACTACAGGCCGGACTTGCTGCATTCGAAAAGATCAAACGTATTACTCTCATTGCCGAACCATTTAGCATGGAGCGAAATGAGATCACCCCCTCACTCAAGTTGCGCCGTAAGGTAATCTACCAACACTATCAAGAGCAAATTGAGGCGATGTATAAGGAGTAAGACTGTTCGCTGCTTGTTTTACCATTTCTCCGCGTAGCAGTTATTTATTGTGTCTTCAATCCTGTCTCAAATTCAGGGTACGAGTATATAACGAATGCATAAATACGATCCATTCGGCTACGGATCCGTGGGAAGGATTTCGTGCGAAGTAGTGGGGGCGGAGAGTAAAGCATCTAGGAGTAACGGCGAACGCTTTGAACGAGTTCGGTTACTTGTTGCTTGAGCTCCTGCAAGAAATCCGCGGCGGCATATTCCCCCCGTTCTATTTGTCGGAGTTTGTACTCCCAACGACCTGTAAGTTCGGCACTCTTGAGAAGGGGATCTTGTATGGTATCAATGAGCTGAATACCCGTTTCCGTCGCGCGCAGCGATGACTTCTCCCGTCGTATATACCCTCTCTTAAATAGCGTTTCGATGATGGCGGCACGCGTCGATGGGCGTCCGATTCCATTCTGCTTGAGGGCTTCTCGGAGGGTCTCGTCTTCGACATTCTTTCCCGCCGTTTCCATGGCACGGAGCAGGGTGGCTTCGGTGTAGTACTTGGGTGGTTCGGTAGTGCGCTCCTTGATCGAGGGGGCATGCGCTCCACACTCTCCCTCCACGAAGTCGGGAAGAAGGCGATCTCTGCTTTCGGGCTCCTCGCCCTCCTCTTTGGGCTCGTTGCTTGTATCTGTTTTTTCTTTGGGTGGAAAGAGAACGGCCCTCCATCCTGCTTCCAAAACTTCGCGCCCCGTGGCCTTAAACTCATACTCCTCAATTTTAGCTAAAATCGTAGTATTCGCCATCTTGGCATCAGGGTAGAATGCTGCAATGAAGCGCAGGGTGACGAGATCGTAAATGCGGGTTTCGTTCAGGGATAGTCCCGATGGGGGATTCACTCCCGTGGGAATGATCGCATGGTGATCCGTAACCTTCTTATTGTCGAAGACTTTCTTACTCTTCTTCAGCGGTTTGCCGGTGGACAGCAAAGCGGCCGTAAATCGTTCGTACGCGCGCAGTCCCTTCAGGATTGTGGGGATTTTGGGATATAAGTCTTCGGACAGGTAAGTTGTATCTACACGAGGATAGGTTGTAAGCTTTTTTTCGTAGAGCGATTGGATCGTTTGCAGGGTGACCTCGGCACTCATCCCGAAGCGCTTATTGGACTCTACCTGCAAACTTGTCAGATCGAACAGCCTAGGGGGGAGCTCTTTGGCTTGTTGCTTGGTCACTTTGGTGATGGAGAGGGGAGAGGAGGCGATCTGCTCGATGATCTCTTCCGCTTGCTTTTTCGTGGCAAAGCCCTCATCTGTTTGGCGAAAAAGAGTCTCTCGATAGCGAGTTTGGAGCTCAAAGGTGGTTGTGGGCACGAAGTGCTCGATTTGTCTCCCTCGCTCGACGATGAGTGCCAGGGTCGGTGTTTGTACACGCCCGACGGATAAAATTCGTCCCGGTTGCGGAAAACGCATCGTGTAGAGACGGGTACCGTTGATTCCGAGAAGCCAATCGCCGATGGCCCTCGCGAGCCCGGCTTCGTATAGGCTCTTCATCTCCTCATTGGATCGGAGCTTTGCAAAGCCCTCCTTGATTGCTTCGTCCGTAAGGCTGGAGACCCATAAACGCTGTATGGGACATTTGCAAAGGGCTTTGGTAAGCACCCATTGCTGGATCAATTCACCTTCTTGCCCCGCATCCCCGCAATTTATGACCAATTCGGCCTTCTCCACCAGCTGTCGGATGACCTGGAATTGCCGTTTGTAGTCCTCGTTATCAATGAGTTTGATCCCGAAGCGGGAAGGGATCAGAGGGAGATCCCCGAGGCTCCATCTCTTCCATAGTGTTTGATAATCATTCGGCTCCTTGAGGGTACAGAGATGCCCCAAAGTCCACGTAATGCAATAGCCATTGCCTTCAATGAAGCCCGCTTGGGGATGGTTGGCACCGAGTATGCGCGCAATCTCTCGAGCAACGGATGGTTTCTCTGCTATGCAAACAATCATAATGATGGGATGGTGGGGTTGGAAAAGAGGATGAGGGGGAACCCTTCGCACTCCTGTTGAATGCGAAGAAGCCCTTCAGTCCACGTATATCATTTCGACTCTCCGCCAAACTCCATAAGGTAGGCTTTGATGAAATCATCGATGTCGCCATCCATTACGGCATTGACATTGGAGGTTTGGAAGTTGGTTCTGTGATCCTTGACCCGTCTATCGTCAAACACATAACTTCGGATCTGCGAACCCCATTCGATCTTTTTCTTTCCGGCCTCTACTTCGGCTTGGGCTGCACGCCTCTTCTCGAGCTCGATGTCGTAGAGTTGTGAGCGAAGTAGTCGTAGGGCATTCTCACGATTGTCCAGCTGTGATCGGCTTTCGGTATTTTCGATTACGATCTCACGCTCCTCTCCCGTGTCCGGATCTTTGAACTGATAGTGCAGTCGGACGCCCGTCTCCACCTTGTTTACATTTTGTCCACCTGCCCCACTGGAGCGGAATGTATCCCAAGACAAATTGGCCGGATTTACGGCGATCTCAATACTGTCATCGACCAGAGGTACGACAAAGACCGATGCGAACGAAGTCATCCGCTTCCCCTGAGCGTTATAGGGCGATACGCGCACCAGGCGATGCACCCCATTCTCGCTTTTGAGGAATCCGTATGCCAAGTCGCCTTCGATCTGCATGGTTACGGTCTTGATCCCGGCCTCGTCTCCATCTTGCCAGTTGGTAATGGTGACCTTATAGCCGTGGTTTTCGCCCCAACGTTGATAGAGCCGCACCAACATGGAGGCCCAGTCTTGACTTTCGGTCCCACCGGCTCCTGCATTTACCTTGAGCACGGCACCGAGTCTGTCCTCCTCCCGACGGAGCATATTGCGGAGTTCTACATCTTCGATCAGGGTGAGCGCTGCCTGATAGGTTTGGTCTACCTCCTCCTCTTCTGCCACGCCCTCTTTGTAAAAGTCAAAACTCAACTTTACCTCCTCTACGGCAGATTCTACGGCTTCAAAAGCTTCGATCCAACGGCGGATCTCCTTGACCTTACGCATCTGAGCTTCGGCTCTTTTATTGTCTTCCCAAAAGTCCGGAGCCTGCGTGATTAGTTCTTCTTCTTCAAGTTGGATACGTCTGTTATCGACGTCAAAGATACCCCCTCAGCGCTTCCTTGCGCTCCAACAGATTGTTCAGTTGGTCTATTGTAATCATAATAAATTCATCATTTTGTTTCGGACGCAAAGGTAGTGAATCCCCATCGTACATTCCCTTGTTTACCCCCGATGTAGAGAAGGATTCTTTTCTTTCTACAAAGAAAATCGTACATTTGCAAGGGAATGGTAGAACAAGAAAGCCCATTAAAGTGTATTATGAGTAGAAAACGTATCTCTCTCTTCCATCGTGCTATTGTTGGGATTGTTGTCGCAATATCTTCTTGTACAATGATGCATGCTGCCGAAGGAAAAGAGCCCATTCTGGGAGAGTCGACTCCCCTAGTTGTGGAGGCGATAGATGATGAATTGGCTTCTGTGCGCGTTTTTAGCACCGCTTCGGATCTTGTAATTGAATTACCTGCAGGCTATATACAGACCGTAATGGTCTACGACATTACCGGACGCGTATGGTCTCGGATAACTCCCCAGGGCGAAACCCTTTTACGGATTGGTCGTGATCAATTGCCTTCGGGGGTACTGCTCGTGGAGGTCGTGAGCCGGGAGGGACACCGAAAAACGTTTAAGATTAAATTGTAATCTGTATTTTAAGGAGGACGAATACGCCCGATAGATCCGCTTAATCCCTAGTATAAACTGTTGATTTATCAGGACTAAGCGGAATTTTATTTATCAATAGACTTATTAAAACATATACGCATATATGAAGGATTTACTTACTCCACATGCAACGAATGAGACCAACGTTTTGCATACAGTAGTGCTGGGTTTGCCTGATTCTCTTGGAGCAGCACCATCGCTAGATGAAGCTTATGATGCAACAAGTTATCATAGTTTGAAGTGTGGAGTCTATCCTCAAGAAAAGGACATAAAGGTAGAAATGACAGCTCTACTTGAGATATTACAGCGTTACAATGTAGAGGTACTTCGTCCAAGGCTGATCCAAGATTATAATCAGATCTTTGCACGAGATGTTGCCTTTACCATAGACGATCGCCTCTTTGTTGCCAATATGATCGAAGATCGTATGCGGGAAGTGGAGGCTTTTTCGCCCATTTTTGATCGTATAGACCCCAATCATCTAGTCAAGATGCCCCAAGATATCCATGCAGAGGGAGGGGATGTAATGTTGTATAATGACTATCTATTCATAGGAACGTGCCAAGATGGAGAATTTGATCTTTACAAAACGGCGCGAACCAATCGTGCGGGGATCGATTTCTTTACACGCCAGTTCCCAAACAAAAAGATTGTACCACTCCCTCTCAAGAAGCATGATACCGACCCCTATCGGTCTATCCTACATTTGGATTGTACATTTCAACCCGTCGGGGAGGGGAAAGCTGTCGTCTATCCCGCTGGATTCGCTCGTGAAGAAGACTTTAGACTGATAGAGGAGATTTTTGGAAAGGAAAATCTATTCGCTGTGACCCAGGAGGAGGCCATGCACCTCTCAACTAACCTATTTTCTCTCGCACCAGATGTGATTATCTCAGAAGAGCGCTTTACTCGTTTGAATCACCACTTAGTCAATGAATGGGGTATGACAGTGGAGACTGTTCCCTACTACGAAATATCTAAGGAGGGAGGATTGCTTCGCTGTTCGACTTGTCCGATTGTACGTGCCTAATTTGCATGATGGATGTCCATGCGTGAGAAGACCTCTTTTGTGTGTGCAGAGTGTGGGGCTGTCTATTCTAAATGGCAGGGACAGTGTACGAATTGCAGGCAGTGGAATACTGTAAAGGAGATTCAAATTACCTCAACGTCCTCCAAAGGAAATCTTGTTGTTGATCGCATTGCAGGGGGGCGAGTAGGGCAAAAGCCCTTACCCCTTTCTCAAATAGAGGCCAAGGGGGAAGCTCGTTGGGATCTAAAAGATGGCGAATTCAATCGCGTATTAGGTGGAGGTTTGGTTCGCGGTTCCTTTACACTTTTGGGAGGAGAACCCGGGATTGGCAAATCAACGCTGATACTGCAAACGGTTATTCGTCTTAGCACATTGCGCACTCTCTATGTCTCGGGTGAGGAGAGTGAGCAACAACTTAAGATGAGAGCGGAGCGGTTGGGAGGAAAAGATAGTGAGTGTCTTATCTATTGTTCCACCTCCATAGAGGCTATTTTGGAGACGGCTCAGCAGGTAAAACCTGATTTGCTGGTGATTGATTCCATTCAGACCGTTGCGACATCCCTTTCGGAGAGTAGCCCGGGCTCTCCTTCGCAAATCCGAGAGAGTGCTAATATCTTGTTGCAATATGCCAAAACACAAGGCGTCTCTGTCATTGTGATCGGGCACATTACCAAAGAGGGGTCTATCGCAGGACCTAAAGTATTGGAGCACACGGTAGATACGGTCCTCCAGTTCGAGGGAGACAAACACTTTCTATATCGCATATTACGAGCGAGTAAAAACCGCTTTGGCAGTACTAGTGAACTCGGTATTTACGAAATGCGAAGTTCGGGGCTTTTGGGGGTCGAGAATCCCTCAGAGCACCTCACCTCTAAAAACATGGAGGGCTTGAGTGGCAGAGCCGTAGCCGTTGCTATGGAGGGGGTGAGGCCGCTACTGATAGAGACCCAAGCCTTGGTGAGCAGTGCCATCTATGCTAATCCTCAAAGAAGTGCCACCGGATTTGATCTCAGGCGTCTCAATATGTTACTTGCAGTACTCGAAAAACGTGCCGGATTCAAATTGATCAAACAAGATGTTTTTCTGAATATTGCCGGAGGCATTCATATCAACGATCCTGCTGTGGACTTAGCCGTACTTGCTGCCGTCTTGTCTTCGGGCTTGGATAGAGCCATTCCCTCCGCATTTTGTATCGCAGGGGAGGTGGGATTGTCGGGCGAAATCCGAGCGATTCAACGTATTGAGCAACGTATTGCTGAAGCTGAGCGCATCGGATTTCGAGATATTGTAATTCCCAAAAGTAATATGCCGGGTGTTATGCAAATGAGGAAAAACGGGATTCGGGTTCACCCTTGTAGTGGCGTTGAAGAAGCCTTTCGCATTCTGTTTTCCGGTCAATAATAGAGAGTTTATTATGAGCAAATTGAATAGGATTTTCTTCGTACTTCTAGTATCTATTTTCATTAGTAGTTGTATCGTTACAACGCGTATTGTGGGCGATACCCACACGACTTCAGGGTCTGCCTTGATAGGAGGAAAGTTGTACACCTCGGCATGGATCCAACAATCTGCGGAGTACAAAGCTCTCTGTCAGCAAGCTTACAATATTGCGAGAGAGCGCGTGGAACAGGCAACTTCGGGAGCTGTAAAGAATGGAGCCAAGCCGTGGGCCATTATTACCGATATTGATGAGACCATATTGGACAATACGCCCAACGCAGTTCATTTGGCATTGAGAGGAAAAGACTTTTCGTCTCAATCGTGGAATGAATGGTGTGAATTGGCAGCAGCTGATACCCTAATGGGTGCTTTGGATTTCTTTTGCTTCGCTCAAGATCGAGGGGTCGAGATCTTCTACGTCTCCAATCGGGATGAGGTCAATCGAGAGGGAACCATAGAGAATCTTCACAGATTCGGATTCCCAAGTGTGGACGACGATCATCTTCTTCTAAGAAAAGACTCTTCTGACAAAAGCGATCGGAGGACGGAAATTATGAATAATTACAATGTCCTGCTACTCTTAGGGGATAATTTGGGAGACTTTGATCACCTCTTTGATTCACTAAACAGCAAGGACCGGGAGGAGGCTCTTCTGAAATTCCGAACCGAGTTTGGCAGAAAATTTATTGTAATACCAAATCCCAATTATGGGACTTGGGAGCGGGTTATACTGCATGGAGCCACCTCTCGTCAAGACCAAGAACGTCTTTTGATTCATTCTCTACGAACACAGCAATCGGAGTAATTTTTAGCTATATCTTTGCCAAGTAAAACTATTTTAGGTCTAAATAAATGAGTGACCCATTAGAAACTCCCGATCACAACCCATATTTGAAGGATACAGAGGGGAAAGCTGATCTTCGAAGTTCTGAAGAGGATAATTTCAATCCCTCTTCACGTTTGCTGGAGGAGCGCTTGCATTCGCTTCCTCAGATGTATCGTACTTGGTTCTTGGACTATGCCTCTTACGTAATTTTAGAGCGAGCCGTTCCTCATATAGAAGATGGATTGAAGCCCGTACAACGCCGTATTTTATACGCCATGCAGCATTTTGAAAATGGGCATCTGCATAAAGTCGCTAAGATTGTGGGGCAGACCATGGCATACCATCCCCATGGAGATGCTTCCATTAACGATGCATTAGTACAATTGGGGCAAAAGGGGTTCCTCATAGATACACAAGGTAACTGGGGGAATATACTTACGGGTGATGATGCGGCTGCAGGTCGATATATTGAGGCAAAGCTGTCTCCTCTTGCCTTGGAGATCCTTTTCGACAATAAACTGACGGAATGGAAGCGAACCTATGATGGTACTGCAGAGGAGCCCATAGCCCTTCCTGTACGCTTCCCTCTACTATTGGCCCAGGGAGCAGAGGGGATTGCTGTTGGTCTGTCCTCGCGTATTTATCCTCATAATCCTAAGGAATTGTTGGAATCTGCTATTGCCTATCTCAAAGGCGAAGAATTCGAGTTATATCCCGACTTTCCGACAGGGGGACTGCTCGATATAGATCGTTATAACGATGGACATCGAGGGGGGGCTTTGAAGTGCCGTGCTAAGATCGAGAAGTTGGAGGATCGTGTATTGAGTATTACAGAGTTGCCTTTTGGCAAGACGACCTCGACACTTATTGAATCAATCCTGAAGGCAAATGAAAAGGGAAAGATCAAGATCAAGCACATTGATGACATGACCGCCGCTACTGCGGATATTCGGATTCAACTGCCTGCCGGGGTCTCTTCAGATAAGACGATTGACGGGCTTTACGCCTTTACCGATTGCGAGATCGGGCTTTCTCCTAATGCTTGTGTTATTAAGGATGGTACTCCGGTTTTTTTAGGCGTATCGGACTTGCTCCGCTACAGTGCAGATAAAACAAAGGAGCACCTTATCGCTCAGCTGCAATACCGCCTGGAAGAGGTACAGAATACCCTCATAACGGCTACTTTGGAGCGAATTTTTATTGAAAATCGCATCTATAAGGATAAGACTTTTGAAGAGGCTAAGAACGAACTTGAGGCTTTGCAACACATCCGAAATAGGATTGAAGCCCTTGAGAGGATTGTATTTATTCGTCCCATAACAGACGCAGACCTAAAGCATCTGTTGGAGATCAAGATGGCTCGTATCCTGCGATTCAATATAGAGAAGCACGAAGAATTGATCGCACAATTGACTAAGGAGGCGGAGCGCATCAAAAAGAACCTGTCCAATAGTACACAGTATACCATCGATTACTACGAGCATTTACTTAAAGAGTTTGGGGCTGAGTGGAGTAGGAAGACTACACTGACCCGTTTTGGCACGATAGAAGCAACTAAAGTCATTGAGGCCACTGAAAAATTGTACTTCGATAGAGAAGGTGGATTTGCAGGTACGGGACTGAAGAATGCCGAGTTCATCGCTGAGTGCTCTTTGCTCGATGAAATGATTGTCATCTTTCGAAATGGTACTTACCGTATTACTAAGATAGAGGATAAGAAGTTCATTGGTAAGGGTGAAGTTCTTTACATCAATCGATTCCGACGCAACGATAATCGTACGATATACAACATTATCTATCGTCAAGGAAAAAAGGGACCTTGGTTGATCAAGCGATGCAGTATTACGGGGATCAGCAGGGACAAAGATTACAATCTCATAGATGAGGAAGAGGGGTCTCGCATTACCTATCTCTCTGTAAATCCGAATGGAGAGGCTGAAACTGTGCGTATTTCTCTGAAACCACAACCGCGTATGCGTGTTCTCGTTTTTGAGAAAAGCTTTAGTGAAATCCCCATACGAGGTCGTAGTGCCAAAGGCAAATTGGTCACCAAAGCCGAGGTACAACGTATCACGCTCAAGTACCGAGGGGGATCCACTCTTGGAGGGCGCAAGGTGTGGTTTGACCGTGATGTTATGAGGATTAATTACAATGGACAGGGAGAGTTTATTGGCGAATTTGAGGCCGATGATCGTCTACTTGTATTTGCAAAAGATGGTAACGTCTATACAACCGATTTTGGAGAATCGAATTACTTCATGGAGGGAACGACTCGGATTGAAAAGTTTGATGCAAACAAAATCTGGACAGTGATCTATTTTGATGAGGAACAAGGGTACCATTATCTCAAGCGCTGTCAATTGGAGGATTCCAAGAAACCCATTCTGATCCAAGGTGAAGGCAATAAACTCATTGCTTATAGTGACGCAACTCAAGCACGATTCTCCTTGATTTTCGGAGGTCGCGATGAGGGACGCATTCCCGAGGAGATTGATGCTGCAAACTTCATTGCTGTGAAGAGTGTACGAGCAAAGGGAAAACGCTTATCAACACGAGAAATCCTACGAGTTGAGGATATTTCGCCCAACTCTGAGGAGGAGCTCTCCTTAGACGAAGACCTGGAGTTGGAAAACTCGAGGGCTGAAAGTTTAGAAGTGAAGGCCTCCGGTTCTAAACTTTTTAGGGAACAAGATTTGGAGTGAGTAATGTCATAAAAAGTACGTTGCTTATGAAACTGAAGTATTTCATTTCTGTAGGACTTTTAATTGCTTTGCCACGGGTATCTATGGCACAAGTTCAAAGCTCCGAAGAGGAGATCCTCCCCCGATCGACTTATACTGCTGTCACGGTTGGCATGGGAGGAATGTATAACCAAGATCAATATCTCTCTCCCTTACCTTATGGGGGGAAATCTTATTCTATTTCTGCGCACTCCGAAGTTCCTGTGGGAAGAGTACCCTCCGCGTGGATGCTGATGTTAGATGGTACTTTTGACTATGCTTTTACTTTGAATCCTGCGGGCAATGCAGGTATGACCTATTACAGAGGCGAGTTTCATCCCCAAGCGATGTATCGTTGGCAACTTCCCCGTGGTTTGAATCTGCTCGCGGGACCCGGCATACGCATCGGAGGAGGGGGACGCTTGCACTCGCGAAATGGGAATAATCCCGCTACTTTGGATGCCAAAGGAGACCTTACGGCCACAGTACTCTTAGCCTATCGAATTCCAAGCGAAACATGGCCTGTAAGTATTCGAGTTTGGACCTCTTACGGATTGCTTGGTCTCTCCAGCAGCATCGGTTATGGACAGAGCTATTATGAACAGCAGTTCCTCGCAGGTGGAGCGTTGAAATCTCTTGCTTTCACTGCTCCGCACAATGCGAGTTATAGTACCACACAAGCGCGCATTGATATCCCCCTTTGGAATGTTTGTACGCTCCAGTTGGGCTATCGATTGCAATATGATCGATTGTTTTTGAACGGGCTCGTATGGCAACATACGCAACATGTGGGGCTCATTGGATTCAGCTTTGAATCTCTTTACCTCCTGGGGCGGAGGGCAACAACGTCCGGGCTCCATCAGTCTGCTTTGTTTGGGATTTAGTTTTTCGTAGTGTCACATAAAACTACACCTGTATGAATCGTTTTGGGATTACAATAGTACTGCTTCTGCTTGTCTTGAGTTGTACAACAAAGGGAAATTACTCCCCCTCACCTGCAACGAATTACCGTGCTCTGTGGGAGGTCTTGGATAAGGGATATTGTTACTTTGACGAAAAACTCCCTAAAGACTCGACTTGGGAAGATATGTATCAGAAGTATTTACCATTGATTGGTAACGATATGGGACAGGATTCTCTATTTGATGTTATGGAGATGTTGCTCTCAGAACTCAAGGACGGACACGTTAATTTGACATCACCTTTTGATGTGAGCCGTTACTCTCGATGGTATCAAGATTATCCTTCTCAGTTGGATGACAAGGTGCGTCGTCGCTACTTAGGAGACTCTTATCGCATCGCAGGAGGACTCTATTATGCTCCGGTTAGTTATGCCGAACACACAAAAGATAGTATTGGATACTTGATGTATAACAGCTTCTCCAGTACACTGTCTGAGTCCGGTATCTCTTCGGCTTTTGCACGCCTATCTAAATGTAAAGGGCTTATCATAGATATTAGGAACAATGGAGGTGGGTATGTATCTTATTCGACTCTATTGGCCTCTCACTTTACCGATAAGCGTGTTTTAACGGGCTACATGCGCCACAAAACGGGGCCGGGGCATCGTGATTTCTCCGAACCCGTTCCCGTCTACTTGGATACGCTGAAGGTGGGGATCAAATGGCTCAGACCTGTTGTTGTGCTTACGAATCGAGGTGTTTTTAGTGCCGCAAACGATTTTTCTATGAATGTAAAGCACTTACCTTTTGTGACGCTTATGGGCGATACAACGGGAGGAGGTGGCGGTTTACCTCGTAGTAGTGAACTCCCAAACGGATGGGCTGTGCGTTACTCTGCATCAGTGATGACGGATGCCAACGATCAGCATGTAGAGCATGGCATTGCTCCTCATTACAAGGTAGATCTCGATCCAAACGATATTAGTCAGGGAAAAGATACTCTTATAGAGGCGGCTATCACCTATATCAATAAGCAGGTCTTGGCGTATCGTCAAACGGGTTTATATACGAAATAATAACATCTTAAAAATATAAGTATAGATGAAACATGGATATGTTAAGGTAGCTGCTGCTGTGCCCTATGTGCGAGTGGCTGATTGCTACTATAATGTAGAACGGATTAGCGAGATGGTACATCAAGCTGATTCTCAAGGTGTAGAAATAGTTACATTTCCCGAATTATCTATAACCGGATACACGTGTGGCGATCTCTTTTTGCAACCATTCCTTCTAGATGAAGCCAATGCAGCACTTTGTCAATTAGTCAAAGATACGGCCGATACACGTGCCCTTGTTATTGTGGGTATGCCCATTCGTGTCGAAGAGAAGCTATTTAATAGTGCTGTTGTATTGCAACAAGGACGTATTTTAGGTGCCATTCCCAAGACATATTTGCCTAACTATCGAGAGTTTCAAGAGAAGCGTTGGTTCTCTCCCAGCGATGTACTTCAATATAAGACTGTGGAGATTGGTGAGCATATTGTACCTATCGGACGTAATATTCTGTTCCGCTCGGGGCGGGTTGGCATTGGTATAGAAATCTGTGAAGATATGTGGACTCCCTATACCCCTGGTACACGTTTAAGTCTCTATGGGGCGCACATCATCTTCAATTTGTCTGCGAGCAACGAAAATGCAGGTAAGCACAACTATCTCCGCTCAATCATCAGTGGATTATCTTCTCAGGGATTGTGTGGCTATGTGTATGTGTCTTGTGGTTATGGAGAAAGCTCTACAGATCTGGTTTATACAGGTAAAGCCTTTATCTCCGAGATCGGCAAGATCGTGAAGGAAATGAAGCGATTTGAGTATTGCGAACGCATGATTGTCAGCGATATTGACGTCTCTCATGTCCAAACGGAGCGACTATTGAATAGCAGTTTTAAATCTGCCGTTTCGCACTTTACCCAAGAGGAATTGACAGAGATCCCCTTTGCGCTACGGAGCGAGGAGGAGTCTGCTCCGGTAGATCGCCCCATCGAGCGCAATCCTTTCATGCCCGATGGAATAGATCCCGACGAGCGTTGTGAGGAAATGTTCCAAATACAAGTATGCGGATTGGTACAACGTCTCAGACATATGAAGGCAAGTCATGCCGTCTTGGGGATATCCGGCGGATTGGATTCAACGCTGGCACTTCTTGTTACAGCTCGAGCCTTCGATATTTTAGGCTTACCTCATTGCAATATAATAGGGGTAACGATGCCCGGTTTCGGTACGTCCGATCGTACGTTGGCCAATGCGAATCGAATGATTAAGCAACTTAATGCCTCTTTGCAGGAGATCGATATTACAGAGGCTTGTATGCAACATTTTAGTGCTATTGGCCATGATCCTCAAATTCAAGATACAACATACGAAAATGTACAGGCGAGGGAGCGAACGCAAATACTCATGGATATTGCCAATCGTTACAATGCTCCTGTGATCGGTACGGGAGACCTTTCGGAGATTGCACTTGGGTGGTGTACCTACAATGGAGACCATATGTCTATGTATTCGGTGAATGCAACCGTGGCCAAAACATCTGTTGCTTTGATTATTGGTTGGTATGCACGGGAGTGCACTAAGGGGGACAGAGTATTGTCCGAAACGCTCCTCGATGTTATTGACACACCAATAAGCCCCGAGTTAATCCCCGGGCGTAATGGCGATCAACCTCAGCAGAAGACACAAGATCTCATTGGTCCTTATGAATTGCATGACTTCTTTATCTACCACTTCCTGTTCAAAAAGAATCAACCCAGCAAGATCTTTTATTTGGCAAGAGTGGCATTCGATGGGATCTATTCACCCTCAATCATAAAGCGTTATATGCTTTTATTTTTCAAACGTTTTTTCAGTCAACAATACAAACGAAACTGCATGCCGGATGGTCCCAAGGTGGGTGCTGTGAGCCTATCTCCTAGAGGAGAGTGGCGGATGCCGAGCGATGCCGTAAGTTCTATGTGGATCCGTGAGATCGAGCAGTTACCCGAAGAGTAGAGTCTTTTGTGAAGACCAGAATTAAAAGAATAAACCCTCTAGAGGAATCTTTCTTTAGAGGGTCTTTTTTTGCAGCAGAACGAGGCCGTTTGTCGTTCCTTAGGAGGACCTTTCGTCATTCCGAGAGAAGTCTATTTGTGCAACTGATACACCATAAAGTGAGTGGGCTTGTCTCTTATTGAGTAGCTCTTTGTACTTTTGTAGGGACTAGAAAAGAATACAATGCACATAGATATAATAACCGTATTTCCCGAAATGATCGAACCCTTTATTTCTCATTCGATCTTGGGGCGCGCGCAACGGGAGGGAGCTGCTGAGGTCATTCTGCATAATTTGCGAGATTACTCAACAGATAAATGGCGCCGGGTGGACGATTATCCCTTTGGGGGAGAGGCCGGGATGGTACTGAAAATCGAACCGATTGTTCGAGCCATTGAGAGTTTGCAGGTTGAGCGTGTGTATGACGAAGTTATCTACACCTCTCCCGATGGAGATACCTTTGATCAAGGGATGGCCAATGACCTCAGTCTTAAAGAAAATCTCTTAATCCTCTGTGGGCATTACAAAGGTATTGATCAGCGTATTCGAGATCATTTTATCACGAAGGAGATTTCCGTTGGAGATTTTGTCCTAACGGGTGGGGAACTACCTGCTGCATTGATGGTCGATGCTATCGTGCGCCTTCTTCCCGGGGTATTGGGAGATGTGGAGAGTGCTTTGAGTGATACATTTCAGGATGGACTGCTTGCTCCCCCGATCTACACACGTCCAGCTGATTTCAGGGGATGGAAAGTTCCCGATATTCTGCTCAGTGGGCATGAAGCGAAAATCCAGGCATGGAAAGAGGAGCAAGCTCTGGAGCGAACCCGAGAGCGTCGTCCCGATCTCTTTGAGAAGGTAAATCAAAAGTAAAAAGCAACATAAAAAGGAGTTTTTGATATGTCACAAAGAACAGAAAAGACGGTTGCACGTTACCTCTTGGAGGTCGAAGCCGTTAAGTTACGTCCCGAGGAACCTTTTACTTGGGCTTCTGGGTGGAAGAGTCCTATATACTGCGACAATCGTCGTACTTTATCCTATCCCCACGCTCGCAATTATATCAAGATGGCTATGGCAAAGGCTATTGCTGATTTGTATCCAGAGACTCAGGTGATCGCCGGAGTGGCTACGGGAGCGATCTCATGGGGAGCATTGGTTGCAGATGCCCTAAATCTGCCTTTTATCTATGTGCGTTCTCAAGCTAAAGATCATGGGATGCAAAATCTTATTGAGGGCTATTTACCCGGTGATAGCAAAGTATTGGTTGTAGAAGATCTGATCTCTACGGGAGGGAGCAGCCTAAAAGCAGTGGAGGCTCTTCGTGTAGCGGGTGCTGAAGTACTAGGTCTCTATGCCGTGTACACACACGGATTTGCCGTTGCGGAGGAACTGTTTGCTTCTGCCGGTGTACCGATGCATACATTAAGTCATTATGATGCAGTCCTAAAGGAGGCTCAGCGAATTGGTTATGTTGCTGCCGACATGTTGCCCGTTTTGGCTGAGTGGCGTAAAGATCCTGCCCGTTGGCGTCAATAAAAACTGATTTATGGCTGATTTTAAAAGTAGAACCGTTCAGATAGATGCTCCGAACGATGCCGTTTTCGCAAAACTGTCCGATTTAGAGAATGTGCGCCCACTTCTTCCCATAGCCAAGAGTAAGGGGATTGAGGTGAAGGAGCTCTCTTCGGATCGCTGTACCTTAAACGCTTCGATGGTGGGAGAGGTCTCTCTCGAGATCGTACAACGTACCCCTCACTCACTGATCCAAATGGAGGGAAAGACTGCACTTGTGACGGCCCTTGCCATGCAACTGAGACTCGGTAACGAAGAGGGAGGAACAAAGACTTCTCTCTCCGCTCATTTGACGGCAGATGTCCCGTTTTTTGCTCAAATGATGGTTGATAAACCCATTCGAGAGGGGCTTGATAAGGTCGTAGATCTTTTGTCAAGGTTGAATTATGTATAGTCTGTTACATCCCAAGAGGTCTCTCGTTGTGTGTGCCTTTGGGGTGGCAATGGCTTTTCTTGGCACTTCGTGTGGTGTGGAGGTGCGTTCGACCGTGCCTGATGCTCCGGTTTATTATGAATTAGACTTCACCTCATCACAGGCGGCTCCACTGCGTGAAGTGGCAGGCTGTTTGCGGATTACCGAACGAACTACTGAACGTAGTGCCATCGGATTTGGAGGGTTACTTATAGTTCATGGAATACTAGATGCCGATGAGTATTATGCCTATGATTTGGCTTGTCCTCATGAGGCACAGTCTGATGTCTTATTAAAAGTCAATGACAAGTTGGAGGCTGAGTGTCCGCAGTGCCATAGTACATATAGTATCTTCTATGGCGGAGGTGTCCCCACGACCGGACCTGCCCAATCTCCTTTGAAGAACTATATGGTAACTCGGTCTGCCCGGGGGCTTCTTATCCATAATCGCTATTAATCGCTATGACCTATTCGTTTCTTTCTTCGATGGATCGTCTTTTTCGGAATACTCTTTTGCTCTGTTCGATCTTGTTTGTTGGGAACTCTTTGAGGCTTCATGCTCAGATTGACTACAAGATCGGTCCAGCTAAAGAGTATGGTGATATAGAGCTAATCAATCGAGGGAATACGCTTCGAACATTTCATCTACACCCCTATACGGGGGCTCCTAATCAGTGTGAATTGGATACGATGGCTCTTGACTATTACCGCCGTAGGATGGTAGAAGGACAGGGACTTGCGGTGGGGTATACAGGTAATTTGATCAGTCCTAGGCATTTCAAAACTTTCTTTGATAGACCTGCTGATCAAGCTCCATTTAGTTACGGATCAGTGTATGAGGGTATTTTATACCGTGCAGATAAGCTTTTATTCTACGATACCAAGTCTCCTTATGCGAGCCTTTTGTACCAGCGTAATGGCACTGCCGATCAGCGAGAAGAGGAGCTGGACATGACTCTTGCCATCAACAATGGGCGAGCGATTAACTTTGGAGGCGATTTCAATTACACCTATTCTAGAGGGCAATATATTGGTAATAATTCGAGTGGGGTTAGTTATAGGCTATTCGGAAGTCTCTTGCTCCCTCGGTACGAATTGTTTCTTTCGGCAGGAAACAACTATATCAAACAGAATGAGAATGGAGGAGTATCTAAAGACGGATATATTGATTCTCCTGAAAATTATGGATCAGGACGAACGAATATCAGTTCGGTGGAGATCCCTGTAAAGTATGCCTCGGGAGTTGGTAATTCTATGTGGGTTGGACATGTTATGCTGGGGCATCGGTACAATTTGGGAACCACACGGGATTTCCGATCAGGGAGCACTTTACCTAATGGAGAACGGGCAGAGCGTGACACGGTACTATTTATCCCCGTGGGGAGCATTGGACACCGCTTCGCGTATGATCGAGGAGTTCGTTTATTTATCGCCGAGCGCGCAGGCTCTCTTGCCTCTATTTATGGGGAGGAGCATGAGCACTGGTGGCATAATCCCAAAACGGGAGAAGATCAGCTCTCGGTACATCCGTTGGACTCTACTCGAATGGTTCAATTTTCTAATACGGTTTCGCTTTCGCTACGAGAGGGCTTTCGCCCTTGGGTCAAAATGGGGCTTACGGCATACGCTCGTATGGAAAACCGCTCGTTTTACATACCCGATTCAGAGCAAAAAGGATTGCAAACCAAAGAGATGGCTACCTATGTAGGTGGTCGAGTAGAGCGTCATAGTGGTGTGGGGCTAAACTTTGATGCTGGTGGAGAAATCGCCGTTTTGGGTACAGATCTTGGCTCTATGCGTCTCTCGGGTAATCTCTCTTCGTTATTCCATTTGTGGGAAGTCCCTGTTGGTATAGGGGCTGATGCTCGTTTTCATTTACTCAAAGTTCCCTACCTGTGGCGCCATCACCATGGAACTTATGTGTGGTGGGACAAAGATCTTGGCTTTACGAAGCAGTTGGTTATTGGGGGGCATCTCTCTGCTCCCAAGTGGGGAACGAGTATCTCGGCTCACTCGGCTACATTGGGTAATACACTCTATTTCGATACTTCACGCCAGATACAACAGTATGCTGCTCCTATAGAGGTTTTGGAGGCTCGTCTCAAACATCAGTATCGTTGGGGTATTTTGGGATGGCAATCGGAGTTGTCATACCAATTCTCTAGCAATCAAGAGGTGTTGCCCCTCCCAAGCCTGTCTGCTTACGGATCGATCTATCTTGATTTCTATACCGCACGAGTGATGCGTACGCAGTTGGGAATTGATTGCTTTTGGCACACTGCTTACCATGCTCCCTATTACGAACCTGCGATACAGCAATTTGTAAATCAAACAGAGGTGAAAGTGGGGAATTTTCCTATGATCAATCTATTTGCCAATATGAAATTGCAACGAGTGCGATTTTTTGTGATGTTGTACAATGCAGGAGAATTGCTAATCTCTCCCTCAAGGCGTTGGTCTTTAGCTCATTATCCTATTAACCCCATGACCCTGCGTTTGGGGATTAATTTTGATTTTAATAATTAGGTAACAGAGTATATCGTAATAATCAATTACCTTTGTAGAACCCGCTGGGGGATGGAAGATAACCTCTCCTTTTGGATAATTATTGCAGATGTATCGATTGATTACTCACTTAGATAAATTGCTGGCTTTGCATGATTGTGTGATTGTTCCTTCCTTGGGTGCAGTTATTAAGGAGTATGTGCCTGCACATTATGCCAGTGACGAGCATCGCGTATATCCAATGGAGGAGCGTTTCCATTTTAATGGAGAGCTTCGGGAGAGAGACGGACTATTGGACGATATCTACTCCAAGAGCTACCGTATTAGTATTCGTAGAGCACGCAATTTAGTTGATGCCGATGTTGAGGAATTGCGACGTGATATGATCCGCTTGGGTAGCGTCTCTGTGGGTCATTTGGGTCGCTTGCATATTGATCGTAATGGTAAGATGGATTTTTTGCCTGAGCAAAGTCAACTTCCTCTCGGATATGGAGAGGCTTATGGACTTACTTCTTATGCATTACCTTGTCGGGGAGCATGGGCCCTTTCAGCCTTGAATACCGATACGGTAGAAAAGCCTACCGAATTGCAAGGAATTGCTTCTTCTCATCGTGAACAACCAACCGATGCTCAAGATGCTCGATACCTGCATGTACGGATCTATCGACCTCTAATGGGGTGGATGGCAGCTGCTGCAATTGTACTTATTTGTCTTCTTCCCATAACAAGCACCCCTATACGGGATTATTTTAGTGCAGGATTTGTTCCCTCTGAGAATCAAAGAATCTCAACGTTGGAAACTGAAGAGATTGAGACAAGAGGAGCTCTGCAAGACAGCTTGCCTACGGAATCCATTTCTTCTGATCAAGTTGAGTCCATTGAGGCTCAGAGTGTAGAGGCTTTGGGTTCTTACTATGTCGTGATTGGCTCTTTTCGTAGTGAAGCCAAGATCAATGAATACTTACAGTCTCACCGAACAAGTTCGTTTTCAGCAACGATGGGATCGGTAAAAAAAGGACGGAATCGCCTGATCTATGCTAAGCGTTTTGTAGAGAAACGAGATGCTGAGAAGTATCTTTTGGCATTACAAGCAGAGTCTGATGAGTATGCCCAGGCCTGGTTGTTACACTACAATAACCAACCCTAATCACCTCAAGCTCGAGTGATCGGTCGTGCTTTCGAGAGAGGTTGTTACTGAATTAAAATCTAAAGCAAAGGAATTGGGCTTTATTGCTTTGGGCATTGCCTCCGTTCATCCTATCCCTCAAGAAGTTCAAGATAAATACCTATCCACTCTTGAAAACTTTGGAGTGGGGGATATGGGTTATTTAGAGCGGAATTTGGAAGTTCGCTTTAATCCGGACTTGTTGGTAGCGGGAGCTCGTAGTATTATCGTTGGGGCATTCAATTACTATCCGAAGCAAAAGCAACGATCTGATGCTCCTCAAATCGCCTATTATGCCTATGGTGATGATTATCATAAAGTGGTTAAGGATAAGTTGTACATATTGCTTGACCTCTTGAAACAGCATACCGAAGAGTCTTTTTCTTCTCGTGTTTTTGTGGATTCCGCTCCATTGATGGAACGTTACTGGGCCGTACAATCAGGAGTTGGACGGATTGGTCGGAATGGGTTGTTAATTGTGCCTCGGTTTGGCTCCTTTTGCTTCTTGGGAGAGATCGTTACCACATTAGAATTGCCGGCAGACCCTCCTGCATTGGGATCGCCTTGTGGTCATTGCATGCAATGTGTAGAGCAGTGTCCGGCTCAAGCAATTAGTCCCGATGGAGGGCTCAACCCTACACGATGTTTGAGCTATCAGACTATTGAATATCATGGGGGACTGGAAGAAAAGGTTGTCGCACAGTTAGGAGACCGGGTCTATGGATGTGACACGTGCCAAAAGGTTTGTCCCCACAATAAATTTGCCTATCCTCACCAAGAAGAGCGTTTGATGCCAAAGTCCGATTTATTGCGGAAGAGTCTTTCCGAGTGGCAGCATTTAGACCCTTTAGAGTTTGATAATCTATTTGCGAAGTCGGCTGTACAACGAGTCGGATATCAGGGGTTTAGACGCAATATAGACTCTTTGCTTCAAAAGAGAGAGGGGGAGACTACTTGATTTTATTCGAAGTGAAAGGTCAACATGAACATACGAGGGAAGGCTTTCTGGATGGATTGGGTGTAGTGAATTCTCGAATCCTCTGAGATATCAGGTCGTTGATGTTGTATGACATCTCCCAATCCGTACGAAAACGAAATTTCTGGACTCAGTTTGAAAAACGAGAGGTAAATATCACATCCGACTCCAACTTTTAAGCCATATTCCAAGGGCTTGAAATGGATAGCATCTCCCTTTTTTTGACCGATTTGAAGAGCGGTATATCCACCAAAGAGCATATAGGGTCTTATATTGTTCAATCTCTCGGAAGAGTATTTGATGAGTAGGGGAAGCTCAATGAGATTGGAACGAGACGATAGGCTTTCGATCTGCTCTTTCCCATTGGAAAAGGCAAAGGAGCGTTCCGCTAGATGTAGGGTAGGTATAAAGCGAAGTTCCCAATTAAGTTTGAGGGTATAATCTGCAATAATGCCAACGGAGAACCCCGGGGAGTAACTTGATATCTCGCTATAAATGGGATCTCCTAGGGATTGATCCGGTAAAACGCGTTGTGATCCTGAGTTGATGATAGCAAGATCTTGAGTGTGTACTCCTACGTGAAATCCGAGGTGGAACTGTCTGTAATCGGCGTAAGGTCTGCGCTGGACAACTTGCTTTTGGGAAAACGCAATGGTCGTCCCCATTATGAAGCAAGCAAAACTTACAAGGAGCTTTGCCCAAGTTTTCGTGTATCGTTCCGTTCCTATCACGCTCAGATAACGTGCAGAGTAGGTTTTTTATTGTACTTTTGTTCATCGGATATTAGTTGAATAGCAGAATTATTATGGTAGAAGTAATCAATTTTTCCGATCGTCCTTCGCTGATGAGCGATTATATGGCAGAACTTCGAGACGTTAACGTCCAAAAGGATAGCATGCGCTTTCGTCGTAATATAGAGCGTATTGGAGAACTTTTAGCCTATGAGGTAAGCCAATGTCTTCGTTACGAAAAGGAGGAAGTGCAAACCCCCTTGGCAATAGCTCAAAACTATCGTCTGCAGGATCCAGTTGTTATTGGAACGATACTGCGTGCAGGGTTGCCTTTTCATGCTGGCTTTTTGAATTACTTTGACCATGCGGAAAATGCATTTGTATCTGCATATCGCAAGTATAAGGACAAGCTAAAATTCGATATTTTCGTAGAGTATATTGCCTGTCCTGATCTAACAGATAAGGTATTGATCCTTACCGATCCGATGTTGGCTACGGGGGGAAGTATGGAACTCGCCTATCGTGCTTTATTGTCAAGAGGAAAGCCTCGTCACGTCCATTTTGTATCCGTAATTGCTAGTCAGCAAGCTGTTGATTATCTGAGATCGGCAATGGAACCTGATACAGATGCTACGATTTGGGTTGCGGCCATTGACCCTGAGCTTAATGATCACTCCTATATTGTACCGGGCCTAGGAGACGCTGGCGACTTAGCTTACGGAGAAAAACTTTAAGAGATCTCAAGAAAATGCCCCTTGACACACCGTTGGAACTACTTGCACCTGCAGGTAATTTGGAGTGTGGTTTGGTGGCTCTATCTGCGGGGGCCGACGCTATTTATGTCGGGGCTCCTAAGTTTGGAGCACGAGCTTCGGCAGGAGTCTCTTTGGCGGATATTGAGATCTTAGTTGTTGCCGCTCATACTTATGGAGCGAGAGTTTATGTAGCTCTCAATACTATTCTATACGATCATGAATTACGCGAAGCCGAACTATTGATTCGGCGTCTGTATCTTATGGGAGTAGATGCACTGATTGTGCAGGATATGGGGCTTCTTGCTCTAGACCTTCCACCTATTGCATTACATGCTAGTACGCAGTGTCACAATGCCTCTATTGAACAGGTAAAGCATCTTGCTTCGTTGGGCTTTGAGCAGGTCGTTTTGGCTCGCGAATTGTCTGTTGAAGAGACGAAAGAGATACACCGAGGTGTTCCTCAGGTTCGTTTGGAGACCTTTGTCCACGGAGCTCTCTGTGTGAGTTATAGTGGGCGTTGCTATCTCTCGCAAAAATTCTCTTCAAGAAGTGCTAATCGAGGAGCATGTGCTCAGCACTGTCGCTTACCCTATACACTCGTAGATGCTTCGGGGGTAGAGATCCTAAAGGAGCAACATTTGCTTTCGCTCAAAGACCTTAACCGCTCGTCCATCTTGTCCCAATTGATTGGTGCAGGGGCTGTTAGTTTTAAGATTGAGGGGCGTCTGAAAAGTGCCTCCTATGTACGAAACGTTACAGCTTATTATCATCGTCTTTTGGATGATTTTATAAATACTAATCCTGGAAGCTATAGAAGAGCTTCTTGTGGGGAGGTTAATTTGAGTTTTGAACCTCATTTGGAGAAAAGTTTCTCTCGAGGATTTACGACATTTCAGATCAGTAAGGGCCCTTGTAAGGAGGCTTTTATTCGTCCCGAAAGTCCGAAAAGTGAAGGGGAATATCTAGGGGTGATTACAGCTGTAAAAGGCAAAGAAATTCAGGTTAAGCCAACCCCATTGCTTGCTAACGGAGATGGATTGGCATTCTATACGATTGAGGGTACAATGCTGGGAACTCGTGTGAATACGGTGCTCAGAGAAAATACGTTTACGGTTGATAATCCCAAAGAAATGAGAGTTGGAATGAAGTTGTATCGTAATTACTCTATTCAATTTGAACGAGAGATCAATCGTCCAAATAGTTCGATCCGCACACTTCCTATTACAATGGCACTGAAGGCTTTGCCTTGGGGGGTGATACTGACCCTCTCAATAAAGCAAGATCGTCGTCCTCTAGAGGTCAAAGTCTCTTTGGCATCAGTTCTAGAACCTGCTCATGGGGAAGTCGCTGTGGAGCGTATCGTATCGACACTTTCCAAATTAGGCGGATCCGGTTTTGCGACATCAAAAGTCAAGGTTGAATCTAATGGGCTATTTGTACCCTTATCCATACTGGGATCCATTAAAAAACAGGGTCTAGAGGCTTTGAATAGAGCCCTTCGTTTGAGAAATATCCCTAAGCCATCCTATCGACCCTCCTATGATTCTGTCCAGTTGCCAAGGGGGAGAGAATCTCTTTCCTCGGAGGCCAATATTGCCAATTTTTTTGCAGAGAAAGTATATCGTTCGTGGGGGGCTAATGAGTTGCTGCCAACCTACGAGCTTGCACCTCAGGATTTTGTACCTCTAATGACTTGTCGACATTGCATTCGTCGTTATATCGGTTATTGCTCCCGAAGTAGGCAGGCTAAAAGTTTTCCTTACCAAGAACCACTTTATTTGATACATGGAAAAAATAGAATTCGTTTAGAGTTTGATTGTGCTCTATGTCAGATGAAACTTTTTGCTGTAACCTAAAAAACACCTCTTTCCTCTTATCCTCCCTTTTTGAATCACTCCGAAGTCATCTTATGGTATAGGATTGCAGCCATTTGAGTGCTTTTCTTGCCAATATGTTAGGAATGAGTGCAAAATTCGTAACTTTGTCGTGCGTATGGAAGATGTGTTCAATATAAGAGAAGAGGATAAACGTCCTAGACCAGATGAGCAAATCGAGGAGGCTTTGCGACCTATTAGTTTCTCTTCTTTTAGAGGGCAGGATAAGGTTGTAGAGAACCTCTCAGTATTTGTGCAGGCTGCCTCCATGCGAGGGGATAGTTTGGATCATGTGTTATTGCATGGGCCTCCCGGTTTGGGGAAAACAACTCTTTCTAATATCATTGCGGCAGAGTTGGGCGTTGGTATTAAAATTACCTCGGGTCCCGTACTTGAGAAGCCTGGCGATCTTGCTGGTCTATTAACTTCATTAGAGCCTCGAGATGTTCTCTTTATTGATGAGATTCACCGATTGAGTCCCATAGTGGAGGAGTATCTTTACTCAGCTATGGAGGACTATCGTATTGATATAATGATCGACAAAGGGCCAAGTGCGAGATCTATTCAGATTGATCTGAATCCCTTTACACTTGTAGGGGCAACAACGCGTAGTGGATTGTTGACCGCTCCACTTAGGGCTCGATTCGGCATCAACCTACATCTTGAATACTATGATGTAGATACAGTAGCAGAGATCGTTTTGAGATCTTCGGGTATATTAGGTATTGAATGTAGTCGGTCGGCTGCTGTGGAGATCGCCCGAAGAAGTCGAGGTACTCCCCGTATCGCAAATGCACTACTGCGTCGAGTGCGGGACTTTGCTCAGGTCAAAGGTTCCGGATCTATTGACCGCTCTATCGCTATATTTGCTCTAGAAGCTCTTAATATAGATGGTTGTGGATTAGATAATATTGACCATAAATTACTCACAACCATCATCGATAAATTTGGAGGAGGCCCTGTGGGGGTTTCCACCATAGCAACAGCTATGAGTGAGGATGTCGGTACTGTGGAAGAGGTTTATGAGCCTTTTTTGATCAAAGAGGGATTTTTAAAACGGACTCCCAGAGGACGGGAGGCTACTTCTAGAGCCTATGAGCATTTGGGACGTACTATAATGTCTTCTCAGAGACCCTCTTTATTCGGAAATGATGATACCTTTTAGGAAATTACAGGAATCAAATAGAAACATTAAAGTGGAAAGATACATATGAAGATTGACAAACTTGATCGAAAGATATTGGCGATTATATCAGATAATGCTCGTATCCCATTTAGAGATGTTGCGGAGCGATGCGGTGTGTCTCGAGCTGCGATTCATCAGCATGTACAACGTATGGTGGAGAGAGGCGTGATCACGGGATCTGGCTATCGAGTTAATCCTAAAGATTTGGGTTACACGACCTGTACCTACATTGGAGTTCGCTTAGAGCGTGCTGCTTTGTATCGTGAAGTATTGCCCCAGATTCAGGCTATTCCTGAAGTGGTAGAGTGTCACTACACAACGGGTCCTTACTCTATGCTTATCAAGTTGTATGCCGTAGATAATTCGCATTTGATGCATATCCTTAGTGATCGGATTCAGTCTATAACGGGAGTTTCGTCCACGGAAACATTGATTTCTCTTGCAGAAGGATTTGTACGCAATATGCCTATTCCCGAAGAAGACACCGCAGAATCTTATACAATTTATAGCGCGGAGTAACCTCTCTTAGCTTCGTCCCGGGGAGAGCCATTTATGAAGATATATTCTCTTCATGAACTCAATAGTAGTATTCGCAGAGCTTTTGAACAGAACTTTTCAGGGCGTTTTTGGGTTACTGCAGAGACAAGTGGCATAAAGCCGAGTCTTAAAGGCGGTCATTTCTATTTCGAATTATTGGAGAAAGGAGAGGAGCATGGGCAGGTTATCGCTCGCTCTAGAGCTGTGATTTGGCGAGATACCGTGGCCCCAATCTTATCTCGATTTGAAATAGCTACGGGGCAGCGTTTTTCCAATGGTATCCAAGTACAGTTGCTCGTTGGAGTCCGTTTTCATGAAAACTTTGGGCTCTCACTTGATGTATACGATATTGATCCCTCGTTTACTCTAGGGGATATGGCTCGAAGACGTAAGGAGACAATCAATCGTCTCTTGCGGGAGAATTTGTTGGATCTTCAGAAGAAGCAGATCCTAGGGCGACCACTCAGACATATCGCTGTAGTGTCTTCGGCTTCTGCTGCTGGCTGGGGAGATTTTCAAAATCACCTCTTGGCAGAGCAATCTCATTGGCCATTTCTTTTACAACTCTATCCTGCTCTTATGCAGGGAGAACGTGTTACAACATCCATTTCTTCGGCACTTTGCCAAATAGAGCAGAGTGGTATCCCCTACGATTGCGTGGTCATTATACGAGGTGGAGGTGCTGAGATTGATTTGATGGCCTTTGATAGCTACCAGCTCTGTGCCACAATAGCCCGATTCCCCATACCAGTTATAGTAGGGATTGGACACGAGCGAGATATTAGTGTTGTTGATATGGTTGCGCACTGTTCGCTTAAAACGCCAACTGCTGTTGCTGACTTTCTATTGCATAGTCGGGAGAATGAGTGGGCTGCTTTGAAGCTCCTTTCGGAGCGGTTGCAGCGAGCAGTTGTGTCAATGAAGGATTACCATCTACATCAAATCCAGCGTTACATTCGGGATCTTCCCATAGTAGTCAAGGATTTTACTCAAAGAGAATCCATCAGACTTTTCCAGTTACAAGCCCAGCTTCAGCGCTCCTGTATGATGCAGATTATCCAAGAGAACAGATTCCTAGAGCATTGTAGCTACGTCTTGGAGTCGATACCGAAAAAGAATCTTACTTCCTGCCTAGAGGATTTGCTCCGATGTGAACGACGTTTGAGACGATCACTTCCCATCCAAATGGGAAAAAATCGAGAAAAACTAGAAGGATTGTCTCGCATTGTACAGCTTCTAAGTCCCAATCAAACACTTAAACGCGGTTATGCTATTGTCCGAAAAAATGGAATGAGTATAACATCAACTCACCAAATAGAGGAGGGTGAACAGCTAGAAATCCTCCTGCATCAAGGTTTTGCAGGAGTTCGAGTTCAGACCCTATCGCCAGAGAAAGAGAATCCCGAAACCTAACCCACCTCACTCGCTACATTATGAGACACTTTCTTTTTATAGCCTCTAGTTTAATCGTACTGATATTGAGTCTTCTTTGCGGTTGTCATGATCGTGAGCCGTTGGATGCAGATGGTCAATTGACCTTTTCCAGAGATACGTTACATATGGATACATTATACTCTGAACGACCCTCGTCAACTCGTACGGTGCTGGTTTATAATCGAACCAAAGATGCTTTGAACATTCAGAAGATCCATCTATTGCATGGGGTAGAAAAAGGGTTCCATATCAATGTAGACGGTCGTTCGGGTCAAACTTTTGAGAACATTATCATTCCTGCCGGTGATAGTATTCATATTTTCGTAGAGGCTACATTTCAACAGCACTTGAAGGATTCTCCTCAGTTGCTTACGGACTCCATTTTATTTCATTTTCGCAACCGATCACAAGTTCTGCGCATTGAGGCCTGGTGTTATAATATTGATCAAGAGGATGTTCTTATTATTGATCAGGACTATGAACTGATGGCTCAGCGCCCTTTATACATCCGAGATAGTTTGGTAGTGCGTGAGGGGGCTACGTTAACCTTGGCTCCGGGGGCGCATTTGCTTTTGGGTGATAGAGCGCATGTCAGTATCTATGGTACACTACTTTCAAAGGGAGTGCCTGATAATAGGGTGCTTATAGAGGGTATACGCAGAGACTATCTGATACCCTCTGTTAATTACCGACAGGTTCCAGGTCAATGGGATTACATTCGTTTTGCTTCAAGTTCTCAAGGAAATGAATTAGCCTATACTACGATCCGCAATGGTCGAGATGGTGTATTATGCTTTGGTCAAAGTCCATTAGATTTAAAAGATAAAATAGTGGCAATGGGGACTATTATCACAAATATGAAGGGTCGTGTGCTCTCATTGAATCAGGTTCGTTCGTGTTGGATTAACTGTGAATTGTCTAATTCTCTCTCTACTACATTAGATATATCAGGTGGAGCAACCAGCCTCCTGCATTGTACGATCGTGAATTATTACGCTTGGGATAAGCGAGAGGGGATGACCCTGAAATATACGATTGCTGAGGGTGAAGAGGTGGGACAATCCTCCCTCATTGTCAAAAATACATTGGTGGATGGAGCGCGTAGTGTTGTGCGTATCGCGGGAAAGGATCCCATGGGAGGAGAGATCGAATTAGATGAGAAAATGGTACAGAGAACATCCTTTATCTATTGCTGTTTGCGGACTGCTATTGCAGAAAATAGCAAAGGGATCTATACCAATTGCTTGGAGGTCAAGGAACCAGCAGATAAGACATACGTACGAGTTGGGCTGGATCGAAAAAATAATAAGATGGATTTTATATACCTCTTCCAGCCTTGGGCGGATGCACCTTGGGTGAAGCAAGCAACCAAAACAGACATCACTACCGATATTCTTGGGCAAACAAGACCTCAAAAACCCACGATAGGAGCTTATGAGCCCTCTAAACAAAAAAGAGAGGAGATCGTTCCGTGAGATTGATATTACCCACTGGAGATGGCTCTTGCACCCTCAAAGATCTCCGTACAGGGGAGACCTATCATTCGGAGTATGGTGCCCTGCAAGAGAGTTTGCATATATACATTGGATTGGGATTTGAGGAATGGATTGTGCGGAATAGCCCCTCATCGAATCAAACTGTTCATATTTTGGAGATGGGTTTTGGTACGGGGCTTAATGCCCTGCTGACCTGGAAGTATGCCCTTCAGTATGGTGTAAAAGTCATGTATCACACCTACGAGTTATATCCCCTTGCCGATGAAATTCCATTCCTAAAGTACGAAGTCCCCAATTCGGAATGCCTCCAAACGTTGCATCATTTGGGGTGGAATTGTTCTCATCTGCTCGATTCTTATTTTTCCATACACAAGCATCATGAAGATTTTACACGGGCCGATGTGCCGGAAGGGATCGATATTGTTTATTACGATGCCTTTTCTCCCAATGTACAGCCCGAGTTGTGGAGAGCTGATATATTTGTTCAACTGTATGAAAAACAGAATCCGAAGGGTATTTTAACAACTTATTGTGCTAAGGGAGAAGTGCGTCGAGCACTGACAGCAGTGGGCTATGGTGTGGAACGTCTTGGTGGACCCAAAGGCAAGCGAGAGGTACTCCGAGCAACTAAGCTATCTTAGATCTCTATAGCGGACTTTGTCCGATTATTGATGATTGGTTACAAGTCTGCTTGTTACACACCTAAAACCCGATAAATAGGCAGGTTAAGGCTTGTTCTTAATTGTTGATAACTCATATTTACACGAGCTGGAATCAATTTATTATATTGTAATTCAGTGATTTATATATTTGTGTCTTCCTTGGTTATAACTACTCTTGTAAGCTATTGATTCTTTGGGTAGTTAGCGGAACCTTTAGCCTATTTCTGAAAAAAAGGGATTTGTATATACCAAAAAGAAGCACTAGTTTTGCATTGCATTTGAAGGGCAAAACTCCAAAAAATGGAGCGCTGTGGTTTTCGAAATGTAGGGCGCCAGAAAAAATTTTTCAGGGCATCAAATAAAAACTTATTCCCCTTAAACAGAAGAAGGGGGAGGTGGGTTTCAGAGTTACGGTAGCTAGGTAATCCTAGAGCGGTGATCGGGTCCCGATCTCCCTCCTCGGGGGAGAAGCCCTCTAAAGAGAGAGGTTGTGTAGATGAAGAAGATGACAAATAACCTTCCCGCAAGTAGCAAGTAAATATGGCAATGGACGTAAATAGCATATGGCAGCAATGTCTCAATGAATTGAGGAAACGAGTGTCGGAAGATTCATTCAATATATGGATTAAACCGATTACTCCCGTTCAGTTGATTGATGACAATACATTGCTTATTCGCGTTCCTACCATGTTCTTTTGTGAGTATTTGGAGCAGCATTTCCAAAAGGAATTACGGGAAACGCTTCAAGTTATTTTGGGAGATTCTGCACGTTTACAATACCTTGCTCTCGTTGATGCCAGCTCTAAAAGCGAATCAGATGGGTATCTCGTCGCTTCGCAGTCAGAAGTACCTCTATCCACGACATCGGCTGGTATTCCTCAGGGGATCACAATTCCTCATAACGATGGCAATACAGCTTCAGAAAATAGCAAGTGGGATACGCACCTACTAACACCTTTCACATTTGATTCTTTCATTCGAGGAGAGTCCAATCAAGTAGCCCTATCTTTGGCTCGTCAGATCTGCAAAAATCCTGGGGATAGCATGATGAATCCCTACTTTGTATACGGACCTCCAGGGGTAGGAAAAACCCACTTGATCAATGCTATGGGTGGGGATATTGTAGCTCGATTCCCCAATTTGCGCGTTCTCTACATTACGACTTCTCAGTTTATTCAGCAATTTACTGCTGCGAGTAAGAACAAAAAGGTACCAGACTTCATTAAGTATTATCAGCAGGTCGATGTACTTCTGTTGGATGATATGCAAGTACTTTCGGGCAAGGAGCGCTCGCAGCAGGCATTCTTTGATATATTCAACCATCTCTATTCGCTTGGAAAGCAGATTGTCTTGACTTCGGATTGCCCTGTTAGCGACTTGCGAGGTTTGAGTGAGCGACTTATCTCCCGTATGGCAGGGTCCTTGACTGCACAAATTAGTCGTCCCGACCTGAGTCTCCGTCGTGAGATTCTCAATAAACTGGCCAACCAAGGTGGTTTGTTATTACCAGAAGAGGTTAGCGACTTTATTGTCCGAAATGCCTCAAATAGTGTGCGTGAATTGGATGGTGTTCTTACAAGTTTGGTTTACAATGCTGCGGTATCGGGACGTACCATTGATCTGCCATTTAGCCGAGAAATTCTATCACGGACTATTCGTCTAGAGGATAGAGAGATCACGCTTGAGAATATCCAACGTATCGTGTGTGAGTCCTTTCACATACCTGCACATCTTGTCAAAGGAAAGAGCCGTCGTCAGAACATTGTTACGGCGAGGCACGTAATTATGTTTCTGGCTAATAAGTACACTAAAGAATCGCTATCGAGCATCGGAAGCTATCTCGGAGGGCGTAGTCATGCCACCGTGATCCATGCTTGCAACTCGACAAGAGATGCTATGAGCATAGATCTAGATTTTGCCTCTACTATCTCTAAAATTGAGACACGATTGCACTGCTAGAATCTATTGCCGAATGCCTTCAGTTAGATGATTAGTGGGGGAGGATAATCGACTTTCGAAGTAAAGTAGGAGATAACGGTCCCTCGTTAAATAGAAGGTCGTAGATACTAAGATTGGGGTAAAAGTCCCCCCTATTGGGATAGCCAAACACTTGATAGTAGGAAGTTTTAGCTCGAAAATACGGGTCTTCTAGGGGCTTTTTAGGGTGTATTGCAAGCCGAAAATCTTCGGGAAGTTCCTTATTATAGCTACTTGTCTCTTTAATACATATCGGTAAGTGCATGAGAGAGGCTATGGTTTCAATGAGTTCTCTATTGAAATCGTATAGGAAGGTTTGCTTTTTTCTGTATATGAATTCAATATCAGGTGCATAGTAATCGTAGAATGCTGACATGCCGTAACAACTTTTGAGAGCCTGCCAGTGTCTTGATCGCCAGCTATTGTGGTCAGATATGCGAACCTCTCGAATGGGACATTGCTCCGATGCTCCTTTTTCCACAGGGATGATCAATTCTTTTACGCCATCACTAGCAAGAATATGACATCTATTTCGGTAGGTTTGTTTGATATAGTGTTCGTGAGACTCAAGATGTACGCCTCCCATGGCTAATTTGGCAAAGTACTGGATGGGGGGAGCATAAGCTGTCGATAAAATCATGGTCGTGCAATTCCTTTAATACCTTTGCGATGAATTGGTCCACAATGTCTTGAATCCAATCCGAGCTCTTTGGAGTAGGAGAGCAGCCAATACTCCCCGGGGCGTAGTACAAGGCGGTAACAACTCGTTTGTATGGGGAGTGCTGTTGGTGATGATGCCTGTTGAATCGGGACATCTACCCAATGTATTTGAGACCGATCTCTCAGTGAGTCAGGAGTGTACCACGGTTTCCCATTTATCCAACAGTCTCCTTTATAGATCTCAATAGTATCTCCAGGAATTCCTACAGCAAATAGTGGTTGGAGTTTTACTTCTTTCTGTGTTTCTTTATTGTATAGAGAAGCCAATACGAATTGACCACGTAATGGAGTGCCTAAGCGAGACATGAAAATATACCTTCCGGCATGATGACCTAGTCTAGGGTCTTGTGGAGCGTGATACAGGAAGCCTACGAATAGGCGTACGCACACCACTAACAGGGCAAAAAAGAGAGGAATAGCATAGTAGGTCCACGTAGCCTTTCGTTTCTCTTTTTCGCAAGTTGCTTTCATGACATTGAGTTCTATACCCTCCTTTCAGGAGGATCGACTTACCAATTTGATACTTTGTGGAACATACGTTTCCAGCGGATCTTGCCGGAGAAGAACCCTTTATCCTTATCCAAAGAGAGCCAAAGGAACACCGGTTTACCCACAACGTGATCTTCGGGGACGAATCCCCAGTAACGACTATCGGCAGAATTGTGTCGATTGTCTCCCATCATGAAATAGTAATCCATCTCAAAAGTATAGGTGGTTGTAGCAGTACCATCAATAAGGATCTCTCCTTGGGAGGTCTGTTCTAGTGTGTGACCTTCATAAGCCTTGATGCAGCGATCGTATAGAGGAAGGTTGCTTGCAGAAAGCGTAATAGTTAAGCCTTTTTGGGGGATCAGTATTGGTCCATAGTTGTCTCGAGTCCACGAATTTTGCATTCCTACGGGGTAGGTAAAGCCTTCGCTATCGGGTTCTACAACGATTTTTGCTACGCGAGAGTCTGACTTAAGGCGTTGATACATCTCATCGGTGAGGGGGAAGTGGTAGAATGTATTGTTCCCTCCATTAAGTGATAGGTCAAAGCCCAAGGAAGTAAGGGTATTGGAGGTTTCAGGAGATAAGGATATATATCCTCGATCTCGATCGTCTTTGCTGATTCCTAGGGATTCTAGGTCTTGCTTTGACAACCCGCCAGATAGAGTTTGTATGTAATAGTTGAGCTGCATATATTCTGGACGCTCCTGTTTCTTACCGTTGATGTACAGATCATTTTGGCGTATCTGGAGGGTTTCTCCGGGCATACCCACACAACGTTTTACATAGTGGTCTCTTCGGTCTACGGGGCGGTATACGACTTCTCCGAAAGTGTCCGTATTGTTCCAAACCTCGTCTCTACCGTATAAAGCTACCAAGGTGTAATAGTCGGGATTGGGTACTTTAGTTGCCACCGTATCTCCCGCAGGGAAGTTGAATACAACAAGGTCTCCCCGCTCCACATTACCTCTTCCTGGTAATCTGCGATACTTGAGTGTTGGAGTCTCGCTGTAGCTCTTTTTACCTAGGAATGTATTGTGAATGAGGGGAATGGCAAGAGGCGTATAGGGCATTCGAGGACCGTAGCTCAACTTATCCACATAGAGATAATCGCCTACGAGTAGTGTCTTTTCGAGGGAAGAGGAGGGGATGGCAAAGTTTTGGAAAAAGTAGATATTAAGCAATGTAACCCCTAGAACACAAAAAATGATATCACTAACCCAAGAGCATATGTTGCGCAACAGATTATTTTTGATTGAGCGATACCAATCCCATTTTATCTTATGGAAAAAATAATAGTCTATAAGTAGAGGGAGAAATAGCAGCCAAAGCCATCCTGCCCATCCTGCAAAAATGGTAAACAGGATACAGACGATAAGACCAATAATATGACGTACCGTGAGAAAATTCTTTAGTTGAGTATTGTTGAGTTGCATATAGAATCTAGATTTAGTTATCCGAAAAACCGAGCATCTGTTGCATCGTAAGGGAGCCCTCATGATCAAGCGTATATTCCGCTGCCAGCACGGCTCCGAGGGCAAATCCCTCTCTCCCGAAGGCTTCGTGAGTGAGTGTCAGTTCATCGACTGAGGAGTGCCATTTTATAGAATGGATACCAGGTATGTCTCCTTCTCTGTGTGATTGTATGGGGATGGCATGAGACTCTTCTTGAGGGGCAAGCGTCCAGCCATTGAGATCAGGTGTTACTTGTATGATTGATTCTGCGAGTGTGATGGCTGTGCCACTAGGAGCATCAATTTTCCGTGTATGGTGTGTCTCTTCAATAGAAACACTGTACTCAGGGGCTTTTTGCATGATTTTGGCTAGCTTTCGATTCAATTCAAAGAGGATGTTCATACCCAAACTGAAATTACTCGCATAAAAGAATGTGCCCTTTTTCTGCTGTTGGATTCTCTCCTGGAGCTCACGTACTCCATCGCCCCATCCCGTGGTCCCCGAGACTACAGGAACTCCTAGTTCCAAACAAAATAGGCAGTTTTTGTAGGCCGATTGGGGGGTGCTAAACTCAATACAAACATCTGCTTGAGCTACTTTATCCTTATTAGCAGAAAGATCATCTGAAGTATCGAATGTTTCAAGTATGTTATGCCCTCGAAGCAAAGCCTCTTTTTCAATGGCTTTGCCCATTCGACCATATCCGACTAGGACTATATTCATATTTTGTTTTGTCGTTTAATACAATTGATTTTTGCCTGCTGAAGAGCGAACTCTTCTCTCAATGTTCCCCAAAAGTACGAATATATAGCCACATAGGCATTCTATTGCCGCAGAGCTTATGGATTTTGGGCACCCACTCATGTTTGTTATTTTGGATTCTTTGTCCCTCCGCAAGATATCCTGGTAGAATGGAGAGTAGAGGCATATCATAATGAAATTTTATTTCAGGATTCTCGGACAATAAAATCGGACTTGAGTTATACGATCAGGAGCAAGAGTATCTGTGCTGTTATGATCCGTAAGAACATTGAAAGAGGGTAGACCGTTGCATAACTGACATTGTGGCTATCGTCTTTGACTTTGCCCGTGAGATAGTCCAAAGCCATTGGGTTGGCCATGCTGCCACAGAGCATACCACAAGTGGCGCCATAGGAGCGATGAGCCAGTTTCATAGCCAGCCATCCGACAATCAGAACAGGCAATATCGTAATGAGAGCTCCTAAAAGAATCCACTGCCAACCATTTCCGTTGATGATGGTTTCAAAGAAATTACTGCCACTCGCCAAACCCAAACAACCAAGGTATATCACGATACCGAGCTGGCGCAGCAGCAAACTTGCACTATTGGTAATATAGGTTGTAAGACGGAATCTAGGTCCAAAGGCTCCCATGAGTATCCCTATTACGATAGGTCCTCCTGCCAATCCTAATTTGATAGGCATCGAGATCCCAGGAATGAAAATCGGAATGAGTCCTACGATACAACCCAGTACTAAGCCTACAAACAAACTAATTAAGTTGGGGGCATCGAGCAATCCGATTTCGTCTCCGATCGTATCTTTGGCATGAGCTATCGCATTAGCCTCTCCGACAACGACCAAGCGGTCTCCAATTTGAAGTCGTAAATTGGGTGAAGCTAGTAGTTCCACACCCGAACGATCGATACGGGTTATATTTATTCCATACAGATTACGGAGTCTTAGATTACCCAATTTTTCTCCATTTAGATTGGATTTGGTGACAATGAGACGCTTAGATACCAGCTGTTTGTCCACAGCATTCCAATCAATATCATCTCTATTCCAGTCTTTTGTCTCCTTGGCTCCAAATAGGACCTCAAGGGTGCGAATATCCTCTTTGTGCGACGCGATGAGTAGATGATCTCCTTTTTCGATGGTTGTCTGAGAGGTGGGGAGCACCACGGAACCGTTATGCCACAATCTGGATATTACGAATTTTGCTTCTACATCATGAGTAATATCAGCGATTGTTCGTCCAAAAATGATGGGATTATCGGCAATAAATTCATTGATGAGGGTGGAGTGTTGTATGGCAGATGGAGCCGACTCTGCCCCTTTTTTTTGTATCATGCCCAAGATGACCATACCGAGGATCATGCCAACAACCCCCAATGGGTAGGCAACAGCGCAGGCCAAGGCCATATTAGATTGCTCGGTGACAGAACCAGCATCAATCCCTGCTAAGGTACTTTGTGCAGCAGCCAGTACTGGGGTGTTCGTTACAGCTCCTGACATGATCCCGATTATTTCTGTAATAGGGATTCCTGTGATAAGGTATATACCGAGGCATAGGAAAAGGGTAATGACAATGAGAGAGACAGAGAGAAGATTGTCCGTAATACCGCCCTTTTTGAGTGAAGGAAAAAAAGAAGGCCCTACTTGCACTCCCAAGGCATAGATGAAAAGCACTAGCCCAAAGTTCTGTGCAAAGGTTAGCATCTTTGGATCAACTCTCAATCCAAAATGGGCGGCAATGATCCCAACGAAAAATACAAAAGTAATTCCCAGAGATATCTTGCCCATTTTGATCTTGGCAAGGATCAAACCGATAGCGCACACGAGACAAATTGCAATCAGTGTTTGTATATCCGATGGAGTCCAAAAAACTTCTTTTATCCAATCAATCATAGATTCTAATAGACAGCTTACGACAAATTCAATAGTACTCTCGTTGGAGGATAGGAGATTGCTTTCCGAAAAGTCCTCTCGAAAAAAAGATCTCCAGCTCCACTAAGCGGTAGGAGCCGGAGATCAAATATTACGGATTATAAGGGAGAGGAGAAACTATCCTGAGAGCAACAAATCTAGTTCTCTCAAAATAACGTAATGCAGATCCTCTTTGAAGTAGAGGATTGTATCCTCTTCTTTTCATAGAGAAGTGTCTTTATCTCCTTATAATCAACTTATACTTCGGTAGTTTCTTCTACTACCACTTCTACAACCTCTTCAATAACGGGAGTCTCTGCAGGTACCTCTTCCTTCTTAACCTCCAACTCTTGATAGTTTTCAGAGAGGACTTCAAAAGGAATATTTACTTGTACTTCCTTGTGGAGACGTAGCTGACACTCGTAGTTGCCAACTTCCTTCACGGGATTTTTGAGGTAGATACTCTTACGATCGATCTCAAACCCTTTTGCTGCAAGAGCTTCGGACAATTGAATGTTTGTCACGCTACCAAAAATAACACCGAACTTGGAAGTTTTGGCTTTGATAGAGAGGGTCACACCATCGAGCTTTGCTGCGAGATCTTCGGCAGCCTTCTTGATAGCTGCGAGCTTATGCTGACGCTGACGCAGGCTTTCTGCAAGAACCTTCTTAGCAGATTCGCTAGCTACAATAGCCATCCCTCTAGGAATTAGATAGTTGCGACCATATCCGTCACGTACCGTTACGATATCGTCCTTGTAACCCAGGTTAAGGACATCTTCCTTCAATATAACTTGCATATAATCTGTCTCCTCTCTTTTTTATTTCATCAAGTCAGTAACGAAGGGCAAAAGAGCCAAATGACGCGCGCGTTTTACAGCACGCGCAATACGACGTTGGAATTTCAATGAAGTCCCTGTAATACGACGAGGAAGGATTCGACCCTGCTCGTTAAGGAATTTCTTGAGAAACTCGGGATCCTTGTAATCAATGTACTTAATACCACTCTTCTTGAAGCGACAATACTTCTTCTTATTAGAATCCACCGACATGGGGGTGAGATAGCGAATATCTCCTTTATTCTTACTGTACATGGTCTTTAGTTTGCTGACTTGTTCGACTTAAGATTTCTACGCTTTTCTGCATATTCACGTGCGAATTTATCCTGACGGATCGTAAGGAAGCGCAAGATGCGCTCATCGCGACGGAAGTTTACTTCGAGTTTCTTGATAACCGAGGGATCGGCGTTAAACTCAATGAATTGATAGAAGCCTGTAGTCTTCTTGTCAATGGGGTACGCAAGCATCTTGAGCCCCCAGTTCTCTTCGTTCACAATCTCCGAACCTTGTTCCTTGAGGAGATCGACGAACTTTTGTACCGTTTCCTTCATCTGTTGATCAGATAAAACGGGAGTAAGGATGAAAACGGTTTCGTAACTGTTCATACTAACGTTCTTATTTAATGATTTACATTCACATAACGCCCGCAAAGTTAATTGAAATATTTGGAACCACAATCTCTATGTGTAGGGAGAATCGCTTTTATGCGTGAGGGCAAGAGAGGATGTGAAGCTAAATTTGAGTTGTTGGTAAGGAGCAGAAAATTTCTTGCCCAAAACTTTTTTTGTTTTCACCCAAGAAGTTTTAGCGTTTTACCTAAGAATAAAAAAACTCTAGCGCACGATTTTCTAGGGGGGAGACGTGTGAGGGGGGGATGGTTTGCATTTTTTTGTGAGTGCAATAGCTTTGTAAATCGGATCTTTGGTTTTGTAAAATATGGCCTAAAAGTACCTGCGCATCTTGTCGGTTACGGGGGGAATGTAAATTTGGCAAGATCTCGACGTCCTCTCCATTTTTAGTAAAATAACGGGCAGATGCGAGTATCTGTTTGTAGTCTGCCTTTGTTGTATCTATTATTAATCTCTGAGTCTGTCGGGGGCATCTTAGCTTGTATTACTATTGTGAGTCATTGCAGTATTGCAAGGATCTCATAATGAGACCTAATTTAACACACCTGAGGTACAGAGTGGGCAGTGTATCTGTTTTTGTCACAAAGGATTTACATCGTGAACTTGTACCATTCTGATCTGTTATGATACTGAACTTTGATATAGATAAATCAGGCAATATACTGGTAAAAAGAAAGAGAGAATACATATGGATGCAAATACAGAAATACTCGAAAAAATGCTGGCAGGACGCCATAGCCATTATGCGTTGGCTCCGGAATGGGTGGCTCCACAGTCTGAGGTTGAATCCTTTCTCGCAAAGGTGCTGCACAATGTACCATCAGCATTTAACTCACAACCCGTTCGGATGGTGCTGTTGCAGGGTGAAAGCCACTTGCGTCATTGGCAAATGATAGAAGATGCTCTCAAAGGTATGATGAGTGAAGAAGCCTATAATAAATCTACACGAGACAAAATCCAAGGAGCTTTTCGTGCCGGTGTGGCTACGATTCTGTTTTTCGATGACACAGCTATAACTCAAAAATTACAAGAGCAATTTCCCTTGTATGCTCCTAATTTTCCTAAATGGGCAGAGCAGACCCAAGGCAGTCATCAATTTGCGGTGTGGCTCGGATTATGTGGGATGGGTTTTGGTGTAAGCCTCCAGCACTACAATGGTATCATAGACGAAGATATCAAGCAAGAATTAGGATTGCCTGCATCTTGGTCATTAGTGGGACAAATGCCGTTCGGTAAGCCCTTGTCTCAGCCGGGTGAAAAGGAAAAACTACCCTTGGATACCACTTTATTGATCAAATAAATCTGGTTCTTTAGGGAGTGGGATATACTAATTACCATTAAGCATGGTAAAACCACTTTTCGGGCAATGAATTGAGAATTACTCCCCGACAATTCCCCGCGATTCTCTAAGGGAAAGGCATGTAATCGTCGTATTGCATGCCTTTCTTTATTTATCAAGTTTGTGCCGATCATGACACTACCCCTTGAGGGTGTTGGGATGCGGTTTTCTGAATCAAATCGTTTACCTTTGCTCTATAAAATACAGATTATAACAAAGAACAATCCAAAATGCAGTTTGACTACATTGTCATAGGAGGAGGATTAGCCGGATTATACACGTCCTACCTCTTATCGAAATATGGGCGTGTGGCTCTCATTGCTTGTGCTACATTAGAGGAGAGTAATTCTTACTTCGCGCAAGGAGGAATGGCTGCAGTTATTGAAGCCGATGATACGCCTAAGAGTCATTTTGAAGATACAATTATAGCCGGACGTGGCTTGTGTCGAGAGGAAGCTGTACAAATATTAACTCAAGAGGCTCCCCTACGCATCGAAGAGATTATCACTCTAGGGATGCATTTTGATACTGAGAATGGACACCTCGCATTAGGATTGGAGGGAGGGCATCACCACAGGCGCATTTTGCATGCAGGTGGAGATGCAACGGGGCGTATGGTAACTTCCTTTATGACAGGTTTGGTGCGTTCGTCTTCGTCCATTGAGATATTTGATTGCCACTTTGCGCTGGAGTTAATGGTGGAGGACGGTGTTTGTTATGGAGTTCACACCCTTGATAAGGAAAATACCCGGATCGAAAGTTTTACGGCTCAAGCTACGATTTTGGCCACTGGAGGAGCTGCTGCACTATACCAGCCAACGACCAATCCCCCCACCTCGCTAGGTGATGGTTTGGCTATGGCGCTGGTAGCAGGTGCGGAGCTTAAGGATTTAGAATTTGTTCAATTCCATCCCACCGCTCTTTATATTCCGGGAGCATCTTCATTCCTTATCAGTGAGGCTGTACGGGGAGAGGGTGCCTATTTGTATAATCAGCGAGGTGAGCGATTCATGTTGGATAAACATCCTTTGGCTGAGCTAGCTCCTCGAGATACGGTTGCCCGAGAGATCTTTTACCAAATGGAGCGGGAAGGAGCTGGTTACGTCACGCTATCGCTCCGACATTTAGACGCAAAATATATCGAACAACGCTTTCCGACGATTGCTCACCACTGTGCTGCAACTGGATTGGATCTGACACAAGAGATTCCTGTTGCACCTGCCGCACATTATACGGTAGGCGGTGTAGCGACAGATTTGCATGGAGCAACCTCTATTCACCGGCTTTATGCGGTTGGAGAGGTGGCCTCTACGGGTGTCATGGGGGCAAATCGACTAGCCTCTAATTCCTTGATAGAATGCCTTGTTTTTGGCAGACGTATCGCTGACCATATTCGACAGAATCCGATAGGAGAGCCCTTGAAAGAGTGTAACGTAATGCCCGCGCTCCTTGCACCCATAGAACAGGAGCAAAATTGGCTTCAAGAGCAAGGACGGGACTACATGGATCAATTGGGAATAATCTTGATGAAACATGTGGGCATTGTTCGTACGGAGAGGTCTTTAAATACCGCTTTAGGAGCGATCTCCGCATTGAGATCTCAACTCAATCAAGAGCGTTCTCTCTACCTCTTTGCATCCGTCATAGATCGACGTCTCTACTTGGCGCAACAGATGGTCGTTGCGGCACTAAATCGCCGAGAGAGTAGAGGAGGACACTATCGGAGCGATTATCCCGATACGCTTCCCCCCGAGCAGACTTATCATACCACCATTACGCAAGAAGAGATCAAACAGGAGTTTATTTAATCGAGATGAATAGAACCTAAATAGCATATGAATTTAACACAAGAAGAATTATCCAAGATAGATCGCCTTATAGACTTCGCTTTTGAGGAAGATATTGCTCAAGGGGATATAACGACCGAGTCTATCTTTCCTGAAGTTACAGAAGCAACAGCCATATTGACGGCTAAAGCATCTGGTGTCGTTTCTGGTATTGAGATAGTACAAAGAGTGTTGGATAAACGAGGTCCTAACCATATCCAGTACTTCGCTCATGATGGAGACTTCGTCCAAAAAGGAGATCAAATCATTGCGATTACAGCCTCTTACTCAACACTTCTCACGGCAGAGCGTCTTCTGCTCAATATAATGCAACGTATGTCAGGGATTGCCACTGAAACTCGTCGGTATGTCGAGGCTTGCAAGGGGACTCACACACACATTTTAGATACCCGTAAAACGGCTCCCGGACTTCGTCTCTTGGATAAGATGGCAGTGCGCCATGGCGGAGGGCATAATCACCGTATGGGGCTGTACGATATGGTTATGCTCAAAGACAATCATATCAAAGCTGTTGGTTGTATAACGGAGGCTGTACGCATGGTGCGTTCCCAACTCCCTCTATCCATTAAGGTAGAGGTTGAAACAACCACCCTGGAGGAGGTTGATGAGGCTGTGCGAGCAGGTGCGGATATCATCATGTTGGATAATATGGATAATGTTGCCATGCGAGAAGCCATTGTACGTATCAATCATCGCTGTTCGACAGAAGCATCCGGTAATATGAGCCTGGAGCGCATCGCCGAAGTGGCAGCTCTCGGAGTTGATTATATCAGCGTTGGTGCCTTGACGCATTCGGTCAAAGCCCTTGATATCAGTATGAATTTTGTGAAATAACGATCTCTAGCCCTTTAGAGGATTAGAGAGAGAAAGGAATAAAGAGAAAGATGAAGAACGGAGATTTTAAGGCACTTAACGAAGAGATTGCAATCCTAAAGAAGGAACGAGATGCCATTATTTTGGCCCATTACTATGCCCGTCCAGAGGTTCAAGCCGTAGCTGATATTCTTGGAGATTCATTGGCATTGTCGCAACTTGCTGCCACGACTAAGGCCAAAGTCATTGTATTCTGCGGTGTTCATTTTATGGCAGAGACGGCATCAATTATTTCGCCTGATAAGACCGTATTGATACCCGTGGAGAATGCGGGATGTACCCTTGCAGAAAGTGTAACCGCCGCCGGACTCGCCACTTGGCGTAAATACCATCCCAACGGACTTGTTGTTAGTTACGTGAATACTTCGGCTGCGGTAAAGGCTGAAACAGATTACTGTGTCACTAGTGCCAATGCTCTGAAAGTAATTGAGACATTACCTCCGGATGTGCCCATACTCTTCGGTCCTGATAAAAACCTCGGAGAATACATCAGTCTTAAAACAGGACGAAAGATGGATCTTTGGCAGGGTGAGTGCTATGTTCATAGCCATATTACGGGAGATTTAATCCGGGAATATTTGCAACGCTATCCCAATGCCGATGTACTTATTCATCCTGAATCCGTGGCGTGCAAAGAGCCGGAGATCTTGCAACATCCGCGTTGTTTTGTTGGTTCTACTTCGGGGATTTTGAAACATCCTGCACAGAGCGATAAAAAACAATTTGTTGTGGCGACGGAAAAGGAGGCGATTACCGAATTGGTTTATCAGTATCCCAATTTGGAGTTTATCCCCATAACGACCGAGCATTTCTGTGAGTACATGAAGCTAACCACGCTTACCGACCTCAGGGATGCACTGCGAGATAACAAGTATGTGGTAACAGTTGATCCAGAAATTCGGAAGCGAGCCTTGCTCCCCATTCAGCGAATGCTCGCCATCAAATAGTCCAATTCTTGTCGTATTCCTCAAAAAAAAGTGTTGCCCATCTACAAATAGGCAACACTTTTTTCGTGGGTCCATTTCTTGGATTTGCTCCAAAAATAGATTCTTATGGGTTGGTGATCTTAATTACTTGATCTCCGACACAAAGTAGATAGAACCCGATCGCCAAGCCCGAACGATCTAATTCTGTGTATTCTCCTAGGGCTGGTTGCTGCATATGCAGAGTTCCATTAAGATCGATGATGCGAATTATTTGTCCTACCAGACGAGTTGGCAATTGTACCCGCCACGTAGTAGCCAAAGGAGTACAGCGTATCGATCCTATAGCAAATAGCTCTGTTGTCTGTGTACTTTCTCCGGCATAGGGATTATATCCTCCATTGGCTCCGGCTTTGAAGTCGTATACTTTCCAATTTTTAGCAGAGAGGGCTTGTACTGCTACATCTGTGCAATGATTTTCTTCTGAAGGAGCTTCGCTGTCTATGACAAAGGCTTCTCCCGAAATTTGATCGTGTGTAGGTAATGCTTGCATCATCTGTTCCATAGCTTCTCGGCTCATTCTATTGTCGTGGCAGTGCACTTTTTGCAAATTGGGAGCAGAGGATAGAGTTATCGTCTTTATCTCATTTGTAAAGCAGATCAACTGGGTAAGGGCCTTGCAATCTGTTAAATCTAAAGTTTCTAATTGACAACGGTTGCACCAAAGCTCTTTCAGTTTAGCTAGTCCTGAGAGCCGGATATCCCTAAACTTGTTGTCAAAGCAATAGAGCTCTTCCAATTGTGGAGAATGGGTACAGTCGAGCGTCCCTTCTATCTTGTTCGTATTACAATAGAGTTTTTTTAGATTTGGATTTTGAGATATATCCAAGGCTGTAAGGTTATTCTGATCACAAGATAATTGTTCTAGGCTTTCGTTGTGTGATACATCCACCGAGGTTAGGTTATTCAGAGAGCAATAGAAGAGAGTGAACTTACCATATATACGCAATTTGTAGGAGGAGCGGTTGGGTTTAAAGAGTTGCCCATAAGCAGGGACTTTTTCCTCTCCTTGATCATATTTCCCATTGTCATTAAGGTCGATCCATGCTGTTTTCTTATCCTTTGAAGGGATGATAAGGTTTAACTGCCATTTACCTGTATTTTCCGAAGAAACAATTTCCATGTAAGGCTGATCCGTGGTGTACTGAGTCTGTGCCTTTAGAGAGAAAAACTGCATGAGTAGCAATGCTACTAGGCCGGAGAGTAAGAGAGATTTTTGATTCATGTCGTTTCTTTTAGTTATACTTCTATCTTAAAATGTAATATTACTTCAGTTTTTGTTACAAATAATCAATAATCTGATTAAGTTTGTACTCACGTGGTAGCAGGCAATTGGTTCCTACCCATTGCTCCCATATACAACTATTCGCTTAAATCGTGCGATCTGCAGCAAAAATAGTGCTATATATTGAGAAAAACAAATGATTGTCTCTTTTTCTTATGCAATAACTTTCTTTTCGTTTGATTTGTGCAGACCCTACTTTAGCCAACAATAGCAACTACTGCCTTGTGTGGGCATGACCTATCATGTATTAGTTGAATATTTTGTAAATAATGATATACGAATAATAAAAACAATCCACTTGGATTTGCTGATTCCATCGTGTCAATATCTAAAGTCAATGCAATAGAGCTTGTTGGAGAGTTGCAATATGAAAAACAAGGATTGGATTGAGAAGCATCAGATTAGTTAGAAGTTCCAGACGAGGATCGGAGTGTCCTCTTCTCACAGCATCAGCTAATCAACGTCTTTGCCTCTCTTGCTGAGGAGATTGAGCGCAGAGATGGCAAAGACTCAATGAGTATGCTTTGCATGTGTCTTATAACAGTTGTGGATATTGGTATAGGGTAAGGGACTGCTAACCTCGACTTGGTTACCCACGGCCGTATGGTGGATGCTGTTACGGAGCATGGAGCTTTTGATTAGGAGGTTGGCCGATAGATTGGAGGGCTTCCAAGCCCTACCGCCCCACTGCTTGGTGCGAAAGGCATGGGCAGTCTCCTGCTCCATCAGGAGGGCAAGTCCCCTTGCCAGTGCCGCCTCTATTTTTGCTTTGTCTAGTTCCATCGCTTGTTTATTCTAATTTTGTTGCTACCTTTGTGATGGAAGAGAGCTATCTAATCGCCCCGTGGGAGTTTCTAAACCACGGACTTGCGATTATTTAGTTCTCTTCTTTTTTGTGCTTGTCATAGAAAAGATATAGTATGGGGCTTCGTGTAAATTCCCTCTGAAGTTTGTTTTCTCAAATCCAATTTTCCATTTTCCCTGCTCGTTTTCAAAGGAATATACGGTGTAACTTACTACTCCTCTCTTCTTCTTTCGCTCGATATTCTTTACATCCTTTGGGTTGTCCATATCTTTCTTTTCCCCAAGGGTATCTTCGCGTATGAATGTAAGTTTTTCGTTATGCCCTATGATATGGACGAGCATAGCTTTCTCTTTCTTTGTTTTTGCATGAGGTAAAAACCTCTCTGCGACCTTTTTAGACATGATGATTTTACCAGTTTGCGTGGTTGATGCATCATGCAGACCTTGCTCCTTTTTTGCCCAGTCAAGGATCGTTTTTTCGGTCTCTTTGATGATTTGGTTTTTTATGAGGTTGCGTAGCACCTCGCACTCCTCGTTGTTGTCAAGGTTGGCAGCGAGTTTGTCGGTGGCAATGGCGCAATGTCGGATACCACGCTTGCTGTAGTAGGGGTGACGGTCGGAGAATATACGTTGCTCCTTGCCCGGGTTGTATCGGAATAACTCGGACTTGCCCGCAGCCTACTCTAGAAATGCATCAATAGCCCTGCCTTCGCCCGAGCCTTGATCCACAGGGGGATCAAGCACCCGGTGGGTACTCTTATCATGTCACGAGTCCACTCGAAAAGGGCTCGGATGCGGTCTTTATCCGCAATTATATTCACTGCGTCAACGATACAATAAAAAAATAAGGTCCGAGTACGGATATCTCCGTATCTCGAACCTTACTTGTATTTTCGTATGATTGTGTTTATTTAGCGCATAAAAAGGGAGATTTACTTGGAGTAGTCATAAATACCATATCCCGTTTTGCGTCCCAACTGTCCTGCTCGAACCTTCTTACGCAACAAGGGATGGGGACGATATTTGTCATCCCCATATTCCCGGTGAAGTACTTCCATGATGGCAAGACAAACATCTAGGCCAATGAAGTCTCCAAGTTCTAGAGGACCCATAGGGTGGTTGGCTCCTAATTTCATGGCGGCATCAATCTCTTCTGCGGTTGCTACACCATCTGCAAGCTCACCGATCGCTTCGTTAATCATAGGAATTAGAATCCGATTAACCACGAATCCAGGTGCTTCACTAACTCGTACCGCCGTCTTTTCCAACTGCTGACAAAGAGAGAGGATGGTATCCAACACCTCCGTACTTGTACACTGTCCACTGATAACTTCAACAAGCTTCATCTGTGGAACTGGATTGAAAAAGTGCATGCCGATTACCTTTTCTGCTCGATTGGTTACGGAAGCTAGCTCCGTAATGCTTAATGAAGAGGTATTGGTGGCAAAAATCGCTTCAGGCTTGATAATGCCGTCCAAGTTACGAAGCGTTGATTTCTTGACCTCCATATCCTCAGACAATGCCTCAATAACGATGTCTGCATCAGCTATATCCGCAAAATCTTGAGTAGCATGTATGTGTGTATAGTATTGCAAAGATTGTTCTTCGGTAATCTTGCCTTTTTCTACAAGACGAGCAAAGTTCTTCTTTAGCTTGAGCATCGCCTTATCAAGAGATTCCTTACTACGACCTTTCATGATGATATCCATTTCGTGTTGAGCTGCACATTGTACAATACCCGCACCCATGGTACCATTACCGATAACTGCTATTTTCATCTTAACTATATCTATATTGTATCTATTGAAATGGGAAGTTTTATCAAAAATGAATCACTCTAAAAGCGAGGAGTACGCTTCTCTAGGAATGCACTCATCCCCTCCGTTTGCTCAGAATGGGCAAAACAGAGACCAAATAACGTGCTTTCTGCCGCAATCCCAGTGTCTATATCTGACTGTAATCCTCTATTGATTGCCTCTTTTGATAAACGTACGGCGTTGGGAGATTGTTGAGCAATTTCTTTTGCAAGAGCTTGAGCTGTAGCCATCAGTTCTTCTGGAGAAACTACCGTATTAACCAACCCGATGGCAAGTGCCTCTTCTGCCTTTATTATGCGACCCGTATAGATTAATTCCTTGGCTTTTCCTACGCCAATCGTTCTAGGAAGGCGTTGAGTACCACTAAATCCAGGGGTGATACCCAACCCAACTTCTGGTTGTCCAAACTTCGCTTTGGAAGATGCTATCCTTATATCAGCACTAAGAGCCATCTCACAGCCACCGCCCAAACAAAAGCCATTAATGACAGCTATTACGGGCATGGGCATCTGTTCGATTTTTCGGAATACATGGCTTCCCAAGGTACCAAAGTCTTTTGCTTCATTAGGAGACAGAGACTTCATCTCGGCAATATCTGCCCCTGCAACAAAAGAACGCCCTTCTCCCGTGAGGAGAAGGACGCGAATATCAGAATCTTGGGAAACTTCGTGCAGCACTTGCTCTAGTTCTACGAGCACCTGACGAGAAAGTGCGTTCAAACTTTCGGGTCTGGATATTGTGATTAAAGCGATACCTTCTTCACAATCAAGTCGAACCGTTGTGTACGAAGTACTCATGGCAAAACCTTTATGCTAATGGATTAACGTCCAGTTTTTGCAAGTTCTGCTTTGAGCTTTTCGTTAAGAATGGGAACAATCTTGTGTAGATCTCCAACAAGACCCAAGTCAGCAACTTGGAAAATGGGAGCAAATTTATCCTTATTGATTGCAATGATATATTCCGACTCTTCCATACCTGCAAGGTGTTGGATTGCCCCAGAAATACCGAGAGCGAGGTAGAGGTCAGGACGGACAGTCTTCCCCGTTTGACCAACTTGACGATCATGAGACATGACACCAGCGTCCACCATAGCACGAGAAGACGATACTTCTGCACCCAAAGTACGAGCCAATGCACTGAGTTTATCAAAGCCATCATTGGTACCAACGCCACGACCACCAGACACAAGTACGTGAGCTTCTGTAATATCAACAAGGTTCTTTGTCTCACGTTCTTTGCGAATGAGACGAACACGACACTTGCTTTCATCAAAAGGTACTTCTATCTTTTCGATTTCGCCCGTGCGAGTCATATCACTCGCCTTACGACGCATTACTCCAGGACGTACCGTAGACATTTGGGGACGATGTTCCTTACAAATAATAGTAGCCATGAGGTTACCACCGAATGCAGGACGAGTCATTAACAAGTTACGATCTTCATTGATCTCAAGGGAGGTACAGTCTGCTGTAAGACCGGTATGCATACGAGCCGAAAGGCGAGGACCTAAATCGCGACCAATAGTCGTAGCTCCAAGGAGGAAGATCTCGGGTTTGTAGGTATTGAGGATATGTGTAATTGCTTGAGCGTATTGCTCCGTTACATAGTCCTTAAGGAGATCATGCTCTACGAGAAGCACCCGATCAGCTCCGGCCGCAATGAGTTCTGGGCAGAGGCCTTCGACACCTTTACCAAGAAGTACTGCAGTTACCTTTTCTCCAATAGAATCTGCTAATTCTCTAGCTTTACCGATAAGCTCGAATGCAACGTTTTGAACCACCCCTTCGCGTTGTTCCGCAAAGACTTGTATTCCTTTATATTGTTCTTTGTCCATAGTATGCATTAGATAATGAATTTCTCTTTGAGTTTTTCGATAATAATATCAGCAGCTTCTTCGGGTGTAATCTCATCGTGGAGCGTACCCATAGCTTTGGCACCCTTTGTGAATGATTTCTTCACGCTCGTCGGAGATCCTTTGAGTCCTAGACGTTCAGGATCAACGGGGAAGCTATCGGCATTTAGTTCAACGATTTCCTTGTCGAACGCCTCCATAACTCCACGAACATTCATGTAGCGAGGTTCATAAGCAGAAGCCAAGAACGTGAGCATACAGGGAAGTTTTACTTCCAATACTTCGTGACCTTCTTCCACATTACGGCGAACAGTCAAAAGGTCTTTGCCATCAAATTCAACATTCTCAACGTAAGTGATTTGGGGGAGATCTAGTTGCTCTGCAATCTGAGGACCTACTTGTGCAGTGTCTCCGTCAATAGCTTGACGACCTGCAAGAATAATGTCATAATCCAATGAACGAAGAGCTTGGGAGATCGTGTAACTGGTAGCGAGTGTATCAGCACCACCAAAACGTCGGTCTGTTACGAGATAACCCTTATCTACACCCATTGCGAATGCTTCGCGGATGATATCTTTTGCTTGAGGAGGACCCATGGTGATACATGTTACCTCCGCTCCGAACTTATCCTTGAAGAGAAGAGCTTGCTCCAACGCTCCCTTATCATCGGGGTTCATAATACTAGGTACCCCATCACGGATGAGCGTTCCCTTCACAGGGTCGAGCTTGATTTCAGTTGTATCGGGAACTTGCTTGATACAAACAACTATTTTCAACATCTATAGTCCTCCTTCTTATTTTAATAGGTTTGCAGAAATAACCATACGTTGCACTTCGCTGGTTCCTTCGTAAATCTCGGTAATCTTGGCATCGCGCATCATGCGTTCAACGGGGTACTCACGAGTATATCCGTAACCACCATGGAATTGAACCGCTTTGGTTGTCATTTCCATTGCTGTTTCTGCACAGAATAGTTTAGCTTCTGCAGCTGCCACAGAGTAGGGGAGCTGAGCATCCTTTAGCCAAGAGGCACGGCGGATAAGAAGCTGTGCACAATCAATCCTTGTTTGTAGGTCAGCAAGTTGGAATTGTGTATTTTGGAATTTGGCAATGCTACGACCAAATTGCTTACGCTCCTTGGTGTACTTCACTGTTTCGTCCATAGCCCCACGAGCTATACCAACAGCTTGAGAGGCGATACCGATACGACCACCGTCAAGTGTTTTCATGGCAATTTTGAAACCACCACCGATCTTACCCAAAAGATTTTCTTTGGGAACGATGCAGTTTTCCATGATGAGCTCACAAGTTGCAGAACCACGAATACCCAACTTAAGCTCTTTCTTACCAATGCTAAAGCCTGGCATATCCTTTTCCACGATAAATGCAGAAATACCATGATTACCTTGACTCTTATCGGTCATAGCGAAAATGATATATACGTGAGCGTACTCTGCATTCGTAATAAAGATCTTAGTGCCGTTGAGTACCCAATGATCCCCATTATCTACAGCGAAAGTCTGTTGAGCAGAGGCATCCGTACCTGCGTTGGGTTCTGTGAGACCGAACGCACCGATCCACTCTCCAGAGGCCAATTTGGGGAGGTACTTCATTTTTTGTTCTTCTGTCCCATGTTCGAGGATAGGAGCACAGCAAAGCGAGGTATGTGCCGAAACCACAACACCCGTAGTTGCACACACTCTACTGAGTTCCTCTACTGCCATAGAGTACATCTGGTTGGTTGCACCGGCGCCACCATATTGAGTTGGAATGGGTATACCCATGATACCCAACTTCGCCATCTTCTTTACAGTTTCGATGGGGAAGCGTTCTTGTTCATCGATCTCGGCAGCTAGGGGTTTTACTTCCTTCTCTGCAAAAGCGGTGATCATCTGCAAGAACAGTTGCTCTTGTGGAGTTTGCGAAAAATCCATAGTGATTTATTTGATTCTTAATAATAGTCTCTCTTTTTATTGTCTCATTGGACGCAAATCTTCTGCAAAGATAATAGAAGCTTCGGTAGCTGCAATAACTTCCTCTCGAGTAAAGTGCTCATTTAGTTCCGTTACCACTAATCCTTCTCCCTTACGAACCTCTATCACACACATTTCTGTGATGATCATATCGACTTGTCCCTTAGCTGTGAGGGGAAGATGACACTTTTTGAGGATCTTAGGGGTACCCTTAGCGGTATGCTCCATTGCGAGGATTACTTTGCGAGTTCCTACGAGCAAGTCCATTGCACCTCCCATACCAGGTGCCTTCTTTCCGGGGATAATCCAGTTGGCGAGGTCGCCATTTTCGTCCACTTCGAGAGCTCCGAGAATGCTAACGTCTACGTGACCACCTCGAATGATTCCGAATGAGGTCGCACTGTCAAATGTCGCAGCACCAGGAACGGCCGTGATAAAACCACCTCCGGCATTGGTCCACTCTTCCTTTTCTTCGCCTTCCTCGGGAGCTGCACCCATGCCAATCATCCCATTCTCACTCTGCAACATCACTTCGACATCCGCTTTGAGATAGTTTGGTACCATGGTTGGCAAACCGATTCCCAAGTTCACTACATCTCCATCTTTCAACTCAAGAGCAACACGACGTGCGATCGTCTCTCTTATTTCATTCTTGTCCATGGCTATATATTTCAATTACTTATTATTCAAATTACACCCTCTTCTAGGCGACGGTGAAGCTCTTGCGCGATGTAAGAAGCCACATCATCGGCAAATGTGTTGGCTCCAAATCCAGCATCATAGCCTAGTTCCTTGGCAAGTTCGTGGGTAATACGAGGACCGCCACAAGCTAGGATTACCTTATCTCTAAGACCTTCAGCTTCGAGCAATTCAACGAGTTCTGTGAGATTCTTGATATGTACATCCTTTTGGGTAACTGTTTGCGAGACGAGTAGGGCATCGGCGTTGTAATCAAGTGCCTTTGCAATGAATTCTTCATTGGGCACTTGACTACCTAGGTTAAGAGCTTCGATCATGTCATAACGCTCAAGACCATAGTGCCCCGCAAAGCCCTTCATATTCATGATGGCATCAATACCCACGGTGTGTGCATCGGTTCCCGTACTTGCACCAATAATTCGAATAGGACGTCCGATATTGGTACGTATAAAGTCGTCGGTCTCTTCCATACTCCATGTAGAGGTTTCTACTTTGGGTACATAGATATTGGTGTAATCTACGGTGTGACTACAATTCCCATAACAATTAAAGAAAGTAAAACCCTTAGTTAACTCTTTGGAAAAAACGACCATTGGGTTTTGCAATCCCATTTCCTTTAGAAGCATTTTGGCTGCTTCTTCTGCCTCAGCTCCGATGGGAACAGGCAGAGTGAAACTCAGCTGTATCTTCCCATCATTCATCGTATCTCCGTAGGGCTTGACCTGCGTTAAATCTAACGTACGGTCAAAGTCCTTCTCTTCCATTGAATATAATCCACCGCTCATAGCTTACCCTCTATTCTAAAGTTTTTCATCAGTTCGATTGTCGGATTATAGTAATGCTCTCCCTTAGGGGCAACTCCATCCAACCCTTTACCACCATCTATTGGACGCTTGACATCTCCAAAAGTTCCTTTCGAGAGAGCCGTAAAAATGCCTTGTTGATTGATTTCGTCAAGAAGATTGATTGTTTTATCAAGTACGAGGCGAGCTCGCGTCTGCATAATACCACCTTCTTTGAACTCAACGTCTTCTCCAATAGAGCGCATGTTATTAAAAATATAACGAGCATTTTCGATGGAAAGGTAACGATCACTCATAAAAGGTGTGTGGATAGCCTCAGTAGGCATACCAAGGAGTTGAAGACCTTGATGTGTCCAAATCCCGATCATGTTGAAGAGTGCATCTTGTATATGACCTCTAAAGATATTTCCGGTCATAAACTTCGTTGGAGGCATATACTTGAGCGGAGCTTTGGGGAAGATCTCTCTGGTCATTTGAGCTTGAGCCAATTCGTACAAGAATCCGTTTTCGAGAAGCGGATCCATTTCAAAGGCGTGACCAAGTCCCATCTGTTCCTCGGGGAGTCCTGCCTTGAGGGCGAATTGCTCATTGATAAGATCAGAAGCCAACACTGTGTGAGCCTCTTCTACAGCATCGGCTGTAGTCAGATAATTATCCTCTCCCGTATTGATGATGACACCTGCAAAGCCGTTGATCACACGACTCATATATTGGTCAACGAGCGTACGTTGCATATTGATGTCTCGGAATAGAATACCGTAGAGGGCGTCATTGAGCATAACGTCGAGACCCTCAAAGGCTCCCATGATAGCGATCTCGGGCATACACAATCCCGAGCAGTAGTTACAGAGTCGGATGTAACGACCAACCTCTTCACCCACTTCGTCCAAAGCCTTACGCATGATGCGGAAGTTCTCTTGGGTTGCAAAAGTACCCCCAAAACCTTCGGTTGTCGCACCATAGGGTACATAGTCGAGCAAACTTTGTCCCGTAGTACGGATTACGGCGATAATATCAGCACCTTGGCGAGCTGCTGCTTGGGCTTGTATCACGTCCTCGTAGATGTTGCCTGTTGCTACGATAACGTATAGGTAGGGTTGAGGCCCCTCTCCAATTGTTTCGAGATATTTCTCACGACGAGCGCGCTTCATGACGATCTTTTGAATCCCTTCTAGGATATAGGGTTCAAGAGTGTTGGCTACCTCTTCTTTAGAAAGGGCTTTGTAGCGTTTAAGATCAATAGATCCACTGGCGATCTCCTCTGCTATGGCTTGAGGAGTTTTACCTGTTGCAGCTATGGCATTGGCTAAATAAAACAGAGCTCCATCAGACAGTAGTTTATTGTCATGGAGGTAATTTACAACGACATTGGGGAGTGGTACTCCGTTGGCATCAACGTTGTCAATGCCGATAAAACGACAGAGCGTGCGTTCGACAGCTACGGTGGTATACCTGTCTACAAACTGCTGTACATCGTCAGCAATTTCACGAGCGGTATGCCTGGCACGCTCTACTTTGGAAAAGTCTATCCCTACTTTACTCTTCTTCATTCTATTATTGATTCAAATTCTCTTTACAGTATTGCAGCAACTCTTTATCAATGCCTAATATCTCTGCGATGCGAATGGCTTCATGAGGAGCCTCTCCAGAGATATCCTCTACAAGTGCATAATCAATGTAGTTATTGAGTTTATTGATTTCTAGAGGGAGTTGCATCCTCTTTTCTATGAATCCGCGGACTCGGTATTTGGTGCATGGTGCTTTGATACCACTGTAATGTGTTGTGATAATGGAACGAACTCTATATTGCGCAAAGAGACGCACAAGTGCATCTACGATGGCCTCTCCCTCTTCGGGATTGGTTGTGCGAGCGGGTTCGTCAATGGGGGCTAAAATAGATATCCCTTGCTTGGCTACTTGTACGATTTGATCCAAACGGAGTACCTCGGCTCCAAATGAGGATAATCCTTTGTCGAAGTTCTGTCCGTCGCCCATAGAGCAAAGGATTTCCTCTACAATAGCTATTTGAGCCTCTTTGGCGGGCACATAAAATCCATATTGCATCAGGCACTGTGCCAGAGTTACTGCCGATAGTAAAACACTCTTACCTGCCATATTGGCCCCTGTAATGAGTGTTGGAAAGGCTCCGAAATGAATTGATACGGGTTGATATACATCACCCAGTGTCTCTACTTTGGAGGCCACTTCGGGATGCACTAGAGCTGTGATGTGGGTATCTGCTTCGGAGGCTAAAGGCGTGGGGCAACAGCAATGATTGTCAAATGCCCAACGTGCTTTGGCTAATAACATATCGTCCGAAGCCAATGCGGCCAATACATGGCTAAAATCATCAGCAAATGGAGCTAATTCCTTAGTCAAACGACGGCGTACCCGATCCTCTTCTTGTGAAGCCTTGATGGCTAATTCATCCCGTTTTGATTCTGAAGTTGCACATTCGATCTCCTTGCGGATTGCAGCGAGAGACGCACTATACGCATCTGAAATGTAGAACGAGGGAAGACGCTCTCCGTCTATATCTAAAATATCCAAGGCTTTCTCTAAAGAGGGCATCGGCTCTAATTCTAGATTGTACTGCCGGCAGAGCCTAGCCACCTTGAGTGACAGTAAGGCGAGGCATTTGAGTTCGTATAGATCGACATCGCTACAGCTACTTCTTTTCTCTCGTAACAAGCCGATAGAGCCCGATACGTTACGAATACCTTGTAGCAGTAGATACAACTCTTTGAGACCCTCTCGCTTTTTCTCTTCAGTCAGATAGGTGTAGAAGCGTGTAACTCGAGATAACCGTTTGTTAATCCCGTCAAGACTGGTGGTCCAGGAAGTCTCTAGTACAGCTTGTCTACCTAACGAAGAGGCAAGATCCAATGAATTGATGACAAACCGTAATCCTGAAATAGAGTCAATACTACTGCGTAACGTTTTCATAAGCGACGAACATCATATACAGGCACACCAAGACTCTCTTGAAGTCGCCCACACATTTTTTCGGAATCGAGTTTATATCCAGATGGAGCTAAAGGGTTAAAGGTAATGGCCATAAGCCGTGTTCCGTAGAGTACTTCGATGGTTCGACCTGAGGCTAAATACTTATCGAGTACGATAGGGGATGCGAAAATCCTCGTAAAATCACGTACAATCAAACGGCTGTGATCATCGATCAATCTCAAACGTTCAAGTAAAGGATCGGATACAGCACCCGCTACAAAAAGAGTATCCCCCAGCTTGGTCCATTGAGGATCTTTCCACGCCTGATCTGAAAGAGCGGACACAAACCCTGTATCGTGAATCCCTCCATCTACACCAATCACATACATCCCTCGCTCCACATCGGTCAGTTGCTCTGCAATAGAGCGCGAGCCATACTCGGGTAGCTTAATCAGTCTATGGAGGTAGTTTGTCCTACGTATAAGCTCCTCGGGTTGTACACTATATGCTGCTCCCGTGGCTAAGATCAAGCCATCTGAAACAGATGGAGCAGCAAGGCTGATGCGGGACAATGCTCCGTCTATAATCGTCAAGTCTATGGCTTTCTCTTGAGTCTTTTGGATAATCTGCTTAAGTCCTCCCGTTGAGGCAGGACCTGCTATTAAGACCTTGCCTGTACCCCTAGATCTGGCATAGATAGCTCGTCCTAAAGATGTTACATATTGATCTTCAATATCAATGATCTCTGCAGCTACCATCTTGCTCCGATAAAACTTCTCAGCTGTTATAAAAACGGTTCCAGGGTAAAGGCAGATCTCGGGTTTGTCGGTTTGTGTGACTTGGTCTCGTCGTTCTCCGTCAATGCCAATGGAGGTTAGTGCAATACTCTTTTGAGGAAACTCCTCCCAAAGACGTCGCAAAACGTAGTTCAAACACTCAGTCTTCCCCGTGTTTTTTGCAGTTCCTACGATGGACAAACTCCTCAGCTGAGTTAGACTAGCTACAAATGGCATTGATGAGAATGACGAAATAACTTGATTATTGGGCCTCTTGACGCTTGCGATTCCGTTCTTTACGTGCTAAGTGATTCGGCTCAATGGCGAGTTGTTGTCCCGAAAGTAGGGCAGCAACACCATCTTTCCGCTCTTTTTCGCACTCGGGGCAGTGGCACTCTTCTTTGTAATCAGCAGGCTCTGTGTAGGTGGTTAGCACTCCTTCATAATTGCGGAGTACAACTCTGTTAGGAGCTTGTGATACAATATAGTTAGGCATAACAGGGATCTTACCACCACCACCTGGAGCGTCTACGACGAAAGTGGGAACGGCATAACCTGATGTATGTCCACGCAAGTTTTCAATGATTTCGATACCTTTAGATACAGGAGTGCGGAAGTGACCAATACCACGAGAGAGGTCACATACATAGATATAATAGGGACGAACACGGATCTTAACCAATTCATGTACCAACTGCTTCATCACATAGGTACAATCATTGATGCCACGAAGCAATACCGTCTGATTACCGAGAGGCACACCTGCATTAGCCAAGCGTTCGCATGCTGCTTTGGACTCTGCCGTAATCTCATTGGGGTGATTGAAGTGTGTATTCAGCCAAACGGGATGATACTTCTTCATGATCTCTACCAACTCCGGTGTGATACGTTGTGGCAAAACCACTGGGGTACGAGACCCAAAGCGGATGATCTCCACATGCTCAATTGCGCGTAGGCGTTGTAGGATGTATTCAATCAAAGAGTCACTGACCATCAAAGCATCCCCACCCGAAAGCAGTACATCACGTACTTCCGGGGTACGTTCGATATATTCGATTGCTTTGTCAATACGCTCACGAGGCGAAGCCGCATCTTTCTGTCCTGCGAATCTGCGGCGAGTGCAGTGTCTACAGTACATCGAACACATATCCGTAATGAGGAACAACACGCGATCTGGGTAGCGATGGGTAAGCCCCGGAGTAGGAGAGTCTTCATCCTCACTGAGTGGATCTAACTGATCTTCTTCACTGATGATTAGCTCGTTACCTGTGGGTACAGATTGCTTCCGCACGGGATCATTCGGATCATTAGGGTCTATCAAACTGAGGTAATAGGGAGTAATAGCCATACGTAGTGTCTTGAGAGACTCACGTACACCTTCTTCCTCTTCGGGAGTCAGATTGACATATTTCTTGAGATCATCTAAGGTCTCAATGCGATTCTTTACCTGCCAATGCCAGTCATTCCACTGCTCATCGGTTACATCAGGGAAGTAATATTTTCTTCTACTTTCGTTCATTTCAGAGATATTTTTAGTGTAAATATCTGAGGTTGCCTTAAAAGAGGAAAGTACACTCTTCACGTGTTCACTAGAGAATCGTGCTACAGCAAACAAGGTACCTTTTTCGAGCACAGTACAAGATCCAAATAGAGGATCCAGAAGACCTTGTTGCGTAAATGAGATACGCAGGGTGGAGAGATAGAGGGTACTATTTATTGGAAAAGTGGAGTAGAGTATCCCCATATCGTGCAGAGAAATGAAGACACTCTACTCATATAATCTCAACTTAAGCGTATAGATCGGTGAAGATCTTACGAAGAGCTTCGTTTTCGCGAAGTTCTTGGAGGGTGATTTCGGCATGACCCTTGGTATAACCATTACCTACAATCATGGTAACGTCACTACCTACACCTTCTGCTCCAAGGGCTGCTTTGGTAAAGCTTGTAGCCATGGAGAAGAAATATACAAGACCATCATTTTTTGTACAAAGGATACTGGTCATTTCGGTATCGGGGATGTTTACGTTGTTAATAGTCACATCACACATCTTACCATCAGTGAGCTTTTCTATCTCTTCCATAACGGGTACGGGTTGCGTTGCATCGGCCGTAAACACCGTATGGCAGAAGCCAAGGGCTTTGAGGCGGTCTGCACTCTTTTGAGAGTGGCAGAGACCGATTACTTTACCCGTAACCCCTGCACGCTTCATCGCTTCATAGCAGCAAAGCATACCGCTTTTACCACCAGCACCGATGATAAGTACCGTATCACCGGGCTTTACGAGCTTGGCTGTTTGAGCAGGAGCTCCCGCCACGTCAAGAGCAGAAAGTGCAAGCTTTTCAGGAAGGTCTGCAGGGATCTTGGCATAGATACCGCTTTCGAAGAGAATAGCCTTACCGTCGATATCTACTTGGTCTACATCAGCTCTGATCTCTTTGATCTTATCGATGCGGAGAGGAGTTAGAGAGAGAGAGACGAGAGTTGCGATCTTGTCTCCTTCTTTCAAATCGATTTTGCCCTTGAGGGTATCACCGATCTTTTCTACGGTACCGAGGAGCATACCGCCAGAGCCAGTTACAGGGTTGCGGTGCTTACCTTGTTTTGCAACGATGTCAAGCATGATTTCAGCGATCTTATCCTTATCGCCACCAGCTTGCTCGTGGATCTGCGTAAAGCTAGCAGAGTCGATGTTTAGAGTTTGTACATCGATGAGGATCTCGTTATCGTAGATCTCATCCATGTTGTTGTCAATCTTATTGGCGGGTTGTGGAAGTACGCCTAGGGGCTCGAGTACGCGGTGCGTACCATACTTGTTGCCTTTTTTTTGCATAGAGCTTATTAATGTATTACTTATGTTTCTATTGTTTTTTTACTTGAGGGGACGTAGTGAAAGGATGGCTCTTGCCTCTTCGGGGGACGCGATCTCACGACCCAATTCACGAGAGATACGAACAACCTTTTCGACCAATTCGCCATTAGAGCGAGCGAGTACTCCACGAGAAATGTTCAGGTTGTCTTCAAATCCGACACGCACGTTACCACCCATTACGATCGTGGGGGCTGCAAGAGTGAAGGCATGACGACCAATACCCGTAGCTGTCCATGTAGAGCCCGTAGGGATGCGATTGACAAGCCAAACGAGGTTTTCCACGGTGGCAGGTGTACACCCGGGTACTCCTAATACAAAGTTAAACTGCATGGGATCTCCGGGAACTTCGCCTTTGGCAGCCATACGCAAAATGGTATCCAAATGCCCCATCTCGAAGCATTCGTACTCTGGCTTAATATTGTTTTCTAGCATTCTTTTGCCAAAAGCACGCATCATAGGCATGGTGTTTTCAAAGACATCGTCTCCGAAGTTGCACGTACCACAGTCTAGCGTAGCCATCTCAGGGAAGAGTTCGGTAGGTTGTAACCGCTCCTCTGCAGTCATGCCTACGGCACCACCTGTTGATGGGATTAGGATAACATCGGGGCAAGCCTCGCGAACAGCATCCATACACACTTTGAAGCGGTCACGGCTCTGAGTAGGTGTACCATCGTCTTCACGCACATGGATGTGTACGACAGCCGCACCTGCATCATACGCACTTTTGGCTTCACGTACAATCTCCTCTACGGTATAGGGTACGGCCGGGTTTTGTTCCTTGGTAACCTCGGCGCCGCAAATGGCAGCAGTAATAATGAGTTTATCCATAGTGTAGATTACTTATTACGTTGACACTTAATGGGTACAACACAAGTACCAGTCGCACGGCATACTACTATGGGGTCCGCCAGTACATCGGCAGCAGAGTCGCTGATGTCGGGACGTGGCTTGATTACCTTACGCGCTTCGAATGTCATTTTACGAGAAGAATTGCCCACGTGGGTAATCTCTCCTACAGCTTCGATATAGTCCCCTGCATATACAGGGTTGAGGAATTCGACATTGTCATAGGCACAAAAAAGCCCTTCATCTCCATCTTGGATGATCAATAGTTCGGTAGCTACATCACCAAACAATTGGAGCATACGTGCGCCATCTACAAGATTACCACCATAGTGTGCATCAGCCTGAGACATGCGCAATCTGATCATAGACTTGGGATTACTCATACAAATATGTGTATAATTTAATTGGAAGATATTTTATTCTCTGTCGCAAGAACTCACCTTATCTCCCCTCTATTCCAGGGATAAAGTGGAAGAGGGGTGTAAAGTGCCCCTTATTTATCGACAACAATGTAATCAACGAATATACAAGAGGTGTGTACCGAGTGGGGTTCAATAGATCCCACAGGTACAAGCTCCTCGATCTCAACAACCACCGTATCAGCAGCCATAGCCATCAATGGTTGGAAGTTTTGAGAAGTTCCTTTGTACACGAGATTACCCTTTTCGTCGCCGATAGAGCCTTTCAAAAATGCAAAGTCTGCTCGGATTGGCTTCTCGAGGAGGTACTCTTTGCCATCCACGGTCACAATCTCCTTACCTTCGGCAATAACGGTACCCATACCGGTAGCTGTCAGTGCGCCACCGAGACCCGAACCACCGCAACGGATACGTTCTGCCAACGTACCTTGGGGACTAAACTCTATATCCAGAGAGCCATTATTGAGTTGCTCTCCCGTAAGAGGGTTTGTTCCAATGTGAGATACAATGAGCTTTTTTACCTGATGGTTGGCGATCAATCGTCCGCAACCTTTTTCAGGGAATGAGGTGTCGTTGGTGATGAGAGTAAGATCTTTAACGCCACTTTCTATAAGGGCATCCACAATTCGTTCGGGGGTTCCATTCCCCAAGAATCCGCCCATCATCACGGACATGCCGTCGTGAAATTTGGCGGTGAGCTCGGCTAGTGTAATAGCCTTCTTCATGGTTCCTGTCATATATTTATGTTATTTGTTGCCTTAATAACTTGCAGATCCATTGCATCCTTTCGGGGTTGTTGAGCAATACCCGAGGAACCTAATAGACCTTATTCCGCTCCAAAGTTACCAAATTATAGGCATAGAGACAAACATTGCTAGGGGAAATCTTTTGAGAAACACACAACGATTTGATTCAAAGGTACTAATGAATAATCGAGGGGAAGTAGTATTCAAAAAATTACCCACTCATCGGTATGTTGGACCCCTCATCTCAATTTTTTTATGGTTGTGAAACCTCTCCTTATTTGTAGGTCTGAAGTAAAAAAACTTTCGGGCTATAATTTTTTGTTTCACAGGCTTCAAATGTGTAGTTTTTGCCCTCGAATCTTATTTGTGCATCGTATTGAATACAATAGACTCCGCGTGAAATGCGGAACCTCTAGCTTTGAAAGTTATCGTTAAAATCCTAGTAGGATGGTTTCAGAGAAAGGTTCCGTTGCTTTCGGGCAATTGGTATATAGGACCTTTAGGTTGGTCAAAGCAATACTTAAGAGTCAAGAATACATTACCTTTGTGAGCAGGGTAGTGAATACTCTATGATATATACTCCCCAATATAGCAGATTACGTCAAAAAGCAGGACCACAAAAGGCTCTGCAACTTTCTCGTTCTAGAAAACAAAGCCATTTGAATACATCTATGAAAAGAACTTCCCTTGCGCTTATGGCCGCCGCTTTTTTGCTCACCCAAAACGGCATTGCACAAACGCATCAGACCATCTTCGATCCCTATTCCCCCGAGCCATTGCCCCTCGGTGCACCAACTTGGATGCGAGCGATCGCAGACAATCCGTCGGGGGTGAATTATGCCCGAATGGACTCTCTCTTCACCCTATGGATGCAAAAGGATGTGGACGCTCGTGTCAAAACCGTAGAAAAGAAGCCGGCAGTCAATTTCTACCGAAGATGGAGCAAGGCCTATGCCCCCTACGTCGATAAAGATGGAGCGATACGCCTTCCCTCTTACCAAGAGCGAACGGCCCGTTTGCTGCAGCTGAACCGAACCCGTAGCCAACAAACCCGTAATGGAGTCTCTTCGGGCAAACGATGGCGTAACATTGGTCCGAATACCACACAAACATCGGCCCAAGGAAAACCGAAATCCAAAGACTCTCAGGCCTGCGTCTATCGGTTGGCCGTGGCAGAGAGCAATCCGAATGTTGTCTATTGCGGTACTGAAACAGGGGTGGTTTTCAAAACTACGGACAAGGGGAAAAGCTGGCACCCATGTAACCCGCTCCACAACTTCGGCGGAGCGATCTTTGCCCTGCAAGTATCCCCCAAAGACCCCAATACAGTTTATGCAGGGGGAGGTGTAAACCTATGGAAATCGACCGATGGAGGGGCCTCGTGGCACATGAATCCGGACATAGCAGCCCGCGTGAACAGTATCCGCATCTCCCCTCAAGATCCACAATACATAACCGTAAGTGCCGGCATCGGTGGGGGAATGAACGGTGGATTTTACCTCTCAACCGACGGTGGGGCTCACTTCCGACTCACGGCAGAGGGCGTTTGCCATGACCACGAGCTGCAACCGGGCAACGACAAGCGGATTTATCTCCTCTGTCGTAAGCCGGGACAACCCAAGTTCGAACTTCTCATCTCCGAAGATAGAGGCAATACCTTCTGTCCTCAATCCTTGCCGGTGGACAACATCGTAGCAGGAAGACTTGCCGTGAGCCATGCTCCCAACGGGGAGAAGTATGTCTACGCCCTGGTTAATTCCAATGCAGGATACTACGATACGGGTACCTATGGAGGGCAAGGCGTACCACACATACTGCAAAGCACCGATGCCGGGAAGACCTGGACAGACCACACCCAACGCGACGGGCGCAACCAAACCTTCTCGTCCGTGCTGGACAATAATATGGGGGGACAAGGATACTTCGATATGATCATCGGGGCTTCGGCTCAAGACCCCGAGCATGTCATCTTCGGGCTTTGCTCCGCCTACCGCTCTACGCAGGGAGGCAAAGGCAGTGTCTACACCACAGCCATTGGAGGCTATCAGAGCCCCGAGAAAATGCACCCCGATATGCAGGATATTGTCGTCTGCGGAAAAGATACCTGGATCTCGACCGATGGAGGCATCAAGTACTCGTCGGACTTTTTTACGACTCCCGGAACAGATTGCAACTTCGGGATTTATGCCGCCGAATATCACGGATTCGGACAGGGATGGAACGAAGACATCATGGCAGGCGGTCGCTGGCACAACGGCGATGCCGTACATCTCTCATCCTATGGTGAAGGGAACACTTTGCACGTCGGAGGAGTGGAGTATGCAACCGGGCATATCCTGCCAAGCGAACCTCGCAAGGTCTACTTCTCCGACTCGGGCACAAGCATCGTTCCCGAACAGATCGGTGCCCCTGTGCAAACAACCTACATGGAGCAATTCAATACAAAAAAGCCGCACGAGGCTCTGCAAACGAGCAAAGAATTGGGCTTCGACCCTCGGTACGCCCTCCGATTGGTGATGAGTTCGCGAGAAGATCCCTACGAATTGTATGTATCGGAGGATGAAGGCCGGTCTTTTCATCTGATGCTGAACATGGACGAGAACGTTTCGAGCTATGAATTTTCTCGCTCCAACCCCAACCACATTTACGCTGCCGGGGCAATCAATATCTTCCACTCCACCGACAATGGCAAAACATGGAAAGAATTTGAAAAACGACCGTTTGACGACGGATACATCGGAAGTGTGGCCATCAGTATCAGTGTGGATCCTCATGACGAAAATAAAGTGTGGTTTACCAACTCCAATTTCCCGGGACGTGTCGCTTACACAACCGACTGCGGTGCCACATGGCAATATCCGCTAGACCCCTACATGAAAGACAAGACGTTCAACTGGGTCGTACTCACCGGGAATAAAAACAATGGCGTGTACATCGGGACTCAGGGTGGAGATGCTCTCGTCTACTACAAAGATGACACAATGACCGAGTGGATGAATTACTCTGACGGTCTTCCCTCTGCTGCTCGCATTGCACGCCTTACGCCTTTTTACAAAGAGGGAAAATTGCGTGCGGCCACGAGTCAAGGAATTTGGGAAATCCCCCTATACGAAGAAACATTCATCCCCGTGGCACAACCGATGGCTCTGAATTTAGGCAATGGAGACTTGACACAGATGCCCGACAAGGAAGTCTTCTTCGACAGCTACTCCATCGCCAATCAAAATGATGTGGAATGGGAGTGGTCCTTCAGTCCAACACCGAAGCAAGTCATAGGAGAGCGAACACGCAACCCACGCGTCGTATTCGGCTTCCCGGGTCTATATGATGTGACACTCAAGGTCACCACCCCTCAGGGTAGTCATAGTCGCACCATCCCCGAGATGATTCGCATTGATGGGATCGAGGGAGCATCGACGGTATTGCAATCCATCGCCTCTGTGAAGGTACATTTCTCTTCCGATGATGCGGAGGCAAAGCTGCTCATTGAAACAGAACACCTCCCTGAAGAGAAAATATTTACCCTGCATGATGCTAAGGGACGACTACTGCATACCCTTACCATGTCGGCCCAAGAGAGTGAAGCCTCCATTGCCCTCCCTCCTCTAGACGGCGGTGTTTATATCTACGAACTGCGCACACCGCACCATAAGTTCTTCGGCAAGCTCCTCAAGAACTGATCATCTTACTTACTATAAATATCCCATACAATTGACTTCACAATGAAAAATAAACTTTTACTGATGTGCCTTTGCCCCCTTCTTTTGGGCTATGCAACAGCGCAAACTCCCCCAACAACACAATACAAACCTTACGCTCCGGTAGCACTTCCCATGGGAGCTCCAAAATGGATGGAGCAATTGGAAAACGTGGAACAGGTCAATTACTATGCCATGGTTGATTCTTTCAGAATGTACCTCGAACAGAATCCCGATGCCCGTCGTAAGACTCCACACACCAAGGCCATCGTGAACCACTTCAGACGATGGCAGAAAAGTTACCTCCCTTTTGTACTGCGCGATGGTCGAATCCGTCTGCCCGAACATGCTTCATTTAGAAGTTTTGTTCAAGATGTAAATAAACAAATCGAACTCAAACACCGTAAAACGCAAAACACAATAGCGACAACCAACGGCTGGGAAGTACTCTCACCAATTATGACTTATGATTGGAAAACCAAACAAGCTTCTCCGGCGCAGGCCAATGTACAGCGTTTCGGGGTCTCTCGAAGCCACCCCGATGTCCTATATTGCGGGACTGAAACCGGCATGATATTCAAGTCTATAGACAAGGGCTCTACATGGAAGGCTTGCTCCGGTGGAGACTATTATCTCGGAGGTGAGATTACCTCGGTGGAGGTATCACCCACCAATCCGCAAAAGGTACTCGTCGGAGCCGGTAGTTTCCTGTGGCTGACGGACAATGGAGGCGATAGCTGGATAGATATAACTCCAACGCAAGTCAAAAACTACTCGACAAGGGTAAGGGATGCCGTATTCCATCCTGACAATGACCAACAAATGCTCGTCGGCAACGATATGGGTGTTTTCAAAACCAACAATAATGGGAGATCGTGGAGCCAAATCAACAGTGGACAGTGCTTCGACATCAAGTACCGAACAGGCGATCCCAATGTGATCTACGTGCTGGCCAAGAAGAACAATGCAGCCGTATTTCAAATAAGTCGTAACGGGGGCAATACCTTTGAAGTGTGCATGCCACAACAAGATTTCATTTTGGCTAGTGGTCGCATAGGGCTTTCAGCAGCAGAGCAGGGAAAAGACTACATCTATATTCTGGCATGCAAAGCCGACAACGGAAGCTCCAACACTCCGCCATTCTACTCCGGAACTCCCGTCTTGTACAAAAGTACTGATGGAGGTAAGAACTGGACCGTGCACCAAGACATAGGTACGCGCATGGAATCTGTAGACAAAACCGGAGGGCAAGGTTACTATGACATGGTGATAGCAGCCTCTCCAAACGACCCGGAACAGATACTTTTTGGCTTGTTGCAGTTTTATCGTTCCGAGGATGGAGGTAGCACTATTACCAATAAAGGAGGATATTATGGTCCATTCGACCTGCACTGCGATATGCAAGACATACAAATCGTTGGAAACGACACATGGCTCTCCACCGATGGGGGGATTATCTATTCCAAAGACTTTTTCGGCGACCATGCGGAAGCTCGCATCAATGGCATTTATGCTTCCGAACTCTGGGGATTTGATCAGGGATGGAATGAGGATGTGATGGTCGGCGGGCGCAATCACAACGGCAACATGTCCCAACTGGACCGCTACAACGGAGCTACTATCAGCATGAAAGGGAGCGAGAGAGCCACCGGATACGTCTTCTTGAGCAATCCGCGCAAGATCGCTTATTCAGATTCGGAGAACGTTGTAATGCCCGACCAATGGACCGACAACTTTGTTCCATTTCTCAACTTTTGGACCTATCCCGCCGAGTCTACACAGTATGGACAAGGCTTTGAATTTGACCCTCGCTACGCCAAAAGTTTCCTTCTCATCCAAGGCAGTTGGGACCAAGAATACCGTACTCTGTGGAAAACTGTAGACGATGGAGAGAGTTTCGTGGCTCTACATACTTTTGATCAGCCTATTTCGTCACATGTTATTTCCCGATCTAATCCGAACAAAATAGTCGTGGCAACTACCGGCAACCTGTACAGTTCCGCAGATGGTGGGCAAACATTTGAAGCATACAAAAACCTCCCCGAAGAAATCAAAAACTCTTACAAACCTCGAGTGGCGGTACATCCGCGCAATGAAAATGAAATTTGGCTCAGTTCCGGAGACCCGGGGGGAATGTTCAGGACGAAAGACAACGGCACTACTTGGGAAAAAATGGACAAAAACCTGACCCTCAACGGCACAGAAGAAAAGCTGTTCGTATATCGCTTCTTCCTCACAGGAAACGAAAAAAATGCCGTTTACGCTGTAGGCAATGTATATCGCTCCTTGGGCAACTCCTACAACACAACAAGAGGGCGAGTTTTATACTGGGACGAAACTAGCGATGGATGGCAAGACTACTCCGAAGGATTGCCTCCCGTCATCACCATCAACCGTATGTTACCATTCTACAAAGAGGGGAAAATAAGGATTGCTACCAATAATGGGATTTGGCAACGCAATTTGGCAGACTATCGCTTTACTCCCATTGCCCAACCTCTTATCCTCAATGTAGGCAAAGGCGACACTCCCGGAGAGGCCGAGTTGTATTTCGACAGCTACTCTATTGTAAATCAAAACGGAGCACAATGGGAGTGGAGCCTCAATCCCCAACCGTTGTCGATTTCTGACCCATCGGTACGCAACCCGATTGTTAAGGTCGAAGCAGACCAGAGCTACGATGTTACACTTCGCGTTACTACAACTGAGGGAACGGACATCAAGACAATCAAAAACATGATTGTGGGAACCAAGGCTGTACCCAACGGATTCCCCGGATTGGAAGTCTTGGCACGTGACATTGTACTCTCCACCAACAAGCCCAACCGTGGGCAAAACATTGAACTACGCCCTCAAGGGATGCACAAAAATTGTCTTTGGCAACTTTTCGATACCACCGGAACTATCGTACAGACACAGGAGGTAGACGCTGAACAGCCTACACAGATTGCTACTGACAGGCTTACTCCCGGGATTTATTTCTTCATGCTCACTAACAATGAGTTTAAGAAGAATGGAAAACTTCTCATTTTACCATAATAAAACCGTATGAAAAAAGTTCTATTCGGAGCAATGGCATTCTCCATCTTCTTGAGTGGTTCGGCAATTGCCATGCCTACTGACAGTATTGAGCTTGAGTTGGATCCAATTGTGGTTTCCGCCCTCCGTTGGCAGCGACCGAAAAAAGAGTCTCCTCAACGGATCATTGCCATCACTCCCCAACAGGCAAGATTTCAAAACCCGCAGACGACTGCTGATTTGCTGGGTATATCAGGAGAGGTATTTATTCAGAAAAGTCAATTAGGTGGAGGAAGTCCCATGATACGGGGCTGTGCCACGAACCGATTGCTCTACGCCATTGATGGAATACGTATGAACACCGCTATCTTCAGATCGGGCAATCTGCAGAATGTTATCTCCATAGATCCCTTTTCATTGGAAAAGACAGAGGTACTCTTCGGGCCCAGCTCCGTGGGCTATGGAAGTGATGCCATGGGTGGAGTAATGAGCTTCACCACCAAGCAGGCACAACTCTCGAAAACGAACCAGTGGCTTGCCACGGGAAGTGCCACAGTGCGTCATTCCTCTGCCAACAATGAACGCACAGGGCACTTCGATGTGAATGTGGGAGGTGGTCAATGGGCTTTTTTGTCCAGCATAAGCTCATTTCATTTTGGGGACCTGAGACAAGGGAGTCATGGTCCCACAGAATACCTCAAACCACTCTTAGTACAGCGGCAAGATGGCAAAGATATAGCTATAGACAATCCCAATCCACTGATGCAATCACCTTCAGGGTACTCACAAATTAATCTGATGCAAAAAGTTCGCTTCAAACCATCCGATACATGGGATCTGCAATATGCATTTCATTACTCTGAGACCTCCGATTATGACCGATATGACAGACATACACGGCTTCGGAAAGGAATCCCCCGATACGGGGAATGGAAATATGGGCCACAAACATGGATGCTCAATCAGCTGACGGCGGCCCATAATGACAGCACATTGTTTTATGACCAATTATGCTTACGGATTGGAGTGCAACGGTTTGGAGAAAGTCGAATAGATCGAGGATGGAACAAAAACATCAGAACTACAACACGTGAGAAAGTGGATGCCTACTCCTTCAATGCCGACTTTAGTAAAACACTATCGAAATCGGTTGCTGTCTACTATGGCACTGAGTATGTGTGCAACAATGTACACTCTCAAGGAGAAGCTACTGACATTATCTCCGGGAAGACAGAAGCAGCTCCTTCTCGATACCCACAAGCCATTTGGCAATCGGGCGCAGCTCACTTGCAAGCTGTATACAAATACTCATCTTCCCTGAATATAGAAGCCGGGATTCGTTATAACATTTATCAACTCCAAGCCGACTTCAGCAACCATAACATGGAGCTGAGTTTCTCTCCTCGGCAAATCAATAGAAAAGGTGCACTTACCGGTAATATAGGGATCGCTTTGAGATTGGCACCTGATTGGCAATTTTCTCTCAACGCTTCTCGAGGATTTCGTACTCCTAATGTAGATGATATGGACAAACTCTATGAATCTGTAGCCAACTGCGTAGTTGTACCCAATCCCAACCTCAAATCCGAGTATGCCCATAGCATAGAGGCATCAATCTCCAAAAAGGTTGCTAATGTACTCAGCATGGAAATGGCTGCCTACTACACACATATTTCCAATGCCATGGTACGCAGGGATTTTCGATTCAATGGTCAAGACAGCATCTTCTTCAAGGGAGAGAAACAAAAAGTTCTTGCTATTCAAAACACTGCTGCTGCATACGTTTATGGACTGCACTTTAATGCCAAAGCCTATCTACCCATGGGGTTTGAACTAAGTACGCAACTCAACTGGCAACAAGGAAAAGAAGAACTGGAAAGCGGTACCTACAGCCCCTTGCGCCACGCAGCACCTTTTTTTGGAAAAGCTGCTCTTACCTACGCATTGGATAAATTTCAAATGGAACTGTACACTCTCTTTCAAGGTAAGCGTGATCACTCCGATATGCCGGAAGAAGAAAAAACAAAAACTGAAATGTATGCCCTTGATGCCAATGGCAAAGTATATGCTCCATCTTGGATGACTATCAACCTAAAAGCTCAATATAGAGCGAGTACGAATCTGTGGCTCAACGTAGGAATCGAAAATATTTCCGATCTGCGCTATCGCTATTATAGCTCGGGTATATCGGCTCCCGGACGTAATTTTACTGCTTCAGTCTCCTATAACTTCTAATCCAACAAGCAAGAAAATAGCAAGAGGTGTATTGTTCTGTTTTATGAGACGATGCACCTCTTGCTTTTTTCCGTTGAGCAGTTTATTCCGAACTAATCACATAAGAGGCAAAAATCCCCGCCAACAAAGTTTTGTGCATAAATCCTTATGCCCTAAAGCAAATAAATTGCTATCTTTGCCAACCGAAACTATATAGAGTATCAGATAATTAAATACGAAGAATAATGACAAAAGCAGATCTTGTGGCTCAGATAGCTAAGAGAACAGGAGTAGAACGAGATGAGGTATTACGTGTCGTAGAGACGTTTATGGAGGTCGTAAAGGATGAAATGGCTCAGGGTAATAATATCTATCTCAGAGGTTTTGGTAGTTTTGTTATTCGCGAAAGAGCCCAGAAGATTGCTCGCAATATCTCAAAGCAAGAAGCTATCGTAATTCCCAAGCACAATGTCCCTAGTTTCAAGCCTTCGAAGGTTTTCTCTGAGATGCTTGATAATAATAAGAAGTAATTTAAGGTGGAAGAGTCTCAGAGTCTCTCTGATCCCCAAGAGAGTGATGAGCTGCTTTTCGTCCTAAAACTACAATAAATAATAAGTTTCACCCTTTAAAATTTGGAGAAGATATGCCAAGTGGTAAAAAGAGAAAAAGACACAAGATGGCGACTCACAAGCGCAAAAAACGTTTGAAGAAGAATCGTCATAAGAAGAAGTAATCGACTCCAATTGCGTAATTGGAGGTGTTCGGTCTACAATGCCTTGCAGAAAAGACCTCATACAAAATAGAGTGCTACGTAAGAGGGATTTTTCCGTGTATTTGGGAAAGTCCCCTCTTGCGTGATAACAAAGGCTAGTAAGACCTGTTGTTGCGGAGTGCCTACTTTTCGTCATGATATACTGCAACAACAAAGAGAGTGGCGTATACGGCCAATTTTTATGTCATAACCTAAGCAAAGAGTAATAAGCACGTGGATAGTCAGCTCATCATTGATGTACGACCCCAGGAGGTAGCTATGGCTCTTCTTGAGGATCGTAAGCTCGTCGAATTTCAGCGAGAGAAGAACAATTCTTCTTGCGCTGTGGGTGATATTTACCTCGGCCGAGTCAAGAAGATCATGCCAGGACTTAATGCGGCTTTCGTAGATATAGGACCCGGCCAAGACGCTTTCTTACATTATTATGATTTGGGGATGGAGTTTGGAGCTACCGATAACTTTCTAAAGATGATAGCTCAAGGCAAAGGAATTCCCCCGCTTACAAAAGTAGCTCCAGGGGTGAGTCTGCCTCGAGAAGGTCGGATTGAGAATACCTTGGTAGCCGGTCAGCAACTATTGGTACAAGTAACCAAAGAACCTATCTCTACGAAGGGGGCTCGGTTGTGTACTACTTTGTCTTTAGCAGGACGAAGCATGGTTCTATTCCCCTTTGGGGATAAAGTATCCGTATCCAAGAAGATTGCATCGAAAGAGGAGAGTAAGCGACTCAAAAGTTTGATCCAAAGCATCAAGCCCGAAGGCTTCACCGTGGTTATCCGAACCTCGGCTATTGGTAAAAAGGCTTTGGAGTTGCATGCAGAGCTCAATAGGCTCGTGAATCGATGGAATGACAGTGTAAAAAAACTATCCAAAGCTAAGGCTCCCACTCTTATTTGTGCAGAGCCGAATAGAGCTTTGGGATTGTTGCGAGACACATTCAGCGCAACAACTTATACGGGGATTGCAATCAACGATAAGGATATGTATGGAGCTATAAAGGATTATATCTCAACCATAGCCCCAGATAGTACGGATATCGTATCCTACTACGGAGACAGTAAGCCTATATTTGACCATTATGATGTAACGCGTCAAGTAAAGTCCCTTTTTGGACGCACTGTTACATATAAGGGTGGTGCATATCTCATTATCGAAAAAACTGAAGCTATGCACGTGGTCGATGTCAATAGTGGAAATAGATCTAGAAAGTCGAATGCTCAAGAAGATACGGCTTTGGATGTCAATCTATCCGCTGCAGAAGAATTGGCTCGTCAACTTCGTCTGCGAGATATGGGAGGTATTATAGTAGTGGATTTCATTGATATGAATGATCCACAACACTGCAAGCAACTCTATGACCACATGAGAACGCTCATGAAAACGGATAGAGCGAGACATAACATCCTTCCCTTGAGTAAATTTTGCGTTATGCAGATTACTCGACAAAGAGTACGAGAAGCCACTACGGAACTTACAGAAGAGACCTGTCCCACCTGCATGGGGACAGGAAAGATGCAAGCCTCTATATTGCTTGAAGAGCAGATAGAACAAAAGGTGGCTAACCTCATAGAGAAACATAATGTAAGACAGTGCAACTTGCATGTAAACCCCTACGTTGCTGCTTACCTGCAGAGGCACGAGATGTTCTCTCCATCGATATTTTCTCGATGGCGTAAGAAGTATTCTCGAGGTCTAAAGTTGGTAGAGGATCAAAGCATAGCATTTTTGGATTATAAGTTCTACGACAAAGAGCGTAACGACCTAGATGTATTCGAAGATTAAATGGACTCGAAATATCCATCTAGATGGCTTGAAAAGGCCGTAGACCAGTTATCCCTATTACCCGGAATTGGGAGAAAAACAGCTCTTCGGTTGGCATTGTATATACTACGCCGACCGGGGAGCTTTGCTCATCTTTTGGGCTCCTCGATCATGGAACTGAGAGATAATATCATCTATTGTGAGCGGTGCCACAATATAAGTGATAGTATTTGCTGTCCTATTTGTAGTGATACAACGCGAGACAACAAGACCATTTGTGTGGTAGAAAACATACAAGATGTAATGGCCATAGAGCACACAGCTCAGTATAAAGGACTCTACCATGTATTGGGTGGGGTAATATCGCCCATAGATGGCATTAGTCCACAAGACCTAGAGATTGATTCACTTATAGAACGCGTCTCTAGGGAGTCTATTAATGAGGTGATCCTAGCTGTAAGCCCGACGATGGAGGGCGAAACGACGAATTTCTATATCTATAAACGCCTCTCCTCTCTGGATGTTCGGGTAAGTCTGATCTCTAGAGGAATTGCTATGGGAGACGAACTAGAATATACCGACGATGTTACGTTGGCACGTGCTCTACGAGATCGGAGCGATTTTTCATTATCATTTCATCGATCATGAGGTTGTCGACTCTCAGAGATAACGAACTAAGCCTTCGCCCAATAGAACCCCAAGATGCGCCCTTACTCTATGGCTGGGAAAATGATCCTCAGCTAGCGGAGTCCAATTGCTTGTATGAACCTCTTGCACGCTATCAAGCGAAGCAACTTGCCAGTGCTGGCGGATCTAATCTTTTTGAGAATGGATTTTTGATCTTCATAGCCCAAATTCGGCAAGATCCCGCCGAAGATACCCCCATTGGTTATGTGGAAATCTACGACTACGATCATTTTCATCGACGTGCAGCTATCGGTCTTGTATTAACCCCCAAGTGGCAGCGAAAAGGCTATGGAAAGAGGATGCTTACTTGTATTAGTCGCTATGCACTGGAGACTCTGCGTCTCCATCAAGTGTATGCCGAGGTCGTTGCAGACAATCAGAGTGCCCTTCTTTTTTTTGAAAACAGCCCCTATAAGCGTGTTGCAACACTTCCTCAGTGGCAATGGCAACATGGTGATTATCAAGAGCTCATTATATATCAATTATGCCCAGAGTAGAGGACCTTGTTGAACAATTAAGACGTGCCATAGAGCAACATAATTATCAGTATTATGTGCTTTCAAATCCGACGATTTCGGATGCGGAATACGATCATTTGATGCAACAACTGATTGATCTTGAACAAAAAAATCCGGAATTGATTACCTCGACTTCTCCGACGCAACGAGTAGGTAGTGACCGTACTCCTGAGTTTAAATCGGTGAAACACTCTTCACCCATGTTATCTCTATCCAACACATACAATTATGATGAGGTACGGAGCTTTTGGTATCGTTTACCGATCGAAGAGCCTGGTTTTTGTTTAAACTGTGAACTCAAATTCGATGGACTATCTATTGCGGTTATTTATATCGATGGAGAGCTTACTCAAGCCATTACCCGAGGAGATGGTGTAGAGGGGGATGATGTAACCGAGAACATACGTACCATCAGATCCATTCCTTTAAGGCTTCAGGGGGAGAATATCCCCCATCGAGTAGAGGTGCGTGGTGAGGTTTTATTGCCCTATAAGGAGTTTGAAAGAATCAATAAACAGCGGATAGCTCAAGGAGATGCCCCCTTTGCCAATCCACGGAATGCCGCCTCCGGCACGCTCAAACAACTGGATACAAGCGTCGTATCAGATCGACGATTAGATGCTTTTTTTTACTTTCTTCTCTCCGAAGAAGTGACTGAAGATAGCCATTTCAAACGTCTACAATTAGCACAATCTTGGGGGATAAAAACCTCCATCTATACCCAAAGTTGTCACTCTTTGGAGGAGATTTATGATTTCATAAACTCTTGGGATACCGAGCGACTAAACCTCCCTTTTGCGACGGATGGCATTGTCTTGAAAATTGATTCGCTTGCACTACAGCAAAAAATCGGTTTTACCTCAAAATATCCACGTTGGGCCATTGCCTATAAATATCAACCCGAACGAGCCTCTACTCAGCTTCTTAGTGTCTCCTATCAAGTTGGGAGAACGGGAATCATAACCCCTGTTGCGAACTTAGCTCCTATCCTCATATCAGGAACTCTAGTCCGACGAGCAACACTTCATAATGCGGACTTTATGACAGCTCTAGCCCTCCATAGTGCGGATTATGTATATGTGGAAAAGGGTGGTGAGATCATTCCTAAAATTATTGGAGTAGATCAAGCTCTTCGCTCCTCTGAAGCACTTCCGATAACATTCCCCACCGAGTGTCCTGATTGTGGTACTCCCCTTGTAAAGTCCGAGGGAGAAGTCGGCTATTTTTGTCCTAATCAATTGGGATGTCCCATGCAGATAAAAGGGGCCATCGAGCATTATACGCAACGTAAAGCCGCTGATATACTCATTGGTCCAGAGACGATAAATGCATTATTTCAAGCTAATCTAGTCCACTCAATAGCAGATCTATATGCGCTATCTTTTGATGATATTAGTTCGTTAGATGGCTTTAAAGAACGTGCTACTCAGAAGCTCCTTGATAGTATCGAGGCGTCAAAAAAAAGACCTTTTTCTGCCATCCTTTTTGGGTTGGGAATCCGGTATGTTGGGGAGAATGTTGCCAAGATATTGGCACGTTCGTTTGGATCTCTAGATGCTTTGAGTCAGGCCTCAAGTGACCAACTCCAAAGTATTGACGAGATTGGGACTAAAATAGCCGATAGTGTTGTTTCCTATTTTGCGGATCAACGCAATTTACAAATAGTCGAATCTCTTAAAAATCGAGGTGTCAATCTTACTTCTGAGACCTCTAATTCTGTCTTGATTGAAAAGGTTGAGGTGCTTAAATTGGCAGGATGCTCAGTGGTCATTAGTGGTACTTTTGCCCAACATTCCAGAGAAGAATATGCAAGTATCATAGAACAATTGGGTGGTAAAAAAAGCTCTTCGATCTCCAAGAAAACCTCCTTCGTTCTAGCGGGACAAGATATGGGGCCTAGTAAACGCGAAAAAGCCCTATCTCTAGAAATCCCTATATTGACCGAAGAGGAGTTTTTGAAGCAGTACATGTGATAAAAAAATAGCCAAAGAAGTCCTCAAAAAGGACTCTCATAAAGGGGATTTGAATGATGGATTCAATTCCCCTTTTTTTGTCTGGATAACCCAATAGTAGCTGTTTGACTGCTGAAAAAGGCTTCCCTTTGGGGGGATTGGCAGCTCTTTGAGAGCCTAAGATTCTCCTGAAGATGTTGTTTTCACAGCTTTATTTCAAGGTAAAATAGCGCAAATCTTTGTCGTATAGGGTAGCAATATCTTTACGCCTACCTGTGAAACAAAAAAGTTTTGGGCAAGAATTCAAAAAATAGGAGCAGAAGTTTTTCGTGTTTCACAGAATCACTTTGCACAGATTCATAGCTCATAAATTGCCTTCACATCCTGCTTGAGATCTCTCTGAGCGCTTTCTAAAAGAAAGGGTAGAAGAGTCCCAAAATGCTCTTTTTTCGGACAAACGGAAAATCTAAGTAATTTATGCTCTAAATCGAGGACTCTCCTTCTTGAGTAATCAGGGTAGTCTATTCCGTTTTATTAACCTTTAGAATTTGCGTCCATTTTCCTTCAAAGGAATAGACCTCATTGGGTCAAGGAAAAAATTACTCCATTAGATGTTATGAATTGAACATAATAATTGGCTTAAAAATGAGATATTCCAGATCTCAAATTCTTAGATGCGAAAAATACAAATTCGCAAAAGCGCGGAAAAAAGAGTCTCGAAAGAGGAGAAGTATAACTCCCAAGGAATAGCCTTTGTAATTCTCATTCTAAGTTATCAAAACCAATAAATATTCAAAGTCATAAACTCAAACAGCAAATCTTCATTCTATATTTCATTTCAAAAAGAGAAGGGCAGTAGATATTTCTTCAAGTGCATGTTGTGGAAATGAGTTTGATCAACTCTCTCTATTTTGATAATATACATGCAAAGAAAATATGCATAACATACTATATTAAAACACTTTGTGCTAGTTTTATGAGAGTGTCATTTCGGATCATTGCTTCCAAATCGATTTTTCAGAGCCTCTTGTGTATTAGAAATGCATATCCTGTTTATAAGTGCTTATCATTTAGTGCAAACAGATCAGTTATGAGATAAATTCTAGAAAAATCCGCCTTATATATTAGCTAATGATGGATTTGAAACGTTTTTGCTTTTTGCATTTTCATTTGTGCAAAAGCACAAATGAAAATGCATATTGTGAGAATGAATTTGTATATTTGTGCCGTGATTTTGAATTACTCGATTGATGCAATTTTATGGATGATCTGAACAACTCTATTAAGCAGATTACGGCAAGACTTCGCCATATGATGGAGACTTTGGGATTGAATGCAAAAAAGTTTGCCGAGTTGGCAGATATACCTCCAGCAACCCTATCCCAAACATTAGATAACAGGAACAACCCAACGCTACCCACCCTGCTGAAGATTAGTAAAGGCTTTCCCGAATGGAGTCTTTCGTGGATTATTTCCGGGGAAGGGCCAGAGCGCATTGAAATATCGAAAAATCAAAAGGGTATAAATGATGATTTTGCACCTCTATTTTCCTTTGAATCGACTGATAATAAGGATTCTATGAGGAGTAAATCTATGGATTTTAGTAATCAAAAAAATGATCCAACTAGAGTTCTTACTGCCGATTTTATCTCAAAGGTGGTTTCTGAGACGCTGATTCAGAAGGCAACCATTGAAACGAGATCCATCAGTGAGATACGTGTCTTTTATACGGATGGGAGCTTTGAGACTTTCGTTTTGAAGTAGCTCACTGGCTAGATATTCAGTACCTTTGTTCTTACAATAAATGTAGAACGAGAGGAAGATCTTAAATGAAGAAAGAGATACTGCAGGGGACGATTCTATCCAATACTCCCCTTAATGAGTCCTACTATCAGTTAGAGGTCGCATTACCCACTCCGTGGGAGGAAGTGAACCCGGGACAATTTGTCCAACTATTGGCGCGAGAGTCTGGGGCTTTTTTGCGCAGACCCATATCTATTTGCGATTATAATGCTGCACCGGCTAAGTTATTCCTTCTCATTCAGCAGGTTGGTAAGGGGTCCCGTTATTGGGCTACGCTCAAGACCGGAAGCACGCTGGATATTGTGGGGCCTCTAGGACATGGATTTACCTGTACTCCTCATTTTGCAGGCCCCAAACCGCTCCTCGTGGGTGGAGGTGTTGGCATTGCACCTTTGTTATATCTTGGTAAACAATTGCTGAGAAATGGTATTGTCCCAAGTTTTTTACTAGGAGGTCGCACACGATTGCTACTTGTGCTTCAGGAGCAGTTCGAGGCTCTCGGTGGTGATGTTTTCTATACAACCGAAGATGGATCTTTAGGAGAAAAAGGGTTTGTCACAGATCACAGTATATGCACTCACCCCTCGTACAGTAGCGTATATACGTGTGGTCCTCTGCCTATGATGCAGAATGTGACCAAATGGGCGCACATTCACGAAATTCCCTCAGAGGTTTCTTTGGAAAATAGGATGGCTTGTGGTATTGGTGCTTGCCTCTGTTGTGTAGAAGACACTCAAGAGGGCAACAAATGTATATGTACGGAGGGACCTGTTTTTAGAACCGAACAATTGCGATGGTTATGAGCAAAGATATCAATATGACCGTAGACTTGGGGAATAACTTTTCTCTAAAAAATCCTGTTCTGACTGCATCGGGCACCTTCGGGTATGGTACCGAATATCAAGATTTTTTAGACCTATCTACTTTAGGGGGGATTGTCGTAAAAGGAACAACGTGGAGTCCTCGAGAGGGAAATCCTTACCCGAGGATGGCTGAAACTCCTGCAGGCATGCTTAATGCCGTAGGGCTGCAAAATAAAGGTGTACACTACTTTGTGAAACATATTTATCCCCAGATCAAGGATTATCTCACACAGGTCATTGTCAATGTGAGTGGATCTACTATTGAGGATTATGTACGCACCGCGGAGCTCCTATCCATCTTAGATCACATACCTGCTATCGAATTGAATATATCGTGCCCCAATGTAAAGGAGGGAGGAATGGCCTTTGGCGTTACGGCTGGTGGGGCATCAGAGGTTGTACGTGCCGTGCGAGCGGTTTATCCCAAGCACCTTATGGTAAAACTATCTCCCAATGTTACAGATATAACTGAGATCGCTAGAGCGGTCGAGGCGGAGGGGGCAGATAGCCTCTCTCTCATCAATACGATATTAGGAATGGCTATCGATGCTGAACGACGTAAACCGATCCTATCTACTATTACAGGGGGCTTGTCAGGACCTTGCATTAAACCAGTCGCCCTTAGAATGGTTTGGCAGGTGGCAAAGGTTGTGCATATACCTGTCATTGGTATGGGAGGCATTACTTCTGCAACAGATGCGATCGAATTCCTCTTGGCAGGTGCATCTGCAATTCAAGTTGGCTGTTACAATTTTGTGGACCCATCTATATCCCAAAAGATTGTCTCGGGTATTAAAGATTATATGAACCGACACCAAATTGAAGATATCTCAGCTCTGATTGGAGGACTTACTACAAAGTAATATAATACATATTATGTTCAATAGCGAATCGAAAAATAAACTACTCGACCTCCTAAAACAAAATCGAAGTTACAGACGTTTTGATGCCCGAGTCTCTATCCCCCTTGAGGAGATAATATCGTGGATTGAGGCGCTTCGCTATACGGCTTCAGTAAAAAATGCACAGCCCTTAAAGTATCGGATTGTCATCGATCCAGTACAAGTTGGAGCTATCTTTGATCTGGTGCATTGGGCAGCTTATTTGACTGATTGGGCTGGTCCTAGTCCTGAGGAACGCCCTACAGCTTTTGTGATACAGGTATTGGATCGTACCATCTCCTCCTCATCTCGCTTTGATGAGGGTATTCAGCTAGAGGCATTTACGTTAATGGCATCGGAGGCTGGGTATGGAGCATGTATCTTGGGAGCATTCGATCAGAAGAAATTGGCAACCCTCTTGGATCTTGATCCAGAACATTATATCCCCAATACCGTTGTGGCTATCGGTAAACCCATAGAGACCATCTGTATTGAAAATTTGTCAGAAGATCGAGGACGAGATATTCGCTACTATCGTACTCCTGATAAGGTGCATCATGTACCCAAGAGAGGGATTAATGAGCTTATTATCTAGAACAAGGTCAAAAAAATCGGTCTCTCAAATGGTTTTATTTGTTTCTAGTGCTTGTGTAATTGAAAATAATCACTACCTTTGCACTCGCAATTCGGTGAGATGAGTTGCTTCGTGGTTTTGTCTCATGGTGTAATGGTAGCACAACAGGTTTTGGTTCTGTTTGTCAAGGTTCGAATCCTTGTGAGACAACTTTTTTATAAGGACTGATTCCGCCCTACTGTATCCTCCAGTTATTGGGAGTTTATGGTGGGGTTTTTGTTTTATAAGTGATATATGCATATCCCCTATATAGATAGAATTATCAAGGGTCTGCTACCAAAAGTAAAGGCCATGTGCCCCCGGCCCCTCGGGAATAGCTTCCTTAGATTGGATCGTTATATCATGCGTCTTTTTCTTGGAACTTATTTTGCTTCTATATTCTTGATCCTTTCGGTTGCCATTGTCTTCGATATCAATGAACGAATCTCGAAGTTTTTGAATCCCGAATGTTCGTTGTACGAGATTGTATTCCACTACTACCTCAATTTTGTACCTTACTATGCCAATATGTTTAGCCCTCTGTTTGTTTTTCTGACTGTCATATTCTTTACCTCTAAATTGGCAGAAAAAACAGAGATCGTAGCTATATTGGCCAGTGGAGTTAGCTTTAATCGTTTCCTGCGTCCATACCTCTTCTCGGCAGGGATTATCGCACTCCTTACATTTGTATTGAGTAGTTTTGTTATTCCTCCGGGGAGTGCTATACGCAACAACTTCCAAAACAAATACTTTAGAGAAAAGCGTCAGACTTATGCTGAGAGTGTGCAGATTCAAGTCTCTCCCAAACTCTTTGCTTATATCCACTCTTATAGTGCAGATACCAAAACAGGATATAACTTTACACTGGATAAGTTTGATCGGAATACTCTTAAGAGTCGATTGACCGCTCAATCCATTGAATACGATACCTTGAAGCGTTGGCATCTCTACGATTATAGCATTACGCATTACGGAGTAAGACGAGATACTTTAGTTCGAGGAGCACAGTTAGATACAGTGATCAACCTCCAGCCTCAAGACTTTCTCATATCGGCGGTAGATGCAGAAACCTATACGACTCCTACCCTTCATCGTTACATTGGGGAATTAAAGTCTCGAGGCGCAACGAATGTCAGCTTGCTGGAGGTCGAATTGCATAAACGCTATGCAGCCATCCCTGCAGCATTTATATTGACTCTCATCGGAGTATCTCTTTCTTCTAAGAAGAGAAAAGGGGGTATGGGGCTCTCTTTGGCTATCGGTATTGCGCTCAGTTTTACCTATATCCTACTCCTGACACTCTCCTCCAGCTTTGCTATTTCGGGGGAGTTACCCCCTGTGATTGCTACACAATTGCCTAATATGGGCTATGCTGTTATAGCTGCATTTTTATACAGGAGGGCTCCTCGCTAAGGGCAGTTTTTGTACCTTTGTCCCATTGTGAAGGTCATTTATAGTAGCAGGATATGAAGCAGTATCTAGATTTGCTCTACAAGATTACATCAGAGGGTGTGTTGCGTTCTGATCGTACAGGGACTGGTACCAAGAGTATTTTTGGGTATCAGATGCGTTTCGATTTGGAGGAAGGGTTCCCTCTACTTACGACGAAAAAACTCCATCTGAAGAGCATCGTATATGAGCTGCTTTGGTTTCTTCGCGGTGATCAGAACATCCGCTATCTTAAAGAACATGGTGTTAGTATTTGGGACGAATGGGCTGATGGCAATGGTGATTTAGGTCCTATATATGGTGTTCAGTGGCGTTCGTGGCCAGGCTACGAAGCCAACGAAACGTTTGATCAAGTAGCTGAGGTTATAAGAGAAATAAAGGCCAACTCAGATAGTCGCAGGTTAATCATTAGTGCTTGGAATGTAGCACAGATCAAGGATATGGCCCTCCCCCCGTGCCATTGTCTTATGCAATTTTATGTGGTAGATGGTAGGCTTAGTCTACAGCTCTATCAGCGATCGGGAGATGTTTTCTTGGGAGTACCTTTCAATATAGCGTCCTACGCACTCTTTCTAATGATGGTGGCTCAGGTTACAGGTCTTCGACCAGGGACATTTGTTCACACTCTAGGGGATGCACATCTTTACAGCAATCATTTGGACCAAGCTCGCCTGCAACTTGAACGCACTCCTCGTACGCTCCCTCGTATGGTGATCAATCCTGATATAAAGGATATCCAAGATTTTACGTATGAGGACTTCTCCTTAGTTGATTATACACCCTACCCGCACATTGCCGCACCTGTGGCTGTGTAAAGCAAAAGATATGATCATATCAATCATTGTAGCCGTTGCTTCAGATAATGCCATAGGAAAAGAAAATAACCTGTTGTGGCATCTGTCAGAGGATCTAAAGCGGTTTAAGAGTATAACCAAAGGACACTCCATTATTATGGGGCGAAACACCTTCTATTCATTGCCCAATGGAGCACTACCCTTGCGCAGGAATATTGTAGTCTCTCGTACGATATCGAGCATTGAAGGGGTTGAGTGTTATGATTCACTTTCGGCAGCCCTTGATGCCGTAAGTGGAGAAGAGGAGGTTTTCGTCATCGGGGGTGGTCAGTTGTATACAGCAACACTTCCTTTGGCAGATCGTCTCTATTTCACTCGCGTTGAACAGAGTTTCCCCGACGCAGATACTTTTTTTCCTGATTTTGATTTGACAGAGTGGACGCCTTCATATAGTCTGCATTCACCCCAAAGTGAGCAGAATGAATATGCGTCTACATTTACTATATACCAACGTATACCCTACTTTAAAGACAAAGACAAGTAATGAATAAACCATCTATACCTAAAGGGACGCGCGACTTTGGCACTCTGGAGATGCAACGTCGCAACTATATTTTTGATACGATTCGAGAAGTTTATCGTCTCTATGGCTTCAAGCAAATAGAAACACCAGCCCTGGAGTTGCTATCCACCCTCATGGGGAAATATGGTGAGGAGGGTGATAGACTGCTATTCAAAGTCCTCAACTCAGGAGATTTTCTAAGTAGTGTTTCTCTAGAAGAATTGGAGGAGAAGAATTTGGCTCGCTTGGCCAACAAACTCTGTGAAAAGGGATTGCGTTATGACCTTACGGTGCCTTTTGCCCGTTTTGTAGTCCAACACAGGAATGAATTAACTCTTCCCTTCAAGCGTTTCCAGATACAACCTGTTTGGAGAGCGGATCGACCACAAAAAGGTCGTTACAGGGAGTTTTATCAGTGTGATGCCGATGTTGTCGGTACTCAATCGCTCTTGTGCGAAGTAGAGTTAATCCAAATTATTGACGAGGTGTATCGTCGTCTGGGTATTGCTACGTGCCTCCACCTCAATAACAGAAAGATATTAGCAGGTATTGCAGAGGTCGTTGGTGTACCCGATCAACTCACAGAGATGACCATCGCGATGGACAAGTGCGACAAAATTGGCATTGAAGGAGTCCTTTCCGAACTCTCGGATAAGGGATTTTCGGAGGCGAATTTACAACGATTACAGCCATTTGTACACCTTGGTGGTAGCAATGAAGAGCGTTTAGCATCTCTATCTACACTACTCTCCTCTTCGGCTATTGGTATGGAAGGTATTGGTGAGATGCGATTTATCTTGACTACCCTATCCACTTTGTCAAGCCTATCCATCGAAATTCTTTTAGACCCATCACTCGCAAGAGGCTTGGGCTATTACACAGGTACGATCTTGGAAGTAAAAGCAAAAGATGTTGCTATTGGCAGCATTACGGGAGGAGGTCGGTACGATAACCTTACGGGTATTTTTGGACTCGAAGGTACATCAGGGGTCGGAATCTCCTTTGGTGCGGACCGCATTTATGATGTGTTATCACAGTTGGATGCTTTCCCAAAAGAAACAGCATCATCTACCCAAGTTCTGTTCATCAATTTTGGGCAAGAAGAGGTGCAACAGCTTCTCCCTCTTGTACAGATCTTGCGTTCAAGGGGAGTCTCTGTGGAGATTTACCCTGAATCAAGTAAGTTAAAAAAGCAAATGAGCTATGCTGATAGTTTGTCTATCCCTTATGTTGTACTTGCTGGAAGCGAGGAGTTAAAGCAGGGCAAGTTCACCTTAAAGGATATGGTTTCGGGGGATCAAAAGGTTCTCTCCGAGGAGCAACTTATTCAGAGTCTTTCATAACAAATTAGATTTTACATGCTTACCTCATCCTATCCGTTACTTGACAGTATAGGATCGCCAAAGGATCTGCGATCACTTTCTCAAGAGAAATTACCAGAAGTTTGTAAAGAACTTCGGAATTTCCAATTGGAGGTTTTATCGCAACATCCTGGTCATTTGGGATCGAGTTTGGGGGCTGTCGATTTGGCGGTTGCGCTTCACTATGTTTTTAAGACGCCCTACGATCGTATCGTATGGGACGTTGGGCATCAGGCTTACGCGCATAAGATCTTGACAGGGCGCAAGGAGGCTTTTGAAACGCTACGCCAATGGGGGGGCATTGCGGGCTTTCCCCTACCTGAAGAGAGTGAATATGACACTTTTCCCGCGGGGCATGCCTCCAACTCCATTTCAGCTGCTCTTGGAATGTCCGTAGCCGCTGAATTGCGTAAGGAAAAACGTAATATCGTTGCCGTGATTGGGGATGGATCCATGACGGGAGGATTGGCTTTCGAAGGATTAAACAATGCGTCCTCATACCCTAATAACCTACTCGTAATCCTTAATGACAACAATATGTCCATTGACGCTAACGTCGGAGGACTTAATAAATACCTTGTAGACCTCAACACAAGTCGTACTTATAACACAGTACGCTATGATGTATATCAGGGATTAAAGCACATCAAACTGATCAATGATGGGAATAAACGCAATATCTTACGGCTTAATAACAGTATAAAAAGCCTCTTCTCTAACAATCAATCTTCCTTTTTTGATGGATTAAGTATCCGCTATTTTGGTCCAATTGATGGGAATGATGTCCTTCGCCTTGTAGAAGTATTACGTAAGATAAAAGACTTGAGGGGGCCTAAAATCCTGCATATTCGTACAATAAAGGGAAAGGGATACGCAGCCGCCGAAAAGGAGCCTACCCTTTGGCATGCTCCAGGGAAATTTAATGTCCAAACGGCAGAACGCAGTGAATCCTCCGCTCAAGGAGAACCTCCTAAGTTTCAAGACGTTTTTGGTCAGACCCTGGTAGAATTGGCAGCCATGGACGAACGTATTGCAGGGATTACTCCGGCTATGCCTACAGGATGCTCGATGACTCAGATGATGCGGGAATATCCGGATCGGAGTTTTGATGTAGGTATTGCAGAGGGGCATGCCGTAACATTCTCGGCAGGACTGGCCCGAGAGGGAATAATCCCATTCTGTAACATATACTCTTCTTTTGCACAACGTGCTTACGATCAGCTTATTCATGACGTGTGCCTACCCCACTATCATGTTGTTTTGTGTCTAGATCGGGCGGGACTTGTTGGAGAAGATGGTGCAACCCATCAAGGGGCATTCGATCTATCCTATCTCAGTTGTATTCCTAATTTGACGATAGCAGCTCCTCGCAACGAGCATCTATTGCGCAACCTCATGTACACAGCATACAAGGGACAAGAAGGACCTTTTGCCATCCGTTATCCAAGAGGCAAGGGATCCTGTCCTGACTGGAAAAATGAACTACAACTCCTTCCTATCGGTAAAGGAGAACTATTACAAGAAGGATCAGAGGTTGCTATACTCAGTATTGGATCCATTGCAGTAGAGGTACAAAAGGCATTAGCAATCCTCAAAGAGCGTGGAATCTCTATTCCTGCGCACTACGACATGATCTTCTTAAAGCCATTTGACCGAGACTTGTTGCAAGATATTGCTCAGCGATACAGTGCCGTTGTAACAGTGGAAGATGGCGCAATTCACGGAGGGTTAGGTTCTACAGTCTTGGAATATTTAGCAGAAGTGGGTTATAAGGGGAGTGTAAAACGGTTGGGAATTCCCGATCAGTTTATTCCTCACGGTACGCCTAAGGAACAATATGCTTACTCGGGAATTGATGCACAGAGTATTGTCGAATCGGTTCTCTCAATCAGGAAAAATCTATGAAAATCATCATTGCGGGAGCTGGAGAAGTTGGCACCCATCTTGCCAATAAATTATCAGCAGAAGAACAACAAGATATTACGTTAATGGATCCCGATCCTAAACGGTTAAATCAGTTTTCTTCTTCGGCTGAGCTCCTTGCCGTGATAGGCGATCCAACAGATGCTCACGATCTTCGGGAGTGCAATGTACAGCATGCCGATCTATTCATCAGTGTTATGCCCGATGAACCTACGAACATATTGGCTTGCACACTAGCAGCCTCTATTGGAGTGCCAGAAACGATAGCCCGTGTCAGCAATCATCGTTATCTAGCTCCTGAGTATTCTCGATTTTTTGAAGGGTTGGGGGTCTCTAGCCTAATCTATCCGGAGGAATTGGCAGCCGAAGAAATCAATGTGACTTTTCAGAATCCATGGGCTCGTCAGTACATTGAACTATTCAATGGAAACATTGTATTACTCGGTGTGAAAGTTCGTAATGGAGCTGCCCTAGTAGGTAAACGACTCATCGAATTACCTCAAGTTGAACGCAAGAAATTCCACGTCGTAGCCATTAAGAGAGGTGTGGAAACGATTATCCCTTCGGGACAAACTCAAATAGAGCACGGAGATATTGTTTTCTTTACGGCTATTGGAAGTGACATTGATGAGGTACGTCAGCTTGCCGGGAAGAAGAAAGTAGAGGTCAAACGAGTCGTTGTAATGGGAGCTAGTAGTATTGCTATGCGTACCATTGCAAAGGCTAGTCGTAATATTGAGTTTGTCCTCTTTGAAAAAGAAAAGCGACGTATTGAAGAAATAAGAGACCTCCTCCCCGCTAATGTATTACTCTATCACGGCGACGGGCGAGACCCTGCTCTCCTCGAGGAGGTTGGTTTAAGAGATGCTCAAGTTTTCATGGCTTTGACAGAAAACTCCGAGACCAACGTACTCGCTTGCCTGGCAGCCAAACGCTATGATGTATTCAAAACGATAGCAAAGGAGGAGAATATCGACTATATCCCTCTAGCGGAGCGATTGGATATCGGGACTATTATCAACAAAAAACTGATTGCAGCTGGGTATATTTATCGCTCTCTGCTTGGACAAGATACGAGTACGGTTAAGTGCCTGACCATAGCAAATGCCGACGTTGCAGAGATCGTTGCTCGTAGAGGGTCTCCCATAACGGGAAAACCGGTGAAGGATTTGAATTTGCCTAAAGGGATTACCCTTGGAGGTATGGTGCGTAATGGCGTACCCTATATGATCGATGGGAATACAATTATAGAGCCTTATGATCTGGTTGTTGTATTCTGTTATGAATTAGCCATTGACAAAGTAAAAGCACTATTTGAAGAGTAGAACACACCCATATGTCCCCCCTCTTACATAGAAAAGCATCCTCTGGAATCAATTATCGGTTTATTGCGTCCGTTGTAGGACACATGTGTCTACTTGAGACACTATTTCTATTCGTTTGCTGTATTGTTGCTCTCTATACCCAAGGGGGAGATTTCCTCCCATTTTGCTATACACTAGTAATTATGTTTTTAGTGGGTGGGACCCTTTTCTTTTATGGGCAACATCACAAAAATTCCAGATCTAAGAATACAGGGATTCGAGAGGGAATGTTATCTGTTACGACAACATGGTTGATTCTTTCCCTCATCGGTATGCTTCCCTTTATTTTTGGGCGATACACTGCGGATCCCATTGATGCTTTTTTTGAGACTGTCTCTGGATTTACGACAACGGGAGCCACTATTTTTACCTCCGTCCATCAATTACCTGTTGGAATTCTCCTTTGGCGTAGCCTCATGCAATGGCAAGGGGGAATTGGTATTGTTGTATTTACCCTCGCTTTAATGCCAACTTTAGGCTCGGGAGGTGGGCTCTTGTACAATGCCGAAACAACGGGGATCAAACACGACCGCTTCATGCCCCGTATTACAGAGGTGGCTCGGAGGCTTTGGATCGTATATGTAGGCTTAACCATTTTGCTCTGCATCTTATTGATGCTGGGAAATATGAATTTCTTTGAGGCTGTGTGCCACGCTCTGACTTGTATCTCTACGGGAGGATACTCCACTCGAGATAGTGGTATTTTGGAATTCAATTCACCCTATATAGAATACGTGATAACGATATTCATGTTTATAGGAAGTCTTAATGTAACCTTGCTATTTTTCGCCCTTTGGGGGAAGCCAAAGAAGTTATTCAAAGACGAAGAGTTTCGCTGGTTTTGTGCCTTTGTTGGGATTTGTATTTTCCTGACAACGGCTTGGCTTTCCTACCAAAATCTGTACGATACACCTGAAAAGACATTCCGTTATGCCGCATTCCAAGTCATATCCCTCATCAGTAGTACTGGATATGTTACGGCAGATATGAATGAATGGCACCCTCTATTCTTTTGCCTAGGGATGGCCATGATGGCCATTTGCGGATGTGCAGGATCTACAGCAGGTGGACTCAAAATGAGTCGCTTCATGGTCATGGTGAAAAACCTAAACAATGAATTCAAAAAGAGGATTCACCCCAGAATGGTGACTAATGTACGATTTAATGGTAATAGTATATCAGGAGATTATGTAATACAGGTCTTGGCTTTTATCTCATTGTATATATCTCTTATCCTCTTAGGCACTATTGCTTTAACTATATCGGGTAACGATTTTATTACAGCAGCATCTTCTGCTTTTACGTGTATTAGTAATGTTGGACCCTCTTTCGGTAAATTTTCGATGCACTTTGCCTATGCCACTGGATTTGAGAAGATTGTATTGAGTTTAATCATGTTGGCAGGGCGTCTAGAGGTATTTACGGTGATCTGTATCCTTCAACCCATTTTTTGGAGGAGATAATCAAAATCGTTTTTTCTTTGTACCTTTGCAGGAGTAATACCAATCGGGATGTAGCACAGTTGGTAGCGCGCCACGTTCGGGACGTGGAGGTCGGAAGTTCGAGTCTTCTCATCCCGACATAGGACACTGCGGTCTATTGTAGAGTACAAAGAAATAGCTAATTTTGCAGTTGATTTATGACGATTAAGGGGGGATTCAAATCCCCTTAGTTTTTGGTATAGTAGATGATTCGTCTTGCTCTTTTTTATAGAGGAGATCCGGATAAAAAACGAAGAAAAATGGAGTATAACTACATGACACAAGACGGCTTTGACCGTTTAATGGATGAAATCAGTCGCTTGGAACGGGAAGAGCGTCCCGTAATAGCTCAAGCCATTGCTGAAGCCCGTGACAAAGGGGATCTTTCAGAAAATGCAGAATACGATGCTGCTCGTGAAGCCCAAGGACTGCTTGAGGCCAAAATATCTCAATTGAAAACACAAGCTGCTAATACACGCATAATTGACGAAACTAAAATAGATACAAGTAAGGTTCAATTACTGACGAAGGTTAAGGTAAAGCGGCTTGATAATAATGACATTATAGAGTACACGATCGTTCCTGAGTTGGATGCCAACTTCAAAGAACGGAAGCTCTCCATCACGGCTCCCATTGCAAAAGCCCTTATTGGTAAGAGGGTCGGAGAGATTGTAGAGGTGCAGGTCCCCATTGGGACTCTTCATTTTGAGATCCTGAATATCTCGATTTGAGTTAATCTTATCGCAGTTCGTTGAGTATAATGAGTTCTGTCTTTTCAAAAATCATTTGTGGGGATATTCCTTGCTACAAGATCGCTGAAGACGAAAAGCATTTCGCCTTTTTGGATATCAATCCACTGGCAATGGGGCATACATTAGTCATTCCCAAAAAAGAGGTTGATTACATATTTGATCTTGATGATGAGGATACCATTGCATTGCAACTATTTGCGAAAAAGGTTGCCAAAGCGATCAAAAAGGCCTGTCCTTGTGTTAAAGTCGGATCCTTTACATTGGGACTAGACGTGCCTCATGCGCATATTCATCTTATCCCTCTGCAAAGCGATACTATTGTTAGCTTTGGCTCGGAGGGACACTTATCTCCAACAAAAGATGAGATGAAAGAGGTCGCTCGATGCATTGCTGAACAGATTGGTTAAAAAACTATCGGAGTATCTCTTGTATAGAGGGTAAGAGCATTCTCTCCTGGAATAGAATAATTGAATACTCATGTAAGTTATATAGCTTGCATGGGTATTTCTCTTTATAAAGAAGAATCATAACTTCGGCTTTTGATTGTTTACAAATCAGTTTTGACAACTGGAATATAAGTAACTGATAGCTAACCTAGCAATAGATTCTTTTATTATTCATCAAACATCGCAGGATAAAAATAAAACTATTATCTTTGTCCGCGAAGAAGACTATTTGAGATGAATTTCTACGATTTTGGCTTTGAAGACGAGGTTTTGGATGGACTAGAAGCTATGAACTTCATAGCCCCTACTCCCATCCAAGAAGCAACCATTCCTCCCCTGATGCAGGGAAGAGATCTTTTAGGGTGTGCCCAAACAGGAACGGGGAAAACTGCAGCCTATTTACTTCCTATCATTAACCGAATTTTTCTAGGAGAGTTCGAGGAAGATGCAATCAAAGCTATCGTGATGGCTCCAACACGGGAGTTGGCACAGCAAATAGATCAACAGATCTCTGGATTTGGTTATTTCGTTTCTGTTTCATCACTTGCTATTTACGGAGGAACCGATGGACTCGCTTGGTCGCAAGCTCAACGTAGTATTGAGCGAGGCACAGATATCATTGTAGCCACTCCAGGTCGTCTCATCTCCATGCTCAATCTACAAGTTGCTAATATATCCAAAGTTTCCTATTTCGTTATCGATGAGGCAGATCGAATGCTCGATATGGGATTCTACGATGATATCATGAGTATTTGGAAAAGACTCCCCCCAACGTGTCAGATTGCCCTTTTCTCTGCAACTATGCCTCCCAAGATAGGGGAACTAGCCAATAGCATCCTCAAGAACCCTATTCGGATGACTATTGCTATTTCCAAACCTCCTAAATCAATCTTACAGAGTGCTTATATTTGTTATGAGGCGCAGAAGTTGCCAATCGTCGTGGGGTTGTTAGGTTCTTCTAGCGAACACAAAACTCAGAAAACGGTTGTATTCTCGTCCTCTAAACAGAAAGTACACCAATTATCGCTTTCTCTTAAGTTGAAAGGGATTAACGTAGCCGAAATGCATTCGGATCTTGATCAGATAACGCGAGAGCAGGTGATGAGAGATTTTAAGACGGGGTTTGTTGATGTACTTGTCGCAACCGATATTGTGGCTCGTGGTATTGATATCGACGATATCAGAGTGGTTATAAACTATGATATGCCCCACGATCCAGAAGATTACGTACACCGCATCGGACGTACGGCCAGAGGTACTGATGGTAGAGGTCTCGCCATAACGCTGGTCAATGAGGAGGAACAGAAAAGCTTCTATTTATTAGAGCAGTTCCTCGGCTACTCAGTTTACAAAGTACCCGTGGATGCGGAGTATGGCGATGCGCCTACATACGATCCCGAGTCGTTGATGAGGAAGGCATCCAAGCGAGGCAATGGCCGCTATTCACGAAATAAAAAAGGAGTTAGAGCAGAAGCCTTTAAAGTAGGAAAATCTAATTCGAGGAACAAACGAACGATCCGAAAAGGGAGTTCACAGAGTGCTCGTAGACACAAAAAGGATAATTAAAAAGATCTAATAAAGGAATGACTATGACAGAACCAGCATTGCTTAGTGAAATAGAATCTGGCACGAAAGTTGGTCAGATCAAAAGCCAAATTATAGCTTATTGTATAGAGCATGGACCATCAACGATAACGGATTTAGCCCATTATCTCATGCTTAGTACTCCGACTGTAACGAAGTTTATTACAGAACTTGAGAACAAGAAATGCATCGCCAATTATGGTAAATTAGAAACGAATGGAGGGCGTTATCCCTACATCTATGGGTTGCATCCGGAGGCTGGGATCTTCATTGGGGTAGATGTGCAGCACGACCGAGTACATGTTGGATTGATGAATTTGGTCGGAGCTATCCTCGTACAAGAATACGATATTCCCTATATCCTTAATGATGACGCCTCTTCCATTGCGGAACTATGTACTTTGATTCGTAATTTCATTACGGATCATCAGATTGATACAAGCAATCTACTAAACATAAATATCAATCTCCCGGGTCGAATCAATCCCATGACGGGATACAGTTATACCTTCTTCCAACAGATACAAAAGAAGCAGTCTCTAGCTGATATTATAGGAGAAGAACTTGGATTCAATGTAACTCTCGATAATGATACTAGAGGGATGGCTTATGGAGAGTATACCCAAGGTGTTACGGCAGGTACTGAGGCTAAGAATGTATTATACATCAACATGAGCTGGGGGCTTGGACTTGGTATCATCTTAAACGGAAAGATCTATACCGGAAAGTCGGGGTTCAGTGGAGAGTTTGGTCATATCAGCATCTATGACAATGAAATTCTTTGTCCCTGTGGTAAAAAAGGGTGTATGCAAACCGAAATTGGAGGCTTGGCTCTTCATCGCGTACTGACTCAGCGCATTGCAGCAGGGGAGGTTTCTGTTCTCTCTGATCTCCATAGGGAGGGAAAGGTTATCACCCTACCCGATATTATCAATGCTATCAATAATGAAGATGTTCTATGTCTTGAAGTTCTTGATTCTGTTGGTCGAAAGCTCGGACGTCAATTGGCTGGGTTGATCAATATATTCAACCCTGAGGTTGTTATCCTCGGAGGTACATTGGCAGAAACTGGTGAGTTTTTACGTTTGCCCGTAGAGACTATTGTGCGCACCTATACGCTCAATGTAGTAAGTAATGATACTTCAATAAAGATTGCCTCTCTCGGAAAAGAGGCTGGGCTAATCGGCTCGTGTATGATGGCTCGTTCCCGTCGATTTGGTAAGATCGGCTGATAAATTTGAAAATGGTAGAGGGAGTATATTGTGATGATCAAAATCGAATACACTCCCCTATCTATAAATCTCCTTAGTTGCGTATTTCGGGAAAATCCATTTATTTTGCGCCCTAGAAAATACGCTTGATTATAGAACTAATATACAAGATTGCCTATCGAAACATTGCTACTTCTTACTATAAAAAGATCATAGCAATATGAAGGATATACAGAAGAGATCGGACGATGAGTTGGTCTCGCTCTATGTAGGAGGTCTTAATGAGGCCTTCGATGTGCTTATCGAACGATACGATGATGAGTTGCTTTCTTATATTCAGATACAGGTAGGCAATAGCGATATAGCAGACGATCTGTTCCAAGACACCTTTATGAAGGTAATACAAGTCTTGAGAGCCGGTTCTTATCAGACGCAAGGCAAATTTCGTCAGTGGCTTTTTCGAGTTGCTCACAACCTCGTGATTGATCATTTTAGACGCACTAAAACGCAAAAAGTCTATTCAATTCATGATGATCAGTTCAGAGAAGAGTTCATTGATCGTTTTCCCTCTCCGAGCCTTAATATGGAGGAGATTCTCGTGGAGCAAAACAACAGGGACCTACTTAGAACTTGTGTAGCACGTCTCCCCAAAGAGCAGAGGGATGTTCTGGTGCTACGTTTTCGTCATGATATGAGCTTCAAGGAAATTGCTAGCTATACAGGTGTTAGTATCAATACAGCTTTGGGGCGTATGCGATATGCATTGATGAATCTCCGAAAAATGGCGCCTCGTAAGGTGTTCGAGTAATCCAGAGGGATTAGGAGTGTTTGTATCGTCCCTTTAGTTCGCTCGACAACTAAGCTGTTTGCCTTTTATTTGAAATTTGTGTTGTATATTTGTAGTGCGATACTACCAATGGCATTAAATAGGGAGTCTTAGGCTTCGTATCCATCTTTATAGCATAGCCTACATTTCTTTGAATTAGGGGATTGTTTTCTTCTTGAGAGAGGAGATTTTTTGCGTGGAGGATGGCTTTTTTCGGTCGGATAAACCCATTCGCTGTTGTGGTACTAATCATTAGTTCATTATGTTCAGATGTAGATGCGAGATGTTCTGAAGAGAAAGCTCGCTTCTTTGAAAAGCAAATACATTTATATGCAGACGAAATACACAATTGTTTCTCTCGGAAACAAAGAAAATGAGGAATTACGCACTATTGCTCAGCAGTTGGGTATGTCCCCCATCCCCTCAGATAGAGACACCCTTATTTACGCTATACTAGACTTTCAGGCAGAGCTCCAGGCAGAGGCGATAAATACACCAACAGCTCCTATGAAAGCTGAGAAGCGAAATAGTAATCGACGCACTAATGACGACAGTCAAACAGAGCGGGATAGCCAAAATCAACAGAGTAAAAATCGGGGAAAAGGCAATGTGCAAAAAAATAACCCTATAACAGAATCTGCGTCTAATACGCAATCTAAGAGTTTATTCTCTCCCGATATGGATGACGAGGCTCGTAAGAAAGCAATTGAAGCAGCTTCAGCTCAAAGTGCACAGCAGATCGCAACTTCATCGAAAGAGGTAGGGTCCAAACTACATCCCGCGCTACTTTCCACAACTTCAGAACGTAGCAAAGGATTAGAGAATAGTAATTCTGGTAGCGATATTCTAATCGGAGATAGTCCCATTTTGCCTAGTGTAACTTTGGGAGAATCTCCGCAAAAGACTGAGACTACACCATCCGTCAAAAAGCAAATGGTTTTTACCAATGCCAATGCCAAGGATTCTGTACTGAACTCAATCATGCCTCTCATAACCCCACCGCAAGCTAATGTAAAAAAGGGCGGAGAGGAGAATGCTCAAAAGCAACAAGAAAAGAAGTCCAACAAGAATAGTATAGACAAGAATAATCGCCTCCAAGCATCTAAGCAGGAGAAAGCAGAGGTAAATGCTGAACCTGAGACTCCTCTTTACAACTTTGAGGGGATGCTTCCCTGTATCGGAGTCCTTGAAATCATGCCCGATGGCTATGGATTCTTGAGAAGTGCCGATTATAACTATCTGACCTCTCCTGATGATGTTTATCTCTCTCAGCAACAGATAAAGGCATTCGGCTTAAAATCCGGAGATGTTGTAGAGGGTACAATTTATCCTCCTCGAGACGGAGAGAAGTATTTCCCCTTTGCTTCTCTTGAACGAGTTAATGGCAAACTTCCATCGGAGATTCTGGATCGAGTTCCTTTCGATCACTTAACACCTCTGTTCCCTGAAGAGAAATTCAAGTTGGAGAGCTTGGATGTAGCTGGAGTATACGATAAGACTGCCATGCGTATAGTCGATCTTTTCTGTCCCATTGGCAAGGGACAACGTGGGTTGATCGTATCACAACCTAAAACGGGTAAGACTATGTTGCTCAAAGATATTGCTAATGCTATTGCAGCCAATCACCCAGAGGTTTATGAAATCATCTTATTGATTGATGAGCGTCCAGAGGAAGTTACCGATATGGCTCGCAATGTTAATGCAGAAGTAATTGCCTCTACCTTCGATGAACCTGCAGAGCGACACGTAAAGATTGCAGAAATAGTACTAAGCAAAGCCAAGCGTATGGTAGAGAGTGGGCACGATGTTGTGATCCTTCTTGACTCAATAACCCGCCTGGCTCGTGCGTACAATACGGTACAACCGGCCTCAGGTAAAGTGCTTTCTGGTGGGGTCGATGCCAATGCTCTGCAGAAGCCCAAACGATTCTTTGGAGCCGCCCGCAATATTGAGCATGGAGGTAGCTTAACAATCCTTGCAACAGCCTTGACAGATACTGGTTCAAAGATGGATGAAGTAATTTTTGAAGAATTTAAGGGAACAGGGAACATGGAATTGCAATTGGATCGTCGCATTGCCAATAAACGTCTATTCCCTGCTATGGATATCATGTCAAGCAGTACTCGCCGTGATGACCTCCTTTTGGATCCCGTTACACTCAGTCGAATGTGGATTTTGCGGAAATATCTATCCGATATGAATCCAATAGAAGCAATGGAATTCGTAAAACAGCGCATCGAATCTACAGACTCTAATTTGGAGTTCTTGGCTTCCATGAATGGCTAAGAGTATACGGAGATATAGAATCCAAGAGCCCCTTTTGCTTCTAATATAGGCAGGAGGGGTTTCTCTTGTCCCTATGCATACTACCAACACTTAGTTAAATACTTTCAGTAATAAGATAAAACCTAATGGTTATTTGGTATCTTTGTGGAGAAATGGTTATCCCAAATAGGAGGCATGTACAAGGATCTCCTTTTTGATTGATAGAGAATGTATGGAAAGATGAAATGGTCAGAGTATGCAATGGTCCGAGGAGGTGTGACTCTCTTCGTGCTTCTAGGATTTCTTTCTGTGGGGTGTCAACCCAAGCAGAATCCCGAGATTTACACCCCTGATGGCACTGGAGATCCTGCGTTATTGGAGTGTCCTAAGGTAAGAGGAGGGGAAGGCAATTTCTTTATTACTCATCGGGTTGAAAAAGGGATGCGGGTCAACTATTCTCTTGAATACGACTCCAAACAACATCACGCCCTATGGGTTTGTTTCAGTTTCGATAGTCACACTCGAGAGGTTAATGTTAAACGAACGAATGCTTGGGGATGGGATCCATTTATTCCAAATCAATACAAGGTAGATCATACCTCTTTTAAGGGATATGATAGGGGACATCTTGTGGCCTCTTATGACCGAGTTTATTCAGCAGAAGCAAATAAACAAACTTTCTACTATTCCAACATGAGTCCTCAAAAAGCCGCATTTAATCAAGTTGCATGGCAGCAACTGGAGGAGATTGTCCAAGGATGGGCTCGGAATCCCGAACTAACGGATAAAATGTACATTGCCAAAGGTGGAACGCTAACCCCCAAGGGGATTTATCCTACTCTCGCAGGAGGGAAGATTTCCGTACCACGAAATTATTGGATGGCCGTATTGGCCGAAAAAAATGGAATGTGGCGAGCTCTTGGGTTTTGGATCAGTCATGAGGCACGAAGTCGTCAAGAGCAAGGAGTCGGTTCTCTAGCTTGTTCCATTGATGAATTGGAAGAGTATACCCAATTCGACTTCTTTCATAATTTAGACGATGCAATAGAACAAAAGGTTGAGGCTACATCTCCCAAAGATTGCTCACATCTTTGGCCGGGATTGTAACCGATTCTTCACCATACAACATTAGAGAGAAAAATGAATTTAATTGTAGAGAAGAAATACTTTTCGCCCAATGTTGCTATGTTGCGTATCGAGGCTCCTCGGATTGCAAAGGCAAGGCGTGCTGGTAACTTTGTAATTGTACGAGCAGATGCTCATGGCGAACGTATCCCTCTAACAATAGCAAGTGCGGATATAACACAGGGAACCATTACACTGGTTGTGCAGGGGGTTGGAAACTCTTCTCAGAAGATTATCAATTTGAACGAAGGAGAGTATATTCATGATGTCGTAGGACCTTTGGGACGGCCAACTGAAGTCGAACGCATAGGTACAGTGGTTTGTGCCGGTGGAGGAGTTGGAGTTGCTCCTCTTTTGCCTATTGTCGAAGCATTTCATGCCAAAGGGAATCGGGTTATCGTTGTACTTGCAGCTCGCACCAAAGAACTCATTATCCTAGAAGAGGAGATGAAACAGGTCAGTGATGAGGTTATCATTATGACTGATGACGGATCATTGGGAAAAAAGGGACTTGTGACCGAAGGGATTGAGTCAGTCATACAGCGAGAGCATGTGGATAAATGTGTCACGATTGGCCCTGCCATCATGATGAAGTTCGTATCAGCCCTTACGGCTAAACACAACATTCCTACCGTTGCATCACTCAACACTATAATGGTTGATGGCACAGGGATGTGTGGAGCTTGTCGAGTAACAATCGGAGGCGAACGGAAGTTTGTTTGTGTTGATGGTCCTGAGTTTGATGCCCATCAAGTGGATTTTGACGAGTTACTCATGCGTCTTCGTTCTTATAAAGATCTTGGTCAATAAATACAATGGAAATAAAGGAGATAATTGCGAAGCGTCGCAATATGCCATGGAGAGAAGCATTGCGCAAAACCTACTCTCCCAAAGATCGGACTGCCATTGATCGTGTCCATATGCGAGAGTTGGATCCAATGTATCGCATCACCTCTCTAACCGAAGAAGTGAATCAAGGATTGACTGAAGAGCAGGCTCTATTGGAAGCGCGTCGATGCCTTGATTGTGCTAAACCTACTTGTATGGAGGGATGTCCTGTGGAAATCCAAATTCCTTCTTTTATCAAAGAGATTGAGAGAGGCGACTTCAGATCTGCAGCTAAGACATTGCGAGAAACAACAAGTTTGCCCGCAGTTTGCGGTCGTGTATGCCCTCAGGAACGTCAGTGTGAAAGCCGATGTGTTTATCTTTCAATGAAGAAAAAAGCTGTCGCCATCGGTTATTTGGAACGCTTTGCAGCTGATTGGGCTCGAGAGCATCAAGCCGTGGAGGAGCCAATAATAGCTCCCTCTACGGGAAAAAAGGTTGCAGTTGTGGGAAGTGGACCCGCAGGATTGTCTTTTGCTGGCGATATGGCAAAATTTGGATACGAAGTGATCGTTTTCGAGGCTCTCCACGAAATTGGAGGTGTTCTCAAGTATGGAATCCCTGAGTATCGTCTTCCCAATTATGTTGTAGACGCTGAGATTGAATTACTTAAACAGATGGGCGTCCAATTTGAGACTAATACCATTGTTGGTGCAACAATATCTTACGAAGATCTTCATGATATGGGATTTGCTGGGTTATTCGTTGGATCGGGAGCCGGATTGCCCAATTTTATGAATATCCCGGGAGAAAATCTCATAGGTGTGATGTCGTCTAACGAATACCTCACACGAGTGAATCTGATGAATGCCGGAGCAGATCAAAGTGAAACTCCCGTATTTAGAGGACAAAATGTTGCCGTAATTGGAGGTGGCAATACAGCAATGGATAGTGTCCGTACGGCAAAACGACTGGGAGCAAAACGGGCAATGATTGTTTATCGTCGTAGCGAAGAAGAGATGCCGGCACGTCTCGAAGAGATTGTTCATGCCAAAGAGGAGGGAGTTGAATTCCTCACCCTGCACAATCCTATTGAGTATACTGCAGACGAAAATGGGCGTGTAGCCCGAATGCGTTTACAGAAAATGCACCTCGGTGAACCTGATGCTTCTGGACGTCGTAAGCCTATTCCCACACCAAATGCTATCGAGGAGATCCCCGTAGAGGTCGTTATTGTTAGTATTGGTGTTTCTCCAAATCCGTTAATTCCCAATGCAATATCAGGACTTAAGATTGGCCCAAAAGGTACAATTGTAGTCAATGAAAAAGGAGCAACGGACTTAGCTGATGTGTATGCAGGAGGCGATATCGTTCGCGGAGGAGCTACCGTCATATTAGCAATGGGAGATGGCCGAGAAGCCGCCCGCAATATGCACCAATATCTGTCTCAAGTAGCCGGGTAAGATGTACTCAAGCGTTCTGCTCCCTCTTCAGTTGGGTACAACCTATCATTATAACGTGCCTCCTGAGTATCAAGAAGAGATCGAGATCGGAATGCGCTGTGTCGTGCAATTTGGCTCTAAAAGGATTTATGTTGGGATTATTGCCTCTCTAGACGAAACACTCCCTCAAGGTGTAGATTCAACCAAACTAAAATCCATTTTATATTTACCCGATAGGTCTCCTATTGTCTGTGAAGAGGAAATCGCTTCATGGTCATGGGGGGCCTTTTATTATATGGCGACGATGGGAGACTTCGTACGTGCAGCTATTCCACCCATCTTGTTGCCCGAGAGTAAAACAGAGGTCTACATTGATTTTGACAAAGCAGATCTCACATCCTCACTATCTCGCTCAGAAAATGAATTGCTAGAGACCCTGAGAGTACAACACAAGCAGAAATTTCCATTCGACCAATTGCTAACATACATCCCGGGACGCAACAAACTTGTCCTCTTCGATCGCTTGGTTCAATATGGGATATTTACTTCTAAAGAGCAGGTTCGGGGAGTAAATAAACATATCGGGGAATGGTATTTACATTTCTCCAAGCCCTACCAAAACGAAGCTACATTGGAAGAACTCATACAAGCATATAAAAAGAGACCGGCTCGACTGTCATTATTGTACGATCTTATTACACTACAAACCTCCTCTAAAAAGGAGGCTGATTTGGTGCCAGAGCGGACACTCGTAGGTGATAATCCAAATAAAAAACATCTGCTTAGTCTATTGCTCAAAGAGGGAATTTTGGAACGTGTATTACAACAACCTCAACCTACTCATACAGGATCAATAGCCTATTCGTTGGTATCACTTCCCTCTCTTGAGGTCGATCGTCCCAATTACTATGCGGCAACCCATTTAGAAGATGAACTGCATTGTATTGGCCATTATGCCGCACAGGTACTATCTTCTGGGGGACGAGTGCTACTGCTTTTGCCTCAAAGCAAGGGTGTTGAGGGAGATCCGCAGGTTTTATGTCGGCTTCTAGGACTTCCTAGAGAGACGCCTCTCTTCCTCTATACAGGCGATCTCACTGATCGAGAGCGAGCTTCCTTGCGTTACCGTCTGTTAGAAGGTGATGAGCCGTTATTGCTTGTCGGAAATCGCATGGCGGGATTACTTCCTCTGCGAGGAGTAGAGCTAGTGATCATCGCTGAAGAGCAGGATTCTCTATACAAACAGAAGGACTCTACCCCCCGATTCAATGCCCGTGATTACTTGATTTATCGGGCAACCAAAATAAAAATTCCGCTTTTACTAACTTCCATTACCCCCTCGGTAGAGGCATTTTACAATGTAGAGCAAGGTAAGTTCCTTGCTGAATACTCTTCTGAATCCTCTCCCAGAGCCTCAATTAAGGTCGTTGATTTAGCTTATGAATATGCAACTAAACGCCAAAGATTCGCGTCATTGCTAAGCATTCCTTTACAGCAAGCTATTTCGAATACATTGCGGAAGGGGAAAAAGGTCTTGGTCTTAAGTTCTAGACGTGGATATGCCCCCTACCTTCTATGCAAGAGGTGTGGCAATAGCATCCGATGCCCTCAATGCGATGTCAGCCTTACATATCATCAATCAGGCAATACCCTTAATTGCCACTATTGCGGAACTCATCAGGATAGTCCTTCTGCTTGTCCCCATTGCGGTGCTCCAAAAGAGGTATTACAAAAGATCGGCTATGGCTCTGAACGTATCGAAGAGTGTTTGACAGAATGCTATCCTCAAGAGAAAATCATACGTATTGATGCTGATACAACCAATGCCAAGAGCAAACGAAAAAACATCTATCAAGAGATTGAAAGGGGGGATGCTTCGCTGTATGTCGGCACACAAATGCTGTCCAATATTCTATCTATTAGAGAGGTAGGACTTGTTGCTGTGCCACAATTGGATCAAATGCTGGCAATTCCTGATTTTAGAACAGATGAATTTGTCTTCTCTCTGTTGTATCGCCTATCAGTCCAATATCCCGATTCCCAAATGATCTTACAAACCAAAGATCCTGAACGTCCCCTGATCCAACTGTTGCTACAATCGAATAATCATAGTAGGAATGAGTATATCCGCTCACTACTCTTGGAACGTTCTGTTTTTGGCTTCCCTCCTTACAAGCGTTTGATCAATATAATTATCAAAAGTAAAGAGGAGAAAGATGCAGTATCCGTGGCAACGCACTTTTTGCTCCTACTAAAGAACCACTCAATGCTGGCCGATGTACTGGGTCCTATCAAACCATATGTTTCTTATGTTCGGCTTTGGAATATCCGTCATTTGACCCTAAAAATAGATCCACACTACTCTACTTCACAAGTTAGAACCGTATTACTTCAGATGCAGAGACAGTTAGAAGCAACCTCGATAGAAGCTCGACGGTCCCATATTCTCTACGATATAGATCCACTCTGATAAAGTGTACTCAGGGAGAGAGAGTTGGAAGAAGTTAGAAGCTCTTTGCTAAGTGATTACTATCTTTGCAGCCAAGACATAAGTGTAAAGCATATGAATTTATCACACATAATGAGTTCTAAACTCCTTTGTATAGTTTTTTCCATTATACTCTTGCTTACTTCATCCCAACTTTTGGCGCAGGGGCAATCTCACGTTCATACGGTACAAGAAAAGGAGACTGTTTACTCTATATCTCGTAAATATAAAGTCTCTGAGGAGGAGATTTATCGCTTAAATCCGGGGTCTGAATATGGGATTCGTATCGGAGAGCAGCTGAAAATTCCTATTCCGTCCAAAGAGAACCATAAAACTAATCCCTCAAAAAAGGGAACACAAGAAGCATCGCCTGCTAAAGGAATCCAACACATTATAGAGACCGGGGATACTCTCTATGCGATCGCTCGGCGATACGGTACAACAGTTCCGGCTATTTTAAAGTTAAATCCAGGCCTAAATGCAGACCATATAGAGGCTGGTAAAATTATAATTATTGCCCAAGAAAGTTTTAAGCGAGAATCTGGCAGCGTTAAGCAGAATTCCGAAGTACGTCAGAATAGCGTTCGTATTGCCCTACTCTTACCCGTAGGCAAAAATGGTCCTGCACGCTACGTACACTTCTATGAAGGCTTCCTAATGGGTATCCTGAATCTAAAGGAAAGGGGGGTCTCTGCCTCTATCGAAGTATTTCATGCTGAGAGGGAGCAGGCGATACAACAACTCATTGATGAGGGCAAGTTGAAGTCTGCCAATATAATCATAGGGGGGCACTCCGAATCTGCTACCAAGAAGCTAGCCCAGTATGTAGACAAGCGTGATGTGATCTATGTGTCTCCTTTTGTTGCTCAAAACTCGACCAATCAGTATAGCCCTGCAGTCTACCAATTGAATCCTGCTCAGAAAGATCTTTATCCCTATCTCTCCTTGGCTTTTGCAGATAAGGTATATAAACGCAGAGTTGTTTTCGTAGAGCATCCGTCAGGGAACCACACTCCCGTGATAGATGCCCTCAAAAAGCGACTTAACCAAGAGAAAATTGCCTACAAGACCTGTAGCTTCTATGATGCTAAAGCTGGTAATTGGGGCTTTGAAGATGATGGTGTGGAAACGATCGTTATGCTCAATGATGGTCGAAAAGAACCAACGCAAATTATCATAAAGTCTATCGAAAAGAAATTCGGTAATAGCACTCACATCCATATGTTTGGTTATCCCGAATGGCAGTCTTATGGCATAGATTTTAGAAAAAAAGTGGGTAGTATGGGTAGTACAATATACTCTTCATTCTATTTTGATGAAACCCAAAAGGAGTGTATCGATTTTGCTCGGAATTACAATAAATGGTACAACCGACCCAACCTAGAAGGGTATCCTAAGTATGCCGTTTTGGGTTATGATGTTGCCAACTACTTTGTATGGGCTTGGGCTCTTTATGCATCACAAATTCCGCAATACTTCGGGGGAATTCCTCACGATGGACTACAAAGTGACTTCATTTTCCGAAAAGCAGAAGGCGAAAATCACTTTACCAATGTCGGTGTGTTTTTCATCAATTTGGATTCTGATGGTTCTGGAACTCGACACCAAGTGATATTCTAAGCGAAAAGTCTTTATGTCCTTTCATCGGATTTTATTGCAAAAGATCGGGATCTCACTCCTTTTCTCTCTTCTAACTGTTGTCTCGTTAAGGGGGCAAGTCACCGAACCGAGTATTGTAGCACCCTCTCTGCATGTGGGCGGTTCTCTGGGAGCAACACTCTCCCAAATAGCCTTTATGCCAAGAGTGCCCCAGAAGCAGATTTTTGGATGCACTTCAGGGATCTCTGCCTCCGTGGAGAATAGTCCCTATACAGCGATCTCCTTCGAATTGAATTATGCCCTTCGAGGTTGGTCCGAACAGTTCTCAGCTCCTCGAACAGAGCTTGCCTACTCTAGACGCATGCACTTCATTGAAATGCCCCTTTTATGCCAACTATTCTACCCCATTGGGATGGTGCGTCTTGGTATTAAGATGGGACCTCAAGTTGGATACATGTTGGGAGAAAAAAGTTGGACTCAAGGTTCAGGGTTTACTGAACGAGAAATGACAAGACATGAGACTTTAGCTTCTCATCGCCTAGCGTGGGGGCTTGTAGGAGGCCCTTTGCTCGCATTCTCATTCGGAAAAAATCGAATTGAACTGGAGGGGCGTTTCTATTACGGATTCAATGATATATTTAATACAACAGTTTCAGATCCTTATAGTAAGGCAAGTGAGATGTCCGTAGTTGTTAAGCTATCCTACCTCTACCAACTCTTCTGAATCTTTCACCAATATACACCATGTATGCATCCATTTGCTTAGGTTTGTCGAGGCTGAAGGACTGCATTGCGCGATAATTGTTACCTTTGCGAAGAATAAATTGATATATAGAATATGTTTTCTGGAATAGTCGAGGGTACAGCCCAAGTCACTAGTATTTGTCGAGAAGAAGGGAATATTCATTTTACACTCTCCTCTCCTTTTGAGGAATCCCTTGCCATAGATCAAAGCATCGCACATAATGGTGTTTGTCTCACCGTAGTTTCACTACAAGAGGACAAGACCTATACGGTAACAGCAATTCAGGAGACCCTAGATAGATCCAATCTCGGATTTTTACACGTAGGCGACTTCGTCAATGTAGAGCGCAGTATGCTACTCAATAGTCGTCTAGACGGTCATATTGTACAGGGGCATGTAGACTGTACGGCTACGTGCGTAGATCGTCGTGAAGCTGACGGTAGTCACTATTTCCAATTCAAGTATCAAGTCACGCCCGATATGGCTCGCAAGGGATACACCACTGTGGAAAAAGGCTCTGTTTGTATCAATGGGGTTAGCCTTACAGTGTGTAATTCGACAGATGATAGCTTTGAAGTCGCTATCATCCCTTATACATTGGAGCATACCAATTTTCGTTATATTGAGCGTGGAAGTGTGGTTAATCTAGAGTTCGACATCATCGGTAAATACCTAGCGAAACTAAAGGATTTCGATTGAGGGGAATATGGAAGTAAATTCCGACACACATCCACCACATAAATACTAGTCTAGAGATGAATGCTCAGGATTTATATACGCTTTTCCGTCAAAGGCAAAGCGATAGACGTTATGATACGCAACGCCCGGTAGATCACGAAACAATACAGCGTGTTGTAGAAAATGCGCTACTCGCTCCGTCGGCAACGAACCAACAGCCTTGGCAGATTGTTGTAGTAAACGATTCCAAGCTGTCTCAGCAGGTGGCTAAGGCTGCTCGCACGGGCATGATGGGACAGAATAAGTTTTTAGAAGAAGCACCCGTACACTTGCTTATCATAGGTGATAGACCGAGTTTCTTAGCCTCCACAATGGGCAAAACGTTTCGCAATATAGACTATGTACCCTACGACCTGGGAATTTTGATCGGACACCTCGTACTTGCCCTAGAAGCTGAGGGTTTGGGATCGTGTATTGTGGGGTGGCTCAATGGGCGTGAGGTTGCGAAGTTGCTTGGCATTCCCAAGAATAAAAAGGTACTATTCGATATCTCAGTAGGTTATTCGTTAGATAAAAAACGCTCCAAAAAGAGGAAAGAGGCTAGTGTTTGCATCCATTACAATAAGTGGTAAGGCAACGTAAAGATGATAACCATCTAGCCACCAACAAAAGAGTGTTCCTTAAAAGTCACTCGAAAGATAGACGACTGTATAATAGAGAATGAAGAAAGATAAGAATACGAATTGGGCAGATTTGTTCAACTTTGCTCCAAAAGCAAATATCCCCTTTCCACTGCCATTTCCCATAATGGCTGAGTATTTGGGCGAAGCGAATGTGTCCGAAATCCTCAAGACTCCCCTTCCCTTCCTGCCCATCAACACGATGGTTATGTTTGCAAGTCTTGCCATGCCTTTTGAGTTTGTCTCAGAATATGATCTTGGATTGCTCAGAGAGGTACGTAGTAAGAATGGGTATTTTGTTGTAGCAACAACCCAATCGGAGATTGAAGATGCAGAGGGAGCCAAAAGGTCTTCCTACAAATGTGGTGTACTTTGTAAGTTAATCCGCATCCTCTCTAACGAAGAGGAGGCTACCCACTGTATAATCCTCGGGATAAAACGCATACGTATACAATCCGTAGACACAAGTAAAGCAATCACCTTTGTCGAAGCAAAAGGCTATCCCGATATTATACACAAGGATAACGAAGAGGAGAGTGCTTACCTCAAAGGACTTATTGCAAATATTCTAGAGCTCTCTAAAAAGAACATTTCTCATCAGTACGATCACATACCTAAAGAGATATTCAGCAATGTGTGGGAGAGCGAAGATCCCTTGCACATGGTCAATTTCGTTGCCCAATGTACTGCACTGAAGCTCCCCATTAAACAGGAACTCTTAGAGTGCCGTTCTCTGAAAAATAGGGCGGAACTTCTACTAGCCTATTTGGACAAAGAGAATCAGTTGCTTTCTATCCGAAATGAGATTCGCTCGACAGCCAAGGAAACTATCGAACAAAATCAAAAAGAGTTCTTCCTCCGTCAACAAATCAATGCAATACAGTCAGAACTGGGGATTGATGGTGGTATGGACTCTGACCTCTACGATCTAGAGATCCTAGCAAAACAGAAAAAGTGGAATGAGGAAACTGCCAAGGTCTTTGCAAAGGAATTACACCGACTCGCAAACTACAATCCTCAGAGCCCCGATTACGCTGTACAGTATCAGTACTTACAAACATTATTGGATCTCCCTTGGAATGAATACTCCGAAGATCAATTTAACCTCTCGCGCGCCATAAAAATCTTGGATCGAGATCACTTCGGACTTGAAAAGATCAAAGAACGTATCATAGAGCACTTGGCCGTACTCCATCTAAAGAAGAATCTAAAGTCCCCTATACTTTGCTTGTGGGGACCTCCGGGAGTAGGAAAAACCTCCTTGGGAAAAAGTATTGCAGAGAGTTTAGGACGAAAATATGTCCGTATCTCTCTCGGAGGAGTACATGACGAGGCCGAGATACGGGGTCACAGACGTACATATATCGGTGCTATGCCCGGGCGTATTATCCAAGCAATAAAAAAGGCGGGAACGGCCAATCCTGTGGTTGTATTGGACGAAATCGATAAGGTAAGTAGCGACTACAAGGGAGACCCTTCGTCTGCCCTTCTAGAGGTATTGGACCCGGAGCAAAACAACGCTTTCCACGATAACTATATTGATGTAGATTTCGATCTGAGCAATGTGTTGTTTATCGCCACAGCCAATACCCTAGGTACCATATCACGCCCGTTGCTGGATCGTATGGAGCTCATTCAAGTATCGGGATACATCACTGAAGAGAAGATCGAGATCGCCAAGCGTCACCTAATTCCTCAGCAATTAGAGGAGCACGGATTAACCAAGTCTCAGGTAAAAATTAGTAATTCAGTGCTAGAAACGATTATCGAACGCTATACACGTGAGAGCGGTGTTCGTTCTTTGGACAAGCAAATTGCCGCAATCATGCGTAAAGTAGCCAAAAAGGTCGTTGCAGAAGATTCCTATAATATTTCGATCAAGCAAAATGAACTTAAAGAATACCTCGGTGTGGCGCCATTCTCGCGTGACGTATATCAAGGGAATAAATATATAGGGGTTGTAACCGGTCTGGCATGGACAAGTGTGGGTGGAGAGATTCTTTTCATCGAATCAAGCCTCCATAAAGGTAAAGACTGCCGTCTTACGCTCACGGGTAATTTGGGAGACGTAATGAAAGAGTCGGCAATTATTGCGTTGAACTATATCCGTTCTCATGCCATTGAACTAGAGATTGATCCAGAGTTATTTGCAAACAATGAATTGCACATCCACGTACCCGAAGGAGCCATTCCGAAAGATGGTCCATCCGCCGGTATTACGATGGTTACTTCTATCGTATCAGCTTTTACGCAACGATTGGTGCGAGAGCGTATTGCGATGACCGGAGAAATTACATTGCGAGGCAAAGTACTCCCCGTAGGTGGAGTAAAAGAGAAGATCTTGGCAGCCAAACGTGCCGGGATTGAAGACATCCTCCTTTCATCGGAAAACAGAAAAGATATTGAGGAGATAAACGAAGTCTATACGAAAGGGATTACATTCCATTATATTGATGATATTCAACAAGTTTTGGACTTTGCTTTGCTCCCTCTTCATACAAAGTAATACGGTTTAAGAATACATCTTTATGGTACACGATCTAGACCTAACGCGGAGTCAATATCTGCAAGTATTGGAAACTTGTCGTTCGCTTTATTGTAAGAAGCTGCAGGACTACGGAGTGGCTTGGCGTGTACTTCGCCATGAGTCCCTAACCGACCAACTATACATAAAGGTCATGCGCATACGCAGTCTGGAGCGATTGGGCGAAGCCCGGGTAAATGAGGGGATTATTCCCGAATTTATAGGGATCTTCAACTACGCTATTATGGGACAAATCCAACTCCTATTGGGAGATACCGATAATGTAGATATCTCTACGGAAGAGGCTATTGAGTTGTACGATCGAATTACAAAGAGTACCTTTGAATTGATGTTGGATAAAAATCATGATTATGGCGAGGCATGGCGCACCATGCGTGTCTTCTCATTTACTGATCTCATTTTGTCTAAGATCTTGCGAACCAAACAGATAGAAGATAATCATGGTTTGACATTAGTTTCTGAAGGAATTGAGGCTAATTACATGGATGTGGCGAATTATGCTATCTTCGCTCTCATTAGGCTTGTGGTAGAAGGATGAAGTTATCTCTGAAACATATTCTCTTTGAGACAGCACGATATCTACTCGCCCTTACGCTGATTTTTTCTGGTGTCGTAAAGGCGATTGATCCTGTAGGATCGGGTATCAAGGTTGGAGAGTACCTTACGGCTTTCCACCTGACTTTTTTTGTACCGTATGCACTAGTCATAGCCATACTACTTTCCTCCATGGAGTTCTTTTTGGGGGCTTGTCTTTTTATGGGACTGTGGCGTAAATTCTTGGGGTGGATATCCGTAGGGTTTATGTCTTTTATGACTACATTAACCCTCTATCTCGCACTCTACAATCCTGTGTCGGATTGTGGTTGCTTCGGAGATGCCTTCAAGTTGACCAATTGGCAGACTTTTGAAAAAAACATTGTATTACTGTCTGCTACAATCATTTACCTAATAGGATATCGCTACACCCACAGGGCTTTTGCATCCAAGAAAATGCAGTTTTTCGGAGGACTATTGGCATTGAGTTCGATCCTTGTCTTTACCATGGCGAACTACTTCCATTTGCCCGTATTGGACTTTCGCCCATACAAAGTGGGAGAGTCCCTTCCGTCACTGGTCCTGATTCCAGATGATGCCCCACAGGATGAATACACTTATGAGTTTGTATATGAAAAAGAGGGGGTACAAAAAACATTTGACATAGATCACCTACCCGATAGTACTTGGAACTATATTGAGCGAAAAGAAAAGCTAATTTCTAAGGGATATATACCTCCCGTTACGGACTTTGTGCTCTTTAATGGTACGGAAGATGTGACTCACAACATCTTGAGTATTGCAGGTGATATGATCTTTGTCGTAACACCCAGTTGGGCCAAAGTATCGACCAAATATGGCGATCGTCTCAATCAATTGTACGCACTATCCGAACAAAAAGGGATTACACTTTTCGCACTCTCGGGATCCTCTACGGAGGAGGAAGATAGCTGGAAGCAAGAAACATTGGCCTCCTATCCTACCCTATTCTTGGACGCTACGACGATCAAGACCATTGCTCGAGGAGTTCCATCTATCCTATTCCTTAAAGATGGAGTTATTATCCGCAAGATCAATGCATACGATCTTCCTGAACAGACTGAATCTATTGATAAGTATATTGATCAAACATACAACCAAGGTGTTCGCAAAGAGGGGTATCTGCTACGTTCCATCTTGCTTGTTGTCTGGTTTATTTTAACATCTGTTTTTCTTGTGATTCGATCTACCTCCAGAGAACCAATAGGAGTCTCTTTAGTAAATGGAACACAGGATTGAAAGATTTCTACCTCTGCTAAATAAGTTTATTATTATGAGAACAAAGATTGTTGCCGGTAACTGGAAAATGAATAAGACCGTTCAAGAAGGTCTTGAATTGGTTGATGCTCTACAAACGGAGCTCAAAAAGCAAACTCCTAAATGTAGAGTAATCGTTGCTCCTCCATTCCTCCACTTAGTATCTATGGTAGAGCGTATTGATCAAACTGTTATCGGACTTGGTGCCCAAAATTGTGCTGATCATACAAGTGGTGCCTATACGGGAGAGGTTGCGCCTTCCATGTTGTCGGCTAGTGGTGTCAGCTATGTCATTATTGGACATTCTGAACGTCGTCTGTATTACCACGAAACAAGTTCTATACTTGCCACAAAAGTTGATTTGGCTCTTGCTGAAAACTTGACTCCCATCTTCTGCGTTGGAGAACAACTCGAAGACCGCGAATCCAATAAATACTTCCAAGTAATTGAAAAGCAACTTGAAGAGGCTTTATTCCACCTCTCTTCCACAGATTTTTCTAGGATAATCTTGGCATACGAACCCGTTTGGGCCATTGGTACAGGATGTACAGCTTCTCCCGAACAAGCCCAAGAGATGCATGCGCATATTCGCCAGTTTGTGGAAAAAAAATATGGACAAGAGGTGGCAGATAACTGCTCCATTCTTTATGGAGGTAGTTGCAAAGCATCTAATGCAAAGGAGTTATTTGCTAATCCTGATGTTGATGGAGGTCTTATTGGAGGGGCTGCCCTTGCCGTTGATTCCTTTCTCCCGATTATTCAAGCTTTCAATAAATAAGAAAGAACGTGTCGCATCAAATCCATAAAAATACCAAATGCCGCAACTTCCTAAAAGGGGTGGCTTTGGTATTCCTTTTGCTCCTAGGTTGGTACCCACAACGTGCCCATGCCCAATCAGCAAAGGAATACAACATCAATGATATTTTTGAGGCATTGGCTCAAAAAGGGAATGGCACCGGACATATCGAACTCTCCCAACCAGATGATATCAAAAGGCTTGTCGGCTCTACCACACAAAAGCAGACAAGTCATGGAGAGGGGAGAGGGGAGAGCACGCGCACAGCACGCAGTCAGCAAGGCTATCGTATACAAGCCTATACGGGAAATTTGGCCAAGTCCAAGCAAGAGGCTTACCGTCGTGCTAAAATAATAAACGCTGCAAATCCGACACTTGGATGCTACGTGACCTATAAATCACCATTTTGGCGCTTGTCTGTGGGAGATTTCAAAACAAAAGAAGAAGCTCAGAAAGCAATGCAAGAACTCAAAAGGTCTATTCCGGATATTGCTCCTGAGTTGTATATTGTTCAAGATAACATAAGAGTAATAAACTAGTGAACAAACAATCCACATTTGACCCTCAACTATCCCCCGAAGAGATGGAAGAGATGAAAGGGCTTCAGTATCGTATATTAGAGATGATTGGAGAAGATCCTACTCGTGAGGGCTTGATCAAGACCCCCGAGCGGGTCGCCAAATCTCTGCGCTTTTTGACTAAAGGATATCGAGAAGATCCTGAAGAGATCCTCAGATCTGCCATGTTTCGAGAGGAATATCGGCAGATGGTTATCGTGAAGGATATCGATTTCTTCTCCATGTGTGAACATCATATGTTACCATTTTTTGGCAAAGCTCATATAGGTTACATTCCCAACAAATATATTACGGGACTAAGCAAAATACCACGTGTCGTAGATGTTTTTGCCCGTCGTTTACAAGTCCAAGAACGACTCACAACGCAAATTAAAGATTGTATCCAAAATACGTTAAACCCGTTAGGAACAATTGTTGTTATTGAGGCTCAACATATGTGTATGCAAATGCGCGGAGTAGAAAAACAAAATTCGCTCACTACAACTAGCGACTTCACGGGCGCTTTTGAGGAGGCCCGTACCCGTGAAGAATTTATGACTCTAATTGGGATTCATCGTAATTAAGAATACACAATGGCTTTTAGATTGTTACTACTATCTCCCGAGAGCGATGAATTTGAACGACTTCTGGAGATTGAGGATACGGCGACACTTTTTGACCTACATCTGCTCATTTTGCAATCAGTAGATTATCCAAAGGATCTTTTTACCTCATTCTTGTTGTGTGACGAAGACTACAATGTTTTGAAAGAGATTACCAACGATGAAGATGCTGAGAACAAGGCAGATACAATGAAAGGGACAAATCTCGCGTCCATTATTAATAACGAAGAGGTACAATTGGTTTATGTTTTTGATTCGCTTGCAGAACGCTGTTTCTTTGTCAATTTTGTTGGTGATTGCGCCCAAACAGAGAATAGTAAGAGGATTGTAAGAAGCAAAGGAAAAGCTCCTAATCCGATGTTATCAGAGGAGGAGATGAATGCTCTAATCTTTGCAGAAACCTCTGATTTAGCTCTTGAAGAGGAGGGAGCTCTTGACTTTTCTTTGGACGAAGATGAACTCTCTTACTCCGACGAGTTTGGATCTGAAGACCTATATAGTGATAATTCAATCTACTAGTTCGATTTCTCAAAAAGGTATTGTTCTTCTAATTACCGGCCCTACTGGAGTTGGAAAGACGAACCTTTCTTTTGGATTAGCTCGCCACTTCTCAGCCCCCATCATATCCGTAGACTCTCGACAGATCTACAAAGAACTGCCTATTGGTACGGCTGCTCCAACGATGGCCGAGCGCATGGAAATCCCTCACCACATGGTTGGTACGATTTCTATACATGATACTTACAATGTAGCTCGCTACGAGAGTGAAGTAATCCCCCTTATTCAAAATTTATTAGAGAGTCATCCCGTTGTATTACTTGTGGGTGGCTCGATGCTCTATATCAATGCCATTACGCATGGTATCGACGATATGCCCGATATTGATATGGGGATAAGGAAGTCTCTTAATAAGCGGTATGAAGAGGAGGGCCTTGCTCCTCTCCTTGAAGAATTGAGTAAGGTAGATGAAGCCTATCTGCAAGTTGTGGATCGGAAAAACCACAAACGGATCATTCATGGGCTAGAGTTTTTTTATAGTACGGGTAAACAGTTATCCTCTTTCCGAACAAACCCACATAAACAACGACCATTTACAATCGTACCTTTAGAGTTGACCCGTCCCCGAGAGGTTCTATATGAACGAATCAATCAACGAACAGATCAAATGATTGAGCAGGGGTGGATCGAAGAAGCCCGGTCTGTCTACGAATATCGAGATCTTAATGCTCTCAATACGATTGGGTATAAAGAATTATTCCAATACTTTGATGGTCTGTGTACCTTGGAGGAGGCTTTACGGAAGATAAAACGGAGTACTCGCATATATGCACGCAAACAGATAACTTGGCTTAAGAAACAAGATTTTCAAAAAATTGATGCTGACATCTCTGTCGAAAAACTACTCTCTGAAATGCCTTTTTAGGGAGTCTGATGCTAGATAATACAGAAAAAGGAGTCTTTTTTTGAATTAATTCTAGGTTAAAGGGGGTTAGAATCAGATTTATTATTACTTTTGGAAAAGAAAGGAGATCTGAATGCTCTAATAGATCCATAGAGATGGGGAAAAGGCAATACTGAAGGCTCATTCGTTTGAAAGGAATCGAGAAAAACAAGCGAAGAGCATACTCATTGTACAACTAAGAAATTATTAATACGAAACCCAATGAACAAGACTGAATTTATCGCTGCAGTTGCAGAAAAGGCAGGCCTCACTAAGGTAGACGCTCAGAAGGCTGTAAATGCTTTTACAGAAGTAGTAAAAGAAACGATGGAAAAGGGCGACAAACTTCCTCTCGTAGGATTTGGAACTTTCTCGGTATCTGAAAGAAAAGCTCGTGAAGGCAAAAATCCTCGTACGGGTGAAACAATTAAAATTGCTGCACGTAAGGTGGTTCACTTCAAACCCGGTGCAAATCTTGATCTGAAGTAAATCTTCTATTCGAAGAAAATTCCCTTTGGTCGCTTCAATTTCACTCTTGATCCGAAAGAGAATTGACTAAAGAGGAATTCGCTGTTAAAAGCCCCTTTGGGATTTTAGATATCCTAGAGGGGCTTTTCTTTTGGAGTTTTCAAAGCGTCGTATCCATATCCTCCCAAGCCCAATAGGGATAGTCAAGTAGTTTTTCTCGAACTCAGAGACACTTTCTCAAAACACACTTATACGCTATAAAATGATTACTTTTGCGGAGAGACCGCTCTCATTGTAGACTCGTCACTAGAGGCTCTCTGCCACTAGTTGCTGTAACAGGAGGTGGTTTTGAGAAAGATATACAACATAGATCGTAAGAAAAATGGCTCAAGAAGATCTTTTCAAGAAAATAGTATCGCATTGCAAAGAATATGGTTTCGTATTCCCTTCATCAGAGATTTACGATGGATTGGGAGCTGTGTATGACTATGGTCAGTACGGCGTAGAACTGAAAAATAACATCAAAGAGCTTTGGTGGAAAAGTATGACTCTACTTCATGACAATGTCGTAGGGATTGATTCTGCCATATTCATGCACCCTAAGATCTGGCAAGCTTCAGGACATGTAGATGCATTTAATGATCCACTTATTGATAACAAGGATTCGAAAAAGCGCTATCGTGCAGACGTTCTCATAGAGGACTATCTCGCCAAAGTCGAAGAAAAGATCGAAAAGGAGATTGCCAAAGCGGCAAAACGATTCGGGGAATCTTTTGATGCAAAGCTCTATCGGGAGACCAATCCCCGAGTGCTGGGGTATGTAACAGAATACAACGAAACCCTAGAGCACTTCTCTCAAGCACTCAATGATAACGACTTGGAAGCGATTCGGTCTATCATACTAGACAAGAAGATTGTCTGCCCCATTAGTGGAACGTGCAATTGGACTGAGGTAAGACAGTTCAACCTCATGTTTGCTACTGAAATGGGATCAACGGCAGAAGGTGCCTCTAAAATCTATCTCCGTCCTGAGACGGCTCAAGGGATTTTTGTCAATTACCTCAATGTTCAGAAGACAGGACGTATGAAACTCCCTTTTGGAATTGCTCAAATTGGGAAAGCTTTCCGTAACGAGATTGTGGCTCGCCAGTTTATCTTCCGTATGCGGGAGTTTGAGCAGATGGAAATGCAGTTTTTCGTGGCTCCCGGTGAGGAAATGAAGTGGTTTGAGTATTGGAAGAAAGCGCGTATGGCATTCCATAAGTCTTTGGGCTTGGGCGATCAGAAATACCGTTACCACGACCACGAAAAGTTGGCTCACTATGCCAATGCAGCTACAGATATCGAATATGAGATGCCTTTTGGCTTCAAGGAGGTAGAGGGGATTCATAGTCGTACCAACTACGATTTGAGCCGTCATGAGGAGTTTAGTGGTAAAAAACTTCGCTATTTTGATCCTCAATCAGGAGAGAGCTATGTACCCTATGTCGTAGAAACCTCTATCGGAGTGGATCGCCTTTTCCTAAGCCTTATGTGTGGTGCCTATTGTGAAGAACAAACTGACAATGGAGAAATGCGGATAGTTTTGCGCCTCCCCGCAGCTCTTGCTCCGATCAAATTAGCCGTCCTACCGTTGGTTCGTAAAGATGGTCTTGACGAAAAGGCTCAAGAGGTTGTTCGTGAACTTCGTTTTGACTTCACGTGTCAGTATGACGAAAAAGACTCCATTGGCAAGCGTTATCGCCGTCAAGATGCGATCGGTACACCCTATTGCATTACCATTGACAACCAAAGTATGGAGGATAATACGGTCACTATTCGCGAACGTGATACGATGGAGCAACATCGAGTTGCCATCGCAGAACTCCGTAAAACGATTGCCGAAAAGGTTGATATGAGCACGCTCTTACGTAAAATAGCTTCAGACAGTCATGAATAAAAAAAACATACAGATCTTTTGTGTTGCTTGGATATCCATCTTGGCAACGCTCTTCACATCTTGCCAAAGTAAGGTAGATTCCACAGAGCAATGGAGACGTCGTAATGAAAAGGCGTTTTCCGATTATGAAAACAATAGCGAATACAAAAAAGTTACCACCGATGGATCTTTGCCCTACGTATTTGTAAAGTGGATCAAAAAAGGAGAAGGAAAGGAACATCCCATAGAGACATCTCGGGTTGTTGTACATTATGCAATGTACCTGCTCATCCCAACCTCTACTAAAGAGACTCCTGTTGATGGTAATTTCGATCAGGAAAAAGGGCTGCGATTGTCCCTCAATAGAGGAGGTACGAATAAAGCCATTACTGGAGTACAAATAGCTATGCAAAATATGGTTGTTGGAGATCATGCAGAGGTTATTATCCCATGGTATTTGGCTTATGGTGCCAAAAGTACTTCAGGAGTACCAGCCTACTCTGCCCTACGCTATGAGGTTCGATTGGACGAAATCATCCCCGAAGATGTGGAGGAATAACTTAGAATAACAAAATCTTATCGTTAATGTCCGTTCATAGACCCCACTTCTTGATTTCCAATGATGATGGGATTCATGCCCCAGGGATCGCCCATCTAGCGGAGCTTCTTCGTAAGATGGGTGATGTTACCCTAGTCGCTCCCGACGGCCCCCGTTCGGGAGCTTCGTCTCAAATTACCACTACTCTGCCCCTAAAATTGATTAAAATGAGGGACGAAGAAGGGTATCAAGTGTACCGTTGTTCAGGTACACCTGCGGATTGTGTCAAGCTTGCACTTAATGTTCTATTCCCTAAAAATCAGCGTCCCGATCTCGTTGTAACGGGGATCAATCACGGTCGTAATGATGGTATTTGTGTGATCTATTCGGGCACTGTTGGCGCCGCTATTGAGGGCTGTATTGCAGGGATTCCCTCTTTAGCAATCTCTGTAAATGATCATGGAGAGGATGCCGAGATGCGTTATGCCATAGCTTATGCAGAACCAATTGTACGATGGATGTTGCACAATGAGCTACCCTTGCATACGTTACTCAGCCTAAACCTCCCTATAGAGAAGCCTCTCGGACTTAGGATTGCTCCTCAAGCTGTTGGTCGTTTTATGGATGAATTTGTCCATGGAACAAATGCATCGGGAAATCCAGTCTACTGGATGGCTGGAAAACAGACAAAAACAGAGGATACACCCGATACCGACTTTGATTTTTTGGAGATGGGCTATGCTACACTTACACCTATCCGTATTGATATGACCGATCGGGCGACACTTGCTCAATTGGAAGCATCCTTTTCAGATCAGAAAATCCTTTTATAGTATTCTTTAAGGGCTATGCGGTATTTCCTGATAGCAGGAGAGGCCTCCGGAGATCTTCATGGGGCACATCTTATCCGAGCTATACGCCAAGAGGATTCTTGTGCTACATTCTCATTTATGGGTGGAGACCTGATGGCGAAAGAGGCTGGTAATATCCCTATCATACATTATCGCACCATGGCATTCATGGGATTTTTTCCCGTATTGCTTCACCTTGCAGATATACATAAAGCTGCGATGAAGGTGCAAAAGGCGATCATTGATTTTAATCCAGATGTTGTTATTCCTATTGACTATTCTGGATTTAACTTCCGCTATATATTACCGTTCGTTCATAAGAAAGTTGCAAAAGCATCCCTTTTTTACTACATCCCTCCGAAAGTATGGGCGTGGAAAAAAGGGCGCGTTGCAGATCTCAAGAGGTATTGTTCACAGGTGTTTAGCATCTTCCCTTTTGAACAAGACTTCTTGAAATCAAGATGCGTAAATGCACACTATGTGGGGAATCCTTGTGTAGATGCCGTCGGAAAATATTGGAACTTATGGGGAACGGCTGAAATAAAGGACAGAATAGCAGATCTTCCCATCTCAGGACAACCATATGTAGCTCTACTTCCAGGAAGTCGACAGAGTGAGGTGAAAAGCAATCTACCGCTAATGCTCAAGACCCTAAATACGTACTACCCGACTTATCCCTGTATTATTGCAGGAGCTCCAGGGCTTGACTTAGACTTTTATAAGCCTTTGATTCAAGGATATAACGTACAGGTATTTTTTGATCGTACTTATGACCTCTTGGCAGGAGCGGATTTTGCCCTTGTAACTTCCGGGACAGCCACGTTAGAAACAGCATTGATCGGGACTCCCCAAATTGTATGTTACCGAAGTATCGGTCTCTCTTTGGTCAATTGGATCTTTTCATTATTTCCTATTCGTTATTTTTCATTGGTAAATTTGGTAGCTCAAGCTCCTGTCATCGAAGAACTGCTCTCAGCACAAGTAACCCCACAACAATTACATCAAGCTATCGAAAGGTTACTCGTATCCAAGGAAAAAATATCAGAGGGATATAGTCATATCCGCAAACAACTCGGACGCTATCCCGTGGCACGAACTACGGCACAACTCATCACCCATTCGATTGCTCATTAAAACAAAAAACACTACAAGTACATTCAATGAAGAATATTCGCAATTTTTGTATTATCGCTCATATTGATCATGGCAAAAGTACTCTTGCAGATCGACTTCTCGAATACACCAAAACCATATCGGGAAAAGATTTACAAGCTCAGGTACTTGACAATATGGACCTCGAACGCGAACGAGGAATTACCATTAAGAGCCATGCTATACAGATGGAATATGAGGAGAATGGCGAAAAATATATCCTCAACCTAATTGATACTCCGGGACACGTAGACTTCAGTTATGAGGTCTCTCGCTCCATAGCTGCTTGCGAAGGTGCTTTGTTGGTGGTCGATGCCACTCAAGGGATTCAAGCACAAACGATCTCCAATCTCTACATGGCAATCGAAAATGATCTTACCATTATCCCCATTATCAATAAATGCGATTTGGCAAGTGCTAATCCTGAAGAAGTCGAAGATCAGATCGTAGATCTACTCGGGGAGACCGCTGAAAATATCATCCGAGCTAGTGGTAAAACAGGGATGGGTGTAGAAGATATTCTTCATGCTATTGTACAGCAAGTTCCCCCTCCTGTTGGAGATCCTGAGGCGCCTCTTCAGTGTCTTGTTTTTGACTCTGTATTCAATCCATTCCGGGGCATTATTGCCTACTACAAGGTGGTAAATGGTTCTATTAAAACGGGGGATAAAGTCAAGTTTATCGCAACAGGTATGGAGTATGAGGCTGACGAAGTAGGTGTACTTAAACTTGATATGGCTCCTCGTAAAGAAGTTAAGACCGGGGATGTAGGATATATCATATCAGGGATCAAAACAAGCAAAGAGGTACGTGTGGGTGATACAATTACCCATATCGCACGACCTGCCAAGGAGGCGATAGAGGGCTTTGAGGAGGTAAAGCCGATGGTATTCGCAGGTGTCTACCCCATTGAGAATGAAGACTTTGAAAACCTGCGCTCTTCGCTGGAAAAGCTCCAGCTAAACGATGCCTCTCTGACCTTTACCCCAGAGAGCTCCGCAGCCCTCGGATTTGGATTCCGTTGCGGTTTCTTGGGACTTCTTCATATGGAAATTATCCAAGATCGTCTCGACCGAGAGTTCGATATGAACGTAATTACAACAGTCCCCAACGTATCTTACAAAGTATATGATAAGAAGGGGGGGATGACCGAGGTCCACAATCCATCAGGATTGCCGGATCCAACACTTATCGAACATATCGATGAGCCATATATCCGTGCTACAATTATTACTCAAGCCTCCTATATAGGTCCGATCATCTCGCTCTGTATGGACAAGCGTGGAATACTTATCAAGCAGGAGTTTATCTCGGGTAATCGTGTAGAAGTTCTATTTGATATGCCCTTGGGGGAGATCGTAATTGACTTTTACGATAAGCTAAAAAGCATCTCTCGAGGCTATGCATCTTTTGACTACCATATCAGTGATTTCCGTCCATCCAAATTGGTAAAATTGGATATTCTCCTCAATGGAGAGCCCGTAGATGCCCTCTCGACCTTGACGCACATAGATAATAGCGTGACCTTTGGACGACGCATGTGTGAAAAACTCAAGGAATTGATTCCAAGACAACAGTTCGATATCGCTATACAGGCAGCCATTGGAGCAAAAATTATCGCCCGAGAAACGATTAAAGCCGTTCGTAAAGATGTTACGGCTAAGTGCTATGGAGGGGATATTTCTCGTAAGCGAAAATTGCTGGAGAAGCAGAAAGAGGGTAAAAAGCGTATGAAGCAGATCGGTACCGTAGAGGTTCCTCAAAAGGCTTTTTTGGCAGTACTAAAATTGGATTAAGATACAAGATGGCAAAGTCAGATACTAAGGGACGAAAGAGTAATACAGCATCAAGTCAAAATGCCGTAACAGCTCTCGAAGGGCACATCCCTCCTCAAGCCATTGAGTTGGAGCGCGCCGTATTAGGAGCTATCCTCCTAGAACCGGGTGTTATCGGGGATGTTGCAGCTATCCTAAAACCAGAAAGTTTTTACGTCAAGGCTCACGAGATCATCTTTAGAGTGATCTGGGAATTGGAAGTGAGTCAAAAGCCGATTGATATGCTTACAGTTACCGAGGAGCTTAGGCGTTCCGACCTATTGGAGGAAGTCGGAGGTGCGGTTTACATCGCAGAACTGACGACGAGTGTCGGCGCCTCCGCCAATGTGTTATACCATGCCCATATTGTTGCCGGAAAGGCTACAGGACGTAATCTCATTTCTTTTGCCTCTAATGTACTGACCAAGGCTTACGAAGATTCTATAGAGGCTGAAACCCAAATGCAAGAGGCTGAGGCATCTCTATTTGAACTCTCCAAACAAAATATTCAAAAAGAGATTCGTCGGGCCGATTCGCTCTTAGAGGAGACAATCTCTGAGATACAAGAGGCTCGTAACGTAGGTAGTGGTATCAGTGGAATTCCCTCCGGATTTTCTGCAATAGACCGCATTACGGCGGGATGGCAACGCTCTGACTTGATCATCATTGCAGCTCGCCCCGCTATGGGAAAAACTGCATTCGTCCTCTCAATGGCGAAAAACATGGCTATTGATCACAATATACCTGTAGCCCTTTTCAACCTAGAAATGAGTGCTATACAACTCATTAAACGTCTTCTGAGCAACGTCTGTGAACTACCTGGTGATAAACTAAAAACGGGACAAATGGAGCCCTATGAATGGACACAGCTCAATACGAAACTTCGAGACATTCAGGATAAGCCTCTGTACATAGACGATACCCCGAGTTTGTCCGTCTTTGAGTTTAGAACCAAAGCGAGACGCCTCGTACGTGAGCATGGCGTGAAGATTATCATTGTGGATTACCTGCAGCTGATGAATGCCCAAGGGATGAACTTCGGGAACCGCGAACAAGAGGTAAGTACCATATCACGCTCTTTAAAGATTCTAGCCAAGGAATTGGATATTCCTATCATTGCTCTATCTCAGTTGAATCGTGCTCTTGAGACTCGACAAGGAGATGCCAATAGCAAGCGTCCTCAGCTATCCGACCTTCGTGAGTCAGGGGCTATTGAGCAAGATGCCGATATGGTTTGTTTTATCCACCGCCCTGAGGTTTACAATATCCAGGTCAATCCTGAGGACAATACCTCGACTAAAGGGATGGGATACTTTATCATAGCCAAGCACCGTAATGGTTCTATCGGTGATGTCAAATTGGCATTTAAGGGAGATTTCGCCAAGTTTGCACCCTTTGATACAGCCAACTATGTAACCATAGATAGTGGCATTGGAGGGGGAGACTTCCCCCCTATCCTGACAAGTAGTGACTCTATTCCTTTCTGATTTATGCCTCTAGAGACACCCATATTGTGCGGAAAAACAGCATCGTTTTTCACGCTAGGATGCAAACTAAATTTTGCGGAAACGTCTACGATTGGGCGACAACTGAAAGAGGTAGGAGTCGAACTCGCTCCCGATGGAAAGCCTGCGGATATTTGCATCATCAATACGTGTAGCGTCACCAGTGTGGCAGATCGAAAAGATCGTACCTTGATACACCGAGTAGTACGAGAGAATCCTAATGCTGTTGTTGTGGTCATGGGATGTTACGCCCAACTTAAAGGGGATGAAATTGTAACCATCCCTGGAGTTGATATTGTAGTTGGTGCAGGTCGTAAAAGCGAAGTTGTGGACCACCTTATAGCCTACTTTTCCGGAGAGGGTACCGATCCCGTTCACTATGCAGGCGAGCGTTTACATCTGCATCGTTTCGAAAATGGATGTAGCAGCGATGATAGAACGCGCCACTTCCTCAAGGTACAAGATGGTTGCAATTACGGATGTACCTATTGCACCATACCCAAAGCCCGAGGAGTTAGTCGCAATGGTAGTATTGCCTCTCTCGTGGCACAAGCAGAAAAGGTAGCTGATGAAGGGGGGAGGGAGATCGTCTTGACAGGGGTTAATATCGGGGACTTCGGACGCTCCACCGGGGAGACTCTGATTGATCTTGTCCGAGCTCTCGATCAGGTAGAAGGAATCGAACGCTACCGCATTAGCTCTCTAGAACCCGATCTGATCTCCAATGAACTCATTGAGTGTGTCGCTCAATCTCGCAGTTTTATGCCTCATTGGCACCTTCCTCTTCAGAGTGGAAGCGATGCTGTTTTGGGCTTAATGCGTCGAAGGTATCGCACGGCTCTATTTTCAGATCGCCTTGCTCGTATTAAAGAGATCACTCCCCATGCGTTTATTGGTGTGGACGTGATCGTTGGAATGAGAGGTGAAACGGCAGACTACTTCCAAGAATCTCTCGACTACCTACAAAGCCAGGCTATAACGCAACTACACGTTTTTTCGTACAGCGAGCGCAGTGGTACGCCCGCTCTATCAATTCCTTTCGTCGTATCTCCCGAAGAGAAAAAAGAGCGTAGTAGAGTTTTTATCGAATTATCGAACAACAAACTCCAAGATTTTTATGCCCAATTCGAGGGACAAACTCGATCAGTTCTGTGGGAACATACCTGCGTAAATGACCAGATATATGGCTTTACGGACAATTATATCCGTCTAACGCATTCAGCCTCCTCAATACCTGATTTATCGGGTCGCATTACCCAAGCAACTATTGGAAAGCAACATTCCATCGGACTGGCTTATTGCACTGTACTGTAAGATGAATAGTACTCCTCTTCTTACTGTTGGGATCCTCAATTGGAATGGAGCGGCTCTTCTCCGCCAGTTCCTCCCATCTGTGTTACGCTATACCCCTCATGAAAAGGCCCGGATCGTCGTGATTGATAATGGCTCTTCTGATGATTCGTTAGAAGTCATGCGTCAGGAATTTCCAAACGTAGAGGTCCTCTCTTTGGATCAAAATCATGGCTTTGCTGGAGGATACAACCTAGCAATAAAACAATGTAACACACCCTACTATTGCCTTTTGAATAGCGATATAGAGGTCACCGAAGGCTGGATTGATGCTCCTTTGGCATTACTTGAAGCGCATCATGAGCTAGGAGCTGTACAACCGAAAATCCGTAGCTATCATAGGCGTTCGGCATTCGAGTATGCTGGTGCCGCCGGAGGATTCATTGATTACCTCGGATACCCATTTTGCCGAGGACGTCTATTTGATTTTACGGAAGAGGATCACGGGCAATACGATACGGAGATTCCCATATTTTGGGCATCTGGAGCTGCTCTTTTTGTCCGAAGAGAGGCTTATTTGTCCGTAGGAGGATTGGATGAGATGTTCTTTGCTCACATGGAGGAGATTGACCTGTGCTGGCGTCTGTATAATAAGGGCTATAAGCTTGTTTATACCCCTCATAGTTTGGTGTATCATGTAGGAGGAGCCAGTTTGAGTAGTAGCAATGCCAAGAAAGTCTACCTAAACTTCCGCAACAATCTCCTGATGCTTTACAAAAACTTGCCACCAAAAGAGGGAGAGCGGCTCATCCAAAAGCGGATGTTACTCGATGGATTATCCGCTATAATGTACCTCGTAAAGGGCAAAATCAAGTTCGCAAAAGCCATCTATCAAGCACATCAGGACTTTAAGAGGATGCGAATATACTACCCTCCTCTCGCCTCCCAACCATCAGAGATACCGTCTCAGTTAATCTATCGCCGATCCATCGTTTGGCACTATTTTGTCCTCCGAAAAAAACGCTTTTCTGACTTAAATACCTAGAATAAACCATCCTCTAACCACTTTTGGGGATGGATTTTGTTTGTATAGTACTCTTAGGTCGCTTACCTTTGCGTTGTATTACTAATTGATTGATAGAAGTATGTCACTACGCATAACACAATTCTACTCCGCAGATACCCTCATGAGCGACTTGATCTGCGAGCGATATGATCTCCTCCTTGTCATTACTCGCTTTGGCATTCCTCTCGGATTTGGAGATCAAACGATTCGAGAAGTTTGTGATGAGAATCAGGTTCACGTTGATACGTTGCTTGCTGTAGTCAATACCATTGTTTCTCACAATAATAAACCCAGCAGAGATCTACTTTCCTCCTTGTCTCCAATTGCTTTGGTTGACTTTCTGAAACGCTCACACCACTACTTTCTTGATTATAGATTACCTAAACTTTTGGTTCATTTGCATCATGCCATTGAGGGAGGTCCAGAAGAGATTGTTTTTCTGATCAATAAGTTCTTTGACGAATACGTTGGTGAGGTACATAAGCATATGGGGTATGAAGATAAAAATGTATTCCCCTACGTAAGAGCCCTTATTGAGGGGAGACAAAAAAAAGGCGTTGGGGCTTACAACATTGATATATTCTCACGACGTCATGATAAGGTAGAGGCGCGTATCAGCGAACTAAAAAACATTCTTATCAAATACTTCCCCGACGGAAGTGGCTATGAATTGACTAGTGTATTGCACGAACTCTTCTCTACTGAAGAAGATCTTGCGACACACAACTTCATCGAAGATTGCCTATTTGTCCCCCTAATTCGACAAATGGAGCAAGAGCAGACCTCGCTTAACTGAAAGGAATCCAAGGAAATAAAAACGAAGATGATACAAAGCATACACAAATTGCTTATCGTAGAGCCTAATGCGGTCATAGCATTAGGTCTGGAGGCTGTCATAAAACGATCCAATAAGTTTCGAATCCAAATCACCCTGGACTTGGATCTAGAGAATATCATTTCCACCATCAAATTCTTTACTCCGGATATAATCCTAATCAATCCCATTCTGTTGGGAACACATTTGGACGAACGTTTCGTATCGGCTGCACACGCCAAGATTATAGCTATCACAATGGGAGGGGTTGACTCGGCCATCTTCTACGGATATGATGCCACAATCAATTTGGCAGAATCTTCTGAAGTGATCTTGCAAAATCTGTTGTCTATCGTCTCTCTATCGGAAGGTGATGATGCCAATTTGGATAACGAACGCCTACTATCACCTCGAGAAAAAGATGTTGTCGCTTTCGTTGCAAAGGGATTGACCAACAAGGAGATTTCATCGAAACTCTCCATATCTATACACACCGTTATTACCCATCGACGTAATATTGCCAAAAAGCTAAAGATCCATAGTCCCAGCGGACTAACTATCTATGCGATCGTGAATAAACTTGTTAATATAGACGAAATCCACACTTAGTCTTCTTATTTTAACGGACTATCCCATTTGAATGAAAAGAGATACCCACATCGGGGTCTCTTTTTTTCTATATCTAAGAAGGTGTAATCTCTTAACGAGACCAAAATACAACACTTCTCTACTCTATCCTAAACCAAGGCCAGCAGCAAAAAGTAATCCGGGCAAAAACTTTTTATCTCCTGCCCAAGAGCAGTGAAGTTTTTGGGGAAGAAAAAAATAGTCTGCCAAGTGAGGAGTAACGCTTATCATCAAATACATTATTCCGCATTATCTTTGGGATATACTTTTCGTCCAAATTTCTTGCGTACCTTTGAGTTGTATATGTAACACATAGTGTATTAAAGATGTATATGGCTAAAAGAACCGGCTATGGAAAAGAGTAAACTATCTAATCGTTTTTGCCCCGAGGGAATGTCAGTTGAAGAGTGGCAGGTGGCTCTGCGTCATGAGTTTGCTTTGACCAACAACTTCCGTGTGGAGCATATTGACCAAAACAGGATTTGGGGCGATTATTTCGTGTACAGTGGCCCCAGTCGCTACCGAGTGGCATTCCGAGGGGTGCGTAGTGAACGTAATTATTGTTCCTGCTTGGACTTTAGAACCAATGGATTGGGTACATGCAAGCACCTCGAAGCCGTCTCCATATACCTTCAGGAGCATGAGGAGGGCTACCCATGGGCTCATCGGGAGTACATACCTCGCCATTCGTCTCTCTATGTAAGTTACAAAGGAGGTCGCTCTGTGCGCTTGAGTATCGGGCTGGGGGACGAGACCCGCTACGAATCATTTCGTCGTAAGTACTTTGGCGAGGATTTTATACTGAAACCCTCTTACTATGATCGGCTAGAGGAGATATACAACGAGGGGCTAAATCTTAGCGAAGAGTTCCGCTGTTATAATGACGTATGGGAGTATGTCGAGGAGGTATTGTGCGAATCACGCTGGCGCAGTCAGTTGTTGAATCGCTTCCCGACGAGAGATTTTTCTGCAGGATATGCTTCAGAGTGCCAATCCCTTACCTTACGAGAAGAGATGTTCGCGCTTTTACTCCAAGGCAATGGTCTGCTCGTTGGTGATATGACTTCGGCACTTCGCTGTGAGATATTGGCTATGATTGAGTACATCTCGGCAGAAGAAAAACTTCCGACTTTGCTGATTGCCGCCGATAATTATTCCGTAACTCTTTGGAAAAAAGAGATCCAAAACTCCCCACTCAAGCAAACCAACATTCAGGTGGTACCGATGGATCAGTTTAGCATCAAAGAGCGCTACTTTGCCCCGAACTATGGATTTATATTCGTGGAGAACGCCGACACCCTCAAGGAGTGGCACGGACAGGTCTCTATCACGATCAAACGGCTCAATATAAAGCACCTCTATATGCAACTGCCTACGATCAATCATTTGACTCCCGTGCAGTTTTCCTCCATTGCTCAACACATATCTCCCTATATTGTCGGTCCTTTTTACAGTTTTATTCGAGATCATCGTCCACTATTCCCTTTGTCCGATAATGGAGAGAATCTCCCCGACATTGTGCGTCCTTTTGTCTTTACTCGGATACATACAGCCACCTGTTCGTGGAGTGATCGCCCCCAAGAGGAAGTCTCGATATGCGCCTCAAAGACCTCTCTCCCCTCCACCAATCAGTGGCTCGAAGATACAATACGCCTACTGCAAAACGAGACGACCCGCAATCAACTAATCGACCTACTTAAGCACTGGACCTCCTCGCATGATAAACTATAAGCAACATCTTAATGAGGCACAAACTGAGGCTGTCCTCTATGATGAAGGACCCGCACTAGTCATTGCAGGGGCAGGGTCGGGTAAGACAAGGGTGCTCACCTATAAATTGGCACACCTACTTGAGGAGGGGTATCAGCCTCATCGTCTCATGGCACTAACCTTTACCAATAAAGCGGCACGAGAGATGCTGCAACGTATTGAGTCTATGGTAGGAGCCAAAGACGCCTTCCGAATGAAATTGGGGACGTTTCACTCGGTATTCTCTCGCTACCTACGTGTTTATGCTCCATTGCTGGGCTTTACTCCCAATTTCAGTATTTATGATACGAGCGACAGTAAGAGTCTTATCAAACATATCGTCAAGGATCTCGCGCTGGACACCACCATCTATAATCCCAAGCTGGTATTGAATACCATTTCTTATTGTAAAAATAATCTGATCATGCCTCGTGAATATGAAGCACAGATGGCTGCTGATGGTTGTCATTACAATCGAGAAACGCCCAAGATGGCGACTGTATATGCAACCTATTTGGAACAGTGCCGCCGAGCGAATGCCATGGATTTTGACGACCTGCTATTCTACTTCAATATCCTCTTACGTGATCATCCTGATGTGTTGGAGGAGTGTATACAGAGTATTGACTACCTTCTCATAGATGAGTATCAAGACACAAATCCCTCTCAATACCTCATTGTACGCCGCTTAGCCGGTACCAAACAGCGGATTTTTGCCGTAGGTGACGATGCTCAGAGTATCTATTCATTTCGTGGGGCATGCTTACAAAACATTTTGTCTTTTGCACAAGCCTTCCCGACGGCACGTCTATTTAAGTTGGAAGAAAACTACCGCTCCTCGCAACGCATCGTTGCTCTGGCGAATAGTTTGATTGCACACAATGCCCATCGCATCGAGAAGGAGGTTTTTTCTAACAAGGAGAAGGGGGATAAAATCGATCTTTATGAATTTGAGTCCGGATCCCGAGAAGCAGAGTTTGTGGCAGAGTCTATTTACCGACAACATCGACTTCACCCCGAGCGTTCATTGGGGGATTTTGCCATTCTCTATCGAACCAATGCCCAGAGCCGCCTCTTTGAGAATCAATTGCGTCAGCTGGGGCTTCCTTACCGCATCTACGGAGGTACGGCTTTTTATGGAAGAGCCGAGATTAAAAACATCTTGGCATACTTGCAGTTGGTTGTCAATCCCCATAATAATGAAGCCTTTGAACGAGCAACAAAATACCCCAGTAAAGGTATTGGGGATAAGTCGCTGGCCCTCGTTCGTCAGGCTGCTTTAGATGGAGATTGTTCACTTTATACAGCAACTCAACGTCTATTGGACTCTTCGGTAGAGCTATCTGCTCGAATCCGGAAGCCATTAGGTGCCTTCATAGATCTGCTCGAAGATATAACAAACAATCCCATGGGAGAATCTCTTGAAGAGTGGATTTCGTCAATTCTACTGCGATCGGGTATCTTGGCTCAGTTGCAAGGAGATAAAACGGTAGAGGGACGTTCTAGATTAGACAATACCAACGAGTTTATAACCAGTGTACAGGAGTTTGAGAGTGCCTCCTCCGATGATGAATTTTTCTTAGCTCAAGCTGATGGTGATTCTTTACATGAAAAAATGCACTCGTTCCTACACGGCATCGCCCTTATAACGGATAATGTAGGAGAGACACGAGATGAAGCCGACAGTGTACACCTCATGACAATTCACGCTGCCAAAGGGTTGGAATTTGATCAAGTTTACATCGTTGGGTTGGAGGAGGGTCTATTCCCCTCTTCTATGAGCCTTGCCGAAGATAATATAGAGGAAGAACGTCGCCTTCTTTACGTTGCTATCACGAGAGCTAAGGCGCATTGCTGTATATCATATGCCCGCTATCGCACGATAAATGGTACGACGGAGTATATGCTACCTAGTCGCTTCTTGCGTGATCTCAATCCCCTCTACCTCAAAATACATAATACATCGGTGGATTTGGCACTGACCAGTCGGGTAAATGATTTTGCCCCCCTGCCTACGATTTCTCTTGATTTCTCCATGGAGACAAAGGACTCCAATTCATCTGTTCAGGAGGATGTGATTTCTCTGCCGAAAAGGTCGAGGGCATCGAGGAATCCCCTAATTGCGCCATCGCAAGTGGGGGCATCGGGAAGCAAACGAGCTGTTCCCATTCCCTATTCGCATCGAAAAGATGTAAGATCAAAAGAGAATGAAAAGAGTGAAAAACTTACTTTTGCGATTGGTGATGTGGTAGTGCATCGTCTTTTTGGGAAAGGTGTTGTAGAGTTGATCGTAGACAAGGGCAAGGATACAACACTGCAAGTAAATTTTGAATCGTCGGGGGTCAAAACGTTAATTGCACGTTTTGCTTCGCTCTCTAAAGTGTCAGATTGACCAAAATATAGTACCTTTGCGAGCGGATCTCCTAACAAGGGATAGGGTCAGGTAGCTCAGCTGGATAGAGCAACTGCCTTCTAAGCAGTCGGTCTCGGGTTCGAATCCCGACCTGATCACATATATCTTTCTTGAAGTCCTCGTTAAAAGCGAGGGCTTTTTTTGTGCTTGCTCGAGGCTTCTTACTCCCATCGGTTTCCGGTCTCCTACCTCAAAAAGAATAAGAAGTAGTCAAGGCGTGGCGACTATCCATAAATAAATATACTATACCTTTGCCGTGAATACATAGAGCGATGAATCGTATGAGTTATCTAGACAAACAGATCGAACACTACCTCCAAGAAACCAAACAGACCGGTGGCTTACGGCATCTAGATACCATATATTCCTCTTCGGGTAAGTGGCTCTCCGCCCCCACTGCCGTGGGCGTTCGTCTGAACCTATCGGGCAATGACTATCTTGGTATTGCTGATCGTCCTGATTTAAGAGAGCAATTCTCCGCTTTATATCCCCAATATCACGCTCCGAGTGGTAGCACCTCCTCACGCCTGCTATTGGGCAATTTTGAGGAGGCCATCCAACTGGAACAGGAGATCGCCTCGGCACTTCAGCATGAGAGTGCGTTGCTTTTTAATAGTGGTTATCACCTCAATACGGCTATTCTTCCCTCTCTTTCGACAATTAAAGGGATTAAGATATATGCCGATCGTATGATCCATGCCAGTATGATTGATGGGATTCGCCTGAGTAAACTGCCCTTTGTACGCTTCCGCCACAATGATCTTAACCACTTAACTCAACTCTTAGAGGCAGACCGGGAGCTCTATCCCCTCCCTATCGTGATGGTGGAGAGCCTTTATAGCATGGATGGCGATCAAGCCGACCTCAAAGCACTTGTCCGCTTAAAACAAACCTATCCCAACCTCATTATTTATTGTGATGAAGCGCATGCCATAGGCACCCATGGAGCTCATGGATATGGACTTGCGGAGGAGTTGGAAGTGCTTCCGAGTATAGACATTTTGGTGGGAACCTTTGGAAAGGCTCTTAACAGTATGGGTGCCTATGTGGCTACGAGTGCGATGTTGCGGGATTATCTGATCAATAGAGCTCGTCCTCTGATCTTTTCGACGATGCTCCCCCCTGCAAGTGTAGCGTGGAGCAGATACATTTTTCAAACACTCCCTACATTGACTTCCGAGAGAGCTCATTTGCGTGCTACGAGTCAAGCCCTCCGCTCTGCATTACAGGAGATGGATTATGCAACGCCCGGAGTGGCACATATTGTCCCTATTATTCGAGGAGACAATGACTCTTGTTGCGCCCTTGCCACCGTCCTTTCGGAAGGCGGATTCGAGGTTCGCCCCATCCGTTACCCAACAGTGGCTCAAGGCACTGCTCGTATTCGGTTATCCCTTACAGCTTCGATCCGTATCGAAGACCTTCTTCCCATGCTTGATATTTTAGCCCATCAGCGATGAAACAGACTCTTATTCGCAACCTCCAATCTCAAACATCATTGCTGATCTTTTGTAACGGATGGGCCATGAATTCCGGTGCTGTGGAACATCTTATAATCCCATCCGACTATGATCTTCTTTTATTGGAGGATTATCGAGATCACACTTTTGGTTTTGACTTTTCACCCTACTCTCGTGTTGATTTGGTGGGTTGGTCCATGGGGGTTTGGGCTGCATCGCTTCTCTATACACAAAAGCAACTTCCTCCGATAGAGCGAGCCATCGCCATCGCCGGGACTCCATACCCGAGGCATGATCAATGGGGCATACCGACAACATTGTTTGATGCGACTTTGGATAATCTGAACGAGCCCAACCGAGCACGTTTCAATAGGCGTATGTGCGGAGGTAAGACGCTGAAACATCTGTTTGAAGCCCTACAAAAACGTCCAACCGAAGAGATCAAATCCGAACTGGCACACGTGGGTGATCAGGAATCCTTCCCCCCCGAGTCCGTCTCTTCGCTATGGACACATGCGGTAATCCCTCTGAGAGATCGCATCATTCCTCCCGATAATCAACGGGTTTGGTGGGATCATACCTCCGTAAAGCAGGAACTTCTGCCCCAAGCGGATCACTATCCGTTCCTCCAATTTACCCACTGGGAGCAGCTTCTTACTCTAGGAAACGATCTTTATGTGTAAAGAAACGGAGCGCATCAATAGGGCATTCTCTCGAGCGGTAAAGAGCTATGATCAAGAGGCTTTTGTCCAAAAGAAAATTGCCCGACGCCTGGCAAAAATGCTACCTGTGGGGATGGCATGCCACTCTCTGTTTGAGTTTGGATGTGGCACGGGGTTATTAACCGAGGCTTTACACGAGCAACTCCGAGTGGAGCAATGGTTTCTAAACGATCTGAGTGCTTCGATGCTCCAAGAGACAATCCGGTGTGTGCCATTGGAGCAGTATCGCTTGCTCGAAGGGGATGCCGGGGAGCAATTTTCAGAACTCCCTCCCACTGTGGATATCATAGCCTCTTCATCCGCTTTGCAATGGATCGAAGACCCTTTTTCTTTTCTTGAACGAATCCTCGAGCGTCTATCCCCCAAGGGAATGCTCCTCATTGCCACCTTTGGCAAGCGCAATCTGCACGAACTGAGACAACACACAGGACGGGGGCTTCACTATTACGATTCGGAGGAGTATCGTGATTTTCTGAAAAATAAATTCCATCGAGTAGAAGTCGTGGAGGAGCAGATGACCATCACCTTCCCCTCGCTCCTCAGCCTATTACACCACCTAAGAGCAACGGGAGTAACACACCTTCCGCACCAAGAGAATGTTTCTTATCTTTGTGGCCGAGGTTCGCTATTGCATTTGGAGGAGCGGTATAGGCGTGCTTATCCTCTCCCGAGTGGAGAGTTACCTCTAACGTACCACCCCATATATATAAAGTGTAGCGACAAAGTTTAGCGAATGATCGTGTAAGAAATAATATCAAACTATATGAACCGAAAAAAAATCTTCATGGCCCTTGGCCTGGTTGCCCTGACACTTTGGATGACTTCTTGCAAAAAGGAAAGTAAGATGACAGGGATCGTAACGCCCGAGATGCAGGGCGAAATGCTACGTATCTACGATATGGATCAAGAGGATGCCTCTGTTGCTCTTGACAGCATTACCCTTAGCGGCAGTAATTTCGAGTACACCTTTACGGGCGAAGAGGGGAAGGTATATATGATCTCATTCCCTACGGGTAATAACGCGTTGCTCGTTGCAGAACCCGGTACACTCACCCTTGATACCGCTTGCTTCGCATTCCGCGGCACACCTATCAATGACGAAAATGCCGATATATATGCCAAGATCAAAGAGCTGGAGGGAAGTAACAAGGATAAGTGGTATCAAGAAATTTACAATCTGGCTGAGCAATTCTACCTCAAACATACGGACAAAAAGGCAGGATACCTGGGGTATTATATTTGTCGTCAGACGTGCGAAGAGAGCATGACACTCAGCAATCTACTGGATAAGGCAGGCGAAGTGCTAAAGGCAATGCCTCTCCTGAAGACCGATGCCACGACCTTTGCAAATCTCAAAGAGACGAGTGTGGGCAAGCCTTTCAGAGACTTCTCCGGCGAAGACAAGGATGGTAATAAGGTGTCTTTGAGCGACTATGTGGGCAAAGGTCAATATGTACTGGTAGACTTTTGGGCATCGTGGTGTGGTCCTTGCCGCCGAGAGATCAAAAACACCCTCCTTGCCCTACATGAAAAGTACAGCAACAAGGGACTCAGCATCATCGGAGTTGCGGTTTGGGATAAGAAGGAAGATCACCTCACTGCTGTCGAAGAATTGGGTGTTACCTGGCCGCAAATTTTTGACACAGAGGGTAAGGTGGCAACCGAACTATATGGTATCATGGGAGTGCCTCAGATCATGTTGATTGGGCCTGATGGCAAGATCGTTGCTCGCGATCTCCACGGAAAAGATATCGAAGACCTGGTAGCCCCCCTCTACGACTCGAATATCTAAAAAACGAAACAGATACAATTCTGGAACGATAGGTCTCTCCTCGGTATAGGGAGAGGCCTATTTTTCTACACGCATGAAGCTCTGCAATCGCCATTGGATGTGAGCATGTGAGAGGACTCACGGAGGGGTCGAAAAAAGAGTCGTCACTTTCTCGGAAAACTGTCGACTGTTTTTCGGAATCGGTCGACTGATTTTTCAGAATTAGTCGACTGTTTTTTTTTGGTTCGTTACGACTAATTCCTTACTTTTGCTGTACAGACCAAGAAAATCGCCCGACGGAGGATAAAGCTCCCACCCTCCGAACGGCAAAGAAAACACAGCGGAGCAACCTTTTAAGAACTATGGCAAACAGACCTTTGGCTTATGTGCTATCGGAGCGCAAAGCAAATCTCGGACCGATGGCGGGAAAGACCGTCATTCAAGCACGCCCCACAGGGCGCAAGCGTATCGACCATCGCAATTTCTGTGAGGAAGTGGCAAGAGCAACCACATTCACGGGGGCGGAAATAGAAGCCGTACTGCGGCTCGCCGCCGAAATAGCAAAACGGCATGTGGAAAACGGAGACATCGTGGAGTATGGCGACCTAGGCACGCTCACGCCTTCGTTCCAAAGCAAGCTCGTGGAGAAGGGAAAGGCGGAGTTCAACCCCAATATCCACATCACCAAGCCCGTTGTGCGGCTCTCGCCCTCACGCAAATACTTCAAGCTCTCGGGCGTAAGTTATGAGCGTGTAGAAGCCCCTCTGAAGAAAGGCTCCACAAAGCCCACTCCCGAACCGAATACAGGCGGGAATGGTGGCGGTTCAAACGAGAACGAATAATCGACTAAGAAATGCACTAACCCGGTGGAGCAATTGCCCGTAGAAGGCCGTTGCTCCACTTTCTTTCAAGCGCGAGCCTACATTTGTGATCTGAAATTCGCGTCTTCGTGGGCGAAAACGCAGTCGGGTGACGTCACACACTCCGCCTTCACTCCATATCTGCATTATGATTAAGGCTTACTTGTATTGCATGGCGTAAGCCTTTTTTCCATGTCCGCCCCGATTTAGGAGTTGGGCTCCCTTTTATTGACAAGGATTTGTAGATGCAAGCCAATAAGTTTCGTATCTTTGCGGTGGAATATATTCGCAAGGAATATCGGATTACTAGTTCTCGGAAGGTTTTGTACCTCCTAGTTCCATCAGGTAAGGGCTTCGGGCAATGCGTGTGTGTCCCTCGCTTTTTTCCTTGCCGATCAATGAATAGTTAGTGTAATATAAACGAAACATACAGAGATGGACCTCAGCATGCTCGAATTTAGCGACCAAGAAATAGCGCGTCGCAATAGTCTAAACGAATTACGAAGTCTCGGTATAAACCCCTATCCTGCTGCAGAGTATGTAGTAACGGCCTACGCTCAAAACATCATAGATTCATTCCCTCAAACCGAAGAGGAAGAGGCCCTGCTCAAAGAGCAAAAGGTGCGCCTTGCCGGGCGCATCATGGGACGTCGTATCATGGGTAAGGCCTCCTTCGTAGAGCTTGCTGACAGCACCGGACGCATCCAAATCTATATAACCAGAGACAGTCTCTCAGAGGGAGAAAATACGGATCTCTACAACATCGTGTTCAAGAAGTGCCTGGACATCGGCGACTTCATCGGCATCGAGGGATATGTATTCAAAACACAGACCGGGGAGGTATCGGTACATGCTGAGAGCCTTACCGTACTCAGCAAATCGCTCAGACCCCTCCCCATAGTAAAGGAAAAAGATGGTAAGGTATTCGACGGCTTTACAGATCCCGAGCAACGCTATCGTAGGCGTTATGTAGACCTCTTGGTCAATGATGAAGTGCGCGGTATCTTCATCAAGCGAAATAAGATCTTCAATTCGATGCGTAACTTCTTCAATGAGCATGGATACCTCGAAGTGGAGACTCCCGTACTGCAATCGATCCCCGGAGGTGCTTCGGCTCGCCCCTTTATCACGCATCACAATGCACTAGACATTCCTCTGTACCTTCGTATTGCCAACGAATTATACCTCAAACGTCTGATCGTCGGTGGTTTTGAGGGGGTGTATGAATTCAGTAAGAACTTCCGCAACGAAGGGATGGACCGTACACACAATCCAGAGTTCACTTGCATGGAGATCTATGTAGCCTACAAAGACTACAATTGGCTAATGAACTTTACTGAAGAGATGATCTCTCGAATCGCTCTAGAGGTGCTCGGGACAACGGAGGTAACGGTGGGTGGCAAAGAAATCAGCTTCCGCCCTCCATTCAAGCGGATTTCTATCCTTGATGCAATTAAGGAGCACACCGGCATCGACATCAGTGGAATGAACGAAGAGCAACTGAGAGAGGTGTGTAGGAAACTCGACATAGAGGTAACCCCAAGCATGGGTAAGGGCAAACTCATTGATGAAATTTTCGGGGAGAAGTGCGAGGGTAAATACATCCAACCCACGTTCATCACAGACTACCCCAAAGAGATGTCCCCTCTGACCAAAGAGCATCGGAGCAATCCCGAACTCACAGAACGCTTTGAATTGATGGTGAACGGCAAAGAACTTGCCAACGCGTACAGCGAATTAAATGACCCCATTGACCAACGTAAACGTTTTGAAGATCAACTGGCGTTATCCGAAAAGGGTGACGACGAAGCCATGTTCATCGACCAAGACTTCCTGAGAGCACTTGAATACGGTATGCCTCCCACGGCAGGGCTTGGTATCGGGATGGATCGCCTCGTGATGTTGCTTACGGGACAAGAAAGCATCCAAGAGGTGCTGTTTTTCCCACAAATGAAGCCCGAGGTTGTAGTAAAAAGGGATAAAATAGCCATCTTTACAGCACTAGGCATAAAAGAAGAATACGTGCCCGTCCTCCAAAAAGCAGGATACTTGACCATGGAGAGCCTTCAGGCAGAGCCCAAACCGGGTCGCATCCTGCAATCCATGATGGATGTCAACAAAAAATACAAACTAGGACTTACAATGCCATCCCTTGAGGAGATAACCTCTTGGACTTCACAAGAAGCATGAATACTCCGTTTTTCAAGGAGCATCATCGAAGATTGGTAAAGAAAAAGAAATGGTTCAGAATGCGATGAAGAGGATAGGAACAATTGGAATCTTGGGGAGTGGTAGCTGGGCGACTGCACTTGCAAAAATCGTACTGACATCGCAACCTCGTATCAATTGGTACGTACGTCGTAGTGAACAGGTCAAAGGTTTTTTGAAGTTGGGACATAACCCCAATTATCTCCCTGCTGCCGAATTTGACACCAATAACATCACCTTCTTTTCAGAGTCCGACATCAATAGCTTTTTCAAAGCAAGCGATACGATCGTGCTTGTAACCCCGTCGCCTTACGTAAAAAGTTATCTCAAAAAGATGCGCAAGTCAAGCATGAAGGACAAATTCATCGTCAATGCGATCAAAGGTATTGTGCCTGACGAAAACATGCTTGTATCAGAATATCTGACCGAAGAGTTCAGTGTACCACAAGATCATATAGCAGTCGTAGGAGGTCCCTGCCATGCCGAAGAAGTGGCTCGCCATCGCAGATCCTACCTCACTGTGGCTTGTCAAGACCCCAAACAGGCAGAAGCATTTGCAGAGGTATTACGCAATGACTTCGTCAATTGTGTGACAACTCATGATGTCGTAGGCGTACAGTATGCATCCGTACTCAAAAATATCTACGCAATAGCCGCAGGAATATGTAATGGCTTGCAATACGGAGATAACTTCCAGTCGGTACTAATCTCCAATGCCATAGCCGAAATGAACAATTTTGTCAATGCGGTACACTTGGTATCTCGAGAGATTACCGACTCGGTCTACCTCGGAGATCTCCTCGTTACGGCATACTCCCAATTTAGTAGAAACCGCACCTTTGGAAATATGATTGGACGAGGTTACAGCGTCAAGGCAGCGCAAACAGAAATGGAAATGATTGCCGAGGGATACTTCGGAGCTAAGTGCATCCAAGAGGTAAACAAGCGATATCAAGTGAACCTCCCCATTTGTGATATGGTGTATGCGGTATTATATGACAGGAGAGACGCATCCGAAGCCATACTCGAGCTTGCCAAACATTTCAAATAAAACAGACAAACCACTCTATATGCACCTACTTGATATAGATGCAAGATTTACAAACATCTCTCAAGACCTTTGGGACGAAGCGCACGACGCACTGGATAGACTCCTAGAGGGGCGTGGAGTCGGAAATGAACTCAGAGGTTGGCTCACCCTCCCTCAAGAGGCATCTGCATCCTTTATAGAGGAAATCAAGGAATGTGCCAACAGGCTACGCGAATCATGCGAATGCGTTGTATGTGTAGGGATCGGGGGTAGCTACTGCGGTGCTCAAGCCATAATAGAGGCTTTAATGCCACCATTCTTCAATAGGACAAAGACTACTCTACTCTATGCCGGTAATCACCTCGGAGCACGATACCAAGCAGAACTCGAGAAATTTCTATTCGGCAAGACCTTTGGGATTATCTACATATCAAAAAGTGGGGGAACTCTAGAGCCATCACTTGCCTTTCATCAACTCCGGAAACTATTGATTGCAAACGTCGGAGTAGAGGAAGCACAAAAGCGTATTATTGTCATCACAGATCCTGAACGGGGAACACTTCGAAAGCTGCAGAAGAAAGAGGGATATACCTCATTCTCCATTCCACCATCAGTTGGAGGCCGTTATTCAGTACTAAGTGCCGTTGGGCTACTTCCAATTGCCTACGAGGGAGTGGATATAACCGAATTTCTCAAGGGAGCCCTAAGTTTTGCAACAGCCATTGCAAGGCGAGAGCCATCGACTATCCATACAGTACTCTCTTATGCAGGCTGGCGCATCGGAGAATATAGAAAAGGAAAGAAAATTGAAATTTTCGCCACCTTTACACCTCAGCTTCGCGCTCTTCAAGAATGGTGGAAGCAGTTGTTTGCAGAGACTGAGGGCAAAGGTGGTAAAGGCGTCTTCTCTACCACGGCAACTTTTACCACAGACTTACATTCCCTGGGGCAATGGATTCAAGATGGAGAACGTACCATCATGGAAACAGTTTTGTCCGTCCAGAAGGCCGATGCCGATATCCATATTGCGAATGAAGATGACTCTCAAGGGGCTTTGGCCTTTTTGAATGGAAAATCCTTGCATTGGATTAACCGACAAACCGAAGAGGCTACATGCCTTGCCCATAACCAAGGGGGCGTCCCCGTTTTCAAAATCCTCTTAGAACAACTTGACGCCTATCACCTAGGAGCTTTAATCTATTACCTCGAACTCGTGGCGGCAGTTAGCGGTTACTTAATGAACATAAACCCATTTGATCAACCAGGAGTAGAGGCCTACAAACAAAGAATGAATCAACTATTAAAAGATCCTATCGCAAAATAAAAGTGGAGATGAAATACAATAGTAAACAACAACGGATACCCATGCCAGAATATGGGCGCAACATACAAAATATGGTAAACCATTGTCTTACGCTCGAAGATCGTGCAGAACGTCAATGGTGTGCCGAGTCCATTGTCCGTATAATGGCAAAATTAGCACCGGATCATCGTCTAGCTCAAGATGGTGAAAAGGCTCTGTGGGATCACCTGGCCATCATGTCAGGATTTGAATTAGATATTGATTATCCCTGTGAAATAGTCAGTCCAGATGCCCTTTACTCGAAACCACAAACCGTACCCTACCCCGATAGTGATATCATTTATCGCCATTATGGACACATTATACAGCAATTCATTCAGAAAGCAATTGCAATGCCCTTAGGTCCCGAGAGAGATGCTTTGGCATTAAGTATCGCTAAACAGATGAAGGCTAATTACCTTCTTTGGAATAAAAATACGGTTGATGACTACCAAATATTCAAAGATTTATTTGAGCTCTCTAACGGCAATCTCGTATATAGCGAGTCCATTCACAAACTAGAGATCAATGATATATTCCTAGAGAAGCCCACGAAGCAAAAAAACAAAAAGCGAAAGTAAACTTATTTTCGGCAACCTATAAAAGAACAAAACCATGGCATCATTTGTAATCGAAGGAGGGCATAAACTCCATGGGAGTCTGAATCCTCAAGGAGCAAAAAACGAGGCATTGCAAGTTATAGCTGCGACGCTATTAACAGATCAAACGGTACGTATTAGCAATATACCCAACATATTGGATGTCAATAATCTTATAGATCTCATCCGATGTATGGGGGTAGAAGTTGAGATGCTTGCACCCGGGGAATATTCATTTTGTGCAGCTTCAATAGATTTAGATTTTGTTCGTAGCGACCTCTTTTTGGCTAAAAGTCGTGCCTTAAGAGGGTCTGTACTATTGGTCGGTCCACTTGTGGGCCGTTTTGGTTTTGCTATATTCCCAAAACCGGGGGGAGATAAAATAGGTCGCCGTCGTCTAGACACTCACTTTACAGGTATCGCCACACTAGGGGCTCGATGCACCTACAATGATCAAAATCATTGCTATGAGATATATGGAGATCAACTAAAGGGAGCTTATATGCTCTTAGATGAGGCTTCTGTAACGGGTACAGCCAATGTTATTATGACAGCCGTACTCACACCAGGTGATACGACGATATTCAATGCTGCTTGCGAGCCTTATCTCCAACAGCTCTGCAAAATGCTCAATGCTATGGGTGCAAAAATATCTGGTATAGGATCGAATCTGTTACACATTACTGGAGTTAGTTCTCTACAAGGAACAGAGCATCGACTCCTTCCTGATATGATTGAAGTTGGGAGCTTTATCGGCATGGCTGCAATGACCCACAGCGAACTCATCCTAAAGAATGTAAGCATTCCAAATCTCGGTATTATCCCATCGGCATTCCGTCGCTTGGGTATTACGATCGAAGAGAGAGGAGACGATCTTTTCATTCCCGAGCACGATGGATACGAGATTGATACCTACATGGATGGATCGATTCTCACGATAGCAGACGCACCATGGCCCGGTCTAACACCAGACCTCCTAAGTGTCTTCTTAGTAGTAGCAACCCAAGCTCGAGGTAGTGTATTGATCCATCAAAAAATGTTTGAGAGTCGACTTTTCTTTGTGGATAAGCTCATTGATATGGGAGCTCAGATCATTCTATGTGATCCTCATAGAGCCACAGTTATCGGCCTCGGGGAACGCGTACCTCTCCGCGCTGCCAAGATGGTTTCTCCCGATATTCGTGCCGGAATCGCCCTATTGATCGCGGCAATGAGTGCCGAAGGTACCAGTCAGATTGACCGCATAGATCAAATAGACCGTGGATATGAGTACATCGATATGCGTCTTAATTCCCTTGGAGCTCACATTAGTCGTGTTGGCGAATGATTGATTCAACCCAATTGATCCCCATAGGAACGCTGGGACGTGTTCACGGCATTCGTGGAGAGATTAACTTTTATGCCACCGTCAATAGCGACAGTCTCATTGAGGTACTAGAAGGGGAGCAAGATCTTTTCCTATTTCTAGAGATCGATGGATTGCCTGTACCCTTTCTTGTTGAGAGCCTACGCCCAAAAACGGAAGAGAGTGCCTTAATCAAGTTTGCTAAAGTAGATAGTCGAGAAGAGGCAGAGCGGTATGACAACCTTTCAGTTTACATAGAGCCTCATCTGATTGGTGAGGATACGGAATTCGAGCCTCTCCATTTTATTGGGTACACGCTGTTGGATGCAGAAGAGCAGGTTGTGGGTAAAGTTATCGATATAGATACGAATACTGCCAATCTCCTTCTGATTGTCGAAAAAGAATCTGATCAAGAGGAGATTATGATTCCCATTGCTGATGAATTAGTTCACTATATAGATGTGGAAAAGCGACAGATCTCGCTTTCCATTGCCCAAGGTCTCGTCTAGGTTTGATATGAAGAAAAAAATAGCCGTATTCGGATCTACGGGATCCATTGGCACGCAGACGTTAGATGTTATTCGTGACCACCCCAAAAACTTCTCGGTTTCGGTACTTACCGCCAACCAAAATGCAACGCTACTAATAGAGCAAGCCAGAGAATTTCGACCTCAACAGGTAGTTATAGCGGACGAATCTCGTCTATCTGTCGTAAGAGAAGCTCTGAAGGATCTTCCCATTTCGGTGCATACGGGTAGAGATGCTCTTTGTGAAGTAGCTTGTTACCCCGAAACAGATATTGTGCTGATGGCTTTGGTGGGGTATTCAGGCTTGCATCCGACCTATCATGCCATAAAAGCGGGGAAAACGATCGCCTTAGCCAATAAAGAAACAATGGTCGTTGCCGGGGCTATTATTACCCATATGGCACAGCTCCACGGTGTAAAAATACTTCCCGTTGATTCTGAACACTCTGCAATATACCAATGTCTAATGGGTGAGAGATCTGCTGTGGAAAAGATATTACTCACCGCATCGGGTGGTCCATTTTTGGATCTCTCAGAAGAAGATCTCAAACACGTATCTCCTCAAGCCGCTCTGAAGCACCCCAATTGGAATATGGGTGCAAAGGTAACGATAGACTCAGCCTCTCTTATGAATAAGGGTTTTGAAATGATTGAGGCCTGCTGGTTTTTCCAAATTCCTCCCTCCAAAATAGAAGTACTTGTGCATCCTCAAAGTATCGTGCACTCCATGGTACAGTTTGCCGATGGTAGTGTAAAGGCTCAATTGGGACAGCCTGATATGCGACTTCCTATCAGCTTTGCACTGGGGGAGGAAGTACGGTTAAACAATAGATCACCGAGGTTGGACTTTACGACCCTGAGCCTGACATTCCAGCATCCCGATACAAGGAGATTCCCAAATCTGGATCTAGCATACCGAGCGATGAATGAGGGATACAATCATCCTTGTGCCCTCAATGCTGCCAATGAGGTTGCCGTCAATGCATTCTTACAGAAGCAGATCGCTTTTACAGATATACACAGGATCAATGAACGCATACTCGAAAAAACTCCTGTGATCAAGGATGAATCACTCTCCTTGGATGCCCTTTTTGCGACTGACGATGAATGTAGAAAAGTAGCACGACAACTCGTACATCAGTATAGTTTATAGCATATTGTCGATATTTAGATCATGATAAAAATCGAGGACCTTTCTTTTAAGTATAAAAAGAGTGCCCCTATTTTCAATAGGCTCTCACTTAATCTTCCCCAAGGAACCATTGTTGGATTGTTGGGATGTAACGGGGAGGGCAAAACAACCCTTCTCAAACTTTTGTGTGGGCAGCTGATCGGTCAATCTGGAACGATCGACGTCAATGGACTGGATCCCGCTCAACGCAAACTGAAATCACTTGAACAGGTCTACTATATTCCAGAAGAGATAACTGTACCCGACCTGCGGATCAATACTTATTTCTCCCTTATTGCACCCTTTTATCCCAACTATTCCAAAGAGATTGCAGAAGAAGCTATTCAAGAGTTTCAGTTGGATTGGGATCAGCGGTTGGCAACACTTTCTCAGGGACAGAGGAAAAAGGTTGTCATTGCATTGGCTCTATCTCTTCGCACACCATTCCTATTGATGGACGAACCGACCAACGGATTGGACGTGCCTTCTAAATCGGCCTTTCGCAAACTTATGGCTAAGCACATTACGGAATGGCAAACCGTCATCATGAGTACACACCAATTACGCGATTTAGAGTCGCTTATTGACAGTATTGTGGTCCTTGAAAATGGACAGGTACTGGTGAGTGCATCAATTTATGATCTATCCGAAATATTCTCCTTTGGCCTTGTAACAGCTAACAATAAAAATGACGCTCTTTACATTGAATCGACCATCTCAGGAGAGATTGGCATCTTCACTCATCGAACGGATATGGAGGAAGGTCTTTTTCCCTTGGAGTTCTTCCTAATGGGAGCCAATAAGGAGAGAGATAAAATCAATGCGGTACTCAAACTCCACAACATCGTATAGGTTACTTCATTCATTGCTAAAAAGACAGGATTATGATCAACAATAGTTTTTATCGCATTCTACTTCTACTTAAAAGGGACTGGATCATCAATCGAAAGCAACATGGATTTATAGCTCTTATATTTCTGATCGTGATCTGGTTTATTGAGATAGTCCCCCTGTTCTTTTCGGATTCATTGGATGATTGGAAGGAGCAAATTATTTCGCTGGAACCCTCTTATACCCACTTCACCCTTGCCGCGATTCTTTACTTTTTTGTTTTCTTGTCGTGGGTATCTCGCACACTATACCGCTCTCGAACACAGCACTTTTATCTGATACCAGCCACCTTAAAAGAAAAATATCTGACTCTATTGATACAAGGCTTGGTAATGCATGGTTTAGCGATCATCGTCACCGTTGTATCTCTTATCCCCCACTTCATTCTATTCCACTCCGAGACAGGTCCCGCTCTTGTCGATATCTTAACCCTATCTCAAGGGGAAATGCTTACGGCTCTGGAGCGTTGGCGTATCATATTGTCACTGGCATTTTTCTCGGTATTGCTCATCTGTCTATTCTTTTTCCGGATTATTGTACGGAATCAAGTCGTCGCCACCTTTGGAGCAATTTCGAGTTTTATCCTCGTCTTTTTATTGCTATTACCCGTTATCATAAGGATTCCATTGGGAGATCATCTCGGAGAAGACATTTATGATAATTGGACTATCTGCGCTATTATATCAGGAGTATTACTACTAGTCGATGTTGCAATCTGCATCATCGGTTATTATGTATTTAAGAGAAAACAGATCCGATGAATCCCACGCAACCACAATCTATATTTCTCCAAGTTATCGAGAGGATTCATAACGGAATACTTTCGGGGACCTATAAAGTAGGCGGTCGCATCCCCTCCGTTCGCGACATGGCCACTCGTCTCGAAGTGAATCCGAATACGATTGTAAAGGCATACGACAGACTTATTGAGGCCGGTCTCATAGAGCCACGCCCCGGTGTAGGCAACTACATCAAGGAAGGTGCTCCGGAAATCGTACGTCAAGAGCGACAAAAGACCTTTTACAACGAGATAATTCCGGCGATTGCCTACGAAATGAAGTTGCTGAACATCCCTTATGAGCAGGCAACGGAGCAACTCAAGCACTTTATCAATCAAACCATTATCAGCAAAGGAGTATAAACAAAATAGGCGTTTAATTGTAATATGAAAGATCCCATGACACCTCCTCCATTCCCCCAAGAGTCTCAGAAAATAAGCCAAACCCCAACCATCAAAGCCATATTCTTAGGGTTGTTCACCTTGCTACTGCTCATCCCCCTTGCTCTCATTGCCTATATCGTGGATGAGCGTAAGGATTATGCCGAAGAGTCCACAACAGAGATCTCCAATAAAGTAGGAGGTGTACAAAATCTCCTATCTCCCGTCTTACAAGTACCCTATACTCACAGGGAGCTAGGAGACAATAATACTTATACCTACAGCAAAAGCTATTACTGGCTCCTACCCGAAAGACTTGATATAAAAGGAAAAAATGATGTTTCTATTCGTAAGCGAGGCATCTACGAAACACCCATATACACAACAAAGCTCCAAATAGAAGGAGCTTGGAATGTAGCATCTTTGGTAAAGCTAGACAGCACGTTGGATTGGGCAAATGCCAAGATTGTACTCGGACTGAGTGACCTCAAAGGGCTGAATAGCTATGTAGAAATGCAAGTAAGTGGCTCTACAGTCAAACTGGCTTCTGATAATGTACGCGAGTTTTGGGAAATGCAACCCTATTTGGATGGAACGAATCAAGCTACACTCGGACTACTTTCTGCACCCTATCCCATTGACTCATTACAACATATGGAGATGCTATCCTTCTCCTGTCCATTAAACTATTCGGGGTCTACTGCCTTGGGCTTCCTCCCTGTCGGTAGTGAGACCAATGTACAACTGACCTCCAACTGGAGGACACCTTCATTTGTTGGATCCTTTTTACCCGACAGCTCCGAAATGTCTAAGGATGGATTCGATGCTCGTTGGCATATCGTGGAATACAACAGAGGTTATGGCAATATCCTTGAAGAAGAGGATATATACGATAAACTAGCGGCAGAGAACTTCGGGGTACGTTTGATGCAATCTGTAGACCAATACACACAGACCAATCGAAGTATTAAGTATGGCATACTGATCATAGCCCTCACCTTCCTTGCCATCTTCTTCATCGAACTGATCTTACGACGTCAAAGAAAAGTAATCTCTTATTTCCATTACCTACTGGTGGGATTAGCTCTAACCCTATTCTATACGCTTCTACTTTCCTTGAGTGAGATCATCGGATTTTTCGGTGCTTATGCCCTAGCAAGTCTCATGACTGTGCTTCTTATCGGTTTTTACTTCCATGCCATTTTGCGCAATAGGCGTCTCTCCCTCGTGCTTAGCGGTATTATCATCTTCCTATATCTACTCGTTTATATCCTGTTGCAAATGACCACCTACGCCCTGTTGGCCGGTAGCCTGGGACTTTTTGCGATCCTTGCAGGGATTATGTACACCACAACAAAATTGATAAAATAACCCTCAACTGATACAGAGACTATATGAGAACTATACAGATAAAATCAATACAGGGGCTCCAAACTCTTATAGCCCTAATCGTTGCCCTGCAACTATTCTCTTGCTCAAACAAGGGTGCAAACCAATTACTTGGAACTATTCCAAAAGAGACGGCTTTCGTCGGCTATATCAACGGAGAGCAGATCCTCGAAAAAGGGAATTTTGAAGAGATCTTTAAAAATAAAATGACTGAAGATGGAGAAGAACTCCGCCTTATGGGAGACCTACTCAAAGCCATTAAAGCAAAGGATATCATCTACTTTGGATCTAAAAACGAGTTCTGCCTTACTTTCTATATCAAGAAGTTCGGACAATTTCAAGAGGCGTGCCGTGGGCTAACCTTTGGCTCTGAGCAAGAGGTAGATGGATTCTGGATGGCAACTTCGTCTCAAGAGGAGGACCTCCACTTGGTAAGCAATAAAAAGCAAGCATGGCTGATCAGCCAACGCGGAAATGTTGGTCCAATAGAGATCGTCAAGAAATACCTTGCCCTACAACCTGAGGCAAGCGCACAGTCTATCGCCCACATCGAAGATATTTACAGTCAAGATGCGGGTATATACTTCAATTATGGTCACTTTATTGAGACCGTTACAGAGAATGCCGATTTGCTAAAAAATCGTCTCGCAAAGAAAAACAACTATGGGATGGCCGACGAGGAGATTGACTGGAGCGAGTGGGAAGAAGACTTGGAGGATATGAAAGAGTTTGATCACATAGCTCTCGATACAGTACAAGAGACAGAGAATCCTCTATCCGATCTTGCCCTTCTCAACCAAATATTCCCCATGCTCCAAGAAGGGATTTCCATCATCTCCACCCTATCTTTTGAGGCGAAGGAGATCAATATCAAAACGAATCTATATACGAAGGAGGGTAAAGCCTATGTCAATCCCTACTTAGAAGAAAATAAAATCACCGAAGAGGCACTATCGCATGTATCGCAAGATGCTATGTTGGTTGCCGTTTCTTACGTGGGGCAGAAGGCGATCAAAGCCTTTTCTCCATACTTTGATCTCACTGATATACCGGCTTCCGTCAAAGAGTCTGCAGAAAGCCTATTCGCACTATTGAATGGTGAGGTTATCCTTTCGATTCAAGGACCAAATTCCCTACTCGGACTGGCAGACTCAAATGGTCTCGAATATATGGTATTGTCCAAGAGTAGCAATGCAAAAAAACAAAGCGAATACTTGGATCAACTGATGAATCAAATATCTGATAATAAAAGCCAAATGCAAAATGGGATCTACCACCAAAGCACTGATCCCTTCGGCAAAGAGGGGGGATGTTTCTACGGAACTGCCGAATCAAATTATCTCTTCTTCGGTAGTCGACCATTCAAAAAACCAACAGAGAATATCCTAAAAAATAAGGTAGTAGCTTCGCTTGTCGGCAGCTATGGAGGGTTCTATCTCGACCTTTCCTCCAACTCAACCCTTAGTATGCTCCTCAAAAGCATTACGGAGTACAACCTCAATGGATATATCCTGATGCGTGCTACGTCGCCAAGCTCCCACACATTCACTTTCCGCAATGAGAGTGCCGGAGGCGATAACATTTTGGAGGGTTTTGTTAGACTATTCGCTCAATTCTAATTCTGTGCGCTCCATCGTATTACAAAATAGTCTCCCTCGCGTTTTTAAGGCAGAGCCCCCTAAAGCGTCGGAGGTTTGGCTGCAAACGAATTTACACTTCGATCAGGGGTATAACTACCTCGTCTCGGCTGAAAGTGGGGCTGGCAAGTCATCCTTATGTGCCTATATCTATGGATATAGACGCGATTACGAGGGCACGATCCTATTCGATGACAAAGATCTGAAGCTATTAACTGCAAGAGCTTGGTGTGAGATCCGTCGAAACGAAATTGCCTATCTCCCTCAAGACTTGAGGCTCTTCCCCGAACTAACCGCCTCGGACAACGTCCTCCTAAAAAATAGTCTGACTCAGCATAAAACGACCAAGGAGATTCGTGACTTATTTGAAGTGCTCGGCATTATGGACAAGTGGTCAAGTCCCGTAGGTAAGCTCTCCATCGGGCAACAACAACGTGTTGCGATTATACGACTTCTTTGCCAACGGTGTCAGTTTTACCTCCTAGACGAACCTGTAAGCCATCTGGACGAAATCAATAATCGGATTGTGGCTCGGCTCATCCAGGAAGAAGCTCAGAGGCAAGGGGCCGCCATCATTGCCACTTCGGTCGGCAATCCGCTGCTGCTTGATTACCATCATACATTGAAATTATGACCAACGCACGACTACTCGGAAAATTACTCCGCAAAAATCTGAGTGTGGCACAGCTTGTTGGCTTTGCGCTAGCGAATGCCATTGGACTCTGCATTGTCGTTATCGGACTTCAATTTTATGCTGATGTACGCAACGTCTTCTCCGACGAAGATAGCTTTATCAACAAAGACTATTTAGTACTTACAAAAGAGGTCAATGGACTTGATGCCATCGGCGGAATTCTCTCCATGGACAATGGACAGACAGGCACATTCACCCAAGAGGAATTGACACAGCTCAGTTCACAGCCGTGGGTGCGTAAGATGGGAACATTCGCCAACTCACACTACCATACCACGGCAGTAATAGCCCAAGCAGGGCAACCCAGTTTGGAAACACAAATGTTCTTTGAATCCGTTCCTAGCGAATTTTTAGATATCGATGCCTCTGAGTGGCATTTTGATCCGCAAGCACCCAACATTGTTCCCATCATCCTTCCTAAGGATTATCTGGCACTCTATAATTTTGGATTCGCCTCCTCTCAAGGACTACCACGGGTCAGTGAGGGAATGGTTGGACTTATCCCCATCCAATTTTACATGAGTGGAACAAATGGACGTAGTCTTGAGATCAAAGGACACGTGGTTGGCTTCTCCAATCGAATCAATACGATCATCGTTCCTTCGGACTTCCTTGACTGGAGCAACAAAGTATTGGGGTCTATCATCATTTCGCAGGAGACAAGCCGGGTGATCCTAGAGGTATCACAACCCGGGGATGCTCAAGTACAACGCTATCTTGAAAGCCATCACTATGAGGTGGCAGGGGACAAGATGAATCAAAATAAGGTGAACTATCTGCTTACAATCAGTCTCATCATCGTACTTGCGGTGGGATTGCTAATTTCGGCCTTGTCGTTCTTTATCCTTATTCTGAGTATCAATCTACTCCTCCAAAAGAACCTTGAGAAATTGCGTATACTTCTCGTCTTGGGCTACTCGCCTCGTGAGGTAGCAACTCCATACGAGCGGATTGTAATCCTCATCAATGTAGGGGTCTATATCCTCTCATCCATGGTACTATTGATAGTGCGTCACTTCTATTTACCTCGTCTAGAGGGGCTTTCTATCCCGGGTAGTATGTGGTTCGCTCTGACGATGGGAGCTGTGATTGTACTTTCCATTACACTAGGCAACATCGTCGCCATTAGACGGAATATCCGTAAACTTTGGTTTTTGGAGTAATAGCCCCCTATAAAGGGCAAACAGAGTATACAAATAAAAGGGCTGACTTCCACAATCGAGAAGTCAGCCCTGCATTTTTTTCAGTGTAGGCCTATGCTCTAGAAAGCCTTAGGGTAGAACTTTTAGAATAACAGCTTGACTTCCCTGTCGCACGAGGTAATCACCTACGGGTAACTCCAGTTCAAGATTCTTTGCCATACCATCCAAGACACGAACAAGACCACCATCCAACGAAAAGATTTCGATCTGCTCCGAGCCTTGAGTTGCTATCGTCACGAAGCCATAGCAAGGATTAGGGTAAACTTTCAAGGCATCTGTTCCGGGAATGAATAGTGTATACGTCCCCTTGGGCAATAGCATTGCTTTAGTACGAAAAGGTACATCGGCAGGAAAGGCTGACGTCTCCATCGAACAATAAGACATGATATCCTCTTCGAGAGAAAAAGCAAAAACACCTGAACGAACCTCTCTAAACTGGGTAAAGATCAGAGGAATATCCTTTTTCTCATCATGCCACACAAATGTAGTTACTTGAGGAGCAGATGCAATATCTTTCAAATTGGTTTCACCACTCAAGTCTATCGTATTCTGGACCACATACTGCTGAGGTATCGCCCATGCGAGCTGAGGTGCATAGATGTAACTGTGATGGTTCTCCTGCCTTTGAGGTAATTGCGAGAGAGGGAGGTAGTTCTTCTGACAGAATAGGTATTGTACCGTAGTCGGTACTTTGAGTCTCTCTAGGGCATTGGCTTGCACATCTAGGTAGATCAACTTACCGGCATTCGAGAGATCTAATGCTGTAAGTTTGTTATATGCAAGTCGAGCTTCTTCGAGCTGTGCTAATCCAAGCCCATGAATTTGGGTGAGCCCATTATTGGACAATTCGAGCAAAGCAATAGGAGCTTGTGGTGATAAGGTTAAGCCTCGGAGATGTGTTCCTGTGAGTTTGAGATTCTTCAACGAAGTAAATTTAGACAAATCAAGTAAGCCATTCATAGAAGCAGCAAGGTCGTTTGCCTCAATGGTCAGTTCGGTCAATTGCGAAACAGCACTACCTGCCTCCAGATCCGTAAGGTAAAATCCCTCTACAATCTTTAGGGCATAAAGTTCCTCCCCTTCTAGAGCGATCTTATGCTTTAGGTCTACTTTACTATCAACAAAGATGTGCTTTATGGTAGTTTCTTCGAGCCCCACAGTATACTCCTCCACCGTCTTGTCTCCCCAATCAATACGCACAAGGCTGGCGGGCTTCTTCGCTTTCAGCGTCAAATTAGCGGTTAGAGAGCCTGTGGTATATTTGTCCGTTGTAATGAAGACAATGGGTTTAGTAATCGTTGTTTGAGCCTCCCCCGTAAGTGTGAGGAAGTCGGTGATGTATTTGCGATTAAGGGTAAAGTTCGGAAACGCAGTATTACTCATGATACAATAGACCTCCCCTTCTGGTGCTGCATAAAAGGAAAAGTGCCCCTCTCCATCATATTTGTAGCTCGTGGGAGGAATTATGGAATCATCCTTTTTAAAACGCCATTCGAACGTGGTTTTGGGTTGATCCATTCCCTCAACAGATTGTGGGTAGAGGTGGCGAGAGAGGTCTACCGAGAGTCCATTGAGTTCGCCTTCACGAAGTTGATAACGATGCTGAGGAGCATAATTACTTTGGAGATTTTTACCTCGAGGCAATTCTCCAATAGCAAGATCATTAAATGAACAATTCAACTTGGTAACCGTTGGAGGAAGTTTTATATCCGTGAGCCTATTGGCATTACAGACCAACATTTGGAGTTTTGTCAGAGGGGTTACGTCTAACGTCGTGATCAGGTTGTTGGCAATAGACAATGAGGTCAAATCGGGCATGGACTCGAAACGAATATCGGTAACTTTCTTATTACTGATAATGGTTAGTTCGGTAGCGTGTTCGATCCCTTGGACAACGATTGTATGCTCTGCGGCATTATCCATGAAATCATGTCCCAAGAAGATCTTCGAGCCATACGAGGGATGAACTGTAGGAGAAGAACCATCTCCCCAATTTACCGTAACAGTTTCTCCCTTAGGTACAACGACCGAGAGGAAAGACGAACTGAGTGCTTCTCCCTTTTGTAGGGTCGTTGTAAGTCGCACTTGTGCTTGTAGCGAAGATAGAGCTAGAAGCGAAACCGCCCATATCGCAACTATTTTTTTCATACGAAATGATATTAAGATGTTCTATTTTTCATTTGACTAGAATGCCAATTTCTGCTTGAGTCTGTAAGCCTTCGGGTAGAGATTATTGCACCGAGAGCCCACATTTTTAACGAAGCCTATCGGTAAATTTTGATACCGAACAAGACAGATCCCTCGCTTCCTTGCTTGGGGAGGGACAAGCGTATCCCCAGCCAAATAGCGAAGCGTCTCCTTAAGATTCAAATCAATGGACGGAAACACTTCATCACGTAGCAAAAGGCTATAAGGCAAATAGGGGGAAGGCATTTGATCTCCTCCCCTCTTTTCACCCAGAGGGACTCCGACTGAGAGAATCCGTATCGCTGAAGATTGGCATAACAACTCATATTGAGCTTGCAACCTTTTGGGAATCCAACAAATCTCATTGGGGTCATTCGGAGAAACCAGCAATTTTCCCTCTGCCTCTTTAAGGTCATCCAATGAAAGCCATTTTAAACAAGAGGTATCGGGTTTAGGTGACACCTTGCGAACGTCTTCTCGGCCTTTTTTTGTTTTATGTGGTGCAACTGAAAGGGGCATCGCCTCATCATCATCTTTAGTAAGGACGACAAAGTAAAAACCTTCACCCACAGTTATTCCCGGGAAAAAGTGCCACCCCAACTGCTCCTTGCCCTCAATCCACTGCCACTCTTGTTGGGGAGATATAGGTAACAGGCGTGCATGATATTTATCTACAAGATATTGAGCTTGCTCTTCGTCCTCTTGCATATTAAACGTGCAGGTGCAATAGACAAGTATCCCTCCCACGTGCAGCATTGACCACGCCACATCTAGGATTTGTCGTTGACGCTTGGCACACTCTGCGACAGACCGCAAAGACCACTCTAGGCGAGCCTCGGGCATTTTTCGGAAAAGCCCTTCTCCCGAACAGGGAGCATCCACCACAATAAGATCGAACCGCCCTCCCGTCGCTTGTAACTGATCTGGATAGTTATTTGTAACCAGCGTGTAAGGATCTCCCCATTTCAGTAGATTCTCTCGAAGTATCTGTGCTCGTTTAGGAATAGGTTCGTTGGCGACAAGAGTACTCCCTTGTGGTAAAATACTTTGTAGAAGAGTTGATTTGCCCCCGGGAGCTGCACAAAGATCCAATGCATCAATAGGATGTGATGGCAAAAGAGGAGCTATTGAAGCCACTGCCATTGAAGCTGCCTCCTGGACATAATAGCCCCCTGCATGCCACAAAGGATCATGGGAAAAGGTAGGTCTCTCGGACAATTGGTATCCCCCTCGATACCAAGGGATAGGGATTACCTGCTCTGAAGATTGAAATGAATGAGTGTAATGAAACCGATCACACTTCCTCCTATTGTAACGGATTGCTGTAATCGGTTCGGTATGATCTAGCGCATGAAGCAATAACTCTGCGTATATCGGAAAGCTTTGCCTGATGTTTGTCGTAAAATCGGATGGTAAAGAGGGAAATTGCTCTGCCATAAGATTTATAAATTACCTCCTATGAGCCGAGGATAAAAAGGGTGGGAACTTTTGCCAGCGACAGAGGACTTTTACGCCACTGGGCTATGGTACGTGTTTCGATGTGCTCGTCTTCGGCTGTTATATTTTGAGCAATACAGAGACGTGTCTGAGGACGACAAGTAGAGAGGATTTGTTCCACAATCTTCTCGTTGCGATAGGGTGTTTCGATAAAGAGTTGTGACTGCTTTTCATCCACAATACGCCGCTCCAGCCGAGCCAATGCACTCCTTAACTCTGAAGGATCTTTAGGCAAATAACCGGAGAAAGCAAAGCACTGTCCATTGAGCCCTGAAGCCATCAATGCCAAAAGTAACGATGAAGGTCCGATAAGAGGTACAACGCGGATTTTACGCTCATGAGCCAAACGGGCGACCAACGCCCCGGGATCTGCAATTCCAGGGCATCCTGCCTCTGATAATACTCCAGCCGAAGCTCCTAGCTCCATTCGGGTAAAAGCCTCACTAATCATGGCATTATCCGAGTGCTTCCCAATCTCAACAAAGGTAATAGGATCAATTGGTTTAGTGGGACAAAACAGCCGAATAGCCCTACGAGCAGATCGTATATTCTCAACAAAAAAGAGATCTAGGGACTCTATAATCGGAGCATTGACCGAGGGAACGAAATGATCTAAACTCCCCTCTGCAATAGGAACAGGGAGCATATAGAGAAAACCGGCATTATCCGCCATGGGAGAGAAGAGGATCTATTTTATTTCTTAGGCTTGGCAACAATGGACATCCGTTTGACCACCACATCCTTACGTGGTCTATTCTGATCATTGGTACTGACATATTGGATCTCTTCGACAACATCTATGCCGCTTACGACTTCACCAAAAACCGTGTAGGCATTGTCCAAGTGGGGCGTACCACCGTAAAATTTGTACGACTCCCTTTGCTCAGGGGCAATCTTACGCCCCATTCGCTTCTCCATTTCGTCCAAATCAAGATCAGTAAAGAAGTTCCCTGTTACAATATAGAACTGTGTAGAGGAGGAGGCCATGGTTGGATTCACGTCGTCTCCCTCCCGAGCGGCACATAATGCTCCGTGTTTATGATAAAAGCGAGTAACGTCAATCTCATGATCTATACGGGTACTAATCGTATCGATATTGACATCAGTAGATGCTGTAGCTCCCTTGGTCATCAGGTTTCCTCCTTGTATCATAAATCGGTCTATCACACGATGAAAAATAGTGCCATCGTAACTGTGATTGCGTACCAACCGCAAGAAATTATCTCGATGTCTAGGAGTTCCGTCGTAAAGTGCTACCACGAAATCGCCTTTGTTCGTTTCGATTTTGACATAATAGGTTACATCATTGATAAGCGGAGCCATGCTCTGCCCACAAAGAGAAGCCGAGAGGAGAAATGTAGAGATCAGTATGAGTATAATTCTTTTCATATAAGAGGAGGTAAAGTGTCGTTAGTTGCATTAGCTGTTGCAATAAAGGCTTTGGGGTCTTTTGCTAAAACATATTGTTTAAGACGTGGAACATCCTTACGCTCTGCGATCATAAAAATAATATCTCGCTCCACCCCTGCGTACATTCCTCGCCCATGGAGGTAGGTTGCTCTGAGTCCCAATTCATCAACAATAAGAGACCTCAATTCCATCGGATTCTCACAGATAATAAATATCGCCTTGTTGGGATTTTCCGGATTCATCAGATCAAGAACCTTACCATATACGAAGATGGTAACAAGTGAATACAGAGGTACTCTCAGGTCTCGGAATACAATTAATCCAAAGAGTACCACTAACGAATCTATAAGTATGATCAAACTACTTGTTTTTATGTTGCGCCCTTTACCAAGCACCCTTGCCAAAACATCCGTTCCAGCACTGGTACTGCCAGCTTTGAAGGTAAAAAAGACACCCAATCCGAGAATAGCTCCTCCATAGACAGCCGCTAAAAACGGATCTTCTTCTATGATCGGCTTGCCATGTGTGAGGTACTTGGTTATGAGGTCTGTCAGTTGGGCAATGAGAAGGAAGGTCGCAATAGTTTTACCTCCGGAGTAAACACCCAATTTGCGAGCAGCAAGCAAGAAAAGGGGAATATTGAAGCAAAGTGAAACTTTACCGATAGGCAGCCCATCAGGGAAAAAGGACCAAAATCCTTCAGTCAGATGGTTGATACCAATACTAATACCATAAACACCTCCGGGTACAATGCCTGCAGGTGCTATAAAGATCGCATATGCTGCCGCTTGTAAGATGGCACCGATAACAACAAAAAACAGATCGTTTGCACATTGCTTACCTGTTATTTTTTGATAGGATAAGAATGGATTCCTTCTCGTTTTCATCCACTATACAATAGGTTTTAGTATTTAATATAACCCTTCATCTCTGCCCACAAAGGTACGGATTTAGCTAGAGTTGTGAACAATCTGTTCTATATATTGATCTGTTCAAAGCGAGAGGGAAGTTGCACCACCCTATTTGGCAATGGCATTTTAGGCTTATTCAGGGCATATATAGGGCGACAGAGGGTTTGCCATAGACGAGCCTTGTGCAAAATTTGATCCGCAGGAATTGCTTTTCGGTGCGTTGTATAATATATTGTTCGGGCACGACGCTTCAAGTGTGCAGTCCACGAGTCGTTGGTCCGAGTTGTATCCTTTTGCCGAAGTTGTATTCGATCCCAATCGCAATACCCCGTATGTACCAAATAGAGATCAGGCAAAATATGATAATTATGCCCTTTGACCCGATGAAAACCCGATCCCCATTTTAGTGGGCGAGCCAAAATAACCGATTTGGTATAACGAGCACTTAATACAGCAAAATGCCTCTGTTGTAGAATGGATCGAGCAGAATCTAACGAAGACTCTTCTCCAAGACGCTGTCCCAAATCCAGTCCCAGGGCACTCGCACAAGAGGTTATATTCCACCGAGAGAGGTACTCTCGCAATCCCATTCCGAGCCGAGGATCTACCACTAAGAACTCATCAGCATCACACCCGATCACGAGGTCGTATCCCTCATCAAACAGCCTTTTTGCCAAATCACTGAGTAGTCCGATACGATATTTATCACCTGCCGACCTGGAGAGATCACGATGCTCCCAATGCGTACAAGTACATCCTACAGCCCCATGTGGGATCTTCTGTTCCAATCCATCCAAATAGAGGTAAAGGTGCTCTACCCCGAGCTCCCGACCATAATACTGCACCCAACGATTAACAAAGAACTCATCATTACGAGCCATCGTGATAGCTGCAATACGCAATAGGGCTTGGTTGGATGTTTTATCTAGGGGCATTCTCTTTCAGTACTTACTACAAGCAACAAAAATACGCTTTTTCTTGCGAAGCAATACTACCTCTTTACATATCATTATTGCAAACGATTTATTGTTTTTTCCTGACTCTGTCCTCTATAATGATATTTGTTTTTATTGAATCTCCAAGTTAAATCGATAGAGACAGATCGTCTATCTTGATTTTCCAATTGCAAAAAATGAATTTGATTTATTGCTCCATTGTATCTACTGATATCTCCATTAAACAGATCCTTACACCGAACAGATAAGTCAAGGGTTCCATTTAAGAATGACTTGGTGACTCCAAGATTTACAATATGAGCTGGATCAAAAAGGAAAATCTGAGCAGCAGCTTTACTTCTATATAGGTATTCCACATTTAGATTGATTCCTAGTGGCAGAGAAAAGTCATTATTAAAATCAATGTAAAAAAGCGGATGTCTATTTATCTGCTTGACTCTTTCATCACTCAGTATATCGAAAAGAAAAGAACTCGTTAAGTTTGGATGATAAAAACCAAAAGAGTATCTCATATTGATGGTTGCTTGAAATCGCTGGTTACGATCATAATTCATCCATGTTGCAAATAGTTTATTTGGAGAATCGGGGTGCGTATAAAAATAATTCCCAATGAAATCTTTTGTATGGGTATAGCCTAGTGCGAAAAACAAAAAGTTGTAGAAGAACCTGTACTGAACTTGAAAAGAAATAGCCGGTCTCAAGGTGGGGTTTCCCAGTTGGGAAGTATAATGATCCGAGTAATAGGAAAAATTATTCAGCCAACCGAACTTAGGTCTCTCTACAGAATTCTGAAGGGAGAGCGAATGACTCGTTTTCCCCCACATCGTGGAAACTGAAAAGTTTCCGAACAAGTTAGAAGAAGTCGGTTTAAGATTTTGGTTAGAAACTGTCAGATTATGTATATACCCAAATACATTTTCATACCGAATACCTATTTGGACATTTGTACGATCTATTTCTGCATTTAGCGTCCCAAATCCTGCGAGTGTCGTTTCAGTCGTATTGTATCTCGAAACATTCGTATCATTAGCATCTTGATTACTATTTCCCGAAACATGTAAAAACTCACCTCCGAACTCAAACGACAATCGTTTTGATGCATTATACTCACATATTGGTTCGATTGAAATCATGGTAAATTTCGATCCATTATTGTAGAGGGAACGCTTATTGCCACTCTGAGAGGATGTCTCTGTTACCTTTTGAGTTCGACTCCCACTCGTTGAGAAGAAGTCTAGGTGTAATCCTGAGAGCATTTTTTCAGTCCAATTTAGTTGGATATAGGCATTCAAATGATGTCTTAAAGTTTTATCTTCCACAAGGTTGGTCCCCATTACATGATCGGAACCACCTCTCCAATAGGCATCTGTATTGCTCTTTGTTTTCATATTTGACATCTCGCCTATCCCGTGATATTCAATACCGAGTCCCCATGTATTATTCTTCGCATACTCTAGACCGACATTATAATTCAGTTCTTTATCACTATTATAAAATCCATTGAGAAAAGTATGTATTTCTACATTGGAACGTTCCAGCAACATAGATATATCTTGACGACTATGTTTTCGATAATCAGAGTAACCAATACCTCCAAAAACTCGTATAGACTCTTTTTTCAGACTAATATTTACGGAGTTATCATGAGTATAACGACTATTCAAGCGATTAAAAGTTTTTGCCATCACGGACAATCCTTCTAAAAACGAAGAAGTTTTAATATCGATTACGGCTTTCTCTGTCGAGCCATATTTTGCACCGGGAGCTGTATCAACACTAATACTCTTGATAGATTTTATATCTACGTTCTTTATTTCATTCAGAGAAGAAACCTTTCGCCCATTAAGATAGATTGCTGGGGTATACCCTTCTATGGTTGTGATCTCATTATTGCTCCCAATCAAACCAGGTGTCTTCCTTAACAAATCTGATAGATTTGTCTCATTAGCCAACACAGTACCCTGTACATGGACTTGCACTGTATTTCCCTGTAACTTTATCATCGGTCGCTTGGCTTTTACAACAACTTCGTCTAAAGCCAATACCATAGGAGATAAATAAATTGTATCTGTCAGTCCCCTGAAAGATATTTGCTTGTCTTCAAATCCAATACACTTTATCTCGAGAGAGTCCGGTATAACTGAGAATGAAATTTTAAAATGCCCTGCTTCATCAGACACAGCACCACCAATAAATACCGATTTACTACTTTTTGCTATAATGGTAGCATAAGATACCGGTGTTTTATCAGTTGATAAAATAAATCCTTCAAAGAGCCTTGTTTTTTCTTCTTGACCATAACTATTCATTGGAAAAGATATCATCAAGCATACAACAAGATATAGGATTGTTTTCAGATTCATTCTTTTTCTATTTTCCAACATAGTCAAGTAGTTTTATTTCATAACTACAGTTTGTTTTACAACCGTAAATATAGTTCCCGAAAATGTGACGACTGTTCTCCGAGGATTAGACATTCCTCATTCGAATAAATTATCACTGTCACACGAATCCCTGTAAATAACAATTCCTCCCGGTCAAAAGTATAGCGAAATAGTAGGATCTTACATAAGATTTGAAACCTACCTCGGGCACTTCTCCTTGCACATTCCCCAAATGACAAGAAAACGCCTCTCAGAACAAATACAAAGTCTTCAATAGGCACTTTTCTTTGAGTAAAGAGAGCCTGTGATCGAAATCAAGACTCTCTCTATCCACTATTATGTCAAAACCGGACTACTTTATCGGAGCAAGTTCTATGGTAAAGTGCCGCATTACGGGCAATTCCTCCACAATAGCATAGCCGTGTGTGATACTTTCTCGCCGATCAAATACATTCTTGACCGCAGCTGCAATAACATCCATGTGGTTATTGGTATAAGTGCGTCGAGGGATAGCAAGCCTCAATAACTCCAATCGAGGATAACGATTCTCCCGTGTAATGGGATCACGATCCGCAAGTATTGAGCCGATCTCCACACCGCGGATGCCAGCCTCTAGATAGAGTTCGATCCCTAAAGTTTGAGCAATAAACTCCTCTTTGGGCACATGGGTAAGGATCTTTTTGGCATCAAGGAATATAGCATGACCTCCGGCGGGGCGTTGGTATGGAATACCATATTCATCGAGCTTGCGCCCAAGATAAGCTACTTGTTCAATACGAGTTTCCAAAGTGTCGAACTCTGTACCTTCATCCAGTCCCTGCGCTAAGGCATTCATATCACGACCGGAGAGACCTCCATAGGTGATAAAACCTTCGTTCATAACGCAGAACATCTGACAACGACGCCACAAATCTTTACTACGGAAAGCTAGAAATCCCCCCATGTTGACAATGGCATCTTTTTTGCTCGACATCGTCATAATATCGGCATAGCTGAGCATTTCTCGCACAATTTCCTTGATCGTCTTATCACGATAGCCCTCTTCACGCGTTTTGATGAAGTAGGCATTTTCGGCAAATCGTGCACCGTCTACCTGTACCAAAATCCCATATTTATGACACAGTTCACTCGTTTCACGAATGTTTTTCATCGAAACAGGCTGCCCGCCAGCGGTATTATTGGTAACTGTTAGAACACAACAAGGGATCTTTTCCTTGGGTGTATTGCGTAAGATCTCTTCGAGTTTCTGCAAATCCATCTCGCCCTTAAAAGGAAGCTCCAATTGCGTATCAGCAGCAGCATCAATCGTACAATCAACGGCTGAGGCTTTTCTAAATTCAATATGTCCTTTAGTGGTGTCGAAGTGCGAATTACCCGGTAAGATATCTCCTTCCTTCACAATTGTAGAATAAAGAACATTCTCTGCAGCACGTCCTTGATGGGTAGGCAAGAAGTACTCAAATCCAAGAATATCCTGTATCGCCTGCTTCATTTTGTAGTACGAAGTAGCACCGGCATAACTCTCATCGCCAAGCATCATCGCGCTCCACTGCCTATCGCTCATGGCTCCCGTACCCGAGTCTGTCAACAGGTCGATAAAAACCTGTTCACTTTTGAGGTTAAAAAGATTATATTTAGCCTCACGCATCCAAACTTCACGCTCCTGACGTGTACTTTTGCGAATGTGCTCCACCATCTTAATGCGGTAGGATTCTGAAAAAGGTAGTTCCATAGGTTTTCTTTTCGTTATTTACATTTAAGTCGTTAATCCAATCAACTAGGTACAAATGTATCAAATAATCCGCAAATACAGATCAATAAGATAAGAACCAATACCCGAAAGAAACAATTCATACACACAAAATGACAAAAAAGGAGAGTTCGATTACCTCAAACCCTCCTCATATAAAGAGACTCCCATAGGAATCTCCTCTTTACACTAGATCCCCATCATTAGAGAGATGGAGTCACCAGACTTTAGTCCAACTTGTGAACAACAATACCCGAGCGCAATTTGGGCTCAAACCAAGTGGTCTTGGGAGGCATGATATTACCCGTATCGGCAATATCCATAATTTGCTTCATTGTCACAGGATAAAGAGCCAAAGCCACCTTCATCTCACCGCTATTGACACGCTTCTCAAGCTCACCAAGTCCACGGATACCGCCCACGAAATCAATTCGTTTATCAGAACGTAGATCCTTGATCCCCAAGATTTCATCCAAGATTAGATTAGAGGAGATGGTTACATCAAGTACACCAATGGGGTCGTTATCATCATATGTACCGGGCTTTGCCGTAAGCGAATACCACGTACCACCGAGGTAAAGAGCAAAGTTGTGGAGCTTGGCAGGAGCATAAATATCAGCCCCCTTCTTCTCTACAATGAAATTCTTTTCAAGAGCTTTGAGGAAGTCTGCTTCGCTCAAGCCATTAAGATCTTTTACTACACGGTTGTAGTCAATAACAGTCAATTGGTTTGCGGGGAAGCACACTGCCATGAAGTAGTTGTACTCTTCATCACCCTTGTGGTTAGGATTGTTTTTCGCCTTTTCGGCACCTACCAGGGCAGCAGCTGCCGAGCGGTGGTGACCATCGGCTATATAGAGAGCATCGAAACCGGCAAAAATTTCCGTGATGCGCTTGATATCTGCCTCCTGATCAATGATCCAGAACTTGTGACCAAAACCGTCAACGTCGGCAACAAAATCATAGATAGGAGCAGCAGAGGTGTAACGAGCTACGATAGCATCGAGCTCCGCATTGTCCGGATATGCGAAGAATACGGGCTCAAGGTTGGCATTATTCACACGAACGTGCTTCATGCGGTCTTCCTCCTTGTCACGACGAGTAAGTTCGTGCTTCTTAATTACGCCGTTTAGATAATCATCCACCCAAGCACCTACAACCAAGCCATATTGGGTCTTCCCATTCATCGTTTGGGCATAGACATAGTAGTTTTCTTTAGCATCTTCAGCAAGCCATCCCTTCTGTTGGAAAAGGTCGAAGTTTTCACGTGCTTTGGTATAGACACGTTCATCGTGCTCATCCGTACCTTTGGGAAAGTCTATTTCAGGCTTGATGATGTGATAAAGAGACATTTCATTGCCCTCAGCTTCCGCGCGAGCCTCCTCGCTGCTCAGTACGTCGTAAGGACGAGAAGATACCTTCTCTACAAGATTAACAGGGGGACGAAGCCCCTTGAAAGGTTTAATTCTAGCCATAACTTATGTGTTATATATTCGAACGCGACAACAAGAGAGTAGTATTATCTCGCACCAGAGATCATACCCTCCCCCGTATCAGCGTACTATTCAAGTTTAATACCAGTAAAAATTACTTGTTTACGCGGAACTTTTCTACCCCGTTGGCAATAAAGTCAACAATTTGGTTTGCAGCTGCAATACCGGCGTTGTTGTTAGCTTCACCCGTCTGTGCTCCCATCTTTTTGGGTGTAGAGAAATAACGATCTCCGAGGGCAGCAACCATAGCTTCGTGATTAGCGGGCATAATGTCCGTAAGATAGCTAAGATCGGTACGCTCGGTAAGTGCCTTGAGGATGCCCTCTTCATCGATGATCTCCTTACGAGCAGAGTTAATCAAAACGGCATTCTTAGGCATCTTCATAAGAAGATCGTAGTTAATAGAGTTCTTGGTCTCATCCGTTGCAGGAGCATGAAGAGAGATTACATCGCATGTAGCGAAGAGTTCAGGAACAGTTGCAATAGGAGTTGCCCCGCTTTCCTTAATCGCTTCCGCTGGCACGAATGCATCGTAAGCGTAGATCTCCATACCAAATCCCTTGGCGATACGAGCTACATTGCGACCTACATTACCATAAGCCAAGATACCCATCTTCTTGTCCTTAAGCTCACTACCCGACTTTCCATTGAATTGGTTACGAGCATTGAATACGAGAAGACCCATCACAAGCTCTGCTACGGCATTCGAGTTTTGACCTGGAGTGTTCATTACACACACGTTGTGTGCCGTAGCTTCTGCGAGATCTACATTATCGAATCCGGCACCGGCACGTACCACGATCTTCAAATTTTTAGCAGCATCGAACACCTCTTTATCAACTTTGTCGCTACGAATGATGATTGCATCCACATCGGCAACAGCTGCAAGAAGCTGACTTTTCTCGGTATACTTTTCAAGCAAAACGGTTTCATAACCGGCTTTGCTTACAATTTCCTTAATTGCTGCAACGGCAGGAGCAGCAAAAGGCTTCTCTGTGGCAATAAGAACCTTTGTCATAACGTATATTGGGATTAAAAGAGGAAGTGCTCTGTCCCGAAAAGAGTTCGTTCCAACCTTAGGTGGAGCCCTCCTCTCTGAGCACAGAGCACTAGATGATAATTATTAGTATTTACTTTCAAATTCCTTCATGGTCTCAACAAGAGCCTTCACGCTATCAAATTCAAGCGCATTGTAGAGGCTTGCACGGAAACCACCAACAGAACGGTGACCCTTGATACCGATCATACCACGTTCGGCAGCGAATGTAGCAAATTCTGATTCGAGATCTTGGTACTCTTCGTTCATCACAAAGCAAACGTTCATGATGGAGCGGTCTTCAGTAGCCACAGTTCCACGGAATAGTCTGTTACGGTCGATTTCGTTGTAGAGGAGCTCAGCCTTGTCGAGGTTGCGCTTTTCGAGTACTTTAAGACCTCCGAGAGACTTGTACCATTTAAGCGTCTGGAGTGCTACATAGATGGGGAATACAGGAGGCGTATTGAACATAGACTCCTTCTTGATGTGCGTATTGTAATCGAGCATCGTTGGGATAGGACGTTCGAAACGACCAAGTGCATCTTTCTTAACAATTACGAACGTAACACCGGCAGGAGCAAGGTTCTTTTGAGCTCCTCCATAGATCAAGTCATACTTGCTAACATCTACAGGACGGCTGAAAATATCACTAGACATGTCGCACACAAGACGTGTCTTGCAATCGAAATCCTTGCGGATTTCGCTACCGTAGATCGTATTATTAGAAGTATAGTGGAAATAGTCAGCATCTTCAGGAATAACAAAGCCCTTAGGAATGTAGGTGAAGTTCTTATCTTCGCTAGAAGCCAACACTTCCACTTCTCCGCCAAATACTTTAGCTACATATCCGGCTTGCTTGATAGCGTTGGTAGCCCACGTACCCGTATTGATGTAGGCAGCCTTCTTACCCATGAGGTTCAAAGGTACCATGTAGAATTGGAGGCTTGCACCGCCACCGAGGAAGACTACTTCGTATCCTTCGGGGATATCGAGAAGTTCTTTGAAGAGTTGAGCAGCTTCTTCGATTACAGCGGTAAACTCCTTACCACGATGTGATACCTCGAGGAGCGAAAGTCCTGTACCTGCAAAATTCATCACTGCATCAGCAGCATTCTTGATGACCCCCTCGTTAAGAATAGAAGGTCCGGCATAAAAATTGTGCTTTTTCATCGCCGCAATTGTTTTATTGATTAGTAATTAGTTTATTCCTTTTATTCGATGCTTACAAGCCAAAAACAAGGTAACATAGTAGCCAAGTCCCTAAGCCCCCACAAAGGTAAACAAACATTTGCACAAAGCCAAGACCTAAAAGGGTTTAATTCTTTTGGGGTAGATTCTAGTGGTTTGCAGGAGAGCATTACTCCCACATAGGCATGAAAAAAAGACTCCGATCTCTTTTACATCCTTCCCCTGGGGCTAGAGTAAAAAAATGCAGGGCAAAAACTTTTTTCTTTCTGTCCTACAATTCCCAAACTTTTGCCCTAAAAAAAACACCTCGAACAGCCGAAGCTGATCGAGGTATAAAGTCAAGTGTTCGTAATGTATTGAGCGAAAGGGGGATCCCTTCGCTTTTTGTCAAACTGAAAAATCTTGTGGCAAAAAAAATGAGAGTCCCCGAAAAAGAGGTTATTTTACCGCTGTAATGCGGTCAGGATATTCCACCGAAATTTGCTTGAAAGCGGACCAGCCAAAAACGGGAACCACCTTTTCGATATAGGTTCTTAACTGCCACAACTTATACTTCCAGTCCCCCATAGTTCCCAAATTCACAGACAGATGATCATATTGCGTATCGGCAATGACCGTCCTTCCACTAGATTGGATAGACAAACTGGTGAAAAAAGATCTCCAATAGGGGTCTGACAGTATTTGGTTACAAAGATCAAAGATGGCACCTTGAGCAAGCTCTTCATTCACTGCCCCATAGACAACGAGAAGTGGCTGAGAATATTTCCCTAAGTTATCAGCAGAGATGCATTTGCGAGCTTTAGAAACATAATAGTTTTTCTTATCGCTAACAACCATGAAAAGGGGTTCAGCGGGTGTAATCTCTACGTGCAATTCACCTCCCATTGTATAGTAAACATTAACCTTTTCAAAGAGTCCATTTTCTGCCAGTCTCCCCTCGATCTCACGTACATCTACGGAGTCAATCGTCAAACTATCGTTTAAAGGGAACATTTGTGTCAGCTCTTGTATCACATCGGCCTCCTCGATAACAGCACCATTCTCCACGGGATGCACTGTTGCTACATAGTTGGTGATCTTGATCTTGCTCCCATCTCGATGGGTAATAAAGGGGAGCGTAGTCAAAAAGGCCAAGAGGAGCAACCCGATAACGAAAAAGACGATAGTTCTCTTCATTCCTATTTGCATTTTTATCAGTGTCCGAATCGCTCAGTAAGCATATCCCTCAGAGTGGGTACGATACGATCAATGTTTCCGGCACCTAAAGTAAGGATAACTCGATTAAGATGCTCCCTAGAACGAAGCTTCTCAACGACTTGATCTCGATCTATCAAACTCTTCTGGGATTGTGTTATACTCTCCAAAATCAATTCTGAAGTAACCCCCGGGATCGGTTTTTCTCGAGCAGGATAAATCGGAAGTAAGATCACCTCGTCAAGGAGAGAAAGAACCTTTGCAAACTCTTTGTAGAAGTCTTGAGTACGGGAGTAGAGGTGAGGTTGAAAAATCCCGGTGATCTTATCTTGTGGATAAAGCCTCCGGACAGAGGAAATAGAGGCCCTCAGCTCCTCGGGATGGTGAGCGTAATCATCTATAAAGACGCAATCAGCGGTATCAATCAAGCGCTCGAAACGACGATGTATCCCCCTAAAAGAAGACAGTGCATCCCTCATTTCGCTCTCCGTAACCCCTACTAGATAGGCAAGTGTAAGGGCTGCTGTTGCATTCTCAACATTGATAACGATAGGTACTCCAAGCTCTATATTATGTAAATGAACTTGATATTTCGGGAAATGCCAATCAAAATACAATCGACCTTGACCAAAACGAATATGATCCGAATAGCTATCAGCCTCCTCTTCTACCGCATAGGTATAGACAGAAACGGACTCTTGCAGTTGAGGGACAAGCGATCGAATCTCTTTTTTACACACCAACACACCTCCATCCTCGATCTGTTGCATGAACTGAGAGAACCCCTCTCGATACCCTTCCGGTGTACCATAAATATCCAAATGATCAGGATCCATGGAAGTTACAATGGCCATATGAGGATACAAATGATGGAAAGAACGATCATACTCATCAGCCTCCACAACAACATATGGGCTTGTGGGATGTAAGAGCAAATTGGAACTGTAATTTGCCGAAATCCCCCCTAAAAAAGCATTCGTACCGATCTCGCTACGATACAACAGATGCGCCAGTAGCGAGGAAGTCGTCGTCTTTCCATGTGTACCTGCAACAGCCAGTAGACGATCCTTTTGTACTGCCTTACCCAAAGCTTCACTTCGCTTAACAACGTGGTACCCCCCCTGTATGAAATACTGTAATTCGCCCAATTGTAGCGGCACTGCAGGAGTATATACCACGAGTGTGGTCTTCATGTCAAGCCCCAGAGAGGCGACATACTCAGGACAATCGGCATAATGAACGGGAATACCCTCCTTTTCAAGCGTCTCGGTTAAGGGACTAGGGGTCAAATCATACCCATAAACCCGACTTCCTTTGAGTTGGAAGTAACGGGCTAAGGCACTCATACCAATACCACCAATGCCTATAAAGTAAACATGCGTATATACGTTCTTGTCATTCATAACAATACGTTGAAGTTTATCGAGATAGGATCTCTTCTAACAGATCTACGATACGTTGAGCGGAGTGCGGCATGGCCAACGTCTTTATATTCTTGGCCATATTCATTTGCCGTTGTGGGTCTTGGATAAGGTCTAAAGCGCGGTCTACAAGAATATTTCGCGCCTCAGCATCGGGTACTAAGATAGCGGCATCTCGTGTGGATAGTGCCCTAGCATTACAAGTCTGATGGTCTTCGGCCACATTGGGTGAGGGGACTAGGATAGAGGGTTTACCCAACAAGCAAAGTTCACTGATAGTTGTTGCCCCTGCTCTAGAGATCACCACATCGGCACATGAAAAAACATCTTCCATATGATCTATAAAGGGCATTGACTTGATCCACTGCCCGGTCTCAGGTCCTAACTTCCGTATGGACTCCTCTGCTTGAGGAGCAAAGACCTTGCCCGTCTGCCACACTAAACGTGTTTTTGTCTCTATAAAACGAGGCAATCCGGCTTCGATCGTTTCGTTAATGGTACGGGCACCAAGGCTTCCACCTACGACCAACAAAAGGGGATATTTTCCCCCTGAAAAGCCTAATCGCCCAAGAGCTTCTTCTCGGTTGGGAAGAGGCTCATCTTCGATAATAGGACGGACGGGATTACCCGTAATCACGAGTGTCTCTTTTGGGAAGAAACGCTCCATATTGGGATAGGCCACACAAATGGATTTAGCCCGCTTAGCTAGTATCTTATTGGCTTTGCCTGCGAAACTATTTTGTTCTTGAAGCAAAGTCGGGATACCGAGAGACTGAGCCGCTCGCAATGTAGGAGCAGAAGCGTATCCGCCAACCCCTACAACAACATCAGGCTTGAATGAACGAACCAAGCGTTTCGCCTTCCGCTCTGCACGGAAAAAATCCAACAAAACTTTTACATTGCGCCATAAATGCTTACGATCCAAGCCTTGAACAGGAAGCCCTTCAATACGATAACCCGCTTTGGGGACACGTTGCATCTCCATACGCCCCATAGCTCCGACAAATAATATCTCAGCATCCGGATAACGAGATCGTACAGCATCAGCGATGGCGATGGCGGGGAATATGTGTCCACCCGTACCACCTCCCGAAATAATAATCCTATCTATAGATGATTTTTGCATGACAGTCATTCCTCCTTTTATTCCCCTTCTGTACCTTCTGAGGCCTCCTCTTGTGGCACTAATTCATACTCTTCTCGTTTCTTCTTCTCCTTTAGATTTTCGCGATGTATAACAGAAGCGATTGCTGCAATAAATCCCATTTGAATAGAGATAGCCAGCTGCGAAGAGCCCCCATAGCTGATCAAAGGGAGTGTTTGTCCCGTTACGGGGAATACTCCTGTTGCAACGAACATGTTCACAAGTGCCTGCAACACAATAGAAGAAGCCAGCCCATACAGTAGGATTTCAAAGTAGCGTGATTTGGATCGCCGAGCCAACTTAAAAACATATGTAAGGATCAAGATGTAAATTAACGGAACACCGATCAGTCCAACAAAGCCATACTCCTCAATGATCAGTGCATAAACAAAGTCATTGTACACCTCAGGCAGGCGGTGACGCATCTCGCTGCTCCCTCCTCCACTGAATCCATTTTGAAGTCCTCGGGCTACAGCTATTTTAGCATATTTCTCCTGACGATTGGCATCCGTGATAACGAACGTAAGAGAGTCTTTTTGGGCATCATTCAGTCTAGCATACTCCTCATCCGACAAGTCACAGTGGTCCGGTTTGAGACGATTCTTCCAGGTATTCGCTCGTGTAAAAGGTCCCGATTCAGTACAACTTGTGGGCATTAATAGCAATGTAATGAGCCCGACAGCTCCAACAAGAACCCCTGCCATGATCATCTTTCGGGCAAACCGATCCATCCCCCCTCCGTATAGTATTAGCAATACAGCAAGGACAGCCAAAAAAAGCGTCATCGAAAGACTTTCTGTAATAGTAAGAGCAAGTGGCAAAAATGCCAACAAGAAGAAAGGGAAAGAGAGAGGTTTCTGTCGACGTGAAAAGCGACTAAAGAGCCAATTTCCCAGACGTTTGGTATTAAAATAATAGTCTCCAAAGATCCTAGCCGCCATGAAGACAATCCCAATTTTGAAAAACTCCGTCGGTTGAATCGACCCAATAATCGGAACGGGGATCGTCCGCTGTGCATTGTTTAGATCGCTACCCACAAAATGTACGAGGATAAGACCCAATACTGCCCCCCAGTAGATCAAAAAGCCGGACATTGTAATCCATTTTTCCTTCAAACGAGAGGTGAGAAAAAAGATAACCAAGACCCCAAAGAATACACCCAACGTACGGAATAATACCCCCGTAAAACTACGTCCCGCATCCCCAACAAGGAAACTCATAGCACTCAACTGTACGATAACAGCGACGCTCCAAAGAAGCAGGTAGAGAAAAACAATAACTCGATTAGGATGTGAGAAAATTCTCTGAATCGGTGCTTGTATTTTCATATTTATACAGGTAAGGAAACAGGGATGAAAGTCTATTTATGCTGCAACAAGCGTACTTTTTCACGGAATTGATCTCCACGATCTTCGTAATTTTGGAAGAGATCAAAGCTAGCACATGCGGGAGAGAGCAATACTACATCCCCGGGACAAGCTAACATTTGAGCCAAAGCCAAACACTCATCCATCGAACGAGCATCTTTTATGGTTGGGACCTTTCCGTCAAATGCCTTGTGCAACTTTTCATTGTCCACTCCCATGAAAATAAGAGATCGGCACTTCGCTAGAACCAACGGCTCTATTTCGCTATAATCATTCCCCTTATCGGTACCTCCCAGGATCAATACAACGGGCTTCGTTTGAGCCTCCAGAGCATAAAATGTACTCTGGATATTGGTAGCTTTGCTGTCGTTTATATAATCAACACCCTGCAGACTGCCAACATATTCGATACGATGGGGTACGTTTTTGAAGTCTCGAAGAGATTGAGCTAGAGACTCATTAGACACGCCCAACTCTCGTGCTACAAGAGCCGATGCCATAGCATTAAGAATGTTATGTTTCCCAATAAGAGCGAGCTCATTAACGGGGATTGAAAAGTCAGATAGCCCGTGGCGTGCTGGGATAAAGAGTGTATGATCCAAATTTCGGTACACCGCTGCCCCCCCCTCTTCATTCAAAGTAAATGGAAGTGTATCACAAGAGAGAGGGGTCTCTTCAAGTGATTTTGTGATGAATGCATCCTCGCCCCAATAGATGAAACTATCATTTTTACCAAGCTGCTGAGCAATTCGCATTTTTGATTGTGCATACAACTCAAATTTATACTCATAACGATCCAAATGGTCGGGCGTAATATTGAGCAAAACAGAGATATTTGGATGAAACTCGTAGACTCCATCCAACTGGAAACTACTCATCTCTACCACATAATATTCGTGTGGCTCTTCCGCAACCAAACGTGCTAGAGAAAAACCCACATTGCCACACATTACGGCATCATGCCCTGCGGACTTCAAAATATGGGTCACCCAATTCACTGTTGTTGTCTTCCCATTGGATCCTGTGATCGCTATGATCTTGGTTGTCTCGGGGATGAAGCTATAGGCAAATTCGATTTCGCTAATAACGGCAATACCTCGATCTCGAAAATTCCGAATCATGGGGAGAGTATCCGGAATACCGGGACTTTTTACCACGAGGTCAGCCTCTTCAAGCCACTTAGGAGAGTGCATTCCCTCTTCATAGGGGATATTTCTTTTATCGAGCTCCTCTTTATATTTGGGGTGTAACGAACCCTTATCACTAACACGACAGGGAATTCCTTTTTTTTGCGCCAAGATCGCTGCACCTACACCGCTCTCGCCACCACCCAATACCAACAAATAGGACATGATCCTTTTAAGTCTAATATAATTATCCAAGTACCTTACGAACGACCTCTCCGATTAATTTGCCATCAGCTTGACCTGCCAACTGTTTACAAAGCATCCCCGTTAGACGTCCTCCTTGCTTGGGATCTGTAATACCATGTTGTTCAGCAGCAAGACGCACAATAGGGAGTAATTCATCCTCATTTAGTTGCTTGGGAAGATAACGTTCAAGGACATGGCACTCTGCCAACTCAGCTTCAGCCAATTCAGGCCGACCATTTTGTTGATAAATTTCAGCACTATCTTTTCGTTGCTTCAGCAACCGACGAATAATGGTCAAGGCCTGCTCGTCAGACAACTCTCCATTGCTACCCTTAGCTGTTTTAGCTTCTAAGAACTCTTTTTTTATACCTCGCAAAGCCTCTAGAGAGACTTTGTCTCGAGCCAACATAGAAGCCTTTATATCCTCGCTTATTTGATCAAATAAATTCATAGTTGCACCTTTAATCCTCATTAAAATCAAAGCAATTGCCTAACACGGCAGGCCCTTCACTTTGAATAATTGGTCTGTTTTTAGTCCACAGACTCTTCTTTTCGTGGACTTGTAACTCGGGATGTCTCAATTTACGAAGGCTGTCCAACTCCTCGTGATTGCGCTTGTATGCAGGAGTCGAATACACAATGGAGATAAATTCATCATCGTCCAACTCATCTAGATTCAATATGAAAGGTAATGTACGATGCCCTTGTATCCGACGATAAGGATCTGTAATAGCAATATCCGAATAGTACTCCTGAATCAATTCACTCTCCTCAATCTTATCCTGTATGTACTTACTGATCTCGATTCCATCATCCTTCCCGATCGAATCAATCGTAGAGGGAAGGTCAAAGCCGGAAGCCAACACGATCACTCGTATTTCTTCTGTTAAATCAGAATTGGGGTAATAGCCCGAGATCAGATCATATTCCGAATTGATTGAAGAGGTGAATGCCGTAAGATCTTCCAACTCACTGGTTTTGAAATTGTGTGTCTTATCCGTTGGATTGTCAGGGGGATACTCTACGGCTATAAGCAATCGCTTCGCCTTGGATATATCGTTACTGTTCAAGACAGGCGAGGAGAGGGCCTCCTCTAGAGCCTTGGTAATACGTTTCTCGCCCTTAGCAACTGCAGAACTAATAACGGCAACGCCACCACCCTTCAAGATCTTTTTCACATCGTTGAAGTCAGCATTCATATAGCCATCGCGCATAATGATACGGGAGATACTGCTAGCCGCCTTTGAAACTTCGGCATCAGCGATGGACAACGCCTCTTGAAAAGAGGTATCTGTCTTATGATAGTGACGGAAAAGTCGCTCGTTATTGATCACAAGAAGGGAGTCTACAACCCCTTTGAGCTTCTTAACTGCCTCAAGAGCTTTGATGATATGTTGCGTCCCTTCGTACAAAAACGGAATCGAAACAAACGCAACCGTAAGCAAACCGAGATCCTTAGCAATACGTGCTACAACAGGAGTTGCTCCCGTACCTGTACCACCACCCATACCTGCGGTGATGATCACCATCTCGGTATGACCATCATCAAGTGCTTTACGGATTTTCTCCTCACTCTCGTCTGCTGCCAAGCGAGCCCGTTCGGGATCAGCTCCAGCACCAAGCCCCTTGGTCACGGTCTCTCCCAACATGATCTTATTGGGTATTTTATTGCTATTCAATTGCTGTGCATCCGTATTAACAACCAAATAGCTAACACCCTCTATATTGTCTTGGTAAATCCGCTGTGCAACGTTACCGCCACCACCTCCTACACCAATGATTTTAATCGTTTGACGCTTGACAATATCGGCATACACAGAGTCAAAAGAGAGTCCTTTTTTAAGAATATCCTCATTCTCCTGTATCACATTGCTTGAGAGGACAAGTTCCTCTTGATCTGCATCTTCAATAGAATCCACCTCAAACTCTACGGAGAAATCTTCCGAAGAAGGGGGAAATCCATCCCCTCTTTTTATTGCATCGTCTTCCGAAAACATATTCATACTATACTAGTAGACCCTAATCTATTTACTCTCCCTGCTCATCGTCGTAGTCTACGTCATCAGGCTTCTGCCCTACTGCCGTGCTTACCATACTATTGAAAAACTGAGAAAAGCGACTCCCTCTCTTGGTTGGTTCTGGAGTTGGATTCTCATCCTGAGGGATTGATTTTCTATTGCCACGTATCCATCCCCGACTATGACTTTGAGTAGCCTCAATAACGTCTTCGGGGTCATTGCCCTCTTCCTCCTCCACAGATGGAGAAGGCATGAACATAACAGCTTCTAAACAACCTTGTGAAGCCATTGATATAGCCCCTACAATCCCAGCATAAAAGGCTGAATTATCAAAAAGTTTATCCGTATTATGTTCTGCAAAAAACAGTTTATCATTGAGAGACGATGCCAATGAATACTCTTTAATCCCCGTATCTTTCAACAAGCGATCAAAGCGTTTCATCAGAGAAGTACCTCCCACAAACATGTATCCAGCACCCAATCCATTAGCCACGCCAGAGCATTCTACAAGATTTTGAACATTGACTAAGATCTCCTTCATACGTGCCTGTATGCATCTATTGAGATCAGTCAAGCTCATTTTACGCATACTTGCACCATCCAGCGTTGCAACATTGACATGAATATCGGCATCTTTCAATTCGCTAAGAGCACTCAACTTCGTACATTTCAATCTCTCAGCATCTTCTCTGAGAATCCCCAATGAGGTCAGGTCAGAAGTTATCGCGGCGCCACCAATTGGATAAACCTGCAACAATTCCAAAGCTGCATTTTTGTAAACAGATACTGTTGTACAATCAGCTCCGATGTTCACTAAAGCACATCCGGCCTGCTTGACCCCAGAACTCAAAAGTACATGAGCCTCACAAATAGGTGTAGCCAAGATCCCCGCAAGCTTTAGACCCAATCGATTTTCTACTAACATCTTGATCAATTGGTAATAAGACTCTCTAATGGATAGCAAGGTATAATAAGCACGCACCTCACGACAGAGCATCCCAACGATCGAGACCTCCCGTCTTCCGTTGACGATATAATAGGGAGGGAGTACCGAAATCAATTCATGACGTGGTAGAGCTTCCTCTAGAGCTTCTTTCTTCAAAAGCCGTTCATCCTCCTCTGTCACTAAGGTACCATCTCCTTCAAAGGTGTGGGTCACAATCCTCCGTGTAGAACAGAGCGAACGACAATTTACTGAAACATATATCTGTGCAATTTTGTAATTACTATCAGCAAGTTCTTGATTAAAAGCATCTATAATCTCCTTTGCAATAGAGCTAACTAGATCAATATTATGAATAGCTCCATGCACGATGCACCCACTGCTCTCTACCGATCGAGATGCCATGGGAACAACTCGCCCCGAAGCATCTTTATAAGCAAGTAACCCTCTGATATGAGAGCTTCCAAGCTCAAGAGCTGCATACACAAACTTATCTGCATCCATACACTTAGAATTGAATTTGTTTTCCTTGCCACTTCGCTGTGTGACACCCCAAACTACAAGGCATACAAAGGTAAGCACAATAAGCGGAATACACAATAAAATAATACCCTATACAGGGCAACCGCATCAAATTCTGAGAAGCTTTCTGAGGTATTCTGGATTCATCGCCGCCTTAAACATTCTCTTCTTCACAGAGTGCTTGTCTTTCTGAGCCTTAACGATCCCCAAGGCCAGCTTCCTTAAGACATTTA
>JALFBN010000014.1 GCA_022772085.1 Porphyromonas sp. | reverse complement strand
TGAACTTCTCTATCGGAGGGGATTTTCTTGCACCCATCAACAACAAAAAAAATACAGCGCTACGCATCAAAAAGTTCTGCCCAATAATTCTTGCATACTTCACCTGAATCTAAAAAAATCCTGACCTGTTGTTTTTGAACCACTGTACGTAAAGAGGAAATTCTAAAAGATGAGGCAGAGATGGCGAGTGACAAAATAGACAGTATCTATTGCCAACCATTAGAGATCGGCTGGTTGCTATCAGACCTCCTATTATATAATGAGATGGAGATATGAAAAAGACGAAATCAAATAATAATCCGCAATCAAAAGCCACCTCTCTCTAGGAACTAACAGCTAACACCCTCCATCTATCCGGATGGAAACTCTCTACTCCCTCTGTCTTCCTCACTCAGAAATGAAGGCGGAATCCGCCTGCTATTTTTCAGTCCCATGAGTCGGAGATTTTCCATCTGACGAACAAGGTTACCCTTGCCCTCACTGAGTTGCCCACGCGCCCGACGCAGACTATCGACTGCCCGATTCATACGCTCCTCAGTTTCCTCCAATGTTGTGGCATAGAGGCAAAACTTATCGTACATGGCACTTGCCTTTTTGACAATATCCTCTACATTTTTGATTTGCCGATCACGTTGCCACATATCCTGAGCCATGCGAAGCACAGCAATCAAATTGGTACCATTGATCAACACGACTCCACTCTTATAAGCCTCTTCCCAGAGGGAGGGAGCCTGACTTAATGCTAAAGAATAGGCAGGTTCGTTAGGGATAAAAAGTACGACAAAGTCGGGAGCACCCTCCACGAAATCGGGGTATCGCTTCTCGGCAAGCTCCTTCACGTGTTTGAGAACGCTCTCCAAATGCTCTCGGGCAAATCGACTTCGCTCTTCGTCACTCTCAGCAGCGACATAACGACTATAAGCTGTAAGGCTCACCTTGCTATCGATCACCATGGCTCCTCCATTAGGATAATGCACTATAACATCGGGGCGCAACGAACTTTTTCCTCCCGAAGGACGCAGCACCGCCCCCTGTTCATCGCGCAACGTCTCTTGTACCGTATACTCTTCTCCTCGTCGTAAGCCACTCGATTGTAGAATATTCTCCAAGATCATTTCACCCCAATCGCCCTGCACTTTGCTATCGCCTTTGAGTGCTTTGATAAGGGCATTCGTTTCGCTGCTGAGCGTACCACTCTGTTGCATAAGCTCTCGTACGATAGTTTGTAGCGAGATGCGTTCACGAGACTCCGAACTGTAAGTCTCCTCTACGCGCTTGCCCAGGCGTTCAATATCCTCCCGCAAGGGACGTAAAGTCTCTTCGTTGCGTTGAGAAAGATTTTGCGATCGCTCCTCGATGATCTTCGTGGCAATTTCTCGAAACTGCGTCTGCTGCTCCAGGGCTTGATCTCGCAAACGTTGCTGAGCCTCCCCGAGTTGCTCTCGAAGATGTCTTCCCTCGGATTCTAAACGAACGGCCGTGCGCTCAGCGTCACCCTTCGCCTGCTCCAGGCGGCTGCATTCGCCACGCAACTCAATCAAACTTTGCTCCTGCCGCCGAATCTGCTCACCCTCAAGGGTGGTACGTATCCGCAATTCAGTCAACGAAGCCATCGACTCTTCAAACGACTGACGGAGCGTGCCATGCAACCGACGCTCCCTTATATATAAGATAACAAATAGGATAACTACTGCTATCAGCACTACAACAATATATTCCATACTTCCACTCCAAATCACTCATAAATAGGCAACAGAAAAAGCTCTCTGCCCTGAACAGCTGTATCCAAAGGTACAACAATCTAACCCAAAAAGGCTCCATAAATACACATTTACCACAAGATTGTGTATCTATTGCAGTGTATAATCCAAAAACAAGCACTACTTTTGCACAGCTAAAACAGAAGTGTGCATGAATAAATACTCAGATAACGACCTATACAGGAACCTCATCAAGGAGATTGAACTCTCCTTCAAAGAGAGTTTTGGCTTGCCAGCATTTACCGACTACGATACAAACGAAACCTTCACCTATGGACAAGCGGCGCAAGAGATCGCTCGCCTGCATGCCCTGTTCCGTCAAGCCGACATCAAAGCGGGGGATAAGGTAGCTCTAATGGGAGCAGACTGCGCAAGATGGTGCATTGTTTTTATCGCAACCATTACCTACGGAGCAGTGATCGTGCCCATCTTGCAGGACTTTAACCCCCAAGATGCTGAGCGCATTATCGACCATAGCGATGCACGGATCCTCTTTCTTGACAAGAAGTTACAAGAAAAAATCTCCATGGATAACTGCCCTCAAGTCGAAATACTCATGGAGATCGAATCGTTGGATATTGTATCTGTAGCCTCTATTCGAGTGGCCGAAGAGGTCGCTTTGCGCAACTCAATAGCCAATCGCAATGCGTGGAAGCTCGCTAGCGAAGGGGGTAATTTCTCTCCCGACAATATCTGCTTTGCCCAGAGAGAGAACAGCGAGATCATGTATATCAACTACACGAGTGGTACAACGGGAGTGAGCAAAGGGGTACTCCTCACAGGACAAAACATTGCGGGAAATGCTCTCTATGCGCACAAACTCGACCTCATGTATCGGGGACATCGCGAACTCTGCTTCCTCCCCCTTGCTCATGCGTACAGTTGTGCATTCAATCTGATTACTCCCGTAACACTAGGGGCGCACGTTACAATCTTGGGCAAGGTACCCTCGCCTCGTGTGATCATGGCCGCTTTCAATAAGGTCCGTCCACAACTGATCATCACTGTACCTCTGATCCTCGAAAAAATCTACAAACAGGCTATTGCCCCTAAACTGGAGGAGCCCCTAATCAAAGTACTAACCCATCTACCTTTGCTTCGTCGCATTGTGTATCGAAGTATCCGTAAGAAGCTTGTAACGGCTCTCGGCGGGGAGTTCTGTGAGGTCATCGTCGGTGGAGCTGCACTCTCAGATAAGGTGGGCAAATTTTTGAAGAAAATCGACTTCCCTATCACCGTAGGATATGGTATGACCGAATGCGGACCACTGATTAGCTATGAGAACCACAAAAAGTGGGTAGCAGGTAGCTGTGGCAAACCGCTGAGCGTTATGCAGGTACGTATTGCCCACGCAGATGGAGCTGATCCCCACCAACCCGGAGAAATCCAAGTGCGTGGTATGAACGTATGCCAGGGGTATTACAAAAACCCCGAAGCCAATGCCCAACTCTTTACCGAAGATGGTTGGATGCATACAGGCGACCTCGGTACAATGGACCGACACAACAATCTTTTTATCCGTGGTCGATCAAAAACCATGATCCTTTCGAGCAACGGACAAAATATCTATCCCGAAGAGATTGAAACCAAAATCAACAACTTCAGCCTCATTGCAGAGAGTTTGGTTGTACGTCGTGCCGAACGCCTTGTGGCACTAATCGTACCCGACCAAGAGGCTGCTCAACGGGATGGATTAAGTGAGGAGGAGATGTGGCAACGCATTGAGGGATTCCGCTCTCATTTGAATGATCAAGTAGCTTCGTATGAGAAGATCACTCGTTTCATTCATCAGGAAGAACCCTTTGTCAAGACACCAAAACGCAGTATCAAGCGATTCCTATACGAGAGCTAATCCAGTCTCTCATTCGGGATCTCCCCTTCCCCTCCCTCTCCACTTATGCGTGCGAGAGGGATTTCTTTTTTACACACTTTGATTGTAAAGTTAGATCTCTACACCATCCATATAGTCTAAGGTATATAGTGCCAAAAGAAGAAGAAAAGTTTGGATTTGTGTACTTTTGCCTACTGAACTAGAGCGTACAAACAAAGAGAATATATATGATCGAATACCTATTGCTCCTCATATCCGTTATCGTCTTTGTCGGAATTATTATCGGGAAAGTAGGCTCGAAGTATGGTATACCGGCCCTTCTTCTTTTTCTCTTTACAGGGATGCTCTTTGGTAGCGATGGCCTCGGGTTTAAGTTTGAAAATACGCTCGTGGCTCAGGAAGTTGGTATGGTGGCTCTCGCCATCATCCTATTTACGGGTGGGATGGACACCAAAATGAGCGAGATCAAACCAATCCTCCTTCCAGGGTTACTGCTATCGACCCTCGGGGTATTGCTCACCACACTTTTTACGGGTCTCTTTATCTATTGGATCTCAGGAAACTTCGCCCTTGGCGTTACATTCGGGCTACCCCTATCGCTTCTGTTGGCTGCCACCATGTCCAGCACCGATAGTGCCTCGGTCTTTGCCCTACTCCGTTCCCAACGGATTCATCTTAAGCGTAATCTCAAACCGATGCTGGAGCTGGAGAGTGGGAGCAACGATCCGATGGCCTACATGCTAACCATTGCCTTAATTGACTTTTTGACTCAATCGTCCCTATCCTTGGGGGAATTGTTTTTTCAGTTTGTCATCCAATTCGCCGTGGGAGGAGCTCTCGGACTTTTCTTCGGATGGGTTGCCGTATGGATCGTAAATCGTATTCATATCCCCAACCGCACCCTTTATCCCATCATGCTTCTCTGTGTTCTCTTCTTCACGTTTGCCCTAACGGCTATCGCTAAAGGTAACGGATACTTGGCTGTGTATGTGGCAGGGATTGTGTTGGGGAATGTCAGGTTACACCACCGCGGAAGTATCAATCACTTTTTCGATGGGATCACGTGGTTGGTACAAATTATTCTCTTCATCATGCTAGGGCTTCTCGTCAATCCCAACGAACTACTCCAAGTGGCACCGCTTGGGCTTCTGATCGCACTATTCATGATGTTTGTAGGGCGTCCGCTAGCTGTGCATTTAACCCTGATACCTTTCCGCTCACTAGGGGTCAAAGGCAAATCATACCTCTCATGGGTAGGTCTTCGAGGAGCAGCCCCGATCATCTTTGCCACCTATCCCGTAGTGAGTGGGATCCCAGGCTCTTCACTGATCTTCAATATCGTATTTATCGTCACATTACTTTCTCTGCTCGTGCAGGGCATGACTATTTCTCCGATAGCTCGCTTTCTTCGACTTGCTGTCAGTGCCCCCTCCGAAGGGAACTTTATGGGTATGGAGATCCCCGAGGAACTAGGCACCCAAATGCAGGAAAAAGAGGTCACTGCAACAACCCTCTCCCACGGAGACGAACTCCGACAGATTGAACTTTCAGACGAAGAACTGGTTATATTAGTACGACGTAAGAATAGATTTATCGTACCCAAAGGTTCGCTCAAACTACATATTGGTGATATATTATTGGTAGTCTCGGAACATACAAAGCAACCAACGAGCGAAGAGCGGCATCATCAACTCATTAAACGTATCAGAAAAAGTTTATTACAATAGAAACCGAATATATCAAACTTCCAATGAATCCTCTACACCTTATTCTTTACAGCGTAGCAGGTCTCCTCATAGCAGGGATCGTTGTAGCATGTGGCACGCAAAAACAAAATCGGTATAGCTCTATCATACCCACAGATGTTACCACCTTCAAAAGTATTGTACAGCAATCCCGGATACAACTTGTGGATGCTCGTACGCCCCAAGAATACGCAGAGGGTCACATTGAAGGGGCGATCAATATCGATGTCCTGGCTGAAGACTTTACCCAAAGCGCCCTCAAAATACTAAAAAAAGGTGAGTCCATTGCCATATATTGCCGTTCAGGAAAACGAAGTAGCAAAGCGGCAGAGCTGTTAGTTGCAGCAGGATTTCAAGGGAAAATTTACAATCTAACAGGAGGTTATCTCGCCTACACGAGAGCAGGGTCAGCACGATAAGTCATTCCAGCACCCCTCTACTCATAGACCATTACATGAAACTTTTCAATCAGCGTGAGCACTACCGCCCCTTACTCGCCATCGGCATCCCCATCATGGTTGGGCAAGTAGCAATTGTCTTGATCAGCTTCATAGACAACATCATGGTGGGGAACCATGGATTGAATGAGCTGGCGGCAGCTGCTTTCGTCAACAACTTTCTAAACCTTATCCTTGTGTTGGGGATGGGATTTTCTTATGGACTGACTCCCCTCGTGGCCGAAGCGCACAAATTGAATCAGCCCGGGCGGGCAGGACTTTGCCTCAAGGGAAGTATGATGCTCAATCTCCTACTTGCCCTCCTATTGGGAGTAATAGCAATTGGACTGTCGCGTCATCTAGAGTTTTTTAACCTCGAAAAGAGATTGATCCCCATCGCACTTCCCTACTACTACTTGCAAGTTATTAGCTTTTTTGTATCCATGATATTCAACGGATTCAAGCAATTTTACGATGGTTTGAGTCGAACGAAACTACCCATGTATGTGACCATCTTGGGCGTTGTACTGAATATCGTACTTAACTGGGGCCTAATTTACGGACACCTCGGACTACCCGAATGGGGGCTCTATGGAGCAGGAATTGCTACACTCGTGAGCCGTGTGGCAATGGTTACAGTCCTCGCGGGGCATTTTGTCGCAACAAAAACGCTCAAAAGGGAGCGTTGGGAGTTTTTCCGTGGACGCGTCGATCGCTCTATCCTAAAACCATTGGGGCTCTTGGGACTACCCGTTGCAATCCAATTGGGACTCGAAACCGCCTCCTTTACGATAGCGGTGATTTTTGTCGCACGCATCGGAGGACTTGCTCTTGCTGCTCACCAAGTAGTCAATACAGTAACGGTGATCGGCTTTCTTATGTATTACGGCTTAGGGTCGGCAACGGCCATCCGCGTAAGCCACTATCGGGCAACCAATGATTACCACGAAGCCCGCAACGTAGCCCGAGCAGCACATCAGATTGGTGTGCTTATGGGACTGGCGGCCATGCTAATCATCTGGATTATCCGCCATCGTGTCAGCTATATTTTCAATAGCGACCCAAACCTCGTCCCCCTTGTGGGTCTCTCCCTCATTCCCGTCGTAGCATACCAATTAGGCGATATGCTCCAAATCATTTATGCCAATGCTCTAAGGGGGTTGGAGCAGGTGAAAATGCTGGTACCCATATCGGTGCTCTGCCATATTATCGTAGCACCAGCCCTAGGCTATCTCTTTGCTTTTGTACTGTGTGCCGATCACCCCGAGTGGCAACTTGTGGCCGTATGGAGTGCCTTCCCTGTCAGCCTCACACTTATGGGAATTTTGCTCTACCGTAATTTTCACAAAGAATGCCATCCGATATCATCACCCTTTCCCGAGAAATATTCTTGAGGTAGGGCTATTTTTCGCGACCAAGAGATCCTTTACACTCTAATTATGAGTTATTCATAAATCAATCATCATGTACAAAAGAGGGAGACGCTCTATGTATAGAACTTCGACCCAATGTTTATCAATATGACAGTAAATCAATTGAAACGTATCGCTCAATTTTTGGCAGAGTATTCGGCTTGCCTTATCGGATCGGGGGTACATACCTCTCGTACAGTACGCAATACCAAACGAATTGGATCTGCATTGGGATGCGAAACGCACCTCAACCTCTTCATGAAAACCATGACGCTAACCGTACGAGACGAGGAGTGTGACGAAATCATTACCGAAGTTATCGACATTCCCTCTCTACCCATCAAATTTGTACTCAATGCCGATCTCAGTGCGCTTAGCTGGGAGATCCATGATCGTAAATTGTCAATAGAGGAGGCTGAGGCACGCTACAAGGAGGTATTGGAACGGTCCAATCGCCAAGCTTTTTGGAAAGCATGGCTACTCATCGCCATATCCAACGCCTGTTTCTGTGCCCTTTTTGGCGGAGATCTCATTGCTTGCCTACTCGTAGCGTTGGACACTGCTGCAGGATTTTACCTGCGTAAGACACTGATTGCTTTGGGTCTCAATCATTACATTGCCATCACATTGGCAGCCTTCGTCTCCATGGCGATTCCTGCTTTTGCCATCTATCTCGGGATCCCCACCCAAACAGGCGGAACGGCTCTAGCAACATCAGTCTTATACCTGATACCCGGAGTTCCTCTGATTAACGGCATTATAGATATTGTCGAGGGACATACCCTCTCAGGCACTTCTCGACTAATCCAAGGAGCTCTGATCATTCTTTCTATTGCCTGTGGGATGGCCATGACTCTCTTGATAGCAACAGGTACCATTGCCGAAATATAAAAACAAACTGCTACTCTCCACAAGATCTCGCCAGGGCAACCGCATCAAAATACAAGCGCTATCTTTGTAAGCATGAAATACTTCGAGACTATCCCAGATCCACGCGTATTAGGCCGCTGTAAATATAGATTGTGTGACATCCTATTCAT
>JALFBN010000002.1 GCA_022772085.1 Porphyromonas sp. | reverse complement strand
CAAACATATGTTGCAAGGGCGATGAATAGGATGTCACACAATCTATATTTACAGCGGCCTAATACGCGTGGATCTGGGATAGTCTCGAAGTATTTCATGCTTACAAAGATAGCGCTTGTATTTTGATGCGGTTGCCCTGTATTAAGATATAGTTGGGCGAAAGCCACCATAAAAAAGAACTATACGGTTAGGAAACACTTCCTTTCTGTCGTAAAAGACAAGCCATTCCAAGCCATCACAACAGAGCTGCTCCAAGCCTTCATAGATTCCCTATTATCTCAAGGGCTAAAAAATACGACTATACACAAAGACTATCAATTCGTGCGCTTCTTTCTCCGATGGGCACGAAAGAAAAAATACTACAATGGTGATGCGGATATAGAGTTCAAACCGAAACTAAAAGGTACGGATGGGAATCACAAAGAGATCATCTACCTATCTCTAGATGAACTGCGACAACTACAAGAATACAATATCCCCGACCAAAAGAACTATCTCAAGACAACAAGGGATGTCTTCCTGTTCTGCTGCTACACCTCGCTTCGCTACTCAGACGTTCACGCTCTCAAAAGATCGGACATATACGGCAATGCAATTCATATAGTCACGCAGAAAACAGATGATGGATTGACAATAGAACTCAATTCTAAAGCACGAGCAATACTAGACAAGTATGCCGATGTACACCTTCCAAATGAAGCCGCTCTACCAGTCATATCAAACCAAAAATACAATGTATTCCTAAAAGAATTAGGAGAATTAGCCGGGCTCGATGCGCCGACTCGCATAGTCTACTACAAAGGTAATAAGAGGTATGATGAGTACCATCCTAAGTATGCCTTGATAACCAGTCATTGCGCTCGGAGAACATTCGTCGTTACAGCATTACAACTTGGTATTCCTGTTGAGGTGATCATTCGATGGACAGGACATTCAGACTATGACGCAATGAAGCCTTATGTTGCAATAGTAGATGAGCTCAAAAGGAAAGAGATGAACAAGTTTGACCTACTGTAAACGTACACGATTTTGTACACTCTTTTTGCCCCATCTTCAGTACCTTAAAAATCCAAAACACAAAACAATACACTCGTTTTTAGAAAGTTGGCATTTCGTGGTTCTGCATGGTATCAATACAAAAAGAGCGATATGCTCCACAAGTAACCTTATATACCCTTACTACAGAGCTAGCAGATCAATTGTGCAAAACTTGATATCGCTGTAAGGGAGTTTATCCCAAGTGGATTCGATCTACACAAGATGCAAAGAGCAGATTTCGTATATTTGTAGACAGTATTCGATTTACAATACGTAAAATAGCACGCCATTAGGAAGAATCGCTTTTATGCATCTATCGCAACCGCCACACTATCCCACTCCTCAAAGGGATTTATCCCCGGTCCTCGAAATCCTATATTTTAGTCTTTTGATATTGTGTGGATTCGTTCTATTTGGTATCAGTTATCGACTTCTATCACTCCTTATAACAGATCAATTACTCTGTAGGGCAATTGCTCAAAATATCTTTTTCTTCGGGAGCATCGCTCTTATCTATACCCTATTTCGATTTGGCAAAAGGTATAGACAGGCCTTAGGCTTAACTCGACCTCAATCCATAATTACTCCTAAAAATCGAGTAATAGAGATCTGCATCATCCTAGGGGGGACGCTCTTTGTTTTCATTTTATCCCTACTCGTACAGAGTCTGTTGCAAAGTCTCTTTTCAACCATACATGGGAAGCTTGGCGATTGGCTAGCTCAAGATATCCAAAGGAGCCATGAGGTATTGCACTACCTTCAGAAGTATCAAGCAGTCTCTAGTCGTATCATACAAATCCTCATCTTCGGAGTGCTAACCGGTTTTTGTGAAGAGCTGGTCATGCGAGGCTCTCTGCAACCTCTCCTGATCCGCATAACAAAAAACACACATTGGGGGATTATCCTCACCTCGATCCTATTTAGCCTCCTACACCTCTCTTTACTCAACTTTATTCCTATACTGATCCTCTCGCTATGGCTAGGTTACCTACGTCACTATTCGGGATCTGTTATTTTGGGAGTACTGATACATATACTCAACAATAGCTTAGCTCTATTTCAATCATTATGAAGCATCTCGAAGGAGCATCATTTCTTTCTATATTGGCACAACATACGCTGGAACAATATGGTACCAACCTCCATCATTGTTGTTTTATATTCCCATCACAGCGAGCTAGTACTTTCTTTCGCTACGAACTAAGCAAACAGATTTCCACACCACTCCTATCCCCTCAAATCATCACAGTAGAACGTCTTACCGAGGGACTCTCTAACCTGAGATTGGCAGAACGTACACATCAAGTCTCTCTCCTATACAGAGAGATTGTATCGCTACGGGAGGAACTTGGATTTCCAATAGACGAAAAAGTCAACCCAAATCTCCCTTTCGATCATGCCGAGAAACTGCTTTCGGACTTCAATGACATTGACAATTATTTGGTAGATCCTGATGAGATTTTCCATAATCTAAAAGCATTGGATGACCTGACGTCTCTAGACTATCTCTCTCCTCAACAACAGGAGGCTATTGAGTTATATTTTGGTCGATTAAATCGGGGAAATGTTGATAAAAAGCAACGACTTGAGGAACTATTCTCCGCCATGACAACAGAGATGCAACTGCTTTATCATCGCTTTCGCGCAACACTCGAAAGTTTGGGAATAGGTTATTCGGGGATGCTTGCACGGAGAGCAAATGAACTAAGCGAAGCGGATTTTAAAAGGAGCCTCAGCAGCATTCTAGATCCATCAGTAAGACATATCATAGTTTCAGGTCTCTATCACATCTCGACTGCCGAGAAGAGTATTTTCAAGAGACTCAAGCGACTTAGCCAAGCAATAGAGGTCTCTTTCTATTGGGAGAAACTGAGTCTTAACAACCTCTCAAACTGGTACCCCCTCGTAGGCAATACGGTAGAAGAGAGTCAAAAAGAGTTAGGGGGTGAATGGATCACTCCATCTCTACAAGATGCTCCAGAGATCGAATTAGTACAAATCCCATCGGGAATTGGGAGAAGCAAGATGATTCCCTCCCTCATTCAAAGGATTAACGAAACAGCTCCGGATGCTATCGATAATCTGCAGTGCGCCATATTGCTTCCGGAGGTCAATACACTACTACCTCTACTCGATGCCCTCCGTAGCCTCCCCAATCCCATCAATATAACCATGGGCTACCCCCTGCACCTTTCATCAGTAGCGATTTGGATACATCGCTATATTGAATTGCAACAATATACTCGCCTAGAAAAAAACGGGATCAAACTCCCCGTCGAAGCCCTAAATCACCTGTTCAAACACCCTTTGAGCAGATTATTTTTGGAAGGAGTTGATCTCAAGCCCTTCAGAGAAGTATATAAAGGTAATTTCTACTATCTTGACTACCAACGTCTGGAGGAAGCCTACCAACAGAGACTTCCCGAAACACTTAAGATCTTGCTTGAACCCATCAAGGACAATGCAACGCTCTTGAGTAGACTAACCTCTCTTTTAGATCGGCTTGCCTCTCTGCTCCCCCTCAATAATACTCTTTCAGAGCAAGACGACAAAGAGAATCATCTGATTTACATTCGAGATTTAGAGCTTGAGTTCATTGAACGATACCGCAGTCTTGTCACCCGTATAGATAACCTACTCCCCTTTATTGGCAATCTTACCGAACCCTCCATCCTCTATCGTCTTTTGTTTAAGCTGGTAGAGGGTGAAGCCATCCCTTTTGAAGGAGAACCTCTCGAAGGGCTTCAAATTATGGGATTTCTCGAAAGCCGTCTCATCAACTTCGACTACATCATTATCCCCGATGCCAACGAAAAGTCACTCCCTCACAAGCGATCGAAAAACCGAGGCTACATACCTCATCACCTGCGGATCGGCTATGGGATGCCAAGCTACCGATCAGAGGATTATACAGAGACCTACTACTTCTATCGCCTGATATGCCGAGCAAAAAAAGTATTTTTTGTTGTTGATAGCCGAAGTTCTGAAGAGCCATCTCGGTTCATTGCACAGCTCCGCTACATATTCCACATCATGCCCAAGGAGCACTCTGTACAGTTTTCACTCTCTTCATTGGAATCATCCGAAATCATCGTCCCTAAGGATACAAGCATTATAGATCGCCTCAGAGAATATACAAATGAATCCTCAAGCGAAGACTCAAGAGCGTTATCTGCCAGTAGTCTTGCTACGTACGCCTCCTGCCCTTTGCGCTTCTATTACAAATATGTGCGACATATCTCCGAGATCGAAGAGCACGAAGAATTAGTCTCCTCTAAACTTTTTGGAACGGTGATCCACAATGTTATGCAGACTCTCTACCATCCATTTGAAGGGCAGGCACTAACTCTTCAAGATTACACCCATCTACTCGACCCCCAACTCTCGTCCCTTCGAATCCGAAAGCTCATCATCCAACAGTACGCTAGGGATGTGCTAAACAAAGAGACGGCAACAGCAAATGAGACCCAAGGGATGCACGAAATGTATATCGGCATGATCGAAAAAGAGATCCATGCTATACTTCGCTTTGATGCTCAATTGATTCAAAATAATCATCAGCTGACCTATCTCGCCTCAGAACAAAAAATCTATTTGAACGAGCCTCTACCCGCCCTGAATCTGACCGTACAAATAAAAGGATATATAGATCGTATGGATGAAGTGGATGGAAGACTTCGTATTGTGGATTACAAGACAGGGGCGGACAAATCCTCATTTGGAGATTGGTCACAACTCTATTTTCCCCGGTCGTCAACCCTGCATACCAAAGCCATTGCACAGCTCTTCCTATACTCTGAAGCGATAGTCCGACTTGCGGAAGATTTCAAAAAAAATAGGGAACAGTACCCTTGGTTACAAGCAAAGCACACCAACATACAACCCGCACTCTATCTCCTTAGAGAAATGTGTACGCAGTCATCTGACTTCGATTCCTCCATTTTTTTGCGAGAGGGACGCAATACCTCCCCAACACCAATCTGCAATTACGCTGATGGAAGCATACGCCTCCGCTACCGTGGAGAGTTGCAACAAATTCTCCTTCAAATCTTCTCTCCCGAAATACCCTTTACGCAAACAAAAGACAAGTATATCTGTTCTTATTGTGCATTTAGGGCTATTTGTAATCGCTAGCGAACCGCATATAGCGATAAAATCGTTACTTTGCAGAGGAGATAAGCGTATCTCATCTTTTAGCTCAAAGAAAAGATAAACATATATGGCAACAAAACAAAAACTTTTTGCGGACTTCTCTCCCACCTCAAAGGAAGAGTGGAAAGCAAAAATCATTACGGATCTCAAAGGAGCCCCTTACGATAAAAAACTCGTATGGCGCTCAAAAGAGGGTTTTGACGTAGAACCCTTCTATCGAAGGGAAGACCTTGATGGGTTGCTCACCCCACAAGTCGCTCCTGGAGAATATCCCTATGTACGCTCTACTCGACTTAACAATGATTGGTACACTCGGCAAGAGATACAAGCTTCTTCTCCCGAAGAAGCCAACCAAAAGGCTCTAGACCTTCTATTCAAAGGGATAGATGCTCCAGCTTTTAACCTAGCGAATTCTTGGATCTCGCAAGAGGGTTTATCCTCGCTACTGAGGGAAATTGATTGCACAGCTATCGAACTCAACTTATGCTGTTGCGTCACCCAAGCCGCTCACCTAGCCGAAGAACTGACCAAATACTTCGAAAACGAGGGCATGGACTTTACTCGCGTTACAGGGTCAATCAACTACAATCCCTTCAAAAGGGAGCTGGTACGAGGGAAAAAGAATCTCAATTGGAAGGCGGAAATGCGACAGGTAGTCCAAGCAGCACAAGCACTCAAAGGAATGCGGATTTTGCAGGTAGATGCCTATATGCTCGCAAATGCCGGTGCTTACATTACGCAAGAACTCGGATACGCCCTCGCCTGGGGTGCCGAGATGCTACACGCTCTCGCCGAAGAAGGAACTCCTATCCCCGAAGCTGTACAACGCATCAAATTCAACTTTGGCATTGGTGCCAACTACTTTATGGAGATTGCCAAATTCCGAGCAGCCCGATGGCTTTGGGCTAAAATCGTATCAGCTTATGGCGAAGAGTACCAAAGTATCGCTAAAATCAATCAGCATGCCATTACCTCTCAATGGAACATGACTCGGTACGATGCCTACGTAAACCTACTTCGGACTCAAACAGAAGCGATGTCTGCTGCACTGGGAGGAGTAGATTCGATTACCGTACTTCCATTCGATACGCCCTACGGGACTTCTGATGATTTCTCAATGCGTATTGCTCGCAACCAGCAATTACTCCTCAAAGAAGAGAGTCATTTTGATAAGGTAGTTGACCCATCCTCGGGCTCCTACTACATAGAAAACTTAACCCACAAGATCGCACACAAGGCTTGGGAAATCTTCCTCTCGACAGAGCAAGAGGGAGGATTTGCGATGAATGTCCAAAATGGTAAAGTCCAAGGAACCATCAATGCAACCAATGCATCCAGACATCAGGCCCTTGCTCAAAGAAAAGAATCGCTCTTGGGGACCAATGAATACCCAAACTTCAACGAAACAATACACAAGAAAATTCCTACAAGTAACTCATCGCACCACCATACCTGCGGCGTAGATCATACGAAGGAAGAGAATGTCACTCCATTGGACTTTCGTCGAGGAGCGTCAGACTTCGAAACCCTTCGTCTTAATACTGAGCAAGCAACCAAACGTCCCATTGTTTTTATGCTCACAATTGGAAACCTCGCCATGCGTTTGGCAAGATCTCAATTTGCCGGGAACTTCTTCGCCTGCGCAGGTTATCAGCTCATAGATAACCTGGGGTTTGATGCGATTGAAGAGGGCGTTAATGCAGCTCTTGCTCTGAACGCTGACATCATTGTACTCTGCTCCAGTGACGATGAGTATGCCACCTTTGCTCCTGAGGCCTACTACAACATAAATGGACGCTGTGAGATGGTCATAGCGGGGAATCCTACCTGCAGACCCGATCTCGAAGCTCTGGGTATAGAACACTACATTCACGTAAAAAGTGATGTCTTGTCCACCCTCTCTCATTTTAATCAGAAGTTTGGTATTTAATTTGGAGTTAGACTATGTATACAAGACCGAATTATGCATCTATTGATATAGATAAATCGAGTATTTTATCTTCAAACTCCACAGAGACGAATCCCCTTCTAGATGAAGAGTGTTGGCTCACACCGGAGCAGATCGAAGTCAAAAAGATTTATACCCACCAGGATATTGAAGATCTAGAACACCTCGACTTTGTCTCCGGTATTCCACCCTATCTGCGCGGTCCATACAGTGCCATGTATCCGCTACGCCCCTGGACAATCCGTCAATATGCTGGGTTCTCTACGGCAGAGGAATCCAATGCTTTTTATCGACGCAATCTAGCCTCTGGTCAAAAAGGACTCTCTGTCGCTTTCGATTTACCCACACACCGAGGATATGATGCTGATCATGCCCGTGTGGTTGGAGATGTAGGAAAGGCGGGCGTCTCGATCTGTTCACTCGAAGATATGAAGGTGCTCTTTGACGGGATACCTCTCGCCAAAATGTCCGTTTCGATGACCATGAATGGGGCTGTACTTCCAATCCTCGCCTTTTACATCAATGCTGGTTTAGAGCAAGGAGCTAAATTGGAAGAAATGGCAGGAACAATCCAAAATGACATCCTCAAGGAGTTCATGGTACGCAACACCTATATCTATCCACCCGAATTCTCCATGCGTATCATTGCAGATATCTTTGAATACACTTCTCAGAAGATGCCAAAATTCAATTCCATCTCCATCTCCGGCTATCACATGCAGGAGGCTGGAGCAACCGCTGACATCGAAATGGCTTATACCCTGTGTGATGGGATTGAATATCTGCGTGCAGGAATCAATGCAGGGATCGAAGTAGACAAATTTGCTCCTCGTCTCTCTTTCTTTTGGGCAATCGGAGTAAATCACTTTATGGAGATCGCCAAAATGCGTGCTGCTCGTATGCTTTGGGCTAAGATTGTCAAGAGTTTTGGAGCAACCAACCCCAAAAGCCTTGCCCTTCGTACTCACAGTCAAACTTCGGGATGGTCTCTTACAGAGCAAGATCCCTTCAACAATGTGGGACGTACCTGCATCGAGGCGATGGCAGCAGCCCTGGGACATACACAATCTCTACATACCAATGCTTTGGATGAAGCGATTGCACTTCCTACAGACTTCTCCGCCCGTATTGCACGTAATACCCAGATTTATATTCAACAAGAAACTCAAATATGCAGAGAGATCGACCCCTGGGGAGGTTCTTACTACATAGAAACTCTAACGCATCAGCTGGCTGAACGAGCTTGGCAACACATACAAGAGATAGAAGCCATGGGAGGAATGGCTAAAGCGATCGAAACGGGACTTCCCAAAATGCGGATCGAAGAGGCTGCTGCTCGCACACAAGCTCGGATAGACTCCCACAGACAAATTATTGTCGGAGTCAATAAGTATCGACTCGAAAAGGAGGCTCCAATTGATATTTTAGAGATTGACAATACCTCTGTACGCGAGCAACAAATCACGAGACTGGCAACACTTCGTAAGGATCGGGACGAAAAAGCGGTGCAAGATGCACTCACAGCCATCACGGATGCCGTCAAAAATAAATCGGGAAATCTGTTGGAACTTGCCGTTACAGCAGCTTCGCGTCGCGCATCCCTCGGTGAAATATCCGATGCATGTGAGGCTGTAGTAGGGCGTTATAAAGCTGTTATAAGAACTATTTCTGGAGTGTATTCAAAAGAATCTGGCGAAGATAAAGACTTCGCTTATGCAGTAAGACTCGCCAAGGAGTTTGCAGAAAAGAACGGACGGCAACCTCGTATCATGATTGCTAAGATGGGACAAGATGGACACGATCGAGGAGCCAAAGTAGTGGCAACGGGCTATGCGGATGTAGGCTTTGATGTAGATATGGGGCCTCTCTTCCAGACACCTGAAGAATCGGCACGACAAGCGGTCGAAAACGATGTGAACATTCTTGGCGTTAGCTCGCTAGCGGCAGGACACAAAACACTGATCCCTCAGGTTATCGCAGAGCTAGAACGGCTTGGTCGTCCCGATATTATCGTAACAGCAGGAGGGGTTATTCCTGCCCAAGATTACGAATTTCTGTATGAGGCTGGCGTTGCAGCCATCTTTGGACCGGGTACTCCGGTTGCCTATTCCGCCTCAAAATGTTTGGAAATCCTCCTTGCAAATGACTAATATTCATTAGAATATCTCTCTCTTCAATACGCAATTGTTTAGAGGATCCATGGGCACTGATCGAAGAATTACAATACTAAGTTGTTCTCCGATCGGTGCCTTTTCTTTTATCTGAAAGTCACCTCAACGATGAGTATTTACTTCTTAAAAAGTGCTCATATCGGGGCGAAAGAAGCTTTCACACGTCAAAAAACGACTAAAAAAGAGATCACTGAGGATTATTACAGCTCCAAAAAGAGTACCTTTGCCCCTCGTAATGAAAGCGATTATTCTATGTAACGTGGGGACTCCTCAGTCACCCTCCCCTCATGATGTGCAGACCTACCTTCGCGAGTTTCTGTGCGATAAATACGTTATCTCCATACCACAACCCTTTCGCAGTCTCCTTGTAAATAAGATCATCATACCTCGTCGACTTGTACAATCAACGGAGCGTTATCGCCAGTTAACAACTCTGTACAGTGGTAAAATGCCCCTCAGGAAATATATGAATGATCTCGTCGAGGCGATGCAAAAACAAACTGCAGAATGGGATGTTTTCGGCTACCTACAGTATGGAGGAGAACAACCCGAAGAGCTTGTCAGACGCTTAAAGTCGAAAAATAGATACACCGAAATTGTCCTATTGCCCCTATTTCCACACAAAACATACAGTACCTACCTATCGGCATCACACCAATTATTCCGCAGGCTTCGCCGAATGCTGAGTTCTGAAATCCAACTTAGAGTGACTCTCCCATACTTCAAACATCCTCAATTTATACGATTGCTCCAAGAGAGATTGGCGACGTCCGTAGACAACCATCCAAGCGACCTCTACGTAGCGAGCTTTCATAGTATCCCCATAAAGCATCAACGTATGGGACGAAAACGTGGATTCAACTATCGAGAGCAGTGTTTAGAGACAGCGACGCTGATGTTCTCCCAACTCGACCATACCATTAAACGACGAGTTTATTTCCAATCAGCACTAGATCAAGCGCACTGGATTGGCCCCTTTTTGGAGCTCGAATTTTCAAACTGGGTTCGAGAAGGATTTAAACGAGTTACCATCGCTTGTCCCGGATTTGCCTTTGATTGCCTGGAGACGGTACTTGACATCGGAACAACTTTAAGGGAAGAATTTTTGAAACAAGGGGGTGAAGAACTAACACTAATACCGGCTCTGAATGGCGATCCTGACTTTGCTCAATTCCTTTTGAACTTTGTAGAGGAGTGATCTCTTATGCGATCTCCAATGAGAGGATGGTGCCATAAGGCACTTGGAGGTCGAAGATCAAATCTAGCGAGCAACGTTCCACGCAGAACTGAAAAGCAGTAATCACCCCTCCATGTGTAAAGAGAACAATCTCTTGCTTCGATCCAAAACGTTGGGTTAAATCGTCAATAAAACTCTGAACACGCCTTGCCACATCTATAAAACTCTCTCCATCGGTAGCTCGAACGTGTACGAAGTCTGCATACCACAATTGCAGTCGATCATCCCGGATTTCCTCGTAGAGCAATCCCTCCCAAGCACCAAAATCGCGCTCTTGCAGTCGAGGATCTACCACGGCTTGAGAGAATCCACAGAACGAAGCTAATCGCAAACAGCGAGAGAGCGGACTCGTAAAGGCGCAATCTATGGGCAACGCATCCAGTTGTTCTTTCACCTTTTGAGCCTCCTCTGGGAAGCTCTTTGCCAACGGAACGTCGCTTACTCCATAACAAGTACCGGGCACAACATCCACAGCAGTATGGCGCACTAAATGGAGTTTCATAGGAGATACGTAGCTAGAGGAAGCATTGCAAGATGAATGGATAACTCTACGAGCAAGAAGAGGCCTCCATAACAATCGCCCGTATATCCTCCAATACGAGCCTTTAGATAGCGAACGGACAAAAGAAATACCCCTCCCCCGATAAAAATAGATGGGACTATGACTTTCCACAAATCAACCTGACAAAGAAGTAATCCCACAAGTAACAAAAGAAAGGGCAGGCTCGTTATCAACATCTCTTTTGCCGATAGAGGATAAAACGAAAAGCCCACCTTAGCCTCCGACTCAGCACGTGCATAGGGCAGTAAATTGTGCAGCAAAGAGACGATGGTTTTGCTCGCAACATCGACGAAAGGAAGTAGGAGAAATAGCAATATACGACTAGAGATATATTGTGGATACTGGCTAAGTATACAGACCAGGAGGGCAAAATGCGAAATCAATCCCAACACCCCATACGTGCCAATGTGCGAATCCTTCATGATGGCAAGCGTTTTCTCTCGAGAGTGACTTCCACCAAAAGCATCACAACAATCTGCCAAACCATCTTCGTGTAGAGCTCCCGTAAGTACAAGACGAGCAACAACGGCTCCTGTGGCTGCACCCCAAGATCCCCAGAGGAACCAACCCAAACCAAAACCTAATGCTAAACTACCACCCGTCAATAGACCGATCAAAGACCAATAGGCGACTACATTACGGTAGCTATCGGGAGCGATATTGGGAATAAACCGGTACAGGGGAATCCGAGTAAAGAAACATATAGAGGCCCATAACTCATCAAAACATTTGGGACGCATCATTACTTAAAATACTTGGTTATACCATCGGATGTAAATGTACCCATCTGTGTAAGCATGGCAACAGCCCCCTCTACGATCGGGTAAGCCATCATAGCACCAATACCTTCTCCCAAGTGCATTCCTAAGTCAAGCAAGGGAACGGCATTCATTGCAGCCAACATCTTAACGTGTCCAGCCTCTTTACTCTTATGTCCAAAGACCACATAATCCAAAAAGTTTGGAGCTATATGGGAGGCCATCAAGGCAACAGCTCCCATGACAAAGCCATCAACTAAAACAAGCATCCGACGCTCCGCCGCCGCAAGCATGGCACCAACGGCCATCACAAGCTCAAAGCCGCCAAACTCTTGCATCAACTTTTCGGGAGTAGGATCTCCATCCAAACGACGGGCCGCCTCTGTGAGGATCTCAACCTTGTGCCGTACCCCTTGGGGTGACAGCCCTGATCCCACACCAACACAATCCGGCAAAGGAATTTGGGTAAGAAAGTGCATCCAAAGCGAAGAGGTCGATGTATTCCCAATCCCCATCTCGCCCACACTAAGCACATTAGATCCTTTAGCCTCAAAGGAGGCTACAAACTCCTCTCCAACTTGAAGACAATACTCCATCTGCTCTCGAGTCATGGCAGGTCTTAAACGATAATTTTGCGTTCCCTCTGCCACTTTCCGATTGATGATCGTGGGCTCAATAGAGAGATCTCCCACCACTCCTGCATCCACAATCGTGAAATCAAATCCATACAATTTAGCGAATACTGAAGCACAAGCCCCCCCTCTAGCGAAGTTTAGCGTCTGCTGATAGGTTATAAACTGAGGTGCCAAACTCACACCATCTTCTACGACACCATGATCTGCCGAGAATAGGATGTGACAGGGATGAGATAGCGAAGGAGTCAGTGTCTCCTGCATCAAAGCGATACGCAGGGCGAGTGTTTCGACATAACCGAGCGACTCCTTACTTTTGGAGAGGTGGTCAATTTTTTCTTGTATAGATGGGATTAGATCGCTATTAACCGGGGGGATATGATATGATTTCATATTAAAATAATTATTTGATACGCATCGGAATACCCGAGATCATCATGGTCACTTCATCAGCTTCAGAGGCGACCATCTGATTGAGACTCCCCTGTAAATCGGCGAACTTACGTTGTACGGCATGGGCAGAGACGCCTCCTAATCCCAATTCGTTGGTTACAAATATATAGGTAACTTCTGTTTGTCGATATAAAGCCTCCAACTGCATACGTAAAGCCTCTAGAGCATCGGGTACTGATTCATTGAGGTCAAAGAAAAAATTGGTAGCCCACAAAGTCAAGCAATCGACCAATACAACTTGATGAGAAAAGTCGTGCTGTGCCAAATCTTTATCCTCTTCTATATTGATCCATTGCTTTCCTCTTCGGGCTTGATGGATGGCAACCCGCTCCCGAAAGTCCTCATCAAAGATGCGTGCCGTAGCCACATATATGGGATGTTCTGATAGGGAGAGTGCGCACTGCTCGGCATAAAGACTTTTCCCAGATCGCTGTCCGCCCGTAATCAGTATAACTCGTGTCATATGTTCTAAAGGTGATTGGATTCTCTTTTTCTAGCTTTCAGCTCTTGTCGGAATCGAATGTAGGCCTCGTAGTGAGACTCTTTAACCTCATCCGTGATCGTTGATAAATGGGCAATATGTGCCGTGACAGACAGAGCTACGAGGAACAACAAGGCACGCAACCACCACGAAGGAACTAACATCATAGAGAGTCCTATGGATAACCACAAAAAGATCCAAACCTGCCACTTGGCACGGAGGGTCATTCCACGCATTACTCGGTAGCTATACAACTTAAAACCAAAAACAGGATGGCTCATGAGCCAAATATAGAGCCGTTGAGAACTGCGACAAAAACAATAGGCAGCAAGAAGCATAAAGGGTGTCGTCGGCAATACGGGTAGGAATAGCCCCAAAATACCGAGCGCAACAGCAACGCAACCTGCTATAAGCAGGAGTATTTGTACAATGCGACCTCCCCTTTTCATCTCTTACGGATCATCGAAAGACCATCCCTCAAAGGGAGTAAGACCACTTCCACTCGTGGATCTTGGGCAACCAAGTCATTAAATTGCAAAATTCCTTGGGATTGGGCATCTTGAGGTAGAGGTATCTGTAACACTTTACCATCCCACAAAGTATTATCAGCTAGGATTAAAGCCCCTGAAGAAAGGTGTGGGATAAGTGCCTCATAGTAGTCTACATAGTGTCTCTTATCTGCGTCTATATAGACCAAATCAATAGGATAGCTTGACACCAAGGTAGGAATAAGAGATAAGGCATCCCCAAAATGAATACTCACTCGTTCTCCAAAAGGAGAGTGTGCAAGGGAACGTCTGATGAAGTCTTCCATCTCATCATTACACTCTATGGAATGCACCTGAGCCTCCGGGAGCAGAAGTCCCTCTGCAAGACAGAGCGAAGCATATCCCGTATAGGTCCCTAGCTCCAATACGTTACGAGGGTTAACCATTTGCACAAGCATCTTGAGGAGTCGCCCTTGTAAATGCCCCGAAATCATCCGTGGTTGTAATAGATGCACATGAGCCTCCCTTCTCAAAAAGGAAAGCTCGGCAGGCTCCTCCGAAGAGTGACTCTCCAAATAAGACTCTAATAAATCGGATTGCAAGGACATGATGAGCTTAAAGATTAGGCTTGTGCTTGGTATTCTTCAAAAAAAGCTTGAATTGCCAACTGATAACTCCTCATACCAAATCCTGTGATAGTACCTCGCACAACGGAGGAGATATAAGAGGTATGGCGAAAATCTTCTCGAGCAGCAGTATTGCTAATATGCACCTCTATAATGGGAACGGATAAGCAACGGATCGCATCGGCAAGAGCTATTGAAGTGTGGGTATAGGCCCCTGCATTGAGGACAATACCAGCCACCCCCTCATCATCAAATCGTTGTAAATAATCAATAAGGGTGCCCTCGTGGTTGGATTGGTAGTACTCGATCTCCACCTCGGGGAAGCGTTGCTGTACCTCTTGGAGCATCTCTTGACTCGATGTTTTACCATAAATGGCAGGTTCCCGACGTCCCAAACGATTGAGGCTGGGGCCATCCAATATGATATATCGTTGCCGTTGCATAAGTTTAGTAATCTTATCTTTGTAGCACAAAGGTAGTGATTTAGACTATATTCCTCGCAGAAAAGTTCTCATGAATCCATCAAATGAAAAGCTCGCCATGGCCTTCAAACGCCATCTACAACTCGAACAAGGCCTCACCACCAACAGCATCAATGCCTATCTCCTAGACCTAGGGAAACTGATCACCTACGCCGAGGATAGAGCAATCCCCATCGAAGAGATACAATACGAACACCTAGAACACTTTATAGCCACACTATACGACTGTGGCATTGCTGTGCGCTCCATCGCACGTACTATTGCCGGGATCAAAAACTTCTATCGCTTCCTATATGTAGAACAGTATATCAATAAAGAACCAACAGAGCTACTCGAATCGCCCAAACTGGGATTACACCTCCCTACCATACTCTCCGTGGAGGAGATCGATCGTATCATAGACTCTATCGATTACAGCAAACGAGAGGGACTACGCAATAGGGCTATCATCGAAGTTCTGTATAGTTGTGGATTGCGGGTTAGTGAATTGTGTCACCTTAAAATGAGCGATATTCATCCCGACGAAGCCTTTGTACATGTGGTAGGTAAGGGGCGCAAGGAGCGTCTTGTACCGATAAGTACGGTTGCTTTGGAGTGCATCGAGCGGTACCTCTCCTCTCCCGATCGCCCAACACCCAAGTCAGGTCAGGAGGATTTTGTATTCTTATCTCGGCTGGGCAAGGCTATCGCTCGCAATAGTGTGTTTGAGGTGGTAAAAGGGTTGGCCACAGAGGCCGGAATAAAAAAAACGATAAGTCCACACACCTTTCGCCACAGCTTCGCCACACACCTCCTGGATGGAGGGGCGAACTTGCAGGCAATCCGCCTTATGCTAGGGCACGAAGATATCGGGACAACGGAGATCTATACACATATTGACACCCAAACCCTTCGAAAGGAGATCCTGTGTCATCACCCGAGGAATCGAACGGATTGATTATCTCTTTCTTATACACTCCGCCTCCTTTGAGAGCGTAAAGCACTCCTCTAAGCCCTTTTCCAAATCGTATTGAGGACGGTAACCTAGAGCGAGAAGCGGCGTAATATCGCAACTCCAGTTGCGTTGTTTGAGGATGGGATATTTATCCAGGTTTAGGGCAATCGGTTTCTTAAAGATCCGTCCATAGAACTCTCCTATAACGCAAGCAATGTAGATCAAGAATAGAGGTACGCGCACTTCATGTACCTTGCGATTGATATGCTTGGAGACGTATAAGGTAAACTCATGGTCGTCATAGCTCTTGCCATCAGAGACGAGGTAGTTTTGCCCCTCTGCCTCGGGGTGCGTTAGTACGAGAAAAAGAGCTTCTACCAAATCTCGCACATAGACAAAAGAGAGTTTTTGGTGCTTCCTCCCCGATAAAAAGCTCCATCCCTTTTGCATCGTTTCGATGGAGAGCCAATAGTCCTTATCTCCAAAACCATACACCCCCGTCGGATTTAGAATAGTATATCGGAAGTCGGACTCACGTACATAGTGCTCGGCCTTGAGTTTGCTTCGACCATAGGCGGTATGGGGCTCATGAGGCATCCTTGCATCCAGAGGGCGATTCGTCTTATTTGCTCCATAACTCCCCATGCTACTCATAAGAAGGAATCGCTCGGGCATAGCGGGCATCCGCTCCAGTGCCTCCATAAGGCGATGGGTGTGCTCGGCATTTACCTCCATAAAAAGATCCCGGCATGTTGTTTTGGTCAGCCCTGCATTATGGATCACATAGCGAAAGGGGGCCTCTGTCGGAGAGTCACAAGGTACCAGAGCAAAGGTCTCCACCATCTGATCCACAGAATAAAAATCAATCTCTAATAGGTGAATGGGCTTACCCTCAAAGGACAGAGTCGAACTCTCTTTGCGGATGGCAACCCATACATCAAAGCCTAGATCCAAGGCTCGATCCACAATATACTGACCGATAAATCCCGTAGCACCAGTAATCAGCAGCCGCTCCCTACTCATATTTTGTTATGTTGCATCTTCCGTTATTCCACAAAAAAAAGCCACTCAAAGCCCTCTTTGGAAGTTCCTTTTGGTCTCTCTAGGGGCAATGAGTGGCTATTCAGTCATTTCTAAAATCCAGTATGAATCAAATTCTAGATATGGGATTATTATTTTCCTTCGCGAGCAATTTTGACAGCTTCACGCAATAGGCGTATCTTTTCGCCAATGCTTACGAGATCTCGCTTGAGGCGTTGTTGCTTCTGCTCAACATCTCGCATCATCGAATCGCCCCATTTCGAAGAAACCGAAAAGAGATCCAGATTACCCGTTGAGGTCTGCAACTCCTTGGACATACGCTCACGAGTACGATAGAGACGTTCGAGCTCCTCTTCCATCTTCTTCACATCACCATGCATCTCATCCACATCCGAAGCAAAGGCCTCGAGACGGCGTTGGTTACGCTCCATTTGGAACTTTTCATACACCTTGTCGACAGCCCGATAGTAGGCATTATACACCTTCTCTTTATCTCGGTAAGGCACATGCCCTACGGCATTGAACTGCTCGGTCAGGCCATTAAGCTTACTTCGCATCTCCTCTTGAGGCACATTTTCAAGAGAAACAAGGGCTTCGATCTCGGCAATGATCTCCCGTTTTCGTTTAAGGTTGGCAGTTTGCTCCGTATTGCGAGCTGCGCCTTGCGTCTTACGAGCTTCAAAGAAGGTATCACAAGCGGCACGGAAACGTGCCCAAAGGTCATCACCCACTTTTTTAGAGGAACGTCCTGCTTGACGCCACTCCTCTTGCAATTCGATCAAGCGTTTTGCCGTTTTGTTCCACTCGGTACTAGTAGCAAGCGACTCTGCCTCTTCGATGATCTTACGCTTCTTAGCATCAGCATCGTTGTACTGTTCACGCAACGTTTTGAAGAATATCGCCTTGCGCTCAAAAAAGAGGTTGCAAGCCGCGCGGAATCGTTTATAAACTTCATTGCTCTCGCTACGGGGAGCTTTTCCCGTCTCTTTCCATTGAGCTTGGTATTTAAGCACCTCATCTGTAACACTTTGCCACTTAGACACCGTATTGAAAGAGTCAAGATCAAGAGACTCTACAGCAACGCAGATCTCTTGCTTGGCTTTGAGATTGGCTTCTTCCTCCTCATTACGCTTGTCAAAATACTCTTGACGGCGTTTATTCAACTCGTGAGAGAGAGCATTGAATCGTGCCCAAATTTCATCGCGGACAGACTTCTCTACGGGACCGATCTCCTTCCACTCTCGATGTAGTTGTTGCAATTCTTTGCAAGCCTCTAGAATATCTTCGCTCTCGACAAGAGCCTCTGCTTGAGCAATAAGATCATTCTTCGCTTCGAGGTTTTTGCGGAAATCATATGCCCGACTCTCCTCATTCATCTGACGGAGGTCGTAGTAATCTTCTCGCAACTTACTATATTCAGCCTGCAAATCGTTGTATTTTGACTCAGGTACCAGGCCAATGCTCTTCCACTCCTCTTCGATATCATAATAGCGTGTACGTATGGACGCAAAGTCATCTTGGCTGGAGATAATGGTACGCAACGCATCAATCAATTCGCGCTTGCGCTCATAATTGACCTCTTGACTACGAAGTTCCTCTTCCAGATATTGCTGGTGACGGGTACGATAGGCTTCTAAAATATCCCGCAATCTGCTCTCGTGCAATTTTATCTCTTCCAAAGCCGCACGAGCCTCATCAGTATCGGCTTTCTCACACGTACTCTTTTTCCGATCAAAACCTTTTTTTAGCGCATCTACGTCTTTGCGTGAAGGCATGACCTCGGACTGGGTCATTAAGGCAATGGCATCCACAAGTTGCGGACAAGTCATCGACTCAATCTCCTCACTAGAATAGGTCTTATAAGCGGGGGCGGGCATAGGGTGTTCAGCTCGCTTTTCACGAGCGTCAAGGGAGGTACTAGGAGCAGGAGCAACAGAGCTTTCCATTCCTAAAATTTCCTCTTGGGGCTTCAAATTAGTATCTTCCATACGCATGTTATTGGGCGGATCGATCCTACAACACATAGAGATCCTCTCCGTTTCGGTTACAAATTAAGCAAATAAAAATGAGACTTTGGTCTATCCTCAAAAATTAGAGATTGAAAGCATACACTTATCCCCTCGTAAAAGAGAAGTAATAGAGTACGTGAAACATTCAAAAAAAATAGCCCTACACTTTTCAAAATGGAGGGCTGCACTTTTTTGTTTCACAGGCTAAAACTCCAACTCTTTTACCCGGAAAAAGAGATTCCATCTCTCCTCCTTTATCGAATTTTTCTTCGACGATCCTCTAATTATATTGGATACTAATACTATATTTGTGGGAGGAATAACTAAATAATGAGATTATGAAACGATTAAACACCACCATCTTGATCAGTTTGCCCTTGGTCTTCGTATTGCTATTTGTAACGTCGTGCCTCAAGCCTGAACCATGCAACCGTGACTTTATATTCAAGAAAGAAGCTATCACGCTCAACATTAACGAACAGGAGAAACTCACTTTTACCGTAGAGCAACCTCAGGACCTCGAAATAACGTGGAGGTCTGAAGACCCAACCATAGCCACCGTAAAGGATGGTCTCGTACATGCACAGAATGCCGGTAAGACGGTCGTATCTGCCGAAGCGAAAATAAACGGAGTAACCAAAATTGCAAAATGTACCGTTACGGTGAATCCGACCGAACATAAATTCTCCGATCCCAATCTTCCCAAGCGCGTACTCCAGCTTCACCCCGAGATCGATGCAAATGGAGATGGGATTATCTCTCCGGAGGAGGCTCTACAACTCAAAGAATTGAATTTAGAGATTGCAGACAAAGCAAAAGCAACCGCAGAAGAGAAAATCACCAGCGTAGAAGGAATTCAGATTTTTAAGAACTTGACATTCCTCAACCTAAAGAATCAATTCATCGGCGATGCCACTCCAATCGAATCTCTCAAGGAGCTTCAAAAACTTTATATCACCCAAACGGAAATCCCCTCCCTCCGGGTTGATGGTATGCCTCAGCTACAAGATCTTCGACTCTTTGGCAACAAAAAACTAAGTGCTATTGATGTAACTCAAAATCCTAAGCTGAACATTCTTTATGTCCAAGACACACAGATTTCATCAATCAATGTAAGTAATAACAAGGAACTTGAGGACTTCAATGTAAACAGAACGCAGGTATCTCGTCTGGAACTCGTAGATCTCCCTAAGCTTACACAGATACTCGCTGTCAATTGTAAACTTGATAGAGTGATTATTAAGGGGCTTCCTCAACTCCAGAAAGTCTTCATAGACAACAATCAACTCAGTAGCGTCTCGTTGAGCGACCTACCCGAGTTGAACCGATTGAGCGTATACAAAAACAGACTCACCTCGCTCAGTTTAGAGAACTTGCCCAAGTTAATGTTCCTCTTCGCACACGAAAATCAGTTGGAAACACTCGATCTATCTAAGCTCCCCATGCTCTTTGAGTTGAATGTAGATCAGAATCCGCTAACCCAACTCGACCTATCAAAAAATCCCGTTATACGCACACTGGGCGCAGAAAATATGCCCAAACTCCAAGAGATAAATCTACGCAACGGAGAATATAACGATGAAGCTGAATACCTTGTTAAAGAGGGGAATACTGCTCTCAAACGGGTATTGGTGGACAAAGGTCCGGAAGAGACACACTTGCTAAACATCTTCCCTAAAGGAACTTCGGGTGTAGAGGTTATTGCAGAGTAAGCTCCTTTTAAGTTTTAAGGAGGCGTTCCTCAGAGCGAGTTCGGGATACCAACCTATCTCGGACTCGCTTTTTGTATTACATACAATGGCAGATCGGTGGGAGCACTCTGAAGGGCCAGATAGAATTTGTGGATAATGTTGTAACTTTGCCGTAAACTACGGAAGAAGAGACGAAAGATAGTAACGTTATGATCAAGATAAAATTACCCGACGGATCGCTACGCGAATGTCAAGAGGGAACGACTCCCTATCAGATCGCTGAGGAGATCAGTACTCGTTTGGCTCAAGATGTTCTCGCTGCAGAAGTAGATGGCAAGGTGGTAGATCTTGCGACGCCTCTCATGCACGATGCCGAGGTAAAACTGCTCAAATGGGAAGATGAGGGGGGGAAACATGCCTACTGGCACACCTCCGCTCACTTGATGGCAGAGGCCATCCAAGCCCTATATCCCCAAACCCAATTCGGGATTGGTCCCGCCATCGAAAACGGATTTTATTACGACATAGATACCGGAGACACAGTACTCAAGGAGAGTGATCTCGTGAAGATCGAAGAGAAGATGCTGGAGTTTGCACGAGAGAAGCAACCTCTATCACGTTGCTCGATCAGCAAAGAGGATGCCCTCAAACGCTTTGCCGATGCAGGTCAGACCTACAAGATAGAACTCATAAACGACCTCGAAGATGGTACGATTACGACCTATTCACAAGGTAGTTTTACGGATCTCTGTCGTGGACCTCACCTCCCCCACACGGGCTACATCAAGGCTGTAAAACTGCTGAGTGTGGCCGGTGCTTACTGGCGTGGAGATGAAAAACGCAAGCAACTTACGCGCATCTATGGAATTACCTTCCCCAAAAAGAAGATGCTTGATGAATACCTCGCCGTACTCGAAGAGGCTAAGAAGCGAGATCACCGCAAGATAGGGAAAGAACTGGAGTTGTTCGCATTCTCCCAAACAGTGGGTGCAGGGCTTCCCCTTTGGCTCCCAAGAGGTACGCGCCTACGCCTTCGTCTCGAAGATTTCTTGAAAAAGATCCAAAAAAACTTCGGGTATCAGCAGGTGATGACTCCTCATATCGGAAATATAGAACTCTACAAAACCTCCGGGCACTATGCCAAGTACGGAGCAGATTCATTCCGCCCCATCACAACGCCTCAGGAGGGAGAGGAGTTTATGCTCAAACCAATGAACTGTCCCCACCACTGTGAGATTTATCGCATTAAGCCCCACTCTTATAGGGATCTTCCCGTTCGTCTTGCTGAGTTTGGTACGGTCTATCGCTACGAACAAAGTGGTGAGTTGCACGGACTTACTCGAGTGCGAGGCTTTACGCAAGACGATGCACACATCTTCTGTATGCCTGAGCAGGTTAAGGATGAATTCCTCAAGGTGATGGACATTATCTTCATCATCTTCAAAGCCCTCAAGTTCGAGAACTTTGAAGCACAGATCTCTCTTCGCGATAAAACAAACCGCGAAAAATATATCGGGAGTGATGAAAATTGGGATCGTGCGGAGCAAGCCATCGTAGAGGCATGTCAAGAAAAAGGACTTCCTGCCGTAGTGGAATATGGCGAAGCCGCTTTCTATGGTCCAAAACTTGACTTTATGGTTAAAGATGCCATCGGACGTCGTTGGCAACTTGGAACGATCCAGGTAGATTACAACCTACCCGAGCGATTTGACCTTGAGTACACGGGCGAAGATAACCAGAAACACCGCCCCGTAATGATCCACCGAGCTCCCTTCGGATCCATGGAACGTTTTGTTGCCGTACTCATCGAACATACAGCCGGACGCTTCCCGTTATGGCTAGCCCCCGACCAAGTCGTTGTACTTCCCATTGGGGAACGATTCAACGAATATGCTTACAAGGTACGCGAAGTATTGGCCGACCATGACATTACAGCCACCGTAGACGACAGAAACGAAAAGATAGGTCGCAAGATACGTGATAACGAACTCAAACGTATCCCCTATCTCCTCATCGTAGGAGAGCAAGAGACCGAAAATGAGACGGTTTCTGTAAGAAAACAAGGCGAGGGAGATCAGGGTTCCATAAAATTGTCTACCTTTGCAGAGAAAATCTGCCAGGAGGTGGATAATGAGATGAATGCTTGGAAATACGACCGCGAACACTCCGGCAGATAAGAGTTGGAAATTATGCGGTGATGTCCCCTTAAAACGGGCTCTGGGTTCATCACAAAACTCCTTGGAGAGTGGTCTAGAATTAGACAGACACTACTCTTCAAGGAGCTGTTTTGAGTAAAGATTTGATTTAAGAAGAGATAGTAACATAGGGTCTCTTTTAAGGAGGGAGACTAAAGAGGCAAAACTCCGGAAAGGAGAAAAAAACGAAGTACCCATTAGCAAAGAAGGATAGTGAACGATAACAAAAGAAGTAACAACAATAATAAAGAGCAGCATCGCATAAACGAAGCTATTGTAGCTCGCGAAGTGCGCCTTACGGGTGATAATGTAAATCAAGGCATCTATTCCCTGCAAGAGGCTTTGCGTATCGCTGATCGTGCCGGACTAGACCTCGTCGAAATTGCAGCCGAAGCCAATCCTCCTGTTTGTCGTGTTATTGATTATCAGAAGTTCATCTATCAGAAGAAGAAAAAGCTCAAAGAGCAGAAAAATAACTCTGTAAAGGTCGTTATCAAAGAGATTCGCTTTGGTCCGCAGACCGACGAACACGACTTTAACTTCAAGCTAAAGCACGCGCGTGGTTTCATCAGCGAAGGTGCCAAGGTAAAGGCTTACGTGTTTTTCCGTGGACGCTCTATTCTATTCAAAGATCAAGGAGAGGTACTGCTTCTTCGCTTTGCAACAGAATTGGAGGACATCGCAACAGTAGAGAGTATGCCATCCCTTGAGGGAAAGCGTATGTTTATGATGCTTGCTCCTAAGAAGGGCAACTCAAAAAAAGCCCCCAACAAACCCCAGCCAGCTGACAAACTGACAAAAGAGGAAGATTAAGACTAACCCTAGCTTTCCTCCCCCTCTCTAAATAGAGGAACTCAACCCAAAGGGCATAGGCGTGCCTCACGGAAGAGAAGAAAGCTACATTGTAAGTTTCACTTAATAATTATCAGAAAAGAAAATGCCTAAACAGAAGACTGTATCTGGTGCTAAGAAGCGTTTTGCAATCACCGGATCTGGAAAGATCAAAAGAAAGCATGCTTTCAAAAGTCACATTCTAACAAAAAAATCGAAGAAGCGTAAGCGTAACCTCACCTACAGTGGCCTAGTGGAAAAAGCTAACGTGGCTAGCGTAAAGGAAATGCTTATCATGCGTTGATCGTGCAATTAAAGAAGAGTTAGAGTAGCATTTCAGTTTAAGAAAAGAATTTTCACCGAGGGGCATGCAAAAAAGAAAGAGTCCTGAGAGACCGCTGCCCATCAAAAATGAATTATTATGCCAAGATCAGTAAATCATGTAGCATCGCGTGCTAAGCGCAAAAGAATACTAAAACTAACCCGTGGTTACTATGGTGCACGTCGTAACGTGTGGACCGTTGCCAAGAATACTTGGGAAAAGGGTCTTACCTATGCGTACCGCGATCGTAAAAATAAAAAGCGTAACTTCAGAGCTCTCTGGATCCAACGTATCAATGCGGCTGCCCGTATGGAGGGAATGTCTTATTCTCGCCTTATGGGTGCGCTCCACGATAAAGGTATCGAAATCAACCGTAAGGTCCTAGCTGACCTTGCTATGAACAACCCAGAGGCATTCAAAGCTGTTGTAGAAAAGGTTAAGTAACCACCTTAGATAACCACCTCTTGGGAAAAGAGTCATATTGAGGACTTTCCCAAAAGAGAAGTTCAGGTTGTAAAAAGAATCTCCTTTCTCGAGTGTCTCTCTATGGACATTTGAGGGAGGAGATTTTCATCATATACAATAGAGTAAAAAATAAGAACCCATAGATAATCACCTCAAAGAAGTTACCCCAAAAATGAAAAAAGAGAGATCTCTATTCAAAAATAGAGATCTCTCTTTAGTGCTTTATTGTTTCCGTAGTGGAGAATCTAAAAGTATCCTCCCCTACTCCCTTAGTCTCGACAAACGCAACATGCTAAAGCATTAACTCTGAGAAGCCCTCTTTTAGAGAAGTTTCTCTGCCTCAGCAATGAGGGTAGCCTTTTGCTGAGCACCCACCAACTTGTTTTGTACTTCCCCATTCTTGATAAACAAGATAGTTGGGATATTACGGACTCTAAACTGAGCCGGTAAGTCCTGATTACTATCAACATCTACCTTGCCCACAACAATTCGTCCATTATATTCGTCTGCAAGTTCATCAATCATCGGACCGACAAGCTGACAAGGGCCACACCAAGTTGCCCAAAAATCAACGATCATTGGTTTTCCCTCTGCGAGAAGAGCTTCAAAATTTGCATCAGTTATCTGCATTGCCATAGTAAATTCGTTTTTTAGTTCTATTCTATACTACAAATATAATCATTTTATGGAATAGGGGATCTCGTAGCGCTCCAAGAGATTCACCAGCCATGTACCCGGAGAAAAGGTTGAGACGGTCATCACATAATCCATAATCTGATTATCGTTAAGATCGAGGAAAGAAACAATTAGTTTACAAGAGGAATCTTTTGATTCGTTCTCTCTCATTTTCAATTCTTTAGATAGATCTGAAATAAAATTTGGATCTAGGAGTTCATAATAGATCTGGATTCGAACCTCTTTAATCAATGTATCAAGAACATCAGATAAGAGCTGTATCTTTGAAAATGCCACCTCCAACTGCTCGGGCTTGTAGGATAACGGTTTTACACTGGCATTACACAAAAGAAAAACACCAATTTGAAGAAGCGATTTATACTCGAGGTACTGTTTTCCGAAAAGAGCGAATGAATAAGATCCCGAGAGATCCTCCAGCGTAACTCTTGCATACGGATTATTCTTCTTAGTCAGTCCTTCAGAAACTTCAGTGATTACCCCTGCAAAAATCAAATTACGATTCAAATGATCTTCCGGTTTGTGCAAGAGGTCCAGTGTTACGTTGCAATACTTATCCAAAATCAAGCGATAGGGGTCTAGAGGATTAGAGCTAATGTACAGCCCAACGAGGTCTCGCTCTTTGTTCAAACGTTCCAAATCACCCCAAGGCTCTGCCTCTGGAACTAGAGGATTAGGAATTGATAAGGTATCTTGGTCCTCTACTTCATCGAAAAGAGTTGCAGATTGCGAAGAGGTTTCACTTTGAGCCATCTTACCGTAAGACAAGAGTACCGAAATAAAATTATCATCTCGCGTTCCGATAGACTTGATCGGTGGTGCAAAATAGGATTCTCGAGCAATACCCATACAATCAAAAGCTCCTGAAAGGACAAAGGCCTCCATGGTTTTCTTATTAATCATCTGCCCAGGAATACGTCGCATAAAGTCAAAAATATCAGCAAACTGTCCATTTTTCGTACGTTCTTCAATGATCACATCGACCGTATTCTTATTTACTCCCTTGATGGCACTGAGTCCAAAACGAATATCTCCATGACTATTTACGCTAAATTTACTCACGGATTCGTTAACGTCAGGGGAGAGCAATTGTATCCCCATAGCCTTACACTCCTGCATCAATTTGGATATTTCGGGAGCATCATTAAGGTTACAACTAAGATTTCCTGCCATGAACTCACTCGGATAATGGGCTTTTAGGTAAGCCGTTTGATAGGCAACCAAACTATAACAAGCGGCATGACTTTTATTGAAAGCATACTTCGCAAAAGCCTCCCAATCGGCCCAAATTTTTTCAAGAACCTCTTTAGCATGTCCACGCTCTACCGCACCTTCAAGGAATTGTGTCTTCAAAGCGGCCATTTTATCAATCTGCTTTTTTCCCATGGCTTTACGAAGGTTATCGCTATCGCCTCGAGAAAATCCAGCTAACAAGCGAGAGAGGAGCATGACTTGCTCTTGGTAAACAGTGATACCATAGGTTTCTTCCAAATACACTTTGGTCTCTGGAATATCGTATGATATCTGCTCCCTCCCATGACGCCGAGCAATATACTGAGGGATATACTCCATAGGTCCCGGACGATAAAGAGCATTCATGGCAATAAGAAGTTCGAATCGATCTGGTTGTAGCTCCCTCAAATACTTTTGCATACCTGCCGATTCGAATTGGAATACAGCTACCGTTTTTCCCTCACTAAAGAGTTCAAACGTTTTGGGATCATCCAAGGGAAGTTCGTCTACATTGAGACGAATGTGATGTCGCTGCTCTATAATTTCAAGGGACTCTTGTATGATACTGAGCGTTCTGAGTCCCAAGAAGTCCATCTTAATAAGCCCCGTCGACTCAATCAACTTCCCTTCATATTGGGTAACAAGAATCTTCTTTGCTTTTCCGTCAGCCTTTTTACTTTTTTCTTCGGTGACCATACAGACAGGTACCACATCACTGATATCGTACTTGGATATAATGACGCCACAGGCATGCACCCCCGTATTACGGATGTTCCCCTCCAACTGCTGTGCATACTTGAGGACCTTGCGGATTCGAGGATCACTGTCCACTTGATACTTCTTAAGCTCGGGAAGAAGTAGAATAGCTTTCTCCAGAGAAACATCTCCTTTATCCTTTTCATATCCGGGGATCCTATGCAGACGATCTATATCTCCGGGGGAGAATTTTTGAGGGATAAGCGATGTTATTTGATTTTTCTTATCTATGGATACTTCCTCCAAGCGCGCCATATCGGCAATAGCACTCTTCGTTGCCATCGCTCCAAAGGTAATGATATGAGCAACATTGCGCTCTCCATATTTTTCGGTTACCCATTCCAAGATTTTGTCTCGCCCCAAATCATCAAAATCAATGTCAATATCAGGAAGCGAAATACGGTCAGGATTCAAAAACCGCTCGAAAAGCAATCCATATTTTAGAGGGTCGAGGTTGGTTATTTTCAAACAATAAGCGACTGTTGATCCTGCGGCAGATCCACGTCCCGGTCCAACAGAAACCCCCATATCTCTAGCAGCTTGGATAAAATCTTGTACAATCAAGAAATATCCAGGGAAGCCCATGGATTTAATAGTATCCAACTCAAAATCCAAACGTTCTATCACCTCATCAGGGATCGGATCCCCATATCGCTTTTTGGCTCCTTCGTAACTTAAATATCGGAGATAGTCATTCTCGTCTTTAAAACCATCGGGCAGGGGGAAGTCTGGCATCAGTGCCGGATTTTCAATAGAATAGTACTCAACTTTATTCAAAACCTCCAAAGAGTTACGCAAAAGCTCAGGACGATCACGAAAGACTTCGTTCATTTCCTCCTGCGTTTTGAGCCACTCCTGCCGGGAGTAACGCATTCGATTGGGGTCGTTGGGGCTTTTGGTCGTACCAACACAAATCAAGAGATCATGAGCCACAGCATCCTCTTGATTAACAAAATGGACATCATTGGTTGCAATAACCTTCACTCCTACCCTTTCGGCGATATCATAAATTACTTCATTGACCGAAAGTTGCTTCGTGTATGTTTCTCTATTGGCATTGGGGTCATCCGTTTGGTGCAGTTGTACCTCTAGGTAATAGTCATCGCCAAAGACCTCCTTAAACCAACGTACAGTCTCCTCTGCTCGCTCCGGGTATCCGGCCATAATGTGCTGGGGAACCTCTCCACCGAGACAAGCACTCAGCACAATTATCCCTTCGTGATACTGCTTCAGTAAATCCTTGTCGATACGAGGACGGTAATACTCTCCCTCCACAAATGAAGCAGATACCATCTTACAGAGATTGAGGTAACCCGTTTTATTTTTTGCCAGTAGGATTAAGTGCCAACCACTACTATCTAAAGGGCGCTTGGGTTTATAGGGATCCGGAACATTCTTATCCTTATCAAATCGTGTACGACGAGCACAATATGCTTCACATCCAAGAATCGGTTTAAAGAGTTTATTCTTAGCCTCTTCCAGCCTTCGACTCAATTCATTGATCAGCTCTCGTTCTTCTTCCGTTTCGGCACTTACAAGTAGAGTGTTGATTTCAAGGGGTAAAGAATCGAGTACTTGCTCCGAATCCACCTTTTTCAGGTCTTGTTTTAGTTGCTCATAGCGCATCTCCTCTTCTGGAGAGGATGGGGTCTTTTTGGTCTGTAGAGCTACGACTTCCTTTCGAATGGAGGCAATCTCCTTCCAAGAACTGCCATTTTGCTTGGCACACTCATCAAAAAAGCTTTTAATCCCATACATTACTCCATGATCTGTAAGGGCAATACCCTTCATTCCATCTTTAACTGCTTTCTTAACCAAAGCAGATACTGAAGCTTGTCCGTCGAGGACAGAATATTGCGAGTGAACGTGTAGGTGTACAAATGGTTCCATATACTATTTTCGTTAAGGAGGTATAAGCAACTTGCAGGCATTAGTTCCATCCAAAATACAGTACAAATGTACAAAAAGGAGGAACAACCACGATCACTTGAGGGACCGAAGTTGCTCCTCCAGTCTATTGGCCTCATCCCGAAGTCTAGTAGCCTCTACAAAATCAAGATTTTTAGCTGCAGCATACATTTGTTTTCGAGTAGATTCTAAAAGTTTTTCGAGCTGAGGGACACTTAACCCAGCCACAACGGGGTCGGTAACTTCCTGAAAAGATGGTTCTACATAAGCTTTTTCCATATAGGAGGTAGGTAGATTTGATCCCGACACAAGGCTCGTTCCCAACTTGACCACCTGACGAGGGATTATGTTGTGTACCTTATTGTAAGCCAACTGACGTACGCGCCGATCTGCTGTCTCGTCTATGGTTCGTTGCATACTCTCCGTTATCTTATCAGCATAGAATAACACCCTTCCTTCAACATGGCGTGCAGCACGTCCGGCCGTTTGGGTTAAAGAGCGATGCGATCGCAAAAATCCCTCCTTATCGGCATCTAGAATTGCAACTAATGAAACCTCAGGCAGATCCAATCCCTCTCGAAGAAGATTGACTCCAACCAATACATCAAAAACGCCTTTGCGCAATTCGTCCAAAATGCGCACGCGCTCTAATGTATCAACATCACTATGGATATATGCCGTAGCAATGCCCATTCGTTGTAAGTATTCGCTTAACTCCTCAGCCATCCGCTTTGTAAGGGTAGTCACGAGTACACGCTGATGCCTTTCCTTACGGAGTTGGATCTCCTCCATAAGATCGTCTATTTGATTATCCGTCGGGCGTACCTCTATAATGGGATCAGGTAAGCCCGTAGGGCGAATGATTTGTTCAACAATAACTCCTTCACTTTCCTCTAATTCGTAATCCGCAGGTGTAGCACTAACATAGATTGTAGATGGAGTCATCTCTCGAAACTCCTCAAAAGTAAGGGGGCGATTATCAAGAGCAGCTGGCAGACGGAAGCCATAATCGACAAGCGAGGTTTTACGTGCCTTATCGCCTCCATACATGGCTCTAATCTGAGGAATAGAGACATGGCTCTCATCAATGACCAACAAGAAATCATCGGGAAAGTAATCCAATAGACAAAAAGGACGCGTGCCTGGCTCTCGACCATCAAAATAACGAGAGTAGTTTTCGATACCCGAACAATAGCCTACTTCGCTCATCATCTCCACATCGTACATCACACGCTCTTGTAGACGAGTTGCCTCGTACGTATGCTCCTGTCGCTTTAGCTCATCCACACGAAGGGCCAAGTCTTGTTTTATTTTGAGGATCGCTTTTTTTGTCTGTTCTTTAGTTGTAACAAATAGATTTGCAGGATAAATAGATAAATCACTCAATACCCCCTGCACAGATCCAGACCGAGGGTCGATCACCAAAATAGAATCGATCTCGTCATCCCAAAACTCAATGCGATAGGCAACTCCATCATATCCCTCGACAGCAGGGAATATGTCAATTGTATCCCCCTGCACCCTAAAGCACCCCGAGGAGAAGTCGACCTTATTATTGACATAATAATTGGCAGAAAGATCTCGCATCAAGCGATCTCTAGGATAGAGCATACCCTGCTTCAACTGGATAATGCAATCCGAAAAGACACGAGGATCAGCCATACCATAGAGACATGATACCGAGGATACGACAAGTACATCTCGTCGACCCGATAGCAATGATGCAGTAGTACGCAAACGCATTTTTTCGATTTCGGCATTGATCGCCATATCTTTTTCGATATAGGTATCTGTCGTTGCCAAATATGCCTCAGGTTGGTAGTAGTCGTAATAGGAGACGAAATACTCTACGGCATTATTGGGAAAGAAAGCCTTAAACTCGCTATACAACTGAGCAGCCAATGTTTTATTGTGGCTTATAATAAGCGTAGGTCGCCTTATTTGCGCTACAACGTTAGCTATCGTAAAAGTCTTGCCAGATCCCGTAACTCCTAATAAGGTTTGTGCCGGCATGCCCTTACGAAGGCCATCTACCAAGCTACGAATAGCCTCTGGTTGGTCTCCTGTCGGTTTATATTGACTCGTCAGTTCAAAATCCATAGAAGAAGGTTATATACAAAAATCTTCTCCTCAAACACTGAAAAGCATTCCAAGAGAAGATTCTATTCTTTATTTTGAGCCTCTTGTCGGATTCGAACCAACGACCCCGAGATTACAAATCACGTGCTCTGGCCAACTGAGCTAAAGAGGCGTTCTTGAAAGAGGGATGAGCAACCCATATCGCGTCGCTACAACCCACTACCCTTGCTGCGATCAAGCCCTGGGGGGATCATGGGGAGCTGACCGTATAGGACTCACCCCGGCTGCAAAGGTACTACTTTTTTCGAGTTCTACAATACCCTAAGATACGATTTCAGGGCTATCGGTCATACTCAGTTTCAACTATTCTGATTATCAAGAGAATACTATGACAAAATATTTCTAGAGAATTTCTTTTATTTGAGTCCATGTATCTTATCAGGATTTGATTTGACAAAATCAGACCAACTACGGAGCACTTTGTCTGATGATGCTAGGGGATTGCTTGTCTGATAGAAGTGACAAAGAGCTACCGCCAAACCATCCGTTGCATCAAGATGCTTAGGCATATCCTCCAAAGGGATGGCCAAAATCTTCTGTAACATCCCTGCCACCTGTTCTTTGGAGGCAGCTCCGTTACCCGTAATGGACTGCTTTATCCGTAATGGAGCATATTCTGTAATGGGTAGCCCTCGCTGCAGTCCTGCTATCATAGCAGCCCCTTGCGCTCGTCCCAATTTGAGCATACTCTGTACATTCTTACCAAAAAAAGGAGCCTCTAAAGCCATTTCATCAGGAAGGAACTCTTCTATAAGATTCGTAACTCGTTCAAAGATCCGATTGAGACGCAGGTAATGATCTTCGTATTTACCGAGTTCAATAACCCCCATAGCGATGAGTTGAGGTTTAGTGCCAACGACTCGTATCAAGCCATATCCCATCAATTGCGTACCAGGGTCTACGCCTAATATGATCCGCTCTTTTGCGTGTGCCATTTGTATCTAATCTCTTCAAACACTAACACTCTCTCCACCAACTCATATGTACATAGGAGGAAAAAAGAGACTACATCCGAAAGAACCTCAGATGTAGCCTCATTATATCTTGAAAGCCCCTGGGACTTTCCTAAAAATTCGCACCTCTAGAGGGGATAACCTCCCATCTCAGCCTCTCCAATAAAAAGAGACCTTGAGATGTGGTGACGGAGCGACGGACCTCTTATATCTTACTTGAAGTACTCTTGTACTGCTTCATTAAGAACCATCTCCTCCTGGAAACAATAAGCTCCAGTTTTGGGAGACTTAACCATCTTGATCACCTTAGAATAGGCGCGACCATCTTTACTACCACTTCTAAAAGTTGCAACGGATTTCTTTGCCATTTCTTCTTTCTCCTATATTATTTAATCTCGCGATGAAGTGTATAACGCTTAAGAATGGGGTTATACTTCTTAAGTTCCAAACGATTGGTCGTATTCTTACGATTTTTCGTAGTGATATAACGAGAAGTTCCAGGCATACCACTTTCCTTATGTTCTGTACACTCGAGGATAACCTGGATACGATTTCCTTTTGCTTTCTTCGTTGCCATATATTTTCTTTCCTATGTGCTGTCTACCAATTATGCTCCCAAATATCCTTTTTCTGCAGCACGCTTAAGAGCCTCATTGAGACCGATCTTGTTGATCAAACGAAGTCCATCTGCAGAAACCTTGAGACGGATCCAACAATCCTGCTCAGGCCAATAAAATTTCTTTTCGAATAGGTTCACATTGAAGACACGCTTCGTCCTATGATTAGAGTGCGATACATTGTTTCCCACCATCGCACGCTTACCTGTAATTTGACAAGCCTTAGACATTTCTATATAGTCGTTTTTCTTATTACACTAATTGTCAACTACTTGCCACGCCTAAACCGCTTCGAGTACAAAGTTTAGCATCATTACTTCTGCACAACCAGAGATCCACACGGGGCTGTAATCGGGTGCAAAGTAAGGCAAAATTCACGACATAGCCAAATTATTGTAGAATATATTCTACGAAACAGACTAGAGCTGAAGAGGGACAACGCAGACTATTTTTTACATATTCCTCTTACAATGGAGGAGTGAGTCAGGGCTCCACATCATAAAAGCGCAATACCCCTTCTATCCTTTTCTTATGGATAGCAGAGGTATTGCACTTTTATGTTGATTTTTCGAGAGAGGATTATTTTCGATAAAAATCGCGACTAGAGCCCTGTGCCTTAGGCAACACGAGCATATCTGCTAGGCAAACGTTGTCAGGTAGGCGAAGAGCCGATTCAATACAGTGTGCAATATCATCTCCCGTAAGAGGTTCATAGCCCTCGTACACCTTTTCGGCGCAAGCGGCATCATTATGAAATCGAACAAGAGAAAACTCCGTCTCTACAGCTCCTGGCGCAATCTGAGTAACTTTAATGCCATACCTATGCATATCAATACGCATACCCTTGGATAGGGCATCTACGGCATGCTTGGTTGCACAATAAACATTGCCCGAAGGATAAACCTCTCGCCCGGCAATAGACCCTATATTGAATATGTGTCCTCGACCTCGTTCGATCATACCAGGTGCAACAATTTTGGTTACATAGAGCAACCCCTTAATGTTGGTATCAATCATTCGCTCCCAGTCGTCTAATAGGCCATCTTGAAGGGGTTCCATCCCGGCAGCCAATCCTGCATTATTTACGAGGACCTCGATCGAAGACCACTCCTCAGGGAGCTGTCCTAGTGCACGTTCTACCTCTCCAAAAGAACGGACATCAAATGTCAAAGCAAGAGCTCGAACCTCTGTCATTTGTTCGATTTCTCGTTGTAGCAAAGCGAGGCGATCTCCACGACGTCCCGTAATGATCACATGATACCCCATATGAGCTAAGCGCAAAGCCGTAGCTCGTCCGATACCGGAGGTTGCCCCCGTTACAAGAGCGATTTTACCTTTTACATCCAACATATCTCAATACATATCTAATTAGAACTCCTTAAAAATTAATAGGTCTACTCATACGAAGAGCCAATCGACGCACCTCTTCAACTCCCACTGCAGCAGCCCCCAATACGGCAGCATCATCAGAAGGGAGTTGAGAGAACAGCAATTTAGGCATCTTGTAGACACAAAGCAGATTTTCTTTCAGAGATCTCTTTATCGGTTCCAGCAAACGATCGCCTGCCGCCGTAACACCACCAAATAGAACAATAGCTTCAGGACTTGAAAAGGTCATAAAGTCCGCCAAACTCTCACCCAAGATCTGCCCCGTGATTTCAAAAACCTGCTGAGCAATGGGATCTCCATCCTCAGCAGCATCATAGACAGACTTACTCGTAATCTCCTCTTCCCTTAGATAGCGCAAAGGACTCTCCTCTGTTGTTTGTTGCAAGAGCTCAATAGCAGTACGAGCCATTCCTCGAGCCGAACAATAGGTTTCAAGACAACCACGACGACCACAACCACATGGACGACCTCCTCGCCGAACGATCAAGTGTCCCAACTCACCAGCTAGTCCATCATGTCCGAAGATAAGTTCTCCATTGGCCACGATACCACTGCCAACTCCTGTACCCAAAGTAATGATGATAAAATCGCGCATCCCTCGAGTAGCTCCATAAGTCATCTCCCCTACGGCAGCCGCTTTGGCGTCATTGATAAGTGCAACAGGGAGATCGATTCGCTCTTGAAGCATACGAACGATCGGAAATGGCATCTTCCAAGGCATATTGGCTGCAAAGGAGATCGTGCCATCTTCATGATTGCCATTAGGGGCACCTATTCCAATCCCCTCAATCCTGCCTACAAGGTTATGCTGTCTCTCCAACGACTCTATTTGGATGGCGATTTGGTCTATAAAGCAGGTTAATCTTTCTCCGCAGATAGATGTAGGGAATTTACGTCGAGCTAGTATAGATCCCTCACGATCCACCACCCCAACGACAGTATTGGTTCCCCCAATATCGATACCAATGGTATATATTGTCTCCATGAAAATCTCTTTTTCTCTTTACAAAGGTATAAAAAGATCAAACACTAGATAAATATTCTCAGTATAAATCAGCGATTGCGAAAAATATTTCCATATCAAAAGAGACTTATTATTGAGTAGACACTCTATTCTGTTTAGGAACGAGTGCGCAATGTTGCCCTAAAAGCATCTTTATAATGTTTGATATCAAAGAGTTGATCAAACGGATGAAACCAAACGGCAATAATATCAAACCGTATGGGTTGAGTAACACCCTTTAATCTCACATAGGTATTGGTAAGTGCTATTATATTTGCCTGCTTCTGTCTAGTAACGGCTGTAAGTGGATCAAAACCAGAATCTGTTCGACGCGTTTTGACCTCAATTGCGATAAGATCTCGTCCATCGGTAGCAAATATATCCACCTCTTTTTTGCCATCTATCGACCAATTCTTCTCTAGAATCGTATAGCCAAGTTGCTCTATATAGCGATAAGCTATTCGCTCTCCTTCTACACCTAGTTTATTGTGCTCTGCCATACTAAGCTAGAGAATCACTCTCTTCTCGACGAAACGTGTTGATATGCCGTTCCTTTTTTTCTTCCAAAATTTGATCAATACGGATCAAGATACCCGTCTCTTCGACCTCACTAAACTCATAGTTGATCGCTGTACCCAAAAACAGAAGTTGGGGAGAAAGAGAAATGTAAGCACTAAAAAGGGGAGGAATGCTAATACCCGTCTTGCGCACCTCCTTCTTAAGAGCTAAATAGTCAGCACTGAGCGATCCTGCAGCGAAGAGGCGATCCATCTCCTCAAGGTCTACATCTATGGTTAAAGGTTCCTTGGGCGTTACAAGATGACGATGGTCGTAGAAGTGGCGTTGCATGAAGTGCAAAATCAAATTACGACAACGCCTATTATAATTGGCGTACATGGTCACCTTACCAAAGAAATACTGAATCTCTGGATTGAGTACAGTTAGCGCTCCCAACCCATCCCACAGGTTATCAAGCGCAAATATGGAGAGATGATGAAACCGTGTGGACTGGAACTCCGGAGAAACAAAGGAACGCCCCAACTCAATCGTATAGGGAAGGACATCCTGCACGAACTCCTCACTATAATCAAACATATGAGAAGTGGCTAAAATATTCGTTCCTCGGGGATGCGCTATTACATCTGCTCCCAGCATATAACGATATCCCCCAACAATCACTTGAGCCTCAGGATTCCAAACAATAAGCTGTTTGTATCCCTTTTCGTCAAGATCATATTCATCAATATCACACCCCAGCCCCGTGCCACCACCCCCGGCACGAAAGGCTTCCTCTCGCAAACGTCCGACTTCTCGCATTGTATTCGGTGCCTCATGAGCTGAAAAGACATAGATACTATTACGACCCTTATTGGTAGGGCGAAGTAACTTATCGGGAGTAAGTTCTTGCAGAATGAGATCTGTTGCTATAGGGGCTATTATCGGTTGCATAGTAGACTTATTCTTAACGTTAATACGAAGAGGATTTAATTTTTAGGGATTTGGTAGACCATTTTCCGGACGGCAGCAGCAATCTCCACAGGGCGACTCCCCAATTGAGATAGCTTTTGATACGGAATAGGATCTCCGACCCACACTCGAAAAGAGGAGCCTTTTGCTCGGAACATTTCATCAGGAAGCAGAGCTGTACCAATGTTGAATTTAAGTCCAATAAATCTTCGCAAACGCTCTATATTATAGAAATGACGGCTGTTGTATCCCTCGAAAAAGAGAGGAACAATGGGACGCTCCGACTCTTGAGCAAGACGTACGAAACTTTTTTGCCACTTGAGATCCTGCACACAACCATCAATATACCTCGAGCACAAACCTGCAGGAAAAGAGATAACAGGGAGCTCGCTCTGCAATGCTTCATTAAGACGTTGTACCGACTGACGGCTTTGGGCACCATATTCGTTTACAGGGAGGAATATCGGTTCCAAGGGCTTTAAATTAGCCAAAAGGTCATTGACGATATAGCGAATATCTGACTTGTAGTGACGTGCAAGTAAATGGGTCAAACAGATCCCATCTAAACCTCCCAGGGGATGATTGCAAACAAATAAAGCACGCTTTGATTGGGGCAAACGCTCCTCATGTACAAGATCTAGTGTAAGGTGGAAGTGTTCCACAAGTCGATCCATAAAGGCGACTCCCTGATCCCCTGCATACATCCTAAGAACCTCGTTAATCTCCCGCTGGTGAATAAGTCGTTCTATCAAATATACGATGGCACGTGGTAGAGGACGTTTCCACTTGGTAGCTATGATAGCACCTATGTCTATCTGCTGAGGCTCTAACACACTATTTTCCATTTCAAGCATAGCAACACGCTTCTTTTTCCTTTCCAACAATCAACCTGCATCCCACAGCTACCAATAGCTTTGGAGACGTTCCCTTTTCATGATCAATGTGTGTTGTATTTCTATTTGCGGTCACAAAAGTAGCAATATAATTAGTGTACAAGGTTCTTGCCATGCAAAGTCGCACGTTTTGCCTTCATCGTGCAAATAAGGAATTACGAAAGCGGACTTTAGGGGACAGGAAAAAGACCATAAAAACGATCCATACTATTGGTATGAACCACCCGAAGCAGGCCACTCTTGAATATTGCAACAAAAACACTACATTTGTCGATGTAAGATCCTACTTTGCATAAGATTAGGGTCATAAAGTGCGGAGAAACACGTCCACACACCATAAACGTGTTATGAGAGCACACTAGTTGGAACAAAGTATATCCTATCATAATTATTAAAACATCAGTCAAAACAATGACAAAAAAATTGCTTCCTAGCATCTTATCTATGGTGCTTGTACTCCTACTTGCCTCCTGTCGCAACAGCCAAGGGCCCTCTCACCCCCTTATAAATGTGATACTACCGAGTTCGCTTTTCGGCAAGGCATATGCAGATCTTGAGGCTGAGGCTCAAAAACTGGGGCAAAAGAGCCAAAAAGATCTCACCAAACGCACTCTTACCATTACGACGAATACAGGGAAGGATTTCGCTCGTACTATTGTACTCCAATTCGATGCCGAAGGGAACTATCGCTATGCAACCGAGAAGCTAGCCGACATCAATACCGAAAAGACCTTTGTGGAGAGTCTACTCAATCAAGGGTTCTCCCAAGACAAACAAGCTACAAAGGCAGCCAGCGAAGGCGTATTTACGCACAAAGAAAGGGGCTGGGTCGTATTCATTTCACACCGTAGCGATAGCGATATTTCCTACGTTTTTGCACCCAAAGATGAGGCGACAACCTCTTGGTCAAGAACTGAAACAAAGACTCATGAAACGGGCCTCTGGGCCCCTTTGATGGGACTGGGAAATACACTCGACCTCGTTCTACGGTTTGAAGCACGCCAAGGACACACTCTTGATCTCGAGAACACAAGCATAGAAAAAGGATACTACTCTTTCAAAACAAATAATCCAGACTTTCCAGCCACACGTTATTGGCTTGATAAAGAAAAGAAATCATTCCTCGAAGAATGTGCCATCTTCGTGAATATCGACAAGCGCCCTTCTCCCGATGCTATCACAGAGTATATGCGTACAATGGGCTTTTTACTAACCACTCTTGTCGATCAGGGGAACCCTGTCTACTACAATAAAGAGACAGGTATGGCTGCTGTTGCCGAGAAGAATAAGCCCAAGGATGCAACAACCTTTGCTCCCAAAGTTCAATTCTTCAAAGGAACTCCCGACCTTGCAAACAAGATCATGAAAGAGTCCTTGGATATCCCCATGCCAATCCTCGATTTTGGGAAATACACTCTCGACGAAGCCGTTGAATTGTACAAGAAGCAAACCTATTATAAGTCAAGTGGTCCATTTTTGCTCGAAGGCATCGAATTTGGCAAATTGATCGCAACTACGTCTCCAGACTTCAGTGGCATCCTCCTGATGGAAGGCGAAGGAGATACAGCTGGGAAGTATGCCATTGCTATCCTACTTGCAGAAAACGCCATGACAGTAACATCAAGCTACATCGAAAAGTATTTTGTAAAACAACTCGGATGGATCAAAGTCTCTGGACCTGCCATTCCTACGTATAAGGATCCTACGGGTAAAGTCATGTTCCAAATAGATCAATCCGGTACATTTAGTACCTATGCTTTGGCTTTCAGTCCCAACGAATTTTAAGTAGAAAACTCTCCTCTTCAAGAGCTCTCTCTCCTCGAGGAATCTCATTGCCCCCTAGTCATCCCCGACAACGGATGCACTAGGGGGGATTTTTTTGTTGGGCAAAAACACAAAAATTCCTGCCCAATGGTCTCCTGAAAGATACCGAGCAATCTGGCAATCGCTCGGTATTTCTTACTGACTACTCGGTATCTTTCGCAATAAGTCAAGTATGTTTACATCATCATATCAGAAGTCCTTCTGCTGAATAATATCATAACTTTAGCAACGAGGGAAAGAACAAGACTTTGAACGGGTTCTTACAAAAGAGAGTTCAAAGATGGTGTATGAGTATGCACAAATAGCTCTGAGCGTGTTATTGCGAAAGAGATATTCAGGATGGACGTTTTGGAGTGCAGCGTAACTTTTGAAGATCAAGTCACACATAATAGAACATGTGGATATAGCGGATTTGCGTACTTTTGTAGCAAAGAGAGAAGGAATAAAATGATATGGGATATAATACAATAGACTCTCCATACACGACTAAACCCAAAAGAGAGATGCCGAAAGTCAAATCTAACACTACATATGTGGCAAAAACCCTGTATGGGCTGGAAGAAGTCCTTGCTGGAGAATTAGAGGAATTGGGGGCATCCAATATAGAAACAGGACGTCGTATGGTACGTTTTTCAGGCGATCAACGATTACTCTACCTGGCCAACTATCGCCTAAGGACGGCTCTGCGCATCCTTAAACCGATCTATGAATTTAAGTGCGATAGCATAGAACACCTCTACGAGACGTTACGCTACTTTGCCTGGGACAAATACATCCGACGCGACCAAACTTTTCTTATAGATCCTGTCGTATATTCCGATCGCTTTAGCAATAGTCGCTATGTGAGCTATCGTGTAAAAGATGCCATCGCCGACTATTTCGCTGAAAATGACCCTGAGGGTAAGCGCCCATCCGTTAAGATGGATTCGCCCGATGTACGATTCAATGTGCATATAGCCCAACGCCAAGTCACCCTTTCGCTTGATAGCTCGGGAGATAGTTTGCACAAACGAGGTTACAAGGTCAAGCAAACACCGGCTCCTCTTAGTGAAATACTAGCGGCAGGGATCCTCCTCAAAGCAGGATGGCACGGACAATGCGACTTGCTAGACCCTATGTGTGGATCGGGAACATTCTCCATAGAAGCCGCCCTAATTGCCCGAGGAATCGCTGCCGGCACTTGGCGCACTCGGTACGCCTTTGAAGAGTGGACGGACTTTGATCCTCAACTATGGAAAGAGATCCGAGAAGATACCGACTACGAAGTACCTTTTGAACACCACATTTATGCGAGCGACATCGCCAACGATGCCTACACTGTAACCAGTGCCAATGTACAGCACACGGGACTTGGACACGACATCAGCGTCGAACATCTCGCCATGCAGCGCCTTACCCCTCCGGAGGCTCCCGTACTCATGGTACTGAATCCACCCTATGGAGAGCGGTTGAACAAATATGATCTAGAGGCTTTATACAGCATGATCGGTACCGAACTTAAGCACAAGTATGCAGGGTCTAAGGTTTGGATCATAGCCCCCAAAAGCAAACTCTTCCATGCTATAGGTCTGCGCCCCTCCAGCAAACAAGATCTACTTAATGGTGATCTAGAGTGCGAACTACGAAGTTTTGAACTCTTCGAGGGGAAGAGAGACGATTATAAAAGAGAGAACTCCTCGGGTAAGGGATGCTCCCACCCCACCTCACGCCCCTATCGAGCAAAGGAGAACCCTAGAGAGGGCAAGTTCTATGATCGGGATAGAGGAGAAAAGGGAAGCTATACGGAACGCAGAGAAAGAGGGGATTCTTATCACAAGCGCGAAGGACGTTCCAACAGAGACCGATTCGACTCCGATAGTAAACGTAGAGAGTTCTTCAATAAGGACAAATCCAGTGTAGATCATGAGCAAGAAGGGCGTCCTCGTCGCCGCATTCACGAGAGAGAAGCAGCCTCTACTCCTCGCCGAGAGATGCGTCCCAAGCCCAAATCACGCATTCAAGTTTTCGATGACAGCGACCAGTAAACAAACAATACTCCTATAAAACCGTATGAAAAAATCATTTTTACAAATACTCCTCGCCGGAGCTATCCTGCTATCAGGTAGCGCACTACATAGCTACGCACAAGACGCTCAAGGTCTTTACAGCTTGGAGGAGGTAACTCCTGGAGGAAGTAAGTTTTTGAGTAATTACTACCCTCAATATCTCCCACGTCTGCAGTGGATCGGGGACTATTGTACCTATCAGGAGGGGAAGCAGATAATGGGAATTTCCCTCCAGGATAAGACCCCAAAAGCGATATTTAGTCTTCAAGATCTTGGGACAATCCTACCCAATGAGGGTATCAATGACCACATGTATAATGGGCGATTCCCCTACTATTTTCCCCTAGCAGAACACCCATCTCAGATTGCCGTACAAACGTGGAAAACAATCTACATCATAGATGTCCCCACGAAAAAGGTCGTACGCAGTCTTTCACTCCAGACGGGCGAACGCTCCGCTAATGAACTGCTAGAACTATCCCCTACCGCCGAATGGATGATCGCTCGCAGCGAAAGTGGAGAACTGTTCGTACAACAACTCCTTCCCTCTGAAAAAAAACAGGAGACTCTACGCTATACAATCGCCCAAAACGAAGAGGATAAAATCGTTTACGGAGAGGCTGTACACCAGCGAGAGTTTGGCATTGAGAAGGGAATTTTTTGGAGTCCCGATGGCACTAAAATAGCCTTCTACCGCATGGATCAGTCCATGGTTGCACCCTATCCAATCGTTGATATAACACCGCACAAAGCAGAGCAAAGACCTGTGCGTTACCCCATGGCGGGGGAACCTTCACACCATGTCACTTTAGGCGTTTTCGATCTCAAAACCCAACGAACGACCTATATGCAAACAGGTGGAGACCCCGAGCACTACCTAACCAACATTACCTGGGCTCCTGATAGCAAATCGCTGTTTATTGCCGAAGTGAGTCGTAGTCAATCACACAATGAGGTCAATCGTTACGATGTAACAACAGGGGCTCGCCTTGCCACACTCTTCGTTGAAGAGGATGCCAAATACATCGAACCTCAATCGCCTATGCTATTCCATCCGAGTAACGACGGACGCTATCTTTGGCTCTCTCGCAAAGATGGATACAATCACCTCTATTTAGGATCCATACACCACCCGGGACTCCAACAAATCACACAAGGAGCATGGGAGGTAACAGCCTTTAAGGGCTTTTCCAAAGATGGCAAGACGATCTTCTTTGAAGCAACAGCCGCCTCTCCCTTAGAAACCCGCCTTTATAGCATTGGTCTTAATGGCAAAGGGTTTACCGATCTCACTCCGATAGAAGGGGTACACCACACGAGCTTTAACGCCTCCATGACCGCTTTTATAGATACCTACTCATCGCCTTCCGTACCTCGTATCAGTCGTCTTGTAAACACCAAGGGGAAGGAGATCAAACAGCTACTCAAGGCCGAAAATCCGACGGCAAAAGCAAAAATGCCTGAGATTTCTCTAGGAACGCTCACTGCTCACGATGGCAAGACGACCCTGTATTATCGGTTACTCAAACCGGTAAACTTTGACCCCAATAAAAAGTATCCAACCATTGTGTACGTGTACGGAGGCCCCCACGCACAACTTGTAACAAAAGATTGGCTTGCAGGAGCCGGAGGCTGGGATGTGTACATGGCCCAACGGGGTTATGTCGTATTCACCCTAGACAATCGGGGAAGTGCAAACCGAGGCAGAGACTTCGAGCAAGCAATTCATCGCCAAGTGGGTACCGTAGAAATGGATGACCAAATGCGAGGCATTGAGTTCCTCCAAGAGCAATCCTGGGTAGATCGTGATCGTATAGGAGTCTATGGATGGAGCTTTGGAGGCTTCATGACCACGAACCTCATGCTGACACATGGAGATGTATTTAAGGTAGGAGTAGCAGGGGGCCCTGTAATAGACTGGAGCCGTTACGAGGTTATGTACGGAGAGCGATACAACGACTCACCCCAAGAGAATCCCGAAGGATACAAGCGCAATAACCTAGCCCTTCGTGCCGGTGACCTCAAAGGACGACTTCTTCTGATCCATGGTACCGTAGATAATGTGGTACTATGGCAACATGCCCAAGCCTTCGTAGAAGCCTGCATTACCCTACGTAGCTACCCCGACTGTATGTTCTATCCCGGACATGAGCACAATGTACATGGCAGAGACCGTGTGCATCTAAACCAAACAATAGCAAGATACTTTGAAGATCACCTATGAGCAGTAATGTCTATTACGTTCCTCAACAAGATCTAGAGGAGCAACAAAAGAATTTACTTCAGTTTGAAACGATTATGCAAGAAAAACGTGCCACCGATCGCCTCACAGTACTCCTCCTCGGATCGGGAGGAAGAGAATCAGCCATAGCGTGGCGCATTGCCACCTCGCCCGAAGTGGATCAACTCTACATCGCCCCAGGCAATGGTGGAAGCGAAAATTACGGCATCAACATACCCGAGCTCTCAGGAAAAGACTTTGATGCTATTGCTTCCTTTATATCAAGTCATGGTGTAAATCTTTTGGTATCAGGCCCTGAAGATCCCCTTGTACAAGGCATTGCCGATTACTTTGCAGAGCGTAAAGGGGACTTCCCCGACCTCATGGTTGTAGGGCCTAATGCACAAGGTGCACAACTAGAGGGAAGCAAAGACTTTAGTAAAGCCTTCATGCAACGCTATGCCATCCCCACAGCAGGATACCGCACCTTTTCGGCTTCAGAAAAAGGTCTCGCCCTCGAATATTTACAAACGCTTTGCCCCCCCTATGTATTAAAAGCAGATGGACTTGCAGCGGGCAAAGGTGTACTGATCGTGCCCTCTCTAGAGGAAGCTGCCCGAGGGTTTGACGACCTCGCCGAAGGAATCTTCGGAGCAAAGGGACAGAAAATTGTAATCGAAGAGCATCTCTCGGGGATTGAGTGCTCTGTTTTTGTCGCTACTGATGGGACAGATTATAAGGTACTACCCGTAGCCAAAGACTATAAACGCATTGGTGATGGCGATACGGGACCCAACACCGGCGGTATGGGATCGGTGAGCCCAGTACCCTTTGCCGACGAAACATTCATGGAAAAAGTACGTACACGTATTATTGAACCCACCCTCCAAGGATTGCAAAAAGAGGGGATTAAATACCGCGGATTCATTTTCTTAGGGCTGATGAACGTAGCGGGCGATCCCTATGTAATTGAATATAATTGCCGTCTTGGCGACCCCGAAACAGAGACAGTCATGCTTCGCATCTCCAGCGATGTAGCTCTTTTACTCAAGGCGATCGCCCTAGGAACGCTAAGCGAATATACACTCCACGAAGACCCTCGTCCGGCTGCTAGCGTCATGTTGGTATCTCAAGGCTATCCAGGAAGCTACAAAAAAGGCTTTGAGATCACAGTGCCCAATCCCACAAGTGACACGTGCCTATTCCACGCCGGCACACGGAGGCTTGACGGCAAACTCGTAACAGATGGCGGTCGCGTACTTTCAGTCAGTTGCTATGGCTCCTCGCCTGAAGTGGCTCTAAAGCGTTGCTACACCATTGCGCAACAAGTACTTTTTGAGGGGAAAAACTACCGTCACGATATCGGGAAAGACCTCCTCTGACACATAATAGTATCGAATACTCCCTAGAGCCGACGAAAAAAGAGTGCTTATAGGGAGTATTCTCATTTTGGCCTCTTTAATTGGATCGTAGATGGCATGAGTTCATATAATTCGACCCACATGATGCGAGGAACACTCCCTCTAACCCTGCTATTGCTCGTGGGGGCAGGGGTCGGTGCGACCTACCTCTTTCCATTATCGGATCAACCCTTTTGGGCACAGCTCTATCCACAGGTGATCCCTAATGCCATACGTGTAGGTGTAGCCATTTTAATCTTTTGCTTATCCTGTTTTTTTGGACGTTTTCTAGCCAACGTATTTGTTTTGTACAATGCACCTGATCGCCGTTGGGGGACACTCGTAGCAACCTTGCTATTCCTCTTATTCCCTGATCAGTGGTGCTCTAGCACAGCCATATTAACTCTACTACCTTATCTAGGCTCCATCTTTTATCTCTACCAAAACTACCGCCACGCAGACCGTCCCTTAGCACTTACAACTATCGGTTTTTTTTCGGGATTGGGAGGACTACTTTATCCACCCTACTTCCTCCTCATTCCGATTATCTTATTCACTGCCTTTGACCTGCAAACACTCTCTTTACGCAGCCTGATCGGATTTTTCCTAGGATTAATCAGTCCCTTTGTAATCGTAAGTCCTCTCGTACTTTTTGCAAAAAACATTCCTCAGATTCAGAGTCTTCTTATTGAAGAAATCAGCCTTCGCCCCATTTGGCATGTAGCTCATTTACCCTCTACACCCACACTTGTAGCGGTCTGTTTCTGCATCATCATTTACCTTGTTGGGGTTCTTGTTGGGATTGTACACCTCAGTGAGAAAAAAGTACAGGTGCGTCAGCTCATTGCAGCAGAGATGCGTCCGTTACTCATTATTCCCTTTGGATTTTTGTATACACAACACCTGGTAGGATTGACCCTCCTAACCCTGATCCCCTGCTCAATGACTTTTGCACTCGCCTTTCCGGCCCATCATCGCAAGCTACGTCGCTTCTGGCTCGTTGTATTTGCCATCGCCATACTTGTCGTATGGGGGCTTCTACTTCTTTAGGAGAGACAAATGGGGAGAGAGTCTGCCTTTAAAAATCCAAAAGCACCATCACAAGTTGGTACAGTACAAGATAATCCCCGGCAAAATTGTACCTTTGCAATAATAAGATACGAATAGGCTATGCAGGCAAATCCTTTACGACACGGGACTATCGTGTTGCTTCTTATCGTAATGTCCCTTATTCCTTTATATGGGCAACGTATGAATAATTCGTACCAAGCCTATGTCCGTGAGTACGCCGATGAGGCTATTCGTCAAATGAGAAAACACAAGATCCCTGCCAGCATTACGATAGCACAGGGATTGCTCGAATCCAACGCAGGAGCGAGTAGCCTAGCGAGTGTACACAACAATCATTTTGGGATCAAATGCCACAAGGCGTGGCAGGGCAAGCGCACCTACCACGACGATGACGAGAATGGAGAGTGCTTCCGAAGCTATGAGTCGGCGCTAGACTCCTATACGGACCACTCCTATTTCTTGCAACAACCACGCTACAAATCGCTCTTTCGGTTATCACCGTATGATTATCAGGGATGGGCAAAAGGGCTACAAAAATGCGGATATGCCACCGATAAAGGATATGCCAACAAACTCATCGCTATCATAGAGTTATACAGTCTCTACGAGCTTGACAATGAAAACTACCCGGCATGGCTAAGCAAAACAGGCTCTTCAGCATCCCCTACTACGAAAAGGAAGAAAACAGAAGAACTAGAAAAACCGCTGAAGAAGCGGAAACAATACAACTGCTATGGACTTGAATATGTTTTGGCAGAAGAGGGAGATTCCTTTGCGACCATCGCTCGGGATGTGGAGATTAACGCTGACCGCCTAGCAAGTTTCAATGATGCCCCCATAGACTTTCCCCTCAAAAAGAACGATGTTATTTACCTGCAAAAAAAGAACAAACGAGGTGAATCAGGTACACCTGACCACGTAGTGACGATCGGGGAATCCATGCACTCCATTTCGCAACTATACGGTATACGTATAGGGTATTTATATAAGATCAATGGACTGGATATGGAGACCTACGTACCTCTAGAGGGCGATGTACTTCAACTCTGGTAAAAGAGAAAGATCCTCATTACAATATGATGAATAACGAACGATATATGCAACGTGGCGTCTCTGCAAGCAAAGAAGATGTACACAATGCCATCAAAAATGTAGACAAAGGGTTATTCCCACAGGCCTTCTGTAAAATCATCCCCGATCTCCTAGGCGGTGATCCCGAATACTGCAATCTGATGCACGCAGATGGGGCCGGGACCAAATCGTCCCTCGCCTATATATATTGGAAAGAAACGGGAGATCTATCCGTATGGAAAGGTATTGCACAAGATGCACTAGTGATGAATCTTGACGATCTGCTATGCGTAGGGGCAACTGACAACATTCTCTTATCCTCGACCATTGGCCGTAATAAATCCCTCGTTCCGGGAGAAGTGATCGCAGAGATCATCAATGGAACGGAGGAATTGCTCGCATCGCTCAGAAGTATGGGAGTAGGAATCTACTCTACCGGAGGAGAAACAGCCGATGTAGGAGACCTCGTACGCACGATCATTGTAGATAGCACCGTGACCTGTCGTATGCGTAGAGCCGATATTATCGACAATGCCCATATCGCTCATGGAGACGTTATTGTGGGATTAGCTTCCTACGGGCAAGCAACCTATGAACAACAATACAATGGGGGCATGGGAAGCAATGGACTAACCTCTGCTCGCCATGATGTACTAGGAAAATATCTAGCGAAACTCTTCCCCGAGAGCTTTGACGCCTCCATCCCAGAGGAGCTTATATACAGTGGGTCTCGCAATCTGTTAGATCCAGTAGAGGGAACTCCCCTAAATGTAGGGCAATTGATTTTGTCCCCCACTCGTACCTATGCTCCCGTTGTTGCTAGAGTATTGCAACAATTGCGCCCACACATTCACGGTATGGTACACTGTACCGGAGGAGCTCAAACGAAAGTACTTCACTTCGTACGAGGGAAGCATATCATAAAAGACAACCTACTTCCCACGCCTCCTCTATTTCAAATGATTGCACAGGAGAGCAGTGCATCCGGCGAAGAACTGTATAAGGTATTCAACATGGGGCACCGTCTTGAGTTTTATCTCGCGCCTGAAGTTGCTGACGAGGTCATCGCTATCAGCAAGAGTTTTGGCATAGAGGCTCAAATAATCGGCTCTGTCACCGATGCAGAACAAAACCACCTCACCATTGAATCTCCCTACGGTACCTTACACTACGAATAATGAAAGAGGAGAGTTTACTACAACATCTTCAGAATCTGGAGGCACGCTTTGAGGAGGTCACCCTCCTCATTTCCGATCCTTCGGTGATAGCAGATGATAAGCGCTTCGTGCGTTTGAGCAAAGAGTATCGCCGATTGGAAGAGTTACATAAAGCCAAAGAGGAATATCTTTTGCTGAAAAAGAATCGCCAAGAAGCTTTCGACCTACTCAACTCAACAGACGACGAAGAGATCAAAGCCCTCGCCAAAGAGGAGATCGCCACTGCTGAAGAGAAAGGCCCTCAAATGCAAGAGAGGATCGCTCTACTCCTTCTCCCCGATGATCCAGAGGATAGCAAAAATGCCATGATGGAGATCCGTGCAGGGACAGGAGGCGATGAAGCGGCACTCTTTGCTCGAGATCTATTTAAGATGTACACTCGCTTCGTCGAAAACCTAGGCTGGAGAGTCGAGGTCAGCAACTATACAGAGGGGGGACTTGGTGGTTATAAGGAGATTGTATTCTCCGTAACAGGCGATGGGGCCTATGGTACACTCAAATATGAGTCGGGCGTGCATCGGGTACAACGTGTCCCCGAGACTGAAACGCAGGGGCGTATCCATACCTCTGCAGCCACGGTAGCTGTATTCCCTGAAGCCGATGAATTTGACGTAGAGGTCAAGGATAGCGATCTGCGTATAGATACATTCTGCTCTAGCGGTGCGGGAGGACAATCCGTTAACACAACCTATTCAGCCGTTCGCATCGTGCACATTCCTACGGGTATCACCGTGCAGAGCCAAGATGAGCGATCACAACTCAAAAACAAAGCCAAGGCCCTGACTGAGCTCCGTAGTCGTATCTACAATATGGAGCATCAGAAGTATCTTGACGAGGTAGCCTCTAGACGTAAAACGATGGTATCTACAGGAGATCGAAGTGCTAAGATTCGCACCTATAACTATCCACAAGGACGACTCACAGACCACCGTATCGGACTTACCCTCTACAATCTACAAGCGGTCTTGGATGGGGACTTGAAAGCGATAATTGATGCGTTGGCGGTTGCTGAAAATAGCGAACGCCTCCAAGAGGCCTCTCTCAGTTAAATCACAGAAAAAACTTAAACTCCAATCATATAGTGACTATGACCAGACAGGAACTCATAGAAAACATAAAACGAAAACGCTCTTTTTTGTGTATAGGACTTGACACGGACATTCGGAAGATCCCCGAGCATCTCATGCGAGAAGATAATCCGATGCTTACCTTCAATCAAGCCATTATTGATGCCACTGCCAACTCATGCGTAGCTTACAAGTCCAATGTAGCTTTTTATGAATCCATGGGTACTTTTGGAGTACAAGTGCTGGAAAAGACGGTTGCCTACATCCGAGAGAAATATCCCGATCAGTTCATCATCATAGATGGTAAGCGTGGGGATATTGGCAATACAGGGATGCACTATGCGAAGTCCACTTATGAATACCTCAAAGCGGATGCTCTCACAGTAGCTCCCTACATGGGGCAAGATAGTGTAAAGCCCTTCCTTGAATATCAAGACAAATGGGTTATCCTTTTGGCTCTTACCTCCAATGCCGGAGCATCTGACTTCCAACTTACAAAAAATGAATCGGGAGAATACTTCTTCGAACAGGTACTCAAAACAAGTAGTCAATGGAGCAACGACGAACACATGATGTATGTCGTAGGTGCAACGCAAGCCGAATACCTTCAACGTGTACGTACCCTGGTCCCCAATCACTTCCTCTTGGTACCCGGTATTGGTGCTCAAGGGGGTGATTTTGATCAGCTCGTAGAAAATGGACTCACAGATGATTGTGGACTCCTAGTCAACTCGTCTAGAGGTATTATCTATGCAGACAGCTCCGAACATTTCGCATCAAGTGCTACCAACGAGGCCGAAAATCTCCGTCGACAGATGGAACAAGCTCTCATCAAGAAGGGTATCATTTAAATAGAAATCGTATTACGGGTCGAAATATGCAGGTTACATTACAAGATATTGCTACCCTACTCAATGGTACCATTGAGGGAGACGCTCAAGCCATAGTGTCGTCATTTGGTCGAATCGAAGAGGCGGTGGAAGGACAAATCACTTTCCTATCCAATCCTAAATACGAACCTTATATTTACCAAACAAAGGCTTCCGCAGTACTTGTACCTAACAACTTTGTTCCTGCGGAAAAGGTTGCAGCCAATCTGATCCGTGTGGAAGATCCCTATACGGCATTGGCACTACTGATGCAGTGGGCAAGTAAAGAGACAACACCTTCATATGAAGGAGTCTCGAAGGAATCATTTATACACCCATCAGTCAAGCTCCCCAACAAGTGCTATATTGCTCCATTCGTTTACATTGCCGAAGAAGTGGTACTGGGAGAGGGTTGCTCAATTTATCCACACTCTTACATCGGCAAAGGATGCAAGATCGGTGCAAACGCAATAATCCATTCCCATGTGTCCATCTATCCTGAGTGTGAAATCGGCGATCGGTGTATCCTCCATGCCGGGACTGTTATCGGAGCAGATGGTTTTGGTTTTGCCCCTTCTGAATCAGGCTATACCAAGATACCTCAACTCGGGAACGTTGTCATCGAAGACGACGTAGAGATAGGAGCAAATACCTGCATTGATCGAGCTGTAATGGGAAGCACTCGCATCAGCAAAGGGTGTAAGCTAGACAACCTCATCCAAGTGGGGCACAACTGCACAATCGGAGAGCATACTGTTATGGCGGCTCAAGGGGGAATGGCAGGATCTTCTCAGATCGGATCGTGGTGCCGTACGGGCGGACAAATCGGTATTGCCGGACACGTTTCGGTAGGGAATCACGTGGACATGGGCGGACAAACGGGAATCTTAGGGAATATCAAGGATGGTCGCAAATTACTTGGATCTCCTGCAATGGATCTCTCTACCGCAATGCGTTCGTTTACAATCATTCCCAAACTCCCTCAACTGCTCAAGCGAATAGAAGAACTCGAAGATAAAATCAATCAAATATCCACAACCTCATGCAACAACAAACATTGAACGAAGCTCTCCGATTCGAAGGAATCGGACTACATACAGGGCTCTCCATAACCATGACTCTACAACCCGCACCTATCAATACGGGTTATCAATTCAGAAGAACTGACATTGAAAATTCTCCACTTATTCCAGCATTTGCAGAGCTTGTGGCTTCGACTGATCGTAGTACGACGCTCAAAAAAGGAGAACTTGCCGTAAGTACCATAGAACATACCCTCAGTGCTCTCTACGCCCTTGGAGTAGACAACTGTATTATCGAGGTTAATGCGCCGGAGTGTCCCATCCTTACGGGAAACTCGTTGCCCATTGTTGAGGCAATCCAGCGAGTAGGACTTACAGAGCAATCGGCAGAAAGAGAATACTACGTGGTCAAAAAACGCATGGAAGTTAGCGATCCCGAGACCGGATCACGGATTATCTTACTACCTGACGAAGAGTTTGGAGTAGATGTACACATATCCTATCCTTCGCACTTCTTAGTAAATCAGTTTGCCTCTTACGACGAACATATTAACTATGCCACAGAGATTGCTCCTGCTCGCAGCTTCGTATTCGTTCGGGAGATACTCCCCCTACTCGAAAAAGGACTGATACAAGGAGGACAGCTCTCTAACGCATTGGTGATTAACGATACAGAGCTCACGGATTCCGAAAAAGCCCAACTCAAAGAACATCTACCGGTAGGAACAGAAATCCCTGTTACCCTCGGAGCGATAAACCCCAATAACACCATCTCGGGAGAGCCCGCCCGACACAAACTGCTGGATGTTATCGGAGATCTCGCTCTATCAGGTAAATTTTTACGAGGCCGAGTACTTGCATACAGCCCGGGGCATAGTATCAACAATCAAATGGCACGCCTGCTGCGCAAGGAGATCAAACAAATCGAAGCTCAAGCACCTGTTTATGATCCTGATAGGACACCTATAATGGATACCAATCGAATCAAAGAGCTCCTTCCTCATCGTTACCCATTCTTATTAGTGGACAAGATCATTGAGATTGGTTCTTCCAGCATCGTAGGAGTCAAAAGCGTATCGGGCAATGAACCTTTCTTCGTGGGGCACTTCCCTAACGAACCCGTAATGCCCGGTGTGCTAATCGTGGAGGCCATGGCTCAGACAGGAGGATTACTTGTATTGAACTCGATGGGAGAGGGTGTCGATTGCTCCACCTACTTCCTGAAGATCAATAATGTAAAATTCCGTCAAAAGGTCGTGCCTGGTGATACACTGGTATTCCGTCTTCGCATGATCAGTGAGATCGTCCGAGGGATTGCCAATATGCGCGGACTTGCCTACGTTGGAGAGAAACTTGTGTGCGAGGCTGAGTTTATGGCACAAATCGTAAAGAACAACTAATCAACTCACAAGCGAAAGAAATGAAAACAACCACCATACACCCGTCAGCTCTAGTCTCTCCGGAAGCCCAACTCGGCGAAGGCGTACAGATCGATGCCTTTGCCATTGTAGAAGGTAACGTAGAGATCGGAGCAGAAACACATATTCACAGCCATGCGATGATACGCAGTGGGGCTCGTATTGGTTCTCATTGCGACATCCATCCCGGAGCCGTTATCGCAGGGATTCCACAAGATCTCAAGTTCAAGGGCGAGGAGACTTTTGTTTATATCGGAGACTACACGACCATCCGCGAGTACGCGACCGTCAATAGAGGAACTGCATCTCGGGGGTATACCAAGATAGGAAGTTACAATCTCATTATGGCTTACAGTCATATTGCGCACGACTGCATCCTCCACGATCATGTGATCATCGGGAATGCCTCTCAAATTGCAGGGGAAGTTGAGATTGACAACTATGCAATCCTCAGTGGGAGCGTCCTAGTCCACCAGTTTGGGCGGATCTCCCAACACGTTATGATCCAAGGGGGAAGTCGTGTCACCAAAGATATTCCACCCTATACACTCATAGGAAGAGACCCCATCGTCTACTGTGGAATCAACATTGTAGGACTTCGTCGTAGAGGCTTCACCAACGAGCAGATATTCCACATCAACGATGTATATCGCACACTTTACCAACGTGGGTTGAACAATACAGCAGCCATAGCAACCATCGAAGAAGAGCTCCCCGAAAGCCCCGAAAGAGATCTGATATTGGACTTCATACGCTCGTCCGAAAGAGGTATCGTAAGAGGGGGAATGGAGTAATAAATAATTCGTATTCGAGAAGATGATCAAGATATTCTCCGGAGAAGAAATAGATGCTCTGTATAGCCATACCGTACAGCACGAGGGCATTCCGCTTGTTGCGCTTATAGAGAATGCCGCTTGCAAGCTTGCTGAGGAGTTCATACACACCTATAAGTACAACGGACGCCCTGTTGTCTGTGTAGCAGGCTGTGGGGATAATGGCGCGGATGCGTTGGCGTTGGCATTGGAGCTTGCAAGCAAAGAGTATCACGTATCGATATATGTAATCCAAGGGAAGCAGACACTCTCTCCCGCTTGTCAAGAGTTCTACAACCGCCTTGATGGACATCCTAATCTTGAATTACACGAAGTGGTTGGTGGAAAGATCGAGTTCCCTCAACTCACCCCCAAGCATATTGTAATAGATGGGCTTTTTGGAACAGGGCTCAATCGCTCTCCTCAGGGGGCTTATCGCAATATCATACAATACATTAACCAATCACGGTGTGATGTTGTATCCATAGACCTCCCCTCAGGGTTATTTCCCGGCAAGAATGCAATGTCCGATAGGGGGGCGATCATTCAAGCGACCTACACCTACACGTTGGAGTATCCCAAACGTTGTTTTTTCTTTTCCGAAAACGAGCCATTCATCGGTCAACCTCGAGTTATTCAGTTGGGTCTGAGTAGCAGTGGGAAGGAGAATCTCGCAACCAATGATTACTTGATTGACGAAAATGCACTAGCGGATCGGTTCCATCATCGAAGTCGCTTTGCACACAAGGGCAACTTCGGACACGGCTTGCTTGTTGCCGGCTCTCAAGGGAAGATGGGTGCAGCGATCCTTTCGGCAAAGGCGGCACTACGAAGTGGCATCGGCAAACTCACATGCCATATCCCACACAGGGGCGAAACAGCGTTGCAGACAGCCATTCCCGAAGCCATGTTGGAGTTGGATACCAATGCCGATGTCGTTACCAAGATAGAATATGTAAAACAGTATAATGCTATCGCTGTGGGGCCCGGCTTAGGCCAGGAGGAGGACACCGCCGATATGCTCTTTCAACTCTTCAGTAACAATGAAGACAAGCCCTTTGTGGTTGATGCAGATGCTCTCAATCTGATTGCACGACATAGGATCCTACTAGACTTGATCCCAAAGGACAGCATCCTGACACCCCATGCCAAGGAGTTCGAGCGATTGGCATCCCGATGCGATACGGATGAAGAGCGTTTGGAGCATGCCTCCTACTTTGCTCGAGAGCACCGACTGAATATCGTACTCAAAGGAGCTTATACTGCCACCTGCACCCCTTCAGGACTTATCTATTTCAATAGCAAAGGGAACCCCGGGATGGCAACAGCCGGGAGCGGGGATGTGCTTACCGGGATCATACTGGCACTTTTGGCACAGGGATACGATCCCTCTACGGCAGCGATATTTGCGAATTATTTTCACGGACAAGCAGGCGATCTCTTCGCCGCTCGATCGAGTGAAACAGCTCTTATTGCCTCAGACATCATAGATAATCTTCCCGAGGTGTTCAGGAGTTTTGAATCCTAGAGAGCCTTAGAGGAAAATAGAAACCGCATCCAAGCAAAACGACTTCGTCTTTTTAAGCAGGCGAAGTCGTTTTGGCATTTGGAAGCCTCTTGCTCAACAGTAAGCAAATGGCAACTGAAAGAGGAATAAACGGCAATTACCGAACGAACAGAAATCCCCCTTTTGAATAGAGCACATCACTTGCTGAAAAATCAGTCGACACTTTTCGCAGAACAGTCGACTGATTTTGGAAATTAGTCGACTAATTTTTCGAGAAATGACGTATGGTCCTTTAAGTTCTAAAACGAGGGGGTACCGTTTGCAATATGTACTCTCTCGTTTTCTGTTATTTGGAGACAGGATTTTATTGGTCTCCCTTATACTCAGCAATGAATTCTTTTAAATATAGAAAGCATGCCATCGAGAGGTATGCCACTTCTCTCACTCATCATCGCAATGGTTGCTTTAGGGATAATGATGCGTGAAAGAGGAGAATTGAGCGTTAAAAAATACCCCAAAAATCAAATATCAACATTAAAGTCACCGATTCCAAAAAAAATATAGTACCTTAGTCGCAGCAAATCGGGAGTTGTGTTTTTCCAGGTTTTGGGAGATCCAGGCAAAAAACGACCCCGGTAGTTAAAACTTAATGTACAACGACATGATGAAAAAAATCTTTCTCGCAGTAGCCCTCACGGCTGCATCTCTCGCCCCCTCTTGGGCACAAAAACATCAAGTAAGGACTCAGACTCGTGTAGTCGTTGAGCGGAATAAAGAATCATCTCCCGTGCGAGTGAATCTGTACGCCGGATGTGAGCTCTCTAATGTTCAGCTCTTCTTACATGGATTAAAGGTTACCTCTGAGCGTGAATTATTTAGCCCGACAGTGGGAGTCGACGTCCGGATTCCCATCAATAATAGCAACTTCTTCGTAAGTCCGGGACTGAGCTACAACCGCAAAGGGATACGCTTCTCCACCATGGTTCCGGGCGAGGGAGTTGCCAGTGTTCGCACTCCAATCCACTTCATATCAGGGAACATCCTCGGAGGATTTAAGGTCGGAAACAAAGGCTTTTCGCTCATCGGAGCTTACGGTCTCTATGCAGGTTATGCAGCATCCGGTAAGGCCATTATCAAGCATAGCTCGGGATCGGGTCATGTAATGGAAGAAGAAATTGATCTCTACAAGCCTATTAAAAATATTGATTTAGGTGATTTCATGGGTGGTGCTGCTCCCAAAGTCAAGTCCCAATCGCCTCTGAATCGATTTGATTTGGGGTTCCGTGCCTCTTTAGGCTTTGAATTTGCCAATCACTATACCCTTACCCTGACATCCGATCGAGGACTCATTAACCAAAGTAATGACGAGACGATCCGTCTCTTTCACCGCTCTATGGCTGTAACCGTAGGTTATACATTCTAGGAAGAGCAGCACAACAGGAGCTTTTTTTAGTCTCCCATTCGATCGCAGGAGGGGTTCCCTTTACAAGAGGGGAATCCCTCTTTTTATACTCTTCGCCAATGACATCAAAAAATTCAGGGTAAGAGTTTTTTCCCCTTAGGCTATAAAACTTTTGGTTACAGGGGCGGAACTGAAAAGCTATTGGGCAGGAGTCCCAAATGTGTGTGCCCAACAAATTCGGATCTCTTGGGCTACATCTTTCAGAACGACAATTTGTCCGGAAAAAGCCATCGGACATCCTCATAGAAGGACAAGAGCGTAAAACGGAAAAAGATTGGCACGGTAGTTGTATAATCTCTCGGTGTAGGCGTTACAGCGTTAATGCCTCGCTCAAGAAAACTCGAATTAAACAAAAAAGAAAGGATACATACTATGTCTAAGATTATCGGAATTGACCTCGGGACCACAAACTCGTGCGTCTCTGTACTCGAAGGGAACGAACCGGTCGTTATTGCCAATAGCGAAGGAAAACGTACAACTCCCTCTATCGTCGCCTTTGTAGATGGTGGCGAACGCAAAGTGGGCGACCCTGCCAAGCGTCAAGCTATCACCAACCCTACCAAGACGATATACTCTATCAAACGCTTCATGGGCGAAACCTACGATCATGTAAAAAAGGAAATTGATCGTATCCCCTTCCAAGTAGCTCGTGGAGAAAACAACACGCCTCGTGTGGACATCGACGGACGCCTCTACACACCTCAAGAAATCTCTGCTATGATCTTGCAGAAGATGAAAAAGACGGCAGAGGACTACCTCGGACAGGAGGTGACCGAAGCTGTGATTACCGTGCCTGCCTACTTTAACGACTCTCAGCGTCAAGCAACCAAGGAGGCCGGTGAAATCGCAGGACTCAAGGTGCGCCGTATCGTAAACGAACCTACTGCGGCTTCTCTCGCCTACGGACTAGACAAAGCCAATAAGGATATGAAGATCGCCGTATTCGACCTCGGTGGCGGTACCTTCGATATCTCGATCCTCGAACTGGGAGATGGCGTGTTTGAAGTGAAATCAACCAATGGAGATACGCACCTCGGGGGAGACGACTTCGACCATGTGATCATTGATTGGCTTGCCGAAGAGTTCAAGGCTGACGAAGGTGTGGATCTTCGCCAAGATCCAATGGCACTCCAACGTCTCAAAGAGGCTGCCGAAAAAGCTAAGATCGAACTATCTTCGAGCACCTCTACCGACATCAATCTTCCCTATATCATGCCTGTGAATGGGATCCCCAAGCACCTTGTACGTACACTCTCTCGTGCTAAGTTCGAGCAACTCAGCGATAGACTGATCCAAGCTTGTGAAGCTCCCTGTTTGCAAGCCCTTAAAGATGCCAACCTCAGTGCATCACAAATTGACGAAGTAATCCTCGTAGGAGGTTCCACTCGTATCCCGGCTATCCAAGAGAAAGTACAGAAGATCTTCGGTAAAGCCCCCTCTAAGGGTGTTAACCCCGACGAAGTAGTGGCTGTAGGTGCTGCAATCCAAGGCGGTGTGCTCACGGGAGAGGTTAAGGACGTATTGCTCCTTGACGTAACTCCTCTATCACTTGGTCTCGAAACGCTCGGCGGTGTTATGACACATCTCATCGAGGCAAATACGACGATCCCCACCCGCAAGAGCCAAGTATTCTCCACAGCAGCGGACAATCAGCCCTCTGTTGAGATCCATGTACTACAAGGCGAACGCTCTATGGCGAAGGACAATAAGAGTATTGGTCGCTTCAATCTTGATGGCATTACCCCCGCTCCTCGTGGTGTACCTCAGATCGAAGTTACATTTGATATCGACGCCAATGGGATTCTCAATGTATCTGCCGTGGATAAGGCAACAGGCAAGGAACAGAAGATCCGTATCGAGGCTTCCAGTGGTTTGAGTCAAGACGAAATTAACCGCATGAAGGCAGATGCGCAAGCCAATGCCGACGCTGATAAGCAGAACAAAGAGCGTATCGAAAAGATCAATCAGGCTGATACAATGATCTTCTCAACGGAGAAACAACTCAAGGAACTGGGTGACAAACTCCCTGCCGACAAGAAGGCTCCCATCGAAGCAGCTCTTGAGGATCTGAAGAAAGCGCACAAGGCGGAAGATATCGCGGCTATTGACAAGGCTTTGGAGGCTCTCAATACGGCATTCCATGCAGCGAGCGAAGAGATGTACCGCAATACAGGCGGTGCTGAGGCGGCGCAACAAGCCAATCCCCAAGGCACTCCCAACAACGGAGCGCAAGCGAACGATGTAACTGACGCTGACTTTGAAGAAGTGAAGTAATTACGCTTCCATTCAGATAAATCCGATAAAATCGCAGTAGGCTAACCCCTTACTGCGATTTTTATTCTATAAAACGGAGGGAGCAGATGAAAGCCTATACGACAATTGTTCGAGGATGAGGGATCCGTCTATTCCGCTAAGTAGCTGAATAGTTGTTACCTTTGTACCTCAGAAATGCGAGCCACAAGCGCGGGGCAATGCACCACTGTCTCTCCCAAAGAGGGGAGCCTCCTTCATCCATCAACCGGCGATGAGAATGGGAGAATAATTCTCATAGATAACGAGTTATAGAGAAATAATAAAATGAACTTATCCCTTTTACATCGAGGGTTCTTATCCCTCGTCTTACTCCTATCCGCTATCGGATTGCAAGCGCAAATCTCCATCAGCGGAGTAGTATCAGATCAAGCAAGTGGCGAACCCATCCCCGGTGTGACTATTCGTGTAGATCATAGTCTCAAAGGAGCTACCACAAATGCACGTGGCGAGTTTTACCTCAAAGACCTTCCCCAAGGGAAGCAAACACTGCGCTTCTCGGCCATCGGTTACCAAACCCAACACGCTACCTATACTAGTAGCACCACCAATGCCCATATTCGCCTTGCCGAAGAAAACAAACAACTCGCACAAGTCGTTGTCACTGCAACAGGTACACACCGTCGAATGGCAGAGAGTCCCATTCCCGTTCAAGTGATCACGGCAAAAGATCTAGCCATAGCCAATGTGGCAACCCTCGAAGAGGCTCTCTCCAAACTCACTTCCTCCTTTTCATTTGCAACCAACGCCATGGGTACGGAGCTTTCGCTCAACGGACTCAAGAGTGACTACGTGCTATTCCTTCTCAATGGGAATAGAATGATCTCCGACGATGCCATACAGCGCATCAATATGAACAATGTAAAGCGCATAGAGATCCTTAACAGTTCGGCCTCTCTACTCTACGGAAGCGATGCCGTAGGCGGCGTAGTCAATATCATTACCGACGATGACAAAAACGGTATTGAGGTAGCTTCTACCACACGTGTGAGTAATCATCAGCGCATCAATCAGTCAGCCACTCTTGACCTCCTCCTCGGCAAGGTTAGTTCTAATACCTCCTATCTCTACCAACAAGCGGGTAATTGGCAACTCTCTCCCATGGCAGAGGTAACCAATAAGAAAACCAAAAAGACAACCGAAGAACCGACCAACAAGCAGGCTTCACTCGGATTTGGCAACCACTTGATCCAACAAAGATTCTCCTATACACCCCTATCCAATCTTACCCTTACAGCAGAGGGGAGTTTCTACGACAACATGAGTAGAAGACCCTCCGAAGGCTATGATTATAACATTGACCACCGTGCCTATGCTTACGGTGCGGGGCTTCAATACATCGTTTCCCCTCGTGTCTTTGTGGATGCAAACTTCTCCGCAGACAATTACAGTTCGGCCTACTACTACTTCAAAGACAACAAAGCCATCAAAGCAGGCGAACGTACCGAACGTAAGCGAGTACAATTCTACAAAGGAGATCTCAGAGGAGTATTCAAACTCTCAAGCAACAACAAACTGAGTGCAGGTGTCGAATACCTCCACGATGCCCTCAGTAGCACGACCGATTCATATGGACAAAAGAAGACTTATACTGCATCAGCTTTCGCCCAAGACGAGTGGACAATCGCCCCCGGACTAGAGTTAGTTGCAGGGTTGCGTTACTCTTTCAACGAGACCTTCCACAGCCATCTCTCTCCCTCAATCTCTCTGATGGGTATCAGTAGAGGGCTACGCGGACGCATCTCCTACACAACGGGATTTAAAGCCCCATCACTCCAACAGATTTATGCTACCGAGGTGGGCAAAAGCAATAATAAGCTTACACTTGGCAACCTAAACCTCAAACCCGAAGAGAGTCACAGCCTATCGGTAAATCTCGAGTACCTCCATCGTCGATTCTCGTTCTCGGCTACGGCGTTTTTCAACTACATTTCCAATATGATCAACTATCGGGTACTCTCACCCGAAGAGGCTGCCCCATACCTCAAGGAGTACGACGAAGTACAAATGCGTGACAATATCGACAAGGCTCGTGTATTGGGGCTCAACCTCGCCTCCAATGCCTACCTCGGTGCCGGATTCGACTTTGGAGGCTCTCTCACGCTACTCAATGGTAAAAACATTACTCCTATAGCTACAAAAAAGAATCCGCATCCCTCCCCCATTCTCCTCGACAAAAGTGTGGGGATCCTTGGAAATGCCTACCTCAACTGGGGACATACATGGGGTATGTATGACCTCAAAATGGGTGTAATGGCACGTGGTCAGGGCGAACGCTATTCCGTAACCTACGACTACTACTCACCCTCATTCTACCTCATTGACCTCACCTCTAGTCACTCATTTACACTGGGAGACTACAATGTATCTCTCGGAGCAGGTATTGAAAACCTACTCAATTGGAGAGATGCACGTCCTTGGAATTCATCCAAACCCTATGCGAGCGTAAACCCGGGTCGCACGCCTTACGTGAGCCTAACACTACGTTACAGACACTAAGGAGGAGTAGAAGAAATCGTTATTTGATCATGAATAAGGTAGATATTGTAGCTCTCGGACCCGGGGCGTCAGACCTCCTAAGTCAGCGTGCCATGGAGATCTTACAACAAAGTGATGGTATCTATTGCCCCCGATCCAATGGCAAAAGTTACGCCAAGGAGATTCTCCTTCAACGGAGCATCCCCGAGGAGAAGATCATTTGCTACAACCTCCCCATGTCTCCCGACCGAGTAGAGGCGCAACAAGTCTACCATCACATTGCAGAGGAGCTGGCGCAAAAGGCACACCAAGGCTTGGCTATCTCTTTGGTAGCCGAGGGTGATGTCAGCATATACTCCTCCAGTCACTATATCTCGCATATACTTGAAGGGAAAGGGATCTCCGTACGCCATCATGCGGGGATCCCATCCTTTATAGAAGCAGCCTCCGCCCTCAATATATCGCTTGTAGAAGGCAACGAAACATTGGTTGTATCCGCAGGAAAGATCTCAAAAAGCCTCCTCGATTCCGTTGCCCTTGGAGGGACGTCGCTCGTTGTGGTGAAGCTATCTCTATGTGAAGATGAAGCCAAAAGGCTGATTCAAGAGTACGCCTCGAGAATCCGCTTCTATTACTGCTCCTACATTTCTCGCAGCAATGCCCATTATGAGAGAGAGGCTGAACAAATCTGCAAACAGCCGTTTGCCTACTTTTCACTTCTCATTTGTCGCTCCCGTCTAAACCTCAATAACTAAATGAAACGCCACAGCACCCTTTTAATAGTCCTCTCCAGCCTATTCCTTTTAATAGCAATGCCCTCTTGCAAACGAAGAGGAAGCACTGACAGACAGCTCCAGCTATTGAATACGCTAGACACACTAAAGCAGCATGATGATGCCATCCTCCTCGTTACCTTCGGGAGTACATGGGAGCAACCGCATCAGATCTTTGAGCAACTTAAGCAGGACTTTGCCCAAGACTTTCCCGATAGAGATGTATTCATCGCCTTCACCTCGGAGATCTGTATCAAGCGATCCGAAGAGAAGGGACTAGGACTATTTTACGACCCCAAGAGCTGGCTGGCAGCCCTCGAATATCATGGTTATCGCTCCGTAGGGGTCCAGTCGCTACACGTCATAGCAGGCAAGGAATACCAAGATCTCGCTGACGACATTGCTCTCTTCCAAAGCGAAGATCCCGGCATGAAGAGCTACATTGCAGGTCCTTTGCTTGCTAAACAATCCGACCTTCAGGCTACGGCACATTGCCTTTGGCGTACGTATGCACAAGACCTTGCCGATGGAGCAACACTCCTTTTGATGGGACATGGCAAGCCCAAACAGTATGGATCAAAAGGCAATGAAAGCTATACAGATCTGGAACAATACCTCCAACAAAAGGTTTCACCCCGATGCTTTGTAGCTACCGTAGATATGGAAAATAATCTGATTGAAGATGCCATCGAACGGATGCAACGGCAGGGAATTGCGAGCGGTAGAGTGATCTGTGTACCTCTGATGACGATTGCGGGCGACCATGCAAACAACGACATGTTAGGAGGAAAGAGAGAGACGCCCGAAGAGGGGAGCTGGCGAGCCATCCTTACGGAACAAGGATACACCTGCTCAGTAGCCGATTGCAAACTCATGGGATTGGCAGAAAATCCCATGATCGTAGCGATTTGGAAGCAACAACTACACCAAGTTCTGTCGAAAGAACATCCCCAAAAACCTCAATCCTAAGGGACAACAAAAATCAAATTACGAATACACAAAAGGGAAAGTCCCACCAGGTCTCATGATCAGCGGGACTTTCCCCTTTTCTGTATCACAAGTCTTATGCACACCGTCTTTCTCACGAGATCCGATTAGGGAGCGGAAAATAGATTTTGCGATGATTCGATATAGGGTGAGGGGATACCCCCTGATGCTATAATAGAGTGGAACAAAAAGGAGGAATTATAGGATCGTTCAGCATGTATTCGTAAGTGCTGTACAGCCTGAGGGAACATCTTCTCATAACGATCGGAATACCAAATCCAGCAGCCCGGATGGTGTAGGGCCTCATGATCTTCGCCATGCCCCCATAGGCCATCCTCTCCTAAATTTTCGGCATGATCAGAAAGGTAAAATAGAATGGCACATCTATGGCGCAGACGATTGATCACTTGAGTCCAAATATGATCGGAATATAAAATGGTATTGTCATAGGAATTGATCAGTTCCTCTTCCGTATTAGAGGAAAAGATGCGACTTCTAACCAGGGGTGTCCAGTGGGTAAAATCTGAAGTAAAATGGGCATTGTACCACCAGTGCGACCCTATCGTATGAATCAAAACGAGGTTCTTCGGATGGGCATTGTCTAAAGCTTGATCCAAGTAAGGTAACACATCCTCATCCAACCATGAGCTGTATGAATAGACAGATCTTCCTCTATTGGCATAATAGAGGTGGTCAACCTCTTGCATAAAATAGCGGTAGGTCTCCACGGGTTCTTGGTTCGCAATCCAATAGGTTGTATATCCATCATTTTGAAAAATAGAGATAAAGGAACGTTCTTGATAGGCTCTGTCAGGGTGTTTTCGATCGGCACGAGTGAGCATGTAAGGCACACTCGTATGCGTAAAACCGTATTCCGAGAATATATGAGGTAGACTTACGACATTTTTCTCTTGAGCGAGCAGGGGTGTCGTAGCACGCTGATAGCCATTCAGTTGCAAGTTCTTAGCACGAACAGACTCCCCAATGATCAAAACGATATCCAACGAATCAATGGCAGAAGCTCCGGATTTTTGGAATAGAGGACGCTCCTCCAAAATGACCTTTTGTTCCCGAAAATAGGTAGCAAAGGCGTCAAAAATGTTATAAGGAATCCGTGAGAGGACGGGTCGAGCCAGTTTGTCAGGAATTAAAAATGCAGCAGTAAGTAACGCAGCCACCGCAAAATGATAATACCAGCGACCGAATCGAATATATCGCCAACGCACCCAAACCGATAAAATGGAGAGCAAAAGGGCAAGTACCACAAGAGCGATCAAAAGAGGGGTGATAACCTCCATCGAAGTGCGCAAATCATTAACAAAGGCTAATTCGATGGCTGTGGCCGAAAAAGAGACATGAACCGTATATCTAAAGTAAGCCAATATGGTACAGAGGATGGTGAGCGGAGGAAAGGTAAATGCAAAGATCCAACGCCACAGAGCCAACAGATACAAAAGAGCGAATGTGGCTCCAACCACAACAAACCATTGCAATGAGAGAATGAACAGATCTCTCACTCCCTCATAGGGCATCCGATAAAAATCGGCAAAAATAAAAGCGATGCCATAAAAAAGGGCAAGAATAGCCACAAAAAGAGAAGCTCGCAAATGGGGTAACCATCGGCAGATAGTCAGAGAGAGCGAGGTCATATTGGTGGTAGTTTCAGATATGATTCAAAGAAAAAGCCAAGCTAAAGGATCACGACAACAGCGCACACCCAGCTTGGCTTCTCTGGGGGAAAGATCAGCACCCAAAGCTCTTTCAACGATCCGCAATGACTAACTTTTGGGGAGGTTGAGAGCGGGGAGGATCTCTAGGGATTTATTCCTTTACACGACTCACATAAGAGCCATCACGAGTATCAATCTCGATCAGTTCACCCTCAGCGATAAAGAGAGGAACACGTACCTCAGCACCCGTCTCGACCGTTGCGGGTTTGAGGGCATTGGTCGCAGTATCACCTTTGATTCCGGGCTCGGTATAGGTCACACGCAACACCACGTGAGGGGGAAGTTCACAGGTCAGCACCGTTTCACTTTGGGCGTGTACCATTGCTTCTACCGTATCACCCTCTTTGAGGAATTGCACCCCTTCGATACCTTCTCCGGGGATAATGATCTGCTCAAAAGTCTCTGTATGCATGAAGTTGTACCCCATATCATCCTTATACAGGAATTGATAAGGACGACGTTCGATGCGCACTTCTTCTACCTTTACACCACTATTCCACGTTTTTTCGAGGATGCGACCGGTGGCCACGTTACGCAATTTAGTACGAACGAAAGCCGGTCCTTTACCGGGTTTTACATGAAGAAATTCAACGATGAAAAAGTACTGTCCATCGATATCGAGGCACATACCATTTCTAAAATCTGCAGTTGTAGCCATTAGGTCTATCTATCTTAATCTATATATTCTTAGTCTTTTCAACTTAGGGAGTGCACACATCGCCATACAACACACGATACTCCACCTGCAAAAGTAACCGATTCTTGGCAATTGACAATAAAAGAACCTTTTGTCTCTTGCACTCAAGATACGTCCTCCCTAGTCAAGGCAAAAAAAGTCCGTGCGAAAGAAAATAAAAATGTAGGGCAGGAGTTTCAAAACTAGAGGCGCACATTTTCTAAGATCAAGGGCAGCAATTTTGCACCGTTTTCTTGGGCTGATTTTTTATGTTCTAGGTGCAACTATTAGAGTAAAGGGTATTAGGGTGAGGATTGAAGGTAAGTAAGTGGAAATGAGAGGGATTTGCGCCATATCTCGGTGGTTTGCTCAGAGAGATAAAGTGCAGAAGATGTGGATTTGTGCAGAAGTTCCGTTACCAAATCGTTAGTTCATTCTCCGATTGGTAACGAAGAGGCAGGAGAAGGTAACCGACAGAAGATTGTTAGGTAACTCACCTTTCTGTCGTTGCGATGCTTATGCTTTGTATCACAATGGTTAGCGTAGCTGAAAACGCTTCGGTAACGGGTAACTTTGCCCATAAAAACAGAAGCGTATGCAAACAGACAAATTCAAGGTGTTGCTCTACCTGAAAAAGAGCGGATTGGACAAGTCGGGGCAAGCTCCGATAATGGGGCGTATAACCTATGGGCGAACCATCGCCCAATTCAGTTGTAAACTATCGTGCGACCCGAAGTTGTGGAATGCTCGTGAGAGCAGGTTGAACGGAAAGAGCCGTGAAGCAGTAGCAACGAATGGCAAGTTGGAACGTTTGCTTCTCTCGGTGCAGTCGGCTTATCGACTCCTTTGTGAGCGAGGAGCGGTCTTTACGGCAACAGACATCAAGGAGCAGTTTCAAGGAAGTATACAGAGCCAAACAACCTTCTTGGCGTGCTATGACCTGATGTTGGAAGAGTTGGAAATGCGTGTCGGGATTGACCTAAAGCCCACATCAATGAGAATTTATCATTCGGCTCGTCAGCACTTCGTGGAGTTCATTCACCGGCAATTCAGAACAGACGATATAACCTTCGGTCAAATCACGGAGGATTTTCTTCTTCTCTTTGAGCAGTATATCAAAGGCGAATTAGGTCTTTCGCAAAGCTATTTCCATACCCTCTCCATCTGTTTGAAGAAGGCTTGTCGTTTGGCATATCGTAAAGGCTTTGCCGATAGACTTCTTTTCGAGAACAACAAAGTGGAACGAGGAAATAAGAAATTGCCTCGGGCTTTGGATAGGGCTTCATTGGATAAGTTGTTGGGCTTGACCTTTGAGCCGTATGAGGTGGAGTTGGAAATCGCTCGCAATCTCTTTCTCTTCTCTTGTTATACGGGCGTTGCCTATTGTGATATGATTGCTCTGAATCGGGAACATCTCTTTACGGACGATGAGGGGGCGTTGTGGCTGAAGTTCCGCAGACAGAAGACCAATACCCTTTGCCGTGTGAAACTCCTATCTGAAGCGGTGCGTTTGATAGAGCGGTATCAATCGGAGAAACGCAACACTCTTTTTGCTCCCATTGCCTATTCAGCTTACCTCGTCCAACTCAAAGCCCTGCAACTTCGGGCTGGTATTTCCATTCCCCTTTCGGCACACGTTGGTCGCCACACTTTTGCCACCTTGATTACCTTGGAACGAGGTGTTCCCATTGAAACGGTCAGCCGAATGTTGGGGCATAGCAATATCCAAACGACCGAGCGATATGCCCACGTTACCCCGAAGAAACTCTTCGATGAGTTCGAGCGATTTCTCTCTTTCACTGAAAATCTAACCTTAACCCTATAAAGCTATGCGCAGTACATTCAAAATACTATTCTACATCAATAAGAACAAGACCAAAGCGG
>JALFBN010000009.1 GCA_022772085.1 Porphyromonas sp. | reverse complement strand
ATTCTCAAATTCTTCATAAGCAATCTAATTAGAGTTTATGGTAAATCCTAGTCAAGAACAACAATCAATGCAATAACAAGTATGGCTTTTACCCTCAAAACAGCTCATCTGATTAACGGAGAAGGGTCTTGAATGTATAGGTGTGATAAGGAACCTTGATCAGAAAGAAAAGAGGCTCCCACCTCGGCAAGTCTTGAATCGTTGCACCTAAATCGGTAATACTGCGATGACACAAAAGCTGCCCCGACATATTAAACACAAAGATTTCCCACGCAGAAGAGGTTGTTTTTATCACACAAGAGCCTTGCCCCTTATCAGCGAAAGAATATTCATCAGAGAGCGATATTGAAGAATTTGCGACTGGAGAGAGAGCAAGAAGTCTATATGGGATTAGATCCTTTTCGGCATATTCAATAAATAAAACATCGAAAGTGGCAATGGGTTCTAGATCTTCTCCGATGTAGTAATCTTGGAGAATGCCTCCCAAACAGGAGGGATCATAAGAGGGATCAAAACTCTTAATATGATACTCATCCCCATTCGTTTTGAACATCGGAATTAGTCCCGGAATAGGCATCCCAGATGGATCTGTTCCCATTTTTCTCGAGAAAAAATAACCTTGAAGACGCACAAAGGGATACCCTCGATATCTCTCTTCTATCCCTTTGTACTCGTAGGCATTTTCCATCCCCTCTATGGGAATTATTCGCATGGAGTAGACACTATCCACTTGAACAGGATGCCCTGATAGAGAAAGAGAAGGCTGATTTGGGATAAAGGAACCTTTTTTATCTCGCAAGTAAATCGTTCTAAAGTCTGTCATCAGAGCCAACACATTCGGCTGTGTAGCGTCTGTCGGATGCTCCGTGGCGAGCAATACTCCAATATGCCGATCCCGTTGCGCCCAAAGAGTATCGCTACTCCCCAAAAAGAAGAGCAAGGGCAAGATACCATAAGCAATAGTCCAAAGTCTTTTCATACTCATACAATCAGATGTTCATGTGAGAGATAAACCTCCGCATTCACAAATGTAATAAAACTTATCAATAGAGCAATACTTGTAAAAAAGATCTAGCAATAGCCCTCGGCCCTCATAGGATCGTGCTCAAACAAGCAAACATTGCTCAAAATATTTTTGCCCAAGAACAAAAAAATACAGGGCAGAAGGTAAAAACCTCCTGCCCTGCAGTTCTAAAAGTCCAGGCCTCTAATTTTTTAGCGAATCGTGATGACCTGTTTTACCCAAGAGCCATCTCTTAGCAAAATCATGGCCAAATACTGCCCCATCGCTACACCCGAGAGGTCAATACCCTCAGCCAAAGCCTGACGCTGTGCCAGCACGTACCCACCCCTGAGATCGAAAAGCCAAAAGCCCTCTGCCTGCTCTGCAGCCACAAATGATAGGCGTCCATCGCGCACTTCCGTAGGATAGACATAACAAGACTCGCCAACAGCATCAGACAAGACAACCTCACTCGCAAGGCTCTTGCCATCAACCCAAACATCATACGTACCCGATACCATCGAAGCAAGATCCAGTACGCTATAATCTTTCATCGAGCCAAAGTAGTCCGTTGTGATGAAGCAAACGTGTTTGAAAGCATCCGAAGCCGTAACGGCATCAACCGTAAAAATGGGAGATGTTGCCCCCTTAATGGGTTCGATATCCGCAGAGGAGATCTGATACCACTGGTAGGTACAATTACCAATAAGACCATCACCTGTATAGGTTGCATCCAACTGCAGCTTTTCGCCCGAGTTAAGCGTTACTTTCTGATTCTTCTGATAGGCTTTCTGTATGCCTGCTTTGAATATAGCACCCTCTTGAGAAGCAAACTTCTTCCAATCCTTAAAGTTTTTCAGTGTAAAGTTATTAAGGCTGGTATTAAGGCTATGAAACTCCGAAAGCTTCTTGTAAAAAGCGGGAATGTGCCCCGACAAATTATTGCCTTGAACTTGCAATACTCCAAGAGCCGAAGGTCCGGTCCAATTGGGTATAGCTCCGGAAAGTTTATTGTATGCGAGATCCAACTCCTCAAGAGTGGCAGGCAACATCTTGGGCAGAGAACCGGTGAATTGATTGAGTGATGCATAAATGACTTTTATGTTCCCCATACCCGAAAGATCTTGAGGGAACTCGCCCGAAAGCTTATTGTGCTGGCAGGTAAAGCGTGTCAGTGAAGCATGATTGAGCACCCAAGCAGGGAAACCGCCCGTAAAGGCATTGTCATTGAAATAGCACCGTCCGAAAACAAACTCATTCTGTTTCCCCAAATCTGCCAAATTGGAGAGATCGGGGATCTCTCCCGTGAACTTATTATCTTGGAGAGAGAGATCCATCAGAGCAACACATTGCCCGAGGCTCTTGGGAACTTCACCCGAGAGGTTTTTATTCATCGAGACATCAAAAGAGAGCATCTTGGTGCACTTACCGATCTCTTTGGGCAATTCTCCCGAGAAGCGACAGAATGAAAAATCGGCAAAGAGCAAGTTGGGCATCTTAGATATATCGGGCAGGGGGCCTGTGATGTCGCGCATCGAAGTGATTGAGATATTCTCCAAGCGAACGAGTGCCGTAAGGTCAGGCACCGAACCGGAGAACTTATTGCTACCCAAACGGAGCGTAGTCAGCGAGGTGAGTTGTCCCACTTCGGCAGGGATTGCGCCTTCAAGGCTATTGCCCTCCAAGGCTAGGGTTTCTAGCTTGGGCAGTGCCAAAAGTTCCTTGGCTGGTAGGTTGCCCGACAAGCCACCTTGTTCCAAAAAAATCTCAGTAACATGTCCATTTTTGATCGTCACACCACGCCACGTGGAAGGCTCCTTGCTCAAATCCCAATGGTAGGTGCCGTTCCACTGAGGCCCTCCCGTAGCATTATAAAAGTTAACAAGAGCCGTCCGCTCCGACTCGGGAATCGACGACTGAGCCTGCAATGGCAGACTAGATACGCCCAAGACGAGGGCGATCAAACTAAAAAGTAGATTTTTGCGCATCATTGTTACTAAAAAAGAGAGTCTCCTCCCCTTTAGGAGACTGAAGCCCCCTCCCTCCAAAAGGAGAGAGGGATGACTCCACCTCAAGAGAAAAAACCTCTGTGGATTTATTTGTATCTAAAAAATTAACGGACATTTACTTTGAACGCCTCTGCACCCATACGCACAACATAGGTGCCCGCAGCCATCCGGATTTGCGTAGTACCCACGAATTGAGGCATATAAAGAAGAGCCTGCCCCGTAATCGTATAGACTGAAATGGGTACATTCGCTGCACTCTCTAACACAACTGCTCCCTCTACACCATAAGCCGTAGCAGACGAAGTGACTACCTCTTGCGTTGCGTTGAGTACCGAGATCTTCTCGAACAGCTTCCATGTTTCATCCTCCAAATAGGTAGCTTTAGCTTCAGCATTGGCAAGGACGAGTTCGGTATTTTTGAAGTGCCAGGGCATAAAGACATCTTTTCCAAGATCGGGAGCTTCGGTAGCAAGTACGGTAAATTTGCCCAACTGCGTACACCCAAAGAAAGCATTATCCTTGATCTCTGTAAGCGTCGCAGGCAAGTGAAGCTCTTTGAGTCCACTACAATTGAAAAAAGCCCACTCGTCAATATCGGTCATCCCTGTACCGACATTCACTTTGGAGAGGCTAGTGCAATTGGCAAACATATAGGGCGTAATAAAAATAATAGATTGGGGAAGCGTAATCTCCTGCAGCGAAGCACAACCGAAGAATACTCGCTCACCTACCTCTGTAAGAGCCTCAAGAGAAGGGAGTGTCCGCAACGACTGACAATTATAGAATGCATCGTCACCAATAGCTTTAACCTGTGGAATCGTCAATGTCTCCAAAAAACGGCAATCCATAAACTGCTCCGTGGTGATCTCTGCAACGCTCTTGGGTAATGAGAGTGCCGTAAGATTAGGTAATTTGCTCCACTCAAAGGCAATCAAAGCTCCCGCAGGATCTTTGACTTCGCTCAGATCCAATTTGTGAATGGCATCGCCCAATTCTATCAAAAACTTCGCATCCTCCTTGGTCATATCACCTGTAATCTTTACGTCAAGGAGATCGGCAATAGAGGCTTTAGACCCCAACTTTTCGTAATAATCTTTCCATGACTGAGTAGCTCCCTTCATGGCAATATAAGAAGCCAATCGCTTACCTGCCGATAGGGCAAACTGCTGTTTTTTACATTCACGCAGCCCTTTGAGATCTTTCCAACCGGGTGCCGCCTGATAAGCTGCTAGCGTACCTTGAGGTACATAGATCATCAATTCGTGATCCGCAGAATGAGCAACCAAAGATACTATACCCTGTGCTTTCTCCTCTTCCAATGGTGTGAGCATTCCGACGTGGATCTCTTCCAACTTATCGCATCCACCGAAAACAACCTCGCCAAAGTTCTCAAGTGAAGCAGGCAGCCACACACGCTTCAGATTAGGACAATGAGTAAAAGCTCCATAAGAGAGGTAACGAACCTTCGAAGGCACAAATAGTGTTTCGATACCTGTACGCGCGAATGCACCTCCCATCACCATATCAAGAGCGGGTGGCAAGATGATCGATTTTAGCTTTGTACACCCTGAGAAGGCAAAAGCTCCGATGTGAGACACACTAGCTGGGATATTAACCGATTCCAGTCCCAGACAATCCTTGAATGCGTTGTCAGGGATTTTTGTTAAACCTTGGTTAAAGAACTCCACCTCTGTAAGGCTCGTACAACCCTCAAATACATATTCACCCAAAGAGGTCAATAGATAAGGGAATTTGATCTTTTCGAGACTGGCACACTTATAGAAACAGAACTTACCGAAAGAAACCACCTCGGGGCTCATCTCCACTTCACGCAAAGCAGTACACTCTTTGAAGAGACCTCCCTCTAGCTTTTTGATACCTTCGGGAATAGCCATGCTCACCAAACTGCTACAATTACTGAATACATACTGTCCCAAGAAGGAAAGGTCTTCGGGCAACTCCAGCGACTCCAAAGAAGTACAGTGGTCAAAAGCCGAAGAACCAATACTCCGAACAGAAGAAGGTATTTCCAACTCCTTCAATGCCGTACAGTATCCCAATGCCATCTCATGAATGCTGTCGAGCTCTGCCGGCAGCGTAATTGAGGTCAAAAGAGCACCATCTTGCAGACAACGCTTGTCCAGCACCTTAACCGTTTCGGGCAAGATAATTTCTGTAAGAGACTTAGCCAATTCTGACGAGAAGAGCCAAAAACCCGGCATCACGCCCTGACGCGTCTCAATCTTATCGTACATCGGCTGATAGCTCCCTCCGGGTACAATCTCCACTCCCGTGAGGTCCAACTTTTTAATGCCCGACTGATCACGCAAGAAGGCGAAGTCATTGGCATTCATCTCTCCGCTGATAATCAAATGCGTTAAATCCTTGTCGGCAAGTTGCTCCTTAAGCTTTCCCGCAGTTGTTTCTATACTCGTCTGGGCATATACAGCCCCTCCGAATAGCACCATTAGTGCCAAGCAGAAAAACCTTCTAAAAGTAATTCTCATGTCCATAGTACTCATTACATTATTTATGTTCCTGCAACAAAGGTAGACAATACACACGAGAAAAGCGCCCCAACTTTAGGCTATATTCTAAAGATGAAGCGCTCAAATAGGATAAGAATACCCAAATATCAGAAGAACTAATTGAAGCGAATTATAAAATTACGAATGAATTCTGCCATCTCTCTAACTTCATTATGCGAGAGATGGGCCCCCGTGGGCAATACCAACCCCATTGAAAAATACTGATCAGCAACGCCTGTTCCGTAAAGAGGCACACCCGAGAAGACTGCCATTTTATGCAGAGGATGCCGCATCGGTTGCGCTTCAATCCCCTGAGCCACCAAAGCTAATTGCAACTCTTGTGCCGAGAAATTCAGCAGTGAGCTATCGATCAAAACGGGAGAATAGACTCCATTAGATCGATAGTCCTCCGAGGGCGGAGACAAAAGACGCACCCCCATAGCCGGAGCTAATAGTTCCCTCAAATAGTGCTGATTGTCACGCGCTCGTGAAACAACCTCCAGGTTATATGCCAAAGAGACTTCCGTCCAAAAGACCTCCTCTCCCGAAAGCAAAGAGCTACATTCATAGCTCCGACGGAGCACAAACTCCCCTTCACGAAAGGTACGCTCAGCCAACTCCCGAGCACGTCCTGCCCGCGATTCATTTGGACAAACCAGAAGAACTCCTCGATCTTGCCACTCTCCCGAGAAGGGACTCAATCCTACAATAGCGTAGTCTCCCAGGCTACCACAAGGGTGACCTCCATAGCTGCTTCCCAGAGCATCGGACGCCTCCTCGATGACGATCATTCCGTGTATCCGTGCCAAACCCAAAAGCGCATCCACATGAGACGGCATACCATAATTATGGCAAAGAACCAGAGCACGAGGGAGTGGCTTACCCTCTTGATGTCGTTCATCAATGAGCCGTTGTAGTGCCACTTCACTCATGTTCCATGAAAGAGTATCGCTGTCCACAAGAGTAAGTCGGACGCGCCCTCCGCTCAATGCCATCAGTGCACTTGCTTTTGCCATCGTGGGGGCAACTACTTCGTCCGCACTGCCAATCCCCGCCAATTGCAAAGCAATGGATAAAGCTACAGCAGGCTGAGTAAGAGGAACCATCGGACGCTCAATTCCCAAAAATCGCTGCATACGAACGACCACAGATTGCCGTATCTCCTCCGAAGACATTGCTCCACTCAGATACTGCTCCAGCAACAGACTTGCAGATCCAATCACTTCCGAAGAGAGAAGTAACGGTCCCCTCATCGGGATTCTAAAGGATGGCATAAAAACACTACTAGCTGATAATCAAATAAATAACCACATCAACAACTCTCAATAGCCTGACGTAAATTGGAAGCCAGACTGCTCGCTCCGATACGGAATAGCTCGGGAGTAAGCCACTCCGCTCCTAAAATTTGATCTACAAGGCAGTAATACTTCACCGCCTCCTCTGCACTACGAATTCCCCCGGAGAACTTAACACCCCGACGAATACCCGTCTCCAAAAAATAATCTCTCAGGACACAACACATTGTGTAGGCTGCTCGCAGATCTGCGCCCGGATACTCTTTACCTGTCGAAGTTTTGATGAAATCGGCACCCGAGTAGAGGGATAAAATAGATGCCCGACGCACCAACTCAGGCTCTTTGAGGGCACCTGTCTCCAAAATAACTTTGAGGTGGGCATCCCGACAAGAGGCCTTCTGCTCCTCAATCTCCTCCACAACATCTTTATAATTACCTGACAAAAAGTGGTTTAAGTTCAGTACAATATCAATTTCATTGGCCCCGGCAGATACCGTAAGGGCCGTCTCTGCCAACTTAATATCCAAGAATGTTTGTGAAGCAGGGAACCCTCCACTCACAGCAGCGATGCGCACACCATCCGCCTTTAGGACTTTCTTTACAACAGGAACTTGCAGGGGATAAACACAAATCGCCGCCACATTGGGCATTCCCTCCTCGGGATGTTGTGCCGTATGATTGGCAATTTCTACCAATTTTTCGACACTCTCTTGTGTATCCGTACCAGCCAAAGTCGTTAGATCAATAGTACTATAAAGAAAACGCAACGTAGGGGCTGAATAGACCTCATGATACCTGCGTTCGATAATTTCAGCCACGGCGCGATCAATTTCTTCTACCGAACGAGAAGGAGAGAGGCGATCAAAGGCCTCTTGAATTTTGTCATTTGAATTCATATCTATATCCGATTATTAAAATACTTACTGGTGCTTTTCGTGAGCACTTTCCTCCTTATCTTGCAATTTTGGAGAGGTCTGCAAAAGCGGATTTTGCCGATGCCGATCCCTATCTCGAAGCGATTTCTTCTCGATATTAGCGCTAAGAGCAGCCTCTAAATCAACACCCGTCTGATTGGCAATGCAGGTCACAACCCACACAAGATCGGCAAGTTCGTCAGCGAGATCACCCAACTCTGTCCCCTTTTTGATGCTCTGCTCTCCGAAGCGACGCGCCATAATGCGCGCCACTTCTCCTGTCTCCTCAGTAAGTATAGCCATATTGGTTAGGGGATCGAAGTAGCGTACACCATAAGTTTTGATCCAATGGTCTACGGTATTTTGCCATTCCTTAATGGTCATAGAGCGCAATTATTTTTTATCTATTTCGGTATCTATTGTTATAGTTACGGGTCCATCATTAAGCATCTCGATCTGCATATCTGCACCGAATACTCCCTGTGCAATGGGTTTTCCAAGACATCGCTCAAGGGTCATGCAGAACCCCTGATACAATGGTGCGCTGATTTCAGGACGAGCGGCACAAATATAGCTGGGTCTATTGCCCTTTTTGGTTGATGCCATAAGTGTAAACTGACTGACGGCCATCACATCGCCATCTATATCCATTACAGATCTATTCATCACACCATCAGCATCATCAAAAATGCGCAGGGCGGTTATTTTTCTGCAAAGGTAGTCAATTTCGGGTTGTGCATCCTGCTCCGAAATGCCAACCAATACCATCAAACCATGCCCTATTTGACTGACTAATACTCCATCAACGGAGAGTCTGGCATAGCGTACACGTTGTATTACAACTCTCATATAGATCTTTAATTAAATTACAATTGGGTATTGGGATGTAGTGCTTCATAGATAATTTTGGCTCGTTTAGTCCCAATCAGAGCCTCCAACTGCGCGAGCTCTGCCCCTTGTATGCGCTTAATACTGTGAAAATGGTTGAGCAAAACAGCCTTCGTCTTAGGGCCTATGCCCTCAATATCGTCAAGTGCCGAATGGATCTGTTTTTTACTACGAACATCTCGATGAAAAGCGATACTGAAGCGATGAGCTTCGTCACGAATGTGCATCAGCATTCTCAGGGCTTCGCTATCTCTAGGCAAGAAGAGCGGATCTTTTTGATCCGGAAAATAGATCTCCTCCATACGTTCGGCAAGACCTATTACAGTCGTCTTAGGAGGTTCTATCCCGAGACTTTGCAAAACGTCCACGGCAACAGAGAGCTGTCCCAAGGCCCCATCAATAACAATCAAGTCAGGCAAGGGTTGCCCCTCTTGCAATAATCGACGATACCGACGCTCTACAATCTCACGCATCGTCTCCAGATCATCAGCACCCTCTACACTTTTCACGTGAAACCTTCTATACTCCTTTTTTGCAGGCTTGCCATTGCGAAATACAACACAAGCTGCCACGGCAGATCCTCCTTGTAGATTAGAATTGTCAAAACACTCCACATATCGGGGGGCCGTTGACAGGTTTAACTCCTTCATCAACTTATCCATCAAGCGTTGCACCCGTTGCTCCGGATTGAGTTTCTCCGCACGCTTGAGTTGATCCAGTTTATAGCGCCTGACATTATCCATCGAAAGGTCAAGTAATTTCTTCTTTTCTCCCTGCTTGGGGATGGTCACAACACAATGCTCCTGAGGCGTCCATACCAAAGGACAAGGTACGATAATCTCTCGGGCCTTACTCTCAAACCGTTCTCTCAACTCCGTTATGGCCGTAGCAAAGAGATCATCTCGGGACTCTTTTATATTCTTTCTATACTCAATGGTCAAAGCTCTTACCACAGCCCCCTCATGTACCTGCATCATATTGATATAGGCTGCGGTCGAATCTTCCTCATAAGAAAAGACATCCATATCGTGCGAAGACTCGGGTGCTACAACATATTTAGCACAATAGGCTTGCAACATATCAAGACGCTCTTTCTCCAACCCCGCTTCTTCATAACGCAGTTCGGCACTAAAAGCCAACATCCGTTCAGTTGTTTGTTGTATGATCTGACGCAGGTTCCCCTTTAGGAGCTCCTTGGCTGCTCGGATATTTTGCTGGTATGCCTCCTCAGATATAGCACCAACACAAGGTCCATAGCACCGCTTAATGTGATATTGCAAGCAGAGGGCAAATTTTCCCCTTGCGATTGCTTCGGATGTAAATCGGGGTCTACAGGTTCGCACCTTATAAAGTTCTCTTATGAGATTAACCATACCATGGGCCAGTCCAGCATGAGTATAGGGCCCGTAGTAATCGCCCCAAGAGGGATCTATGGTACGGGTTACAAAAATACGTGGAAAAGGCTCTCGAGTGACAACAATACTTGGATAGGTCTTATCATCTTTGAGTAAGATATTGTATTTGGGTTGATAGGTTTTGATGAGGTTGTTTTCGAGTAAAAGGGCTTCGCTCTCACTCGCTACCACAATATATTTGACATCTGAAATCTGAGCCACTAACTGGCGAGTCTTTTTGTCAGAATGTTCTTTTTGAAAATAGCTACTGACCCGTCGCCTCAAATTCTTGGCCTTACCGACATAGATAATCTCCCCTTTGGCATTGTAGTGTTGATAGCAACCCGGCAACTCGGGTAAGGTCGAAAGGATTTTTCTAATCTCCTCTAAGGTCATAGGCAAGCAGTCACAAGAATAGCACGTTTCACGTGTAACAAATAAATACTAACTACCTACCACACAATACCAATAGTACACTAATGTCATGTGGAGAAACTCCTGGAATTCGGGCTGCCTGACCAATGGTCTTCGGACGTATCCGATCCAACTTTTGACGGGCTTCAGTAGAAAGTTGTTCCAAGGAAAGGTAGTCGAACTTATCCCCCAAAGTGATGCCATCCAACCTCAGAGCCTTCTCTGCCTGCTGTTGCTCTCGCTCAATATACCCGGCATACTTCACATCAATCTCTACACGCTCCAGTATCTCTTCACGCAATTGAGATAAGGTATCCACCTCCTCATGAAATCGAGGCAAAAGCTCCACGAGCTGATGGATCGAAAGTCGAGGGCGTAAAAGCACCTCCGATAGGCGTACAGCGTGCTTCAAAGGCTGCTCTCCTATCTGCTCTAAAAAGCTATTTACAGCCTCGGGACGCACTGAAAAAGCCATCATAAAGGCTTTGAGATCTGCGATGGCTTGCCGTTTATAGGTAAATCGTTCTACTCGTTTGGAAGAGGCAATACCCCATTTCATCGCATAGGGAGTAAGTCTTTCATCGGCATTATCTTGGCGAAGAAGGGTACGGTATTCTGCTCGCGAGGTAAACATACGATAGGGCTCATCCACCCCTTTTGTTACGAGGTCATCAATCAGGACGCCAATGTAAGCCTCATTACGCCCCAGGACAACAGACTCCCCTCCATGAGCCGAAAAGTGCGCATTGATTCCTGCCAAAAGACCTTGACCTGCCGCCTCCTCATACCCTGTTGTACCATTGATCTGCCCTGCCATATAGAGCCCTTTGAGGAGCATATGCTCTAGAGTAGGCTGCAATTGTGTTGGGTCGAAAAAGTCATATTCAATCGCATAACCAGGGCGATATAGGCGCACATTACGCAGAACAGGCAGCGTCCGAAGCGCCTCCAATTGCACCTCCAGAGGTAAACTTGAGGAAAATCCGTTGAGATAGTACTCATTGGTGTTTTCCCCTTCAGGTTCAAGGAAAAGTTGATGTTGCTCTTTATCTGAAAAAGTTACAATTTTGGTCTCTATACTCGGACAATAGCGTGGTCCTATGCTCTGTATCTGCCCATTGTAGAGGGGAGAATCGTCCAAAGAGCGGCGAAGTACCTCATGGCATTCGGGAGAAGTATAGAGAATATGACAAGGCATTTGACGCAGATTATTGGGAGTATCGGTGCAGTATGAGAAGTGGTGAAAGTCCCCTTCATCACCCTTTTGCTCAGTGGTCAAAGACCAATCTACACTACGCCCATCAATACGAGCAGGCGTACCGGTTTTCATCCTATCAGTACGGCATCCCAAATCTTTAAGCTGATCGGTAAGCCCATAGGAGGCCGGTTCGCTAATGCGTCCTCCGGCGATCATCGTGCGCCCAAAGTGCATCAATCCATTGAGGAACGTACCTACAGTAAGGATGACACAACGTGCTGTAAACTCTTTGTTTAACAGAGTTTTAACGCCATATACTGTATAATTTTTTTCAAGAATTCCCACAACACTATCCTGCCACATGTGTACATTGGAAATGGCATCAAGCGACTCTCGCCACTTTTCCATGAAACGCATTCGGTCAATTTGGGCACGAGGGCTCCACATGGCAGGCCCTTTGCTTTTATTGAGCATCCGAAATTGAATGGAAGTAGCATCCGAAACCAACCCCGAATAGCCCCCCAAGGCATCCACCTCACGTACAATTTGCCCTTTGGCTATACCACCCATGGCAGGATTACAGCTCAGTTGGGCTATCTTATTCATATCGTGCGTGATTAGGAGGACACGCGATCCCATCGTAGCGGCCACAGCAGCAGCCTCACATCCGGCATGACCGGCACCCACTACAATAACATCATACTCTTCGCATTTCATAGACAAAAGCATCTAAATCTCCCTACAAATGTACAAAGAAGCTACTGACCCTCATCAGGATAAATCGTATTTATCTGAAAATCAATTGAGTATAATTCTATTTAGCACTACACTACCCCACTCCTTCAAGTAGGAGATATAAAATTAGGAAGTGCGCTTACCGAGATACTCTGTAAGCAAAACAAGGGATTCATTAGCAGGAGAATTGGGAAAACTTCTCAATATCTCTAGGGCTTTTGCAAGCTCTTCTTCGAGCCTTTTTTGGGCATAATTAATCCCTTCGGATTGTCGTACCATGCGGATGAGCTCCGCAATGGCCTTTTCGTCTGTTTCTACCTGATCAAGAAGGCTCTCTATATGCACTTTTCGATCGGGCTCTGCTTGATTATAAAGGTATATGAGCGGTAGGGTAATCTTACCCTCTTTGAGGTCATTACCGACAGGCTTCCCGACCTCTGCCCCCGGGACATAATCGAAAATATCATCTCGAAGTTGAAAGGCAATCCCGAGGTGTTTTCCCAATTGCACCGCCTTAAAAAGATCTTCGGGAGCAGCATTGACACTGTACATCCCAAGGGCAGCACAAGCCTCGAAAAGTGTTGCCGTTTTCTTTTCGATCACGGAATAATAATTCTTTTCATCTATAATACGCTCTGTGGCTACCTGTATCTGCAGGAGTTCTCCCTCCGAAAGTTGCTTACCCACATTGGCAACGGTACGCATTAGCTCCGTACCTCCGGTCTCTATCGCTCGGAGGAAAGCTATGGAAAGAATATAGTCACCCACCAATACGGCGGCATGATTGTCGTAAAAGGCATTGAGCGTGGGTTTACCCCTTCTCAGAGTTGCTTGATCGATCACATCATCATGAATCAAACTAGCAGCATGGAGCATCTCCAAGAGTACTGCACATGAAACGGTCTGCGCATTGGGCGATTTCCCCTGCAACGAAGCGACAAGCCCCACCAAAATAGGACGAATATGTTTTCCTCGAGTGGCGGCTATCTTCTCTATGGATTGGGCAACCATAGGACTTTCGGCAACGAAGGCTTTGGCATACTCATCTTCAAAAGCTAAACGATAATCCGCAATGGGCCGGGCTATTTGCTCTATTACATTCATGCTTCTCTACATCGAGACAATGCAATATTTGCATTGCTTCTTTTCCTTCTGGAAAACAAAAGTAGTACTTATCAGGGTGATAACAAAAAAGGTGTAGGCCTACAAGTTCTGAATCACAGGCCTACAATATTTGAAATACTAGGCAAAAAATAAATGATCTAACAACAAATACATATCTTTGCAAGGTCCATGGCGAGCTAAGTCGATCGTTTTTCGATCATATAGTTACCGCACAAAGTGTAAATGTAAACTAATTGTAAAGAAGATGAGACAGAAAAGAATTGATTATTTAACCTCACTACTTGTACTCATTGTGGGGTTCATGGGGTTCCAAAGCTGTGACGAAAAAAATAAGCCTACCCCTCCCGTTGTGGAAGAAGTATTATCCATTACACCCAAAGAAGCCTCTATCAAGGTGGGAGAAACCCTTGTAGTAAAGGTGCTACTGGACAAAAAAGAGGTGACAGCAGAGGCCTTTTTCAGCACCACTCCCGAAGAAATCATATCGATCTCAAAGGAAGGTACAGTAACTGCCATCAAGGCAGGAAAAGCAACCCTAAAAGCAACCTATAACGGGAAGCAAGCCGAGGCCGTCATTACCGTAACAGAAAAAGAAGAAGAGAAACCACAAGAAGAGTGGGTGATGCCTTACTTGAGATGGTTCGATAGCGCCGAAGAACTTATTGCTTTCGAAACCAAACGAGGTAATGTTCTCAAACAAAAAGACGAAGCATTGCAGTACTATGCCTTCCAAACCAAGAGCCAAAAGATGCCTCTCATCAAGTATATCGTAGGGCGAAGTATTCAGATCGACATAACTCCGGAACTATCCAAAAGTGAAGAACTGAAAGCATTCCTGGAAAAGAATGGATTTACCTATGCAGATAATGATTGGAGTAAAAAATACATGATACTCAACTCAAAATACAAAACTGTAATTGGTTTTATCTATTCGGAGTATCCCGAATATGGCACATTTTTTGGGTTTAACAGGAAAAATCCCACCTTTGAAAGTCTCCCATTGCCACTACTCGATTGGAATGCATCAGAAGATGTGATCAAAACTTTTGAAGAAAAAGCTGGTCGCAAATTCTTGGAAAGAAGAAAAGACAATAGTGGTAGAGATGAAATAATCTATGGCTTACAAAAGGAAGGAGAGGAGTATGAAGAGATCTTTATTGCTCGTTACACTATAAAAGATGGTAAACTCATCAAAGTACTCTTACAGGTAACACCTGCAAATTACATAATAGAACCCATGGACAATGCCTTCAGTGTGGTACCTGAATTTGAGAGTTATGTAAAAGGGTTGGGTTACACCATTTCCACGGTGGAAGGCAAAAATCTGAATGTTTACACCAATAAAGAAAAGGGCAATAAGTTTACTCTGGGTCAATGGAACATCAAAATGAAGAATGGACGCAGGCGTGTATTTGCGAGTATGAACTTTGTTCCTTCAGACGGACCGGATGTCATTGACTAAGCATAGTCTGCACAAAAGTAGAGACCTATTCGTATGGTAGTTTACGAATAGCGATAGGTTCTTTCTTTTTAGGATAATGAGGAGTTCTTCATTTTCGAGGGGCTCCTCATTTTTTATTTTCCACTGTCATATGAAGAGTTTTTTTCTTGACCCTGATAATTTTTCCCTTACAATAGCAGTATTTCACTCCGGAATAGTCATATTCCATTAGTACGAAAATAATCATATAAATCACTATAAATCAGGATTATAATACTATAAAACAGGACTGTTAAAGGGGCCTGTTTTTTCAATTTCGGTACACACTTGATATATTGGTTAGGAAAATCGGAGAAGTAGCATCCGTATTATGTTCCGTTCATAAGAATGATACAGTCCAAAGATTTATTGTTCGTATTTTTGCCGTTGATCGTAGCAAGTAAACAATTATGTCCGAATTCATTACCTCTTCCTCGCCTAAGATGCTTGTCATCCATCGTGCCTTGGCTCCCTATCGCATTGATCTGTTTAATGCCTTATACCAACACTATGGTTGTGATATTTACTTCGAGGAGGGAAGTGCCGAAAATCATACATTTCAAAGTCAGATCCTACAAGAGCGTATCCATTTTCCCTATCGTTTCTTGAAATCGGGACGAGGAGGAATAAAAAATCTACGGACAGAGATTCTTTCTATTGCCGAACAAGGGCAATATTCCATTGTTTTAACCAGCGAAATAAACCTCACTACCCTACTCGCCTGGTTTGCAAAAAAAAGGAGTCATTCCCCTTGTCGGCTTATAAGCATCGTAGACGATAGTTTAAGTATTGCCGAGGAGGAAACACGCAAACGATTTTCGCTCAAAAAGCTTCTTTTCAAAAAAGGATGGATTGATGGGGTATTGCTGTGCGACAGTAGGACACAAACGCATTACACTAAGCAATGGGGGCGTCCTGATATGTATCATACGTTACCTATCATACAGTCGGAAACATGGATTAGAGACCGACTTCCCTCTCTCTGCAATAGAGCCCAAACATTGCGATCCCAATATGTTCGTGATGAAAAGGATCGGGTGCTACTTTATGTAGGGAGGCTCTCTCCCGAAAAAAATCTCCCTCTCCTAATTCAAGTTTTCTGCAAAACATTCGCCCAAACAGAGCACATTCACCTACTCCTTGTAGGTGATGGTCCTCAAGAGTCTACCCTACGACAGCAAGCCCGAGAGAGTCTCTGCTCCTCTCGAATTCACTTTGCAGGTCGGAAGGAAGGAGACGATCTTTATAGTCATTACCTACTGGCAGATGTCTTTGTACTAGCTAGCTGTTTGGAGCGATTTGGGGCAGTGGCAAACGAAGCTCTCATCATAGGTATTCCCAGTGTTATCAGCACGGCAACGGGTATTAGGAGTATGCTTTCTGAAGAATCAGGCAAAATCGTCTTTTTCGATCCGCTTTCCCAAACAGAAATGGCAACAGCGTTGCGTAAAGTTTTAGAAGAAATCCCTACATGGCAAGCCTGTCGTCCATCACTCATGCCCTCTACACTAGATACCTTACTCCCTGATCTCTACAATTTTTTGGAGGGAAATGACAAGGACTAATGGACAAAACCACATCACATACTCCCTCTCTTTTCTGAACTTTTCCAAGCCAAAAAAGAAAGTACAAAAGGCGTCGATAAACTATTTATAACATAAGGCGAATCGGATTATTCGGGTTCGTCTTTTACTTTGTAGCTCTCCAAACAAAAAGTTACAGCACACTACTTCTAATCTTGTTGATGAACTCCAAAATAGATTATAACCTATTCAAAATAAATCTTAGCCCATCAAAATTGTTTATAACCATTTAGAACTCTGATATTTTCTAGGAAAAATCATGTTCATATCTACCTTGATAACCTATCAATAAAGCCGTTTATAATGAGTCAATAGAAATGTAGAAAAAAACTATTCATCGGTAAAATGAACACGATGAACAGCTTTTTTTCTTCTACTTATATGGTATAACTATAAATCTTGCTCGGAGAAAGGATGTCGATAGTCGCCTATCGAATGGCGCATAGTAGTCCGTGTGTGAGTCGGGAGAGCTGATTCGGCTGAATAATGTAGGGAGGCATAAGGTAACAGAGTTTGCCAAAAGGTCGTACCCAAATACCCTTTTCTACGAATATCTTCTGGAGACGAGCCATATCGACAGGCGTCTTCATCTCCACAACTCCGATAGATCCCAATACCCGTACGTCAGCTACAGTAGCTAAATTTCGTGCCGGGGCAAGTTCTCTTTTGAGCTGCTCCTCAATAGTATGAATGCGCTCCTCCCAAGAAGATTTTAAAAGCAATTGCAAACTTGCTGTAGCCACAGCGCAAGCTAAAGGATTACCCATAAAAGTAGGACCATGCATGAAGCACCCGGCCTCTCCGGCGCATATCTGATCGGCAATTACCTTATGCGTACAAGTGGCGGATAAAGTCATATATCCGGCGGTCAAGGCTTTGCCAATGCACATAATATCAGGTACAACCCGGGCATGCTCGGCAGCAAAAAATTTCCCCGTCCGTCCAAAACCCGTTGCAATTTCGTCAAATATAACAAGTACACCTGCCTGATGTGCCAGTTTGATTGCCTCCACAAGATACTGAGGATGATAGAAGTACATCCCTCCTGCTCCCTGCACAATAGGCTCTAAAATTAGAGCTGCAATTTCCCCACCGTGTACCTCTAAAAGGTGTTCCAAAGGCTCTGTATCCTTCTGATTCCAAGCACTATCAAAACGGCTTGTAGGCTGAGGTAAAAAGTATTGTACAGGTAAAGAAGAACCAAAAATACCATGCATACCCGTCACAGGATCGCACACACTCATGGCGTGCCACGTATCCCCATGGTAACCCGAACGGATCGTCGCAAAGCGAATACGTCTTTCTTCTCCCCTACTTTGATGGTATTGTAAAGCCATTTTGAGTGCCACCTCCACAGCCACCGAACCACTGTCTGCATAAAAAAGCTGATCAATCCCTTGAGGTAAAAGGGGAAGAAGAAGCGATGCCAGGTCTACGGCTGGTCGATGTGTGAAACCACCAAACATAATGTGGCTCATAGACTTTAATTGCGTTTCCAAAGCACGATTGAGCTCGGGATGATTATATCCATGAATGGCAGCCCACCACGAACTCATTCCATCAATCAATACCCGTCCGTCCTCCAAAGTAATCTCTACCCCTTTGGCACTCTTTACAGGATATACAGGAAGTGGATTTATCGTAGATGTATAGGGATGCCAAAGATGCTTGCGGTCAAAATCCAAAAGTTCTGCTGTATTCATACACTCGAAATTCGTCATACTCATCCGAAGAGCAAAGGTACATAGAGAGATTGAAGCAAGAAAATAGCGTGAAGCAAAGCCACACTTCGTTTATAACTCCCCTCATTATTGTCAATAACCAGTCGATACAAAATACTTAATAGATCTTAATAATCTAAAGCATACAGCTTCCCATAAGCAATTACAGAGACTTTTGCAAACAAAGTTAGCAGAACTTATTATTGGATTATCGAAGTACTTTTCTACGGTTGCTGAGAGACGTAAAACAGAAATAGTAAATAGAGAACAGGAAAAGTAATTGTTGATAACAGAAGAAAAACCAAGAAAAATCAAAGAAAAAGTATGTCGATAAGAAGTTGGATAACTTGTTATTTTATCGTCAACATATCAGTTTATAATCAGGAAACTCCTACTCTGAAGAAAAGAGGTATCTACACTATAAACATGCTTTTTTCTTCAACTATGTAATTCTATGTTTAGATAATCAATAATGAAATAGAAAGCAAAAAGGTCGAAAGAACATGGAGAATCAAAATTCCATCTGTGGCTTGGATGGTTACAAGTTTATAGAAGAAAAGGTCAAAACAAAATAGGGTGCAATAATTGATAATTACAGGATTGTAACATAATGTATGTACAAAATAATTACCTTTGTCACAGCCTTGTAGCAGTATTGATTGAATCGTTATAATACCGTTATTATGAATCGAAAAGTAAGAATCTATCTAACCATGATTGGTTTGCTGATCCTCAGCACATGTGTTTCTTTAGCACAAAACAAAACACAAACGACCTCTAAGACAAAGACGAGTAAGGTGACAACCAAGAAGAGTACCCAGCAACTTTTTAAGGAGACCTACCGCAATCGCAACCATCGTGATGAGCCCCTATTTCAGGCTTTTGTCACTGATCCCGATCCTTCGGGTACCAATGTACGCCAGATACCCAATGGGGTGATTATGCGTATACTTATGCCCAATGAGCATAGTTACATGGTAACCATTTTGGAGGAGTGGAATGGTTGGTTTCGCATTGCCAATCGTATCGAAGTAATTGACACGGATGAGGAGCTTTATTGCGATGGAGAGGTACCTACAATGTGGATCCACGGATCACTTCTCGGATGCACTACACGTATGGATGTCCAACTTCTCACCGAACCCTCCATGTCAGCACCCGTATCTATACGTATTGGGGAGGATGTAGTTGTTACCCTGGAGGCGATAAAAGGGGATTGGGTCAAAGTAAAGCATACCAACAGTCGTAACAAGAGTTTTTCGGGATGGGTGAAAATGGATGCACTTTGTGGCAATCCTGTGACCCTTTGTTCGTAAGAGAGGCTTTGTTTTCTTAGGGAATAAAGAGAGGAATCATAGTGACTGAATGATACACTACTCCTGGGGAGAAATGCTCTTTGGGAGTAGTGTTTTTTATATTTTTCTCTTTGAACTTGAAAAAGAAGTATCTCGGAGGCTCTTTTCCTTTGCCCTGGATTTTAAAGGCTACAGCCTGTGAAACTTTTACCCCTTGCCCTTGAACCAAGAAAGTAGCAGCCTCTATTTTTTACTGTTTCACGGTACAATTTTTTGTGTACACCGCCTTTCCGTATTCCTTTATTCATTCTCCTAAAAAATCCATGAAAGTACAACCGAAAATAATTACCTTTGTACTAAGCAGTTTGGGGATAAATGGAGCGAAGATCTCGGATGGTCATAAATCTAGGGAATACGCCCTTAAGCCACTCTCCAGATTCCGTAAGATTTGGTATTACTGATTTATAGATCGAACAATGAAGCACCTTGTCTCTATTAGTCATTGCAGTGCAGCAGACATTATACGTATTTTGGATCGAGCAGCCCTTTTTGAATGCAATCCAAATCGGAATCTTTTGCAGGGCCGTGTGGTGGCGACCTTATTCTTTGAGCCCTCAACACGTACGAGGCTCAGTTTTGAGACGGCTGTTTGTCGTTTGGGAGGAAAGGTGATTGGCTTTTCAGATGCACGTACTTCCAGCAGTACTAAGGGGGAGACACTCAAAGATACAATCAAAATTGTCTCAAACTATGCCGATGTGATTGTGATGCGGCACTTCTTAGAGGGTGCTGCTCAGTATGCTACCGAGGTGAGTCCTGTACCGATTGTCAATGCGGGTGACGGCTCGAATCAGCATCCCTCGCAAACTCTTTTGGATCTCTATTCCATTAGACAGACACAAGGCACATTGGAGCAGAAAACAGTTGTGATGGTGGGAGACCTCAAATATGGTCGCACAATCCACTCCCTAATTGAAGGGATGCAGCCTTTCTCGCCACGCTTTATCTTTGTTGCTCCTCAGGAGTTGGCGCTTCCTGCCGAGTATCGTACTTATTGTCAGGAGCATTCGATTCCTTTTGATGAAGTCACGGAGTTCACCCCTGAGGTGATTGCTGAGGCAGATATACTTTACATGACACGGGTACAGCAGGAGCGATTTTCGGATCCCGAGGAGTATGAACGGGTTAAAAACGTCTACATCCTTGATAATAATCTACTTCGATTAGCTAAACCCAACTTACGTATTTTACATCCTCTTCCCCGAGTGCAGGAGATTGCGCAAGAGGTCGATAATCATCCTGCAGCCTATTACTTCCAGCAGGCTCTCAACGGACTTTATGTTCGTCAGAGTATTTTATCCGAAGTATTGGGCATAGAGGTAAATAATTGATTCTTAATTCGTACAAAGTACTATGAAGCAGTATTCCGAAGAGATGCCGGTAGCTTCTATCTGCAATGGCACTGTTATAGATCACATACCAAGTAACAAACTTTTTGAGGTGGCTTCCCTTTTGCATCTGGATACAATGGAAAGTCCTATTACCATCGGTAATAACTTTCCAAGTAAGGTACTCGGTCGTAAGGGTGTTATCAAGATAGCTGATCACTTTTTTGATCGTGATGTACTTAATAGAATCGCCCTCGTGGCACCTAATGTACATCTCAATGTGATCCGAGATTATAAGGTGGTACAAAAGGAGTGTGTAGAGCTACCCGATGAAATTGTAGGTATCGTGCGCTGTTCTAATCCCAAGTGCATTACCAATAATGAGCCTATGGCTACTCGCTTCAGGGCTCTTAAAAAAGAGGATTCGGAGGCAATACAATGTGCCTATTGCGGTCGTAAGGTGTGGGGTGAAGAGATCGAATTGCAGTAAATAGAGATATACTCTTATGAAACAACACTGGAAACCAGGGACTATGATAAGCCCTGTGCCGGCTTTACTTGTTACGAGTGGTCAGTTTGGTAGTACTGAATCCAACCTCTTTACAGCATCGTGGACAGGAATTGTTTGTACCAATCCTGCCATGTGTTACGTGAGCATTCGCCCCGAGCGGTATAGTTATGAACTTATCAAGGAGAGCATGGAGTTTGGACTCAATTTGACTACAGTTGCGATGGCGGAGGCTACCGACAGGGCAGGTGTCATTAGTGGTAGAAATTGCGATAAGTGGCAAGAGACGGGATTGCATCAAGAGATGCCTAAAATAATTCAAGCTCCTCTGGTGCAAGAGAGTCCCATAAGTATGGAGTGTCGTGTGCGAGAGATCATCCCTCTTGGATCGCATGATATGTTTTTAGCGGAGATTATCAGTGTGGCTGTTGATGAGTCATTACTTAATACTGAAACAGGAAAACTCGAATTGCATAAGAGTGAGCTCCTCGCCTACTCTCATGGTGAATATTTTGGTTTGGGCAATTTTATCGGCTATTTCGGATGGTCAGTGAAGAAAGGTTCAGGCCCTATTGAGCAGAGAAAATAAGTATTAACTTTTATAATGAATTAGACTATGACAAAGAACAAGAAACCTCTTGTGTTGATTGGGGTTGTGGTGCTGGTACTTCTCATCGGAGGCTGGCTCATGAAAGGGTATAACGGCATGGTGGCCGAGGATGAAAATGTGAATTTGCAATGGAGTGAGGTAGAGAACCAATACCAACGTCGTCTCGACCTTATCCCCAACTTGGTGAATGTAGTTAAGGGCTACGCTGCACACGAAAAAGAAACGCTCGAAGGTGTAATCGAAGCTCGTGCTAAAGCTACTCAAACAACAATCGATCCCAGCAACATGACTGAAGAGCAACTCGCTAATTTCCAAAAGACCCAAGATGGTATTTCCAGTGCGCTGAGTCGTTTGATGGTTGTGGTAGAGAAGTATCCCGAGTTGAAAGCAAACGAAAATTTCTTGCAACTACAGGCTCAATTGGAAGGTACTGAAAATAGGATTACAGTGGCACGCAAGGGATACAACGATGCCGCCACGATCTATAATAAGTTGGTTCGTCGTTTCCCGAATAATATCCTATCGGGGATCTTTGGGTTCTCCGTTCGTCCCCAGTTTAAGGCGCAAGAGGGAGCAGACCGTGCGCCTACGGTCCAGTTTTAGGTAACGACTAAACAGTAAAGGAGAAGCCATGAATTTTTACAAATACACAGCTTCGATCCTTTTGGGCCTGATGCTGACTCTCTTTAGTGTGACTGAAGGGTTTTCACAAGGGGGTCAGCCCGTTTTTAAGGTCGAAGATGTACCCAATGTACAGGTAGGCGATAGTCTTCGGTTTACGTCGGATCCTGCTCATTTTTTTAATGAGAGTGCGGTTGCTTCTTTAGACGAAGCGTTGCATAACCTGCGCCTAAGGTGGGGGGTCGATGCTGCCTTAGTGGTATTGCCTTCCATTGGAGATCAGGCTATTGAAGAGTTCGCAGTCGATCTCTTCCGCACGTGGGGATTGGGATCGAAAAAGACCAATAGCGGTTTACTTATCCTGCTCGTGATGGATTCACATAAGATATTCATCAATACGGGCTATGGCTTGGAGGGAAATTTACCTGATGCTACTTGCTCCAGCATTATACGTAATAGGATGATCCCTTTCTTCAAAGAAGATCAGTACCAAGAAGGTCTCTTGAGCGGTATTGCTGCCGTTAATCAGGTCTTAGAAACAGGAAAATTTGAGGGAGCTGAGCGCACGGATCCGGCATCAGGTTACCAAGGAGAGAATGAAGATACTGACGGGCTCTATACATTTTGGTTTTTCTATGTATTAATTATCCTCTACACTTCCGTTAAGTCATATAAGCAACTGAATAAGATTGTGGAGAAAAAGGGGAAATATGCCCATCAAACTCCTTTCGAACGGTTGGCACGTCTTAAATCAAAGAATAGGACATATGGCTTGATATTTGGTATTGCTTGTCTACCGATAGGGATACTTCTTTATAGTTTCGGTAAATACCATATTGGCAAACTTACGAAAGAGAGCAAGCGTTGTCCTCGTTGCCAAAAAGATACCTTACAACCAATTACGGATACGAACAAACTCTATGCATTACTTGATGATCGTCAACATCTAGAGACGGTTTTGAAGTCACGTGAATATGGGGCGCAGGAGTGTAGTCTGTGTGGGTATCAGCAAGTTTATCCTATTAGAGAGCTCTATTCACGTTATTCTCGTTGTCCAAATTGTGGTACGTATGCCTATCACTCTTGGATTAAGAAAGGGGATTCGGACTATGATATGGTCTACTACAAATGTGAATATTGTAAGCATCAGGATCGCAGAAAGAGATATAAATCGAGTTCGGCGAGTACCGCTGCTGTGGCAGCTGCCGCAGGCAGTGTTTTTGGCGGTTGGTCAAGTGGTGGTTTTGGTAGCTCTAGAGGAAGTTCCGGCGGAGGCTGGGGAGGCGGTTCCACCGGTGGTGGTGGAGCCGGAGGATCTTGGTAATCAGTTTATTAGAAAGCCTATGAGATTATTATTAGACATACAGGCAAACAGGACAATTGTGCCCTTTGTACACCAACATAAAGTGGTGGGTTGCATCCATAAGTGGTTAGGACCCAATGATTGGCATGGGCAATCTTCCCTTTTTTCATTCTCTCGTTTATCTGGAGGAAAGGCAGTAAAAGATCTGAAGGGTATCCTTTTTGATCATCGAGCAACTTTCTTTGTAGGGGCTCATAACTCTGATTTCCTAAGACAGATCCTACGGGGAATTCAACGTGATCCCGAAATGTTCGATGGATTGATTGTTCGAGAGGTTGTTATCGAAGAGGATCCGGACTTGAGTGGTAGGGATTTGTTTTACCCGGCGAGTCCTATTCTTCTTAAAGTAAAGCAAGAAGAACATCGCTACAAGCATCTATTGTATCAAGACCCCGAAGCAAATGAGATTTTGATGCTAAACCTACGGAAAAAACTCCTTGCAGCAGGGATTGATGATGCAGATGCGATGGCTCAGTTTGTCCCCTACGAGGGTATTTCTAAGGAAATGCTTATTGATTATAAAGGCATCAAAAATAAAGTTAGTTGGTGTCCCATACGAATTGTGGCAAAACCTGAGACAAAACTTTTGATTTGGAACGCAGGGCTGGGCAATTCTACGGGGATTGGATTCGGAGCTATAAGGTAGAGAGGTTATGGATAAAAAGCTATTTGTTGTTCACTATCAAGGTCCATTTGGCTATATCAAGCCTTGGACTGCAGTGCGGGATGGAGAGACTTATAGTCAGCAATTCCTAACCCCTTCGATAGTGGAGGGGATGGAAAAGAAGTTATTTCCCGAAACGTTGTCAGAAAAAGGGATACAGAAAATTGTTCGCCATAAGCTCCATTACAAAGGTATAGATCTGCAGCAAGAGAAAACACAGACGCAGGCATGGGAAGCCAAAGGGAGTGCGAAAAATCGTTATTATGTAAGGAATCAGTCGATTCTTAGGCGAGGCATAATGCTTTCTCCCTCGCTTTACCTTGCTTTTATGACAGAAGAGGATGCCGTTGTGGCATCGAAACAACATTTGTGTTTGTGTCGTAACGAAGACATTGTGCTTCCTGATGCTGATATTATAGCCATGGATGAATCTCAATTCTCTGCTTTACCCGGCTTTGAGCTACGATTTGACCCTTCATATTCGGACTCTTTTATGGTTGGATTTAATCGCTTTGATGAAAATGCTCCTATGTATGGACGCATAGAAATAGGGGGAGAAGCCGTATTATCATAGACGAGAAATGTTTGATCATATTTTGGCTAAGAGTAATGGGACTACGCTCCGGCAACATCTTGATGATGTTGCTCGGGTGGCTGTTTGTATTGCTCAGAATGTAGGTTTAGATCCCGAACTCGCTCGTATGGGAGCGCATCTACACGATATAGGTAAGGCAAGTCCAATCTTTCAAGAGCGATTGAAACAGAAAGAGTTCTCCCCTTCGGACTCCGTCTTTCGCCACGAAATAGCCTCTTTGTTTTTCTTATCCTTGATTGAGGATTTGGAGAAGAGACAAACAGTAATCCGTATGATCATTGCTCATCATAAATCTATTTATGGAGATGTTAGAGGTCGAGGATTTATTGATTTGGACGAATTAGAAGTCAATTGTTTTAGCGATCATAGTAAATGTTTTGAGGAGTGGAGTTCGGAGGCTTTGGGCATTTTGAACGCATTGGGTTGGAAGGTACATCCTATTTCTATCGAGGAGGCTCGAGCGAATTATCAGGAGGCTTTAGATTATTGTAGGGGACTTACTCCAAAATGTTCTCGTTGGAAAGGATTGCTGATGGCTGCTGACCATTTGGCTTCAGCTCTGGAAGATTACACAGATACCGCACTCCAGAAGCTATTTATTACTCCTGACCTATCCTATTACAACACGAGAAAAAGTTCACTCTACCCCTTGTCAAAAATATCGACAGATGATCCTCGGGCACATACTTTGGTAACAGCTCCGACCGGAGCGGGCAAGACCGATTTCCTATTAAGGCGATGCAGAGGACGTGTCTTCTATACATTGCCTTTTCAGGCATCGATCAATGCTATGTATGATAGGATCAAATTGGATCTGAAAGACTCAGAAGCTCAGATTTATCCGCTTCATGCGGCATCTATCCTGAAGCTGAAGGGTGAGTATGAGCGGGTACTATCGCACCATATGGGAGCCTCCATTAAAGTCCTTACTCCCCATCAGATGGGAGCAATTGCCTTTGGACTAAAGGGTTACGAGGCAATGGCTTTGGACTTACAAGGGTGCGATGTTATTTTGGATGAGATACACACCTACTCTTTTGTTGCTCAAGCTATGGTCTTAAAGATCGTTGAGATCCTTATTGCTTTGGGCTGTCGTGTACACATTGGGACTGCTACGATGCCGAGTGTTTTGTATGATAAATTACTAGACCTTTTAGGAGGATCTGAAAAGGTTTATGAAGTAAAGTTGTCGGATGAAGAGCTGACAACCTTTGACCGACATATGATTCATAAAGTAGATTTTCTAGAGGATACGATCCCCATTGTAGAGAAGGCTATACAAAACAAACGCAAACTTCTTTTTGTTTGCAATCAAGTGAAGCGTTCCCAAGAGCTCTACGTGGAGTTGCGAGAGAGGTATCCCGATGTTCAATCCATGCTCATTCATAGTCGATTTAGGCGAGGAGATCGAGCACGCCTAGAACGAGAATTGAAGGAGGTATATGACAAGAGTACAAATGCGTGTATCGTGGTATCTACTCAAGTTGTGGAGGTTAGTTTGGATATTAGCTTCGATGTTATGGTAACGGAATGCGCACCGATAGATTCGTTAATTCAGCGTTTCGGTCGCATCAATAGGCGACGATCCCACGAGACCATTGGGCAACTAAAACCCATATATATCCTTGCACCTTCTGACCAAGAGGCTGAGTGCAAACCTTACAAACAGGAGATTTTGCAAAGAAGTTTCGATGCTTTGAAAGATGGAGCACCCCTCCACGAGACGGAAGTGCAGCATTTGTTGGATTTTGTCTATCCCGATATTTCACTTATTGATATTGAGTTACATTCCATTTTTAGAGGAGGGCAATGGACTCTTAAAGAGCTAAAACACAAACCTAAATCGGTTATTCTTGAGATGTTGGAGATCGATTCGGCCTGTTGTATTACGGAGAGTGATCAAATGGGTTACATACAGGGGGATTATTCTTCTCGAGTCGAGTTTGAGATTCCTATATCAAAAGCAATTCGATTCAAGGGGCTTACACAAGTAGAGGAGGGGGCCTACCCCTATGTTATTCCTGATAGTGCTTATGATAAGGAGTTGGGCTACCTAGGTGAATTTGCCACCATAGAGAGATACAAGAGTTTTGAAATGCTATAAACGAAATATGCGATGATAACATCAGTTATAGGTAAGATATTCTTACAAGCATACAATGAAAAACATAACAAGGCATATACGCCTAAGAGTTTCTTCTTGGAGGTGTACTATCCGCTCTTCTTTGGTCATGAGAAGTATCTGATGACTGCGGGCAATTCTCCTTTTGAGAATCCCAAATTGTCTTGGAAAGATATGATTTTGGGGAGGAAACCCTTTGAGACAGCAGATCGAAGGAAAGAACGCTTGGAGAAGTTTCTTGCGAAAATTGGTACGGGCCTTCCTGATGCAAGTATTGCTATCGGGTATCCATCCGTAGATACACTTTCTACCACTTCAGGGCAGGTCTCTATTGTCCTGGAACAGGTGGATCCTTCAGAATGTTATTTATCATGGATTGGTGCAGGTTTGGGTATCGGAATACAAGGAGGTTTGACGATTCTCTTTAATAATCCCGATATTTTACTTGATATTGCAGAGGGGTGGGAGGTGTATCGTAGCTATCTAAATACCACACCTAGGATGCGAGGAAATCAAATAAATACATGGAATGGACAATGGCTTAAGAGAAAATACGATATTAATGATGGCTCCGGTTTGTTGGATTTTGGTGATGCTTTTTCAACAAAGGATGACCTCGTGGAGATTCAAACCTTGCCGTGGGTTGAGTTGATTGCAGCCGTGAGTTGTCATTTCAAAGACCCACGGATGATGGGGTATGTGTACAATATTGGTCAAACCAATACGACTATTGGTTTTATTCCTTTCGTTTTGTCTTCTATTCGCAGGGTTAGTGAATTGTATGTCCGCTACTTTGGAACCGAAAAGAGAAAGCCGGTTATGAAACTATTTGGAACTGCATTTGGTTTTTCTATGGCCTGTAAAGAAGGGGTTATCGGACTGAAAGCTTTAGAACCGAAAGGACTCAGTTCTCTAATGAAGAGTGGTAAGATACCAACCTATAAATCCGATAACGAGGAACAAAAAATACAATACGAAACATATCAAATTTGGTTATTAGCTATGCTGAACAATGAAGAATTATGGGACAGAGCCAAGGCATTTGCCTTGACTTTACAGGACTTTTCCCTAGGGGGTAAAATGGCACGAACAGGAAGAAGTAACATGGTAAAAGCTCTTTTGGAATCCACTAACAAAAAGAGTTTTATAGACCAAATGAAGAATATCGTGGAGGAAGCGGATAGTGCCATTGAGGATTTTGAGAATATTGTATCGAGCATCAATGTAATGCCCTCGGACAATGTTCCCTATTTCCTAACGTTGATTCGTTTTCGCTATGCAGTAATAAATAAAAATACTAACAAAGAATAAGTTATGAATCCATACATCTATTTGCGAGCTCTTAAGCGGGCAGAACATACGGTATTCTGTGTTGAAGATGGTCAAAAGACCTATTTTGATCCTCAGTTTAATCGCTTTTTAGCCTATTCCAGTGGGCAGCAAGTGAAGCGTTCTATCCTGGAGGCTCTCACAGATCACCTGAGCGTACAAATGGCTCCGGTGACGTTTAACTACGAAATTACAGCAAAGAAGGAGTTAGCTCAAAAGGAACCTTGGTCTCCTTGTGACTATCTAGTGCGAGGTGTACTAATACGAACAAATATGCTCAAAAGGAACCTTGGTCTCCTTGTGACCCTCAGCACATTGATCAACTTATTGGAGGTTGGATGCGGGCAGGTGATGGGATTACCAAAAAACGTCGTAGTCCTCTATCTATCTCTGCGATGCGTCCATTGCATCCGTTGCTTGCGGGTGTTCAAAGGGAGAATATCACTTTTGACCGTAGTGACCGTCCGGACAATCATCCGGTGAATGTACGCATTGCTGGAAAAAAGGAACTTTTATCAGAGGAAGAGATAGAAGCTTTTTTGCGCAATACGGGTACAACATTGGCACGACGTCATTGGATCCCAGATAATAAACGGACTTCGGGATTGTTTGTATATGATATTGCTGTGGATTTACGCACGCTGTTTTCGGTCTCTCTCAATCAACATGATCCGGAAGTAGATCTGGAGACGATTGAGAAATTGAGAGCACTGGGATGGGTTGATAGTGAAAACATATTCGGAAAGTGTCTCGTATTACCCAAAGAAGAGCGTGAAAAGGTGATTCCCGCTTTGGCTCATGCTCTGCTCAATTGGCGTATCACATCAAACCAGGCACGTACATTCAGTATTATGGAAACCTTGGCAGTTGCTGTTTGCGATAATGCCAATGCGCTTGCAGGAGCGATTCGTGCCAAACTGATTGATGAGGGAGTAGATAAGCTCAAAGCGAAGCCTATCGTGGACGAAACCGCCGGAGCAGAATTGTTTGTTACTCTACCTTGTGCAGCTTATATTGTGGTGGAAAATGAACGCGCCGATGCCCTTGAAGCAGCAGAGCAGCGCCTTATCCAATTGATGCAGTCCTTCGATTACGAAAATCAGTGCTAACGAATATGGATTCAAAAGAAGAGATGCATTCTTGAGTTAAGTGCATCTCTTCTTGTTTTGTACTATGATCATCACAGGAACCCATTTTAATTACTATCAAGTTTGCCATCGGAAGTTGTGGCTGTTTTCCTCGGGCATTGTCATGGAGCATACTTCGGATTTGGTTTATGAAGGCAAGTTGATCCATGAAGAATCCTATCCACAACGTCCGGTGCGCTACGAAGAACTTGCAATTGATGGGATCAAAGTAGATTTCTATGATGCGAGGAATAAAGTTGTACATGAGATAAAGAAGTCGGACAAAATAGCTCCAGCCCATCGCCTCCAACTCCTTTATTATCTTTACGTCCTAGAGTTAAATGGGGTATTAGGGGCAACGGGGATATTGGAATATCCCAAATTGAGGAAGCGAGAAGAGGTTCTATTAACAGATATCGATCGAGAAAATATAAGGAATATAACAATTGATATAGAGGAGATTACGAGCAGTCCGAATTGTCCTCCTTGCACAAAGTCTCGGATCTGTAGGCTTTGCAGTTATTGCGATTTCTGCTTCTCCGGAGGGGAAGTGAAGATGGATGAATCTTCTTTGGGTGGAAGTCCTAAAAAAATCCGGGCCTAGGGCTCAAAAAATTTTCCCCAATAGAGTTGAAGATTTTGGGCAAGACTTTTCGAAGTATGGGGCAGTATTTTTCAAGAGATTGTCATAGGGAGGCTGGAGAGAAAATCAGAGAAAGATATTCTTATTGGAAGTGAATAGGAGATATTAGGTATGTAAATACAGTTTTATGAAGAAGAGCTTTTATTTGTTCAATCCGGGAGAATTGTCACGAAAGGACAATTCTCTCTGTTTTCTTCCGATAGAAGAGAAAACTGATGGTACGGAAACTTCTGGAACCCCTCGTTATATTCCGGTAGAAACAGTCGAAGATATGTACGTCTTTGGTTCTTTGCGTGCCAATAGTTCTCTATTTAATTTCCTAGGAAAGAGCGATATTGCCGTTCATTTTTTTGATTACTATGAAAATTATACGGGATCATTTATGCCCAAGGAGTCCCTTCTCTCCGGGAAAATGCTCTTGGCACAGGCACAGGCGTACCAAAATATAGACCGACGCCTCCTGCTAGCTCAGAAGTTTATTCAGGGTGCCGCATTCAATATGCAGAAGAATCTCAGTTATTATAACAACCGAGGTAAGGATTTGCATTTGATGATGGAGCAAATGGATCGATACGCATCTCATATCCCTGCTACACAAAGCATAGAAGAGCTGATGGGGATTGAGGGAAATATAAGGCAGGCCTATTATGCTGCATTCGATCTGATTATTAACGATTTTGAGATGGGAGCAAGAAGCAAACGTCCGCCAAAAAATGAAGTTAACGCTCTGATCTCGTTTGGTAATATGATGTGCTATACTATTTGCCTCAAAGCGATACACCAGACGCAATTGAATCCTACAATCAGCTTTCTGCACACTCCGGGCGAGAGGCGTTATTCCCTCTGTCTGGATATTTCGGAGATCTTCAAACCTATTCTTGTGGACCGAACCATCTTCAAAGTCTTGAATAAAGGCATGTTGCAGGAGCGACATTTTGATAATAAATTGAATCGTTGCGTGCTTAATCCATCGGGAAAGAAGATATTTGTACAAGCGTTTGAGGAGCGATTAAGTGAAACTATAAAGCATAGACGCTTGGGGCGTTCGGTAAGTTATAAGCACCTCGTTCGTCTTGAATGCTACAAGTTGGCAAAAGATTTGTTGGGAATGGAGCCCTATGAACCTTTTAGAATGTATTGGTGATGTACGTTATCTTGGTATATGATGTTGGCGAAAAGCGTACGGCTAAGATGCTGAAGCTTTGTCGTAGATACCTGAACTGGATTCAGAACTCCGTGTTTGAAGGAGAGATAACCGAGGTTAAACTCAAAGAATTAAAGATTGAAGCATCCTACATTTTGGATCGGAAAGAGGATAGTATTATCATTTTTTCTTCCCGACAGCAACGATGGTTGGAGAAAGAAATTCTAGGGAAAGAGAGAGCCGTAATTGATAATTTCCTCTAGGTTTTTGAAGAATGTGCGGGATATATAAGTTTCTTTTTCCATTCTAATTGTCTGTTTGCCCCGAAAGATGGATCTTATTAGGGGGAGATCAACGCAAAAAGCTATGACGAGATAGGTTTATTTGATTGAAATATTACTCATTGCCGGTCATTGTTTTGTGTCGAATGTCGTACTTAGCTCCGGAGGGTAGTGTCTTTTGAGTATATTGAGTTCTTTGAAATACTTGATTAACAGAGAAATAATGGTATTGTCGTTGTCCATGTCTTTTCATAGGATTGCACATCGACGACTTTTTCCCCGTGATAATCCGTAGAAAACCCTCTGCAAACCGTTTGTTTGTGTGATATTTTTTGTCTAAATTCACGGCTCCAAATTGTACCTTTAGTGGAATTGAAAGTTATCATCTTTGACGGATTCAGAGGTTTCTTTGGCACTCCAAATTGTACCTTTAGTGGAATTGAAAGCACGTATATTCGACAAGGACTTTGTCTATCATTCCACTCCAAATTGTACCTTTAGTGGAATTGAAAGACATATAAGCGTATGTGTATTTGTATCATGAAGAACGCTCCAAATTGTACCTTTAGTGGAATTGAAAGGGGTTCGAGCACAACAAGGGTGCTGCGGGCTTCGTGTCTCCAAATTGTACCTTTAGTGGAATTGAAAGAGGGTTCTATTTTCGCAAGCCGTCGAGACATCACAACTCCAAATTGTACCTTTAGTGGAATTGAAAGGAAAGACAAGAACGGCAAGGAGATATACGAGGGGGACTCCAAATTGTACCTTTAGTGGAATTGAAAGACGTGGTGCGTGCCTATCCATTGAAGCATCTTGTTGTCTCCAAATTGTACCTTTAGTGGAATTGAAAGTGTCTTCCTCAAACCGAATCTTGAAGCCCCACACTTCTCCAAATTGTACCTTTAGTGGAATTGAAAGACGATAGTTGTACTTGTGCTTACCCATCATTTGTTTGCTCCAAATTGTACCTTTAGTGGAATTGAAAGATCAGAGTTGCGCTCCCATTCATCAAAGTTTGCAGCCTCCAAATTGTACCTTTAGTGGAATTGAAAGAACAAATGAACAAGATAATACGAACCAGCATCAGTACTCCAAATTGTACCTTTAGTGGAATTGAAAGTGTCAAGACCAACCTCAGAACCATACTGAGTATTAGCTCCAAATTGTACCTTTAGTGGAATTGAAAGCATGGAACGGGATTATCTTTGATAATTATAGGATTCTCCAAATTGTACCTTTAGTGGAATTGAAAGGATGTTGCGGATTATCCTCGTTCTAAGTTTGTTTTTCTCCAAATTGTACCTTTAGTGGAATTGAAAGATGTTTAAGAGTAGAAGAAAAATCAGAACAAATACTCCAAATTGTACCTTTAGTGGAATTGAAAGATTGGATGTACGAACAAGAACGTAATTTGAAATATGTCTCCAAATTGTACCTTTAGTGGAATTGAAAGTTCCTATCAATATGTAATTATTAGTGCCTCCAGTGTTTGACTCCAAATTGTACCTTTAGTGGAATTGAAAGCTGGTATTTCAATCTTATTCATGACATTTTTATTTTACAACTCCAAATTGTACCTTTAGTGGAATTGAAAGACAGTTTTAATCATTCTGTAGGCTCATAGTTTATATCTCCAAATTGTACCTTTAGTGGAATTGAAAGAAAATGGAACTCATGTCGCAGCGTATGGATGTTATACTCCAAATTGTACCTTTAGTGGAATTGAAAGAACGCATTCAGCAGATTAAGTACGAAATGGAGACAACCCTCCAAATTGTACCTTTAGTGGAATTGAAAGTGAGATACTGGTTGCGAAACATCTCACGCGCTTCTTTCCTCCAAATTGTACCTTTAGTGGAATTGAAAGAAGTCGAAAAATTATTCGAGGAATGCTTGCAATCTCGACTCCAAATTGTACCTTTAGTGGAATTGAAAGGATTCTCCTTTGGTTTGTCCTACTTTGTATGATGTCTCCAAATTGTACCTTTAGTGGAATTGAAAGCGGTAATATTTGCCCATCAGATCCGCAAAATATTGCCTCCAAATTGTACCTTTAGTGGAATTGAAAGTGTTGAGCATCCATATCGCGGACTCGAGGGCGTCGGGCTCCAAATTGTACCTTTAGTGGAATTGAAAGACTATTATGATATCAATATAGGCACTCTTGAAGTTGACTCCAAATTGTACCTTTAGTGGAATTGAAAGTGCATAACTGGAGCAATAAGAGGCTGTAAGCGAACAACTCCAAATTGTACCTTTAGTGGAATTGAAAGTACTCGAGTGTTACAAACTCGCAAAAGGGTTGTCCCTCCAAATTGTACCTTTAGTGGAATTGAAAGTTGCAGCACGTGCTTGATTCATGCCATCAGAATCACTCCAAATTGTACCTTAGTAGAATTGAAATGACACACGGTCGTGGCGTGTATTAAACATCAAGTTCTTCAAATTGTACCTTTAACGGAATTGTAATCTTGGTAGATGCAAAAAAACAGAGATAACTTATACCCTCCAAAATCCATGCGAGAGATCGGAGGCTGGATAGGAGCGTGTAATCGGGAGATAGAGATGTCAATTGCAAGATATAGCGTATATTTGTGGGGGCTTAGCAAGTAAGTCCTTCTAGTTGATAGTTTAAAGATGACACCCGAGGAGCAATTAGCACTACTCTATCAAGTCTTCCCCGAGCTCAGCGAACAGCAAAAAAGACAATTTGCACAGTTACAAGCTCTTTATGCGGATTGGAATAGCAAGATCAATGTCATATCTCGAAAGGATATAGACAATCTCTATCTGCACCATGTGTTGCACTCCCTAGGAGTGATGAAGATGTTGCGCTTTGCTCCAGGTACTAGGGTTGTTGATGTCGGTACGGGAGGCGGATTTCCCGGGATTCCCCTCGCTATTTTCTTTCCCGAGGTGCATTTTACCCTCGTCGATAGTATTGGTAAAAAAGTACGTGTAGCGCAAGCCGTAGCTGATTCACTAGGGCTTCAGAATGTCGCAACAGCGCATATTCGCATCGAAGACTTCCGAGAGGATTGTCATTTTGTGATTACTCGTGCCACAATGTTGCTTGTGGAGTTGGTGAAGCTTTCGCGACATCTTTTCGTAAAAAAAGGATGCAATGCCCTGCCTAATGGCATTATTGCTCTCAAGGGGGGCAACCTGGAGGGTGAATGTACGCCGTACAAGAATAAGGTACTTGTGGATGATCTCTATCCGTTCCTTCCCGATCCGTATTTTCAAGAAAAGAGGGTGGTCTACCTTCCAATGACTTAAGACTCTTATGGCTATAGAAGTACATACTTTTAGTTTCAACTTTGTACAGGTTAATACCTACCTTTTGATCGATCAAACGACTCGGCAGGCGGCTATTATCGACTGTGGTTGTATGATGCCTGCAGAAGAGCAGTTATTTGTAGAGCAAGTGGAACAACTAGATGCACACCCTACCCTACTCTTGGCTACCCATTTGCACTTTGACCATGTGTGGGGAGTGCCATTCGCGGCGGAGAAGTGGAGACTGACTCCTCAAGCGCATCGGGTGGAGATTGAAAAGATGCCTTCATTCAATCAACAAATGCAGGCTTTTGGGATGCCATCTACCCCTGATCGTCGAGACCTGTCCTATCATCCTTTTGAGACAGGAACACGCTTTACTCTGGGGGATACGTATCTAGAGGCTCTTTTCGTACCAGGGCATACTCCGGGCCATGTGGCATTTTACGAACCCCGGCAAGGACTTCTATTCTCCGGAGACGTACTCTTTGCCGGGGGCGATATAGGTCGTACCGATCTCCCTGGAGGGAGTTACACGACTCTCGTAGATAGCATAAAAACGCAATTGATGCCCCTTAATGACGAAACGATTGTCTACTCGGGGCATGGACCTCAAAGTACCATAGGCTTTGAACGTGGGGCAAATCATTACATTAAGTGAGCCTCAAACTCTCGAACTGATTATGCAAAAGATTCGGAATACATGCGTGGCTATTTTAGGAGCCATTGGTGTATTGTGTCTATTCGGTCGTAAGGAGGAGAGTCATACAGGCCTCGGGTCTTCCTTCGATCTCGTACAAGCAGACCGATTGCTCCCTACTTCAAGCAGAAGTCTCCTGTTGCTTATCTGATTACAAAATACTAAATCATAATAACTAATATGGATACGAATAAGTTTTCATTGCGCCACATGGGTATTTCCGAAAAGGATCTACCCGAGATGTTGGCAACCATTGGTGTTAAGTCGGTAGACGAATTGATGCATCAAGTGTACCCTGAGAATATCTTCCTCAAAGAGCAAATCGACATTCCCGAGGCGATGACGGAGCGAGAATTGGCAGAGCATCTTGCCGAGCTCGCTTCTAAGAATAAACCCTTTACTTCTTACTTAGGTCAGGGTTGGTATGATACGGTGACGCCTGCTCCTATTCAGCGTAATGTGCTCGAAAATCCTGTTTGGTACACCTCTTATACACCCTATCAAGCTGAGGTTTCGCAGGGGCGTCTTGAGGCTCTTTTTAACTTCCAAACGGTTATCAACGAGCTCACGGCTCTCCCATTGACCAACTGTTCTCTCCTCGATGAAGCAACGGCTGGTGCTGAGGCAGCCCTCTTGCTTTACAACGAACGTAGCCGCACTCAGGTTAAGGCCGGAGCTAATACTATTTTCGTGGACAAGCGTGTGTTTGAGACGACGCAAGCTGTGATCCGCACCCGTGTGATCCCTCAAGGGATGAATCTCGTTATAGGTGACTACCAGACACTCGAGTTTACTCCTGATATCTTTGGAGTTATTATCCAGTATCCTGACTCCGTAGGGGCGATTAACAACTATGAGGACTTTGTAGCTAAAGCCAAGACCAATGGTTCCCTTATTGCCGTAGCTGCGGATTTGATGAGTCTGGTGATGCTTACCCCTCCGGGAGAGTGGGGAGCTGATGTCGTTTTCGGCTCTGCTCAACGCTTCGGTATCCCTATGTACTTTGGCGGCCCCTCTGCAGGTTATTTGGCTTGTCGTATGGAGTATAAGCGTGAGATCCCCGGACGCATCATTGGTATCTCTAAGGATGCCTATGGACGTCCTGCTTACCGCTTGGCCCTCCAGACCCGTGAGCAACATATCAAGCGTGAGAAGGCAACGTCAAACATCTGTACGGCACAAGCACTGCTCGCTACGATGAGTGGATTCTACGCTGTATATCATGGTGCAGAAGGACTCCGTAGTATTGCACGGCGTATCCATAGTTATGCAGGTTATTTGGCTTCGATGCTCGAAAAGCTAGGCTATAAACAGTATAATAAGGACTACTTCGATACCTTGGTTGTTGGGCTACCCGAGGGGGTGGATATGGAACACCTTCGTGAGATCGCCCTCGACTGTCGTGTCAATCTTCGTTACTTCGATTGCTGCACTTGTGTGGGAATCAGCATTGATGAAACGACCTTGCCTTCAGATTTGGGTGTCCTCGGTTATATTTTTGCTGAGGCTATCGGTAAAGAAGCTCCTACGGTAGACGATGTACCTCAAGATACCCTTTATGTGGATCGGAAGTGGCAGCGTACAAGCGACTTCTTGCAGTATGATGTTTTCAAGAACTACCATACCGAAACAGAATTGATGCGCTACATTAAGCGTCTTGATCGCAAGGATATTTCGCTAGCACACTCAATGATTTCTCTCGGCTCCTGCACGATGAAGCTCAATGCAGCGAGCGAACTTTTCGCGTTGAGCAATCCTTACTTTGCCAACATTCACCCTTATGCACCTGATGATCAGGTAGAGGGTTACACCGAAATGATCGATAATCTTGCCGATTATCTCGCCAAGATCACGGGCTTCGACGCCACGTCATTCCAAGCAAATTCAGGTGCCAGCGGTGAATATACGGGGCTTCGCACGATCCGTACTTACCTTGAAAGCATCGGTCAGGGGCATCGTGATGTTGTTATTTTGCCTGCTTCGGCACATGGTACAAACCCTGCCAGTGCCGTACAATGTGGTTACAAGATCGTCGTTGTAAAGACGGATGAACGAGGCAATGTGGACTGGGACGACTTCATGGCACAGACTGAAGCCCACAAGGATCAAATTGCTGCCATGATGATCACTTACCCCAGTACGCATGGTATTTTTGAGACCAATATCGTAGACTTGTGTCAACGTATCCACGACTGTGGCGGTCAGGTTTATATGGATGGTGCCAATATGAATGCGCAGATAGGCCATACCAATCCCGGTTACATCGGAGCAGATGTGTGCCATCTTAATCTGCATAAAACTTTTGCGATCCCTCATGGAGGTGGAGGGCCCGGTGTTGGTCCTATTTGCGTACGTCAGCATTTGGCTCCTCACTTGCCCAAGCATGCTGTCCGCTTTGGTGATGGTACCAATCAGGTGTCAGCAGCTCCTTATGGATCGGCAGGAATACTTGTGATCACGTATAGCTACATTCGCCTACTGGGTATTGAGGGGCTTCGTATGGCCACAGCACTCTCTATTGTAAATGCCAACTACATGGCAGCTCGTTTCAAAGATACCTATGGTATTGTATATACGGGAGCCACGGGTCGTGTTGGTCACGAGTTGATCCTTGAGTGTCGTAAGGTAAAGGAGGAGACCGGTATTGATGAAAACGATATTGCAAAGCGTTTGATGGATTTCGGTTACCACGCTCCCACGCTTTCGTTCCCTGTGCATGGTACGTTGATGATTGAGCCTACCGAGAGTGAAAGCAAGGCTGAGATTGATCGCTTCTGCGATGTGATGGATTGCATCTATCAAGAGGCTCAAGAGATTGCTCAAGGTAAGGCAGATAAAGACGATAACGTACTTAAGAATGCACCACACCCTCAATATGAAATTGTGGCAGATGAGTGGAAGCACTGCTATTCGCGTGAAAAGGCCGCTTTTGCCCTTCCTTTCTTGCACGACAACAAGTTCTGGATCAATGTAGCTCGTGTGGACAATGGTTATGGAGATCGTAATCTTGTACCCACGATGTGTGCATGTGATGATTTCTTTGCTAAGCTCAAAGAGGAGCAAGCGAAGTAGTAGATAGATTTCCCTACGGTCTCTCCCTTTTATAGGGAAGAGGAGTAGGTGACTCGCAAAATAGAGCTGCCCTTTGGAGGATTTTCCTCTGAAGGGCAGTTTTTTTTTGAAAAGTTTGGGAGAGAGATAACGAGGGTCGGTAAGGAGTTGCAGAGAGGGATAATAAAAGAGGAAGAAAGGGGACAAAACACTTTTGGGCAGTAGGAGAGAAAATGCAGGGCTAGAATTGCAAAAGTGTAGGGCAGGAGTTTTGTAACTTTTGCCCCGTATTCCGTGAATCCATACCAAGTCTTCGACTTTAGGGAAGAGCTCCGATTATTTTTACTCTTTGGGAAATAATACTTTGTGAATAGGAGGAAATCTGATTCCATCGACTTTCTCTTTGCAATGTTCCCATTGGATGAATATGAACAAAATGTCCTTATTTGAGAAAAAATATAGCAAAAATGTTGTCAGTTCCAATTTTAATGTGTATTATTGCAGTCTAGTTAGCACGAAGTGTTGTATGTAGAGTTTATGATGTAGAAAAGAAAATGGAAATGATTTTGAAGGAGGCTTTTAATTATCCTCTTCTTACTGGGATTATATAGGACGACATCCTGAATCCCAAAGATTTTGGAGTACATCGTAAATGGCCGAAGGGTCTCATTTTTAGAGAAGAATGACTTTCGATTGAAGTGTTTAAAGATGAGATGATAATACCTTAAAACATTTTTCCGCTCATTTTCGAGTAATTTTATGATAGAGAAAGTAAATTAGAAACTATACACAAATTATGAAGAAAAGAATTTACTCATGGCTTTTTGGCCTATTACTTCCTTGTTTGAGCTGTTTCGTAGCAGGAGCACAAGAAGACAAGGTTTCTCTCACTACGAATGCCGCCGTCGGTGGCGAAGTTGCATTGGCACTCAATGAAGAAGCTGTTGTGGGGGACGCTCTGCAATTCCTTCGAGATGGGGTGAATGCGATTGGCAACCCTTGCAAATGGTACAAAGTTGTACGTCCTGAGGTAGAAATTACAGGCAAGATCAAAAAGATTGAAGCTACGTCTTTTCGCATTAAAAGTCTTAAGATCGAAAGCGCCCCGGATTTGGAAGAATTTTTTGCAGAGGACATGATGGGAGGTAACCAATTTATACAGGAAGCTGACTTCTCTAAGTGTCCTAAGATCAAAAAGTTGGGCATACAGCAAGCTCTATTGGAAAAAATTGATGTGAAGGGGCTCCAAGACCTTTCCATCCTGGCTCTCGGAGGGAATAAACTATCCTCTTTGGATGTGACGAGATGTACTTCTTTGGGAATAATCTTCGTGCATCGCAATCAGATCAAAAAAGACAACATGAAGGTTTTTATTAATTCACTGCCTTCTCGTGTTGATAAGGATAAAGGGTTTGTTGTCCTCGTCGATTTGCATCCGAGTGTGACTGACGAAGGGAACGTCTGTACACCTGATTTGGTTAAAGTAGCGATAGAGAAGAATTGGGCCATCAGAACGGCTGCCAATGAAGATTATAAGGGAGAAAACTACCAACCTCATGTATCGAATGAGGTTATCAAACTAACCACTGCACTTACCGTAGGTCAGGGAGAGAATTATATTCCTCTAGGTTTGGAGGCTTATGAGGGTGAAGATTTTGAAGTAGAGGGAGGAACTTATCATAGTACAGCCGGAGGTCGTCGCTACTACCGACTAAATAGTCAAAATCTCGTCATTAAGGGAAAAATTAAGAGCCTCAATTGTAGTGATGTCCATGTTACCTCACTGGACATTAGTGGCAATCCTGAATTGGAGAGTCTTAACTGCAGCTCCAATGCCAACCTCTCCAATTTGGTTTTGGGGACACCGAAAAAACTCAAAGTACTCAATACTTCCAATAGTCCTGTAGGAGCGATCAATGTCTCTGCCATTACGACTTTGGAGCAACTTTTCTGCATCAATAGCAATATCCCCAAGCAAGATCTTTCGGGTTTGGTCAATCTGAGAGAGTTGAATTGTTCAGGGAATAAATGGATGAATATTAACGTAAAATCTTGCACAAAACTGGAGAAACTCTTTGCGGCAGGATGTAATATCTCGCAAATAGACCTCAGTCAGAATACCCTTCTGCGAGAGGTACAGCTACATGTCAATTACCTCCGAGAATTGACACTCCATTCACCGAAACTCATCAGTGTTATCGTCTTCGATAATGAGATTGAGGGGGAAGCTATGACTAATCTCGTTAAGAGTCTTCCTCAGTTTGTTCCTCCCACGAGCCTCGGAGCCCTTGAGTATGGACAATTTGTAGTTTATCGAAAGGATAATCAACCGGAACCCGACAAGAACAAGTGTCTTGTAAGTGATGTCCGAATGGCAATGGATAAAGATTGGAAGGTCTTCTCTGTAGACATGAATGACAAAATGGAAGAATATGAAGGAATTCAGAGTAATGCTCTTCAGTCAATCGGTTCCACCAATCCGTCGGTATACCCATCTCCTGCTACGGAGTGGATTGAAGTCAGTCGCGTGGAGCCCGGCACAGAGATTGTCCTCTATAATTTATCCGGAAGTATTGCCCTACGTTGCATTGCTGAGGCTGCACCTGCACGTATATCGGTGGCTGAATTGCCATCCGGGGTGTACTATGTACAAGCGGGAGATTGGGTACAGTCTCTTATCATTGCCCGATAGTTGTCTTTGAGGGCTTTCGGGAGCTATTGTAATAAGAGAAGGCGTTCCTTCTCACGTAAAAGGAACGTCTTATAGGAAAAAAGGGGGATACGCCATCAGCGCATCCCCCTTTTTGAATGACTTTGTTGGAAAACTCCGGAGTCTTTGTTTCGTATAGAGCCTAGAACGAATAGAGAGAACTAATCGACTCGTGGCTGCAAACACGCTTGATCGACTCCGCAATAAGTTCTGCTACAGAGATGATCTTTACCTTGGGGCAATCCTTGGTATAGGGGATGGAATCCGTAAAGATCATTTCGATCATACCCGAATTGGTCACGCGCTCGGTGGCGGGATCACTCATTACGGCATGGCTTGCCATGGCACGTACGCTCTTAGCTCCGTGTTTGAGCATGAGATCCGCACTCTTGGTAATGGTACCGGCAGTATCTACGATATCGTCTACAAGGAGTACATCCTTACCCTCTACATCTCCGATGATACGCATTTCGGCTACTTCATTGGCACGGAGACGGGTTTTGTGGCAGATCACCATGGGTACCCCCAAGTGGCGTGCATAACTACTGGCACGCTTGGTACCGCCTACATCTGGAGTGGCTACAACGAGATTGTCCAGGGGCATGGTCTTTTCAATGTATTCCATGAATACCGACGATGCATAGAGGTGGTCTACGGGTACATCGAAGAACCCTTGAATTTGGTCAGCATGGAGATCCATGGTGATGAGGCGGGTAATGCCTGCAGTGCTGAGGAGGTCGGCGATCAGTTTTGCACCAATGGATACACGGGGTTTGTCTTTGCGGTCTTGACGTGCCCACCCGAAGTAGGGGATTACGGCCGTAATGTAGTGTGCCGAGGCACGTTTGGCAGCGTCGACCATCAGGAGAAGCTCCATCAGATTGTCTGCCGAAGGGAAGGTAGATTGTACTAGGAATACATCTCTACCACGGATGCTCTCTTCGTATGATACAGCGAACTCGCCATCGGCAAAGCGTTGCGTTGTCATACGCCCCATAGGGCACCCCAAACTTTTACAAATTTGCTCGGTAAGGTATTGGGAGCTGGATCCCCCGAAGACCAAGAAAGGATTTTCTGAAACCATTATCAATAGTAGTTATTCGATTACTCGTAGCCTTTTTGCGACCAGACCGTTTCGGCAAAACCTATATCCCATGATGGCTTGTTCGTCGAGCAATCCCCCTTGGAGGGTAATAGGGATCTACCGAAATCCTTTAGTCCCTGCAAAAGTACCCTTTTTTGCCCAATGAATGATTCGTTTTAGGCCTATTTTTTAATTTTGGATCGAAAATGGGATGGGCTCTTTACCCGATGTTGTCCAAAAATGTATTTGGGACGGCGTTGTTCTTTGCCCTAAAAGCCGAGTGGTTTTAGAAGTTATTCTTTGAATTTATTCAGTGATAGGATTTGTCTATATAGTGGGGGAGGGCTTTCTATTACCTTTGTTATCGCAATAATCTATCCTTGGGGATCAATGAAGATAATTAAGCGGAATAAACAGACAGAACCCTTCTCTGTCGAGAAGATCAAGAACGCCTTGCGTCGGGCTTTCCGAGCCACCGAAACACGTGTTACCACGACCGAGCTCAATACTCTATGTGAACAAATTTTGTCGGAGATCGCCACTTCCGATGCCATCGAAGTGGAGGTGGTACAAGATATTGTGGAGACCCGCTTGATGGCTAGTGGTTATTACAAGGTAGCCAAGGCCTACATTCTTTATCGTACCAAGCACAGCGAGGCGCGTGAAGTGGTCAATCGCTTTCGCCAATTGGTCAGCGATGAAGAGGTTATATCGCTCCTCAAAGAGATTCAGGAGCAGTACCAAGGGGCTGCCTACGCTCTCGATCTGCTCTATGCCAAGTTCTGCGCTTTCTATAAAGAGGGGGCGAATGCCCTCAAGATGCTCACCAAAGCAGCCGTGGAGTTAATCACGCCTGAAGCTCCCCATTGGGAGTTCATTGCTGCCCGATTCCTGGGACTCGAATTGCGTAAAGGGTTGGAGCTGGTGGAGGAGAAGTACCACCTTACAAGTTTTTACGACAAGATTAAATTTCTTACCGAAGAGGGGCTTTATGGACACTACATCCTGGAGCACTACACCAAGGAGGAGGTTGATGAGCTTGCGGTCGTTATCGATAATAGTCGCAACAATCTACTCACATATAGTAGTCTGCACCTCATAGCCAAGCGATACCTGATTCATTCGGGCGATCATACCGTCTTGGAAAGTCCGCAAGAGATGTTTATGGGGATTGCCATGCATCTGGCGATGCCCGAGCGACACAAGGTGCAGTGGGCTACCAAGATCTACACGATGCTGTCGCAACTGAAAGTTACGATGGCAACACCCACGATGAGTAATGCGCGCAAGCCATTGAGCCAACTTTCCAGCTGTTTTATTGATGTGATGCCTGACAATCTGATCGGGATCTATCGCACGATCGACAATTTTGCACAGGTCTCCAAGTATGGAGGCGGTATGGGTATTTACCTTGGCAAAGTGCGAGCTGTTGGAAGCGACATACGAGGATTCAAAGGTGTGGCCGGTGGTGTACTCAAATGGGTTAAGCTTGCCAACGATACCGCCATTGCGGTGGATCAACTCGGGGTGAGGCAAGGTTCTGTGGCTCTTTACCTTGATATTTGGCATCGGGATATGCCCGAATTTCTTCAAATACGAACCAATAATGGAGATGATCGGATGAAGGCACATGATGTCTTTCCCGGAGTCTGCATTCCCGATTACTTTTGGCAACAAGTAGAGACTGATCCCAATGGAACGTGGTATATGCTTTGTCCTCATGAGGTGCTTGTAGTCAAAGGATATGCTCTCGAAGACTATTGGGGCGAAGAGTGGACCCAACGTTATAAGGAGTGTTTGCAGGACAATAGATTGGCCAAGCGCCCTATCGCCATCAAGGATATGTTGCGTTTGCTCATTAAGAGTGCCGTAGAGACGGGCACTCCCTTCATCTTTAATCGAGACACCGTCAACCGGATGAATCCCAATCCGCACTGTGGGATTATCTATTGTTCCAACCTTTGCAGCGAAATTGCGCAGTCTCAAAGAGAAATCCGCCTGAAGCAGCAGACGGTCGTGTTGGAGGAGGGCGAAGAGGTCGTTGTCGAGAAAACTATTGCAGGTGACTTCGTCGTATGTAATTTAGCCTCGCTCGTATTGGGCAATATCGATACGGATGATGCTGTTGAGTTGCGCGATACCATTCATACCATTGTGCGGGCTCTTGACAATGTGATCGACCTCAACTTCTACCCGATCCCTTATGCCGAGATTACCAATATGAAGATGCGACCCATTGGGTTGGGCAGTAGCGGTTATCACCATCTGCTTGCAAAGCGAGGGATTTCATGGGAGAGCCAAGAGCATTTGGACTTTATGGATAAACTCTACGAGCAGATCAATTATTACGCCATCGAGGCATCGTCCCTCCTCGCTACGGAGAAGGGGGCGTATGCACGTTTTGCAGGCAGTGATTGGCAGACGGGGCAATACTTCACCAAGCGAGGCTATGTGAGTGAGCGTTGGCAGAAATTAGCTCATCAAGTGGCCGAGTTGGGGATGCGCAATGCCTATCTCCTCGCCATCGCACCGACCAGTTCGACCTCCATCATAGCGGGTACTACGGCCGGTATAGATCCGATCATGAATCGCTTCTTTCTCGAGGAGAAGAAAGGCTCCATTGTGCCTCGTGTAGCTCCCGATCTCTCTGATCAGACCTTTTGGCTCTACAAAACAGCGCATCAGATTGACCAGAAGTGGGTCATCGATGCAGCGGGCATTCGTCAGCGTCACTTGGATCAGGCGCAGAGTGTCAACCTCTACATTACGCAGGAGATCACCTTTGGGGGGATTAGAGATCTCTATCTCCGTGCTTGGCACCAAGGGGTAAAAACTCTTTACTATATCCGTAGCTTGGCTCTCGAAGTAGAGGCTTGCGATACCTGTTCTGCATAACGATTATAAATTATGGATCTCAAAAAGAAAGCTCTCTTTAATGAATATGGTGATATCGATCTGTCGAAGCGTCGGCTGATCAATGGCAATACCACCAACCTCAATGACTTCAATAATATCAAATACGCATGGGTATCCAATTGGTATCGCACGGCAATGAATAACTTTTGGATCCCCGAGGAGATCAATATGAGCCAGGATGTAAAGGATTATCGTCTGCTACGTCCGGCGGAGAAGAAGGCGTACGATAAGATACTTTCTTTTCTCATTTTCTTGGATAGCATCCAAACAGCCAACTTACCCAATGTGGGTGAATATATTACAGCCAACGAGGTAAATCTCTGTCTCACGATCCAAGCCTTTCAAGAGGCAGTGCATTCGCAGAGTTACAGTTATATGCTTGATACGATCTGTTCTCCCGAGGAACGTACTTCCGTGCTCTATCAATGGCGTGACGATGAGCATCTCCTCAAAAGAAATAAGTTCATCGGAGATATCTATAACGACTTCCAGGTTCATAAAACACCCGAGCAACTTTTGCGTACGATGGTGGCCAATTACATCCTTGAAGGGGTCTACTTTTATTCGGGATTCATGTTCTTTTATAACCTTGGTCGTATGGGTAAGATGCCCGGGTCGGTGCAGGAGATTCGATACATCAACCGTGACGAAAACACGCACCTGTGGCTTTTCCGTTCAATGATCTTGGAGCTCAAGCAGGAGCAGCCCGAACTATTCACTCCCGAGCGAGAAGCCGAATTTTTGGAGATGATCCGAGAGGGAGCTTTACAGGAAATTGCTTGGGGGAAGTACGTCATCGGCGATGAAATCGAAGGCCTTACCACGCAGATGGTGAGCGACTATATCATGTATCTTGCCAACTTGCGCAGTGCCAACTTGGGATTGGGGGTAATCTTTCCCGGGCACGAGGAGGAACCCGCCAGCATGAGTTGGGTATCGCAGTATAGCAATTCCAATCTGATTAAGACAGACTTTTTTGAGGCAAAACCAAGTGCGTATGCCAAGAGTGCTTCTATCGAAGACGATCTATAAATCGGATTTTCATAGCAAATGAGACTCGGTTAGAGGGTGGTAAATACACTCTCTAACCATTTTTTTTGTACTATTGCAGTCCAAATTACGGGATTATGGACGAACAAAGAAGCGCTTACACCAAACGAATGAACCATTATGATGATCTCCTTACGGGGCGTCGGTGGTGGTCTCGGCTCTATATGCGTGGGCTGTGGGGGATTGATGACAATGAGATTGCTCGGGAAGTTCTTGATATGCTTCCCAATGATTTTGCAGGAGTGTTGCTGGATGTTCCCGTAGGTACGGCTGTCTTTACCTATGAAAAATACCTGAGAATGACCGATGTGGCGCAGATTGTAGGACTGGATTACTCTGAGGAGATGATCGAGATTTCCAAAAGACGTTTTGGCGATGCTTTGCCTCCTTTTTTGCGTTTTGTGCAGGGCGATGTGGGCAACCTCCCCTTTGACGATGAGAGTTTTGACGCTGTCTTGTCGATGAATGGATTTCAGGCTTTTCCCGATAAATCCCGAGCAATACGAGAGATATACCGCGTACTCAAACCCAACGGACTCTTTTTCGGATGCCTTTATGTGCGAGGGATGCGTCGCATTCCCGATTGGATTGCTCGCCATGTGTTGGAAAAAAAGGGCTTTTTTATGCCTCCTAATCAGACGTTCAGCGAGTACCAAGTGCAGTTTGCACACTATTACAGAGAGGTGGAGCTTCGTGCCACTTCACCGATTGCCCTTTTTCGCTGTGTCAAATAGTTTGCCCAAAGGTGCTTGGGAATGACTCCGATTATTGTTGGCCCATTTCCGAAAAATTTTTGCCCGAAAATGTTTTTACTAGAGGGCATTACTTTTTTTGTTTTTAGCCTATAATTTCAGGATCTTTCCCTACCTTTGCTTAAAGAGATGGCATGAGATGGTGCCATATAAGAAGTAACAACATGGGAGAGGGTCGAACTATTTGCAATGGTTCAGTGGTTTCGTATGGAAATTTTGTTCCTACGGAGATCCGGGCTTATGGTAAATGCCGCTTTTGACTCCCTCCATTTAGGCTATTGGAGTCTTTGAAAAAACTCTTTTTAAGAGCAACCCTTTTCGGGAATAATCCCGTTTTCTCTACAAATTTGTGGAGTTTTTTATTGTGCCGTAACCCTAACTTAGATAAAAAATATGAATTATTCGATCAACTCCATTTGGAGAAAAAAAACGATGCAATTTGCAGGATTGTTAATCCTTGCTTTGTGGACGAATACAGCTCTCCGAGCTGCCGATGACAGCAATTCGTCTCATCCCACAGTCTCAATGAAAACCGAGTTGAGTGTCGGGAGTAAAGTTAAAATCAAAATCGTTGCAACGGGAGAGGTTAAGCTCTCCGGCGTAAAGAATGCAACTGACTTTGTGAACGGCAAGCCCATAACCTACACGCTTTCGGATAAGTTGATAACCATCGAAGGGCTTGTGACGGAACTTGATTGCTCCAATGCCAAGCTGACTCAGCTGGATGTTAGTCAGGCATCGGAACTGAAAAAATTGTACTGTTATTCCAACAAACTAGAGGGGATTGATGTGCGTAGCAATGAGCATTTGACCCATCTTAATTGTAGTGGCAATGCACTAAATGCATTGGATCTTTCGCAAAATAAACACCTGCAAGGTCTCTACTGCTACGATAACAAACTCTCGGAATTGAACCTGAGGGTCAATACGGAGCTTGCGATCCTCTATTGCCATAATAATGCACTCAAAAGTTTACCACTAGGGGATAATAAGGCTCTTACGGAGTTGTATTGTCGTGACAATAAGCTGACACAATTGGATGTATCCAACAATGAAAAGTTGCGTGTCCTGAGTTGTGGGCAAAATCAAATTTCGGTACTGGACCTGAAAAAGAATAGAGAACTCGAGGGATTGGGTTGCTCTAATAATCTTCTCTCGGAGATTAACGTGGATGAAAATAAGAAGTTAAAATGGTTTTATTGTTATGGGAATAAACTCTCTCAAGTGCTCTTGAGTGCACACAATTTGCTAGAGGAATTGGATTGTGGCAAGAACCCGATTGAATCTATTGACTTGAAGCAGTTGCAAGCCCTCAAAGAGCTGACGGTAGATGGTTGTAAGCTCACAGAACTCGATCTATCCGCCAATAGAGGATTGGAAAAACTGATCTGTTCGGACAATAACCTCTCAGGGTTGGATTTGACTCACAATGCCAAACTTACCCACTTGACCTGTAACAACAATAAGCTTACAACTCTTAATTTGGAGGGAATGCCTAAGCTGGTCGAGGTAAGGCTTTGGGGAAATAGGATAGAGGGTGCCTCCATGACTACAATCATGCAAGCTCTACCGCAGCCTGAGCAAGGCGTTTTGGCTCTGATTTATGTCATAGACAGTAAGGGAAGTTCAGAGGGGAATAAATGCCTTGATACAGATGTGAAGATCGCCAAAGCAAAGAATTGGCTTGTTTGCGACTTTAACGGCTCGGAAAATGATGCCGTAGAGTATGACGGTTTGCAGTCAAGTGCCGTAGAAGTGGTTGCAGATGGCACGGCATTTTCTTTCTCAAGAGGGAACGGAACGATCGAATTGTCGGGAGCCTTGGCGCACTCTGTTGTCATGTTTTACTCGGTAGAGGGCATTTGCTTGGGAGAGACAAAGGCTGATGCCATGGGGCATGCCTCATTCTCGATACCCGATGAAGTTGGAGGCATATACATTGTCCGTTCGGGAGATCGTGCTTTTAAATTACAGATTTGATCATCAAGGATAAAGAATATAGAATTAGAATAAAGGAATGAAAAGACATCTATTCGCTTTGCTCCTTTCTCTGGGAGCTTTATTTGTTGCTCAGGCTCAGACAGAGCACGTTCGTGTAGATTTTGCCTCGGATTTGGAGTCTATCCACTCTAAGCGAGTCTTTGAGATCAAGGATGGTACTCCATTGGAGGTGAAGCCCGAGAGCAATGGTTATACTTATTCCGTGACTAAGGGTGCGACAATTCGCCTGGAAGTAACTCCGGCGGAGGGGTATGTAGATTATTTGTGGTTTGAGGGAGCAGGTAATCGTGAGCACGAAATCTCAAAATCATACAACAAAAAAAACTATCAAATTGAGCAGATTTCTGCCTCTACGACAACGATTCGGGTGGATTGTCGTAAGCTTGTTCCTGTGACCTTTGTAGTACCCAAAGAGGGATCTAAAGGCAAAAAGGTACAGATTGATGAGCAGGACGATTATGGAACTGAGATCGCACCTACGGAACCGGGGGGCGATGTATACATGCTTCCTCTTAAAGGATCGGTTTATTTTGATTCGGCGGTGGACCAAGATCACTTCATCCTCTGTTGGCTTTTGGATACCTTCCCATTTTCTTCTAAACCCGATATTTTTTATAAGCAAAACATTGTTGACGGGATGCATTTGGAGGTGAAGTTTTACAAGTCCGGAGAGACACGTACAATCACCTATTCACAACCTAAAACTGCTGTTATCAAGTGTATGGATCGTGGGCGATACGGCTCCCCTGAGGTGGAGAGTGGCAGTACGGTAGACCCCGGTAATGAGATTCTTTTTGAGATCGCCCCTTTCAACAATCCCGACGGTAAGGTTGAGTTGCACCATTGGGTTGTTAATGGTGTGCCCTACAAGAGTGGTGGTGAATATTTTACCGAAAACTCGCTCTCTCTTTACGCATTTGAAAATTTGGAGGTAAGTGCTGTGCCCATGGCTGAGTACGAAGCCCCCGAGATTAAATGGAGTATTTCTCCTGAGACCGTAGACTTCGGTTCAGTTGCCGTAGGTGCTACGGTGACGCGCGAGATAACTGTTACGGCCGAAAACGCCACGGAGGAAATCTTATTCCAATTGCGTGATGCCATCCCCGCTCTCACGCTCTCACTCAATAAACTCCCTGCTGCAGGAGGTACGCTGATACTTTCGTACACCCCTACGGGGCGCGAGGTGGTTGATACCAAATTGTTGTGTGCTACGGGAGAATCTACGGCAAGTATTCCCGTGAAAGCACGAGCAACGACTGCTATTGAGGCGATTACTGAAGAGGCTTCCCCTTTTGCTCTGGTTGCAGATGGTTTGGTATGGAAGCAAGACACAGAGGCAAAGATTTACACGGTAGAGGGTCGCTTGGTGGTTTCGGGATCTTTTGCTAGAGGAGCCAAAACGCGTCTCGTATCGGCTCAAAGCTATATAATAGTGACCGAAGAGGCCTCTGTAAAGATCCTAATACCCTAATTATGAGTATCAAGAAGATGATTATAAAGAGCTTTACAGCTCTTTCCTTCCTGTGGTTTGTTACCCTTACAGCGGCCGGGGGAACGTTTAGTCCCATGAACCCTTCTCAGGGAGTTGGGACTGCAGAGTCCCCGTATCAAATCTCCACGCCTGAGCATTTGGCTTGGATGGCAGAGATGGTCAATGGAGGTAATCACCTGAGCGATCTCTACTTCGTACAAGTTAATGATATTGATCTTGCCGAAACGAAGAACCTTAATGGAGGAGAAGGCTGGATGCCGATCGGAGGCTACTTCATGATCGGAGGAGTCCGTACCAAGACGGGCTTTGAGGGGCATTATGATGGTCAAGGGCATAGCATTACGCATCTCTACATCAACCGCCCCGGAGAGGAATATCAAGCCCTTTTTGGCTACGTCGCTCAGGGATCGGTGCGCAACCTTACATTGTTAGATGCCTTTGTGGCAGGACTCGAAAATGTGGCAGTCGCTTTTGCCTATACGTTTGAGTCTCGGATCGAAAATTGCCATGTCAAAAAATCAGAGATTGATTGCATGGCCTTTTATGCCGGTGGTTTGATCGGATTTCAGGCTTGGGGGCGCACGGAGCACTCTTCGGCAGATGTTACGCTGTCGGGTCGTGATTATATTGGAGGATTGATCGGTTGGTGTGAAGAAGGGGCGGTGATTGGTTGCCATGCTCAAGGGCAAGTCCTTGGTACTGTGTTCAATGGCATTCAACCCCGCCACTGCGGTGGTCTTGTTGGTTTTTGCAATAAATCAACGGTGGAGCGTGCCTCTTGCACAACCTCTCTCATCGAAGGAGGCGAGTGGACAGGAGGTCTTTTTGGATCTCTAGAGCACTCTAAAGTATCGGAGTCTGTCAGTCGTTGTGGCAAGGTCATGGGCGTCTCTTATGTAGGAGGTATTGCGGGACGTACCAACGAATCGACCATTCGCAATTGCTATACAAGCTCGGCGGTTGAGGGTGATCAGAATGTAGGCGGAGTGAGTGGTTTCTTTACATATAGTACCTCACTGCTGGATTGTGTTTATTCCATTGGGCAGGTGACTGCTGCCTCTACGTCTTCGATGTTTGTCGGAGCGGTTTTGGGTGGTTATGGTACGGGTACGATCAAGAATGTGATTTACGATAAAACGGTTAACCCCACGCTCCCCGGTATTGCGGGACCTAACGGAGGTGATAGTGACGTTAAACCTCGATCTCCCGAGGAGATGAGGCAAGAGGATTCCTATCCTAACTGGGATTTTAATAAAACTTGGTTGCTCTCTTCTTCGTACAATAATGGATTGCCGATACTAAGATGGGAAATAGATCCCCTATGGAGTGGTTTGTCGGATCTCGGAGTGGAGGAGTCCTCTTTGATGCTTTCTTGCCGAGGCGATATGATCTACATCACGACGTCCCCTGAAGTGGAGCTCGTATCCATTTATGGTCTCGATGGCATTGCTATTCCTTTTATGTCCGTGGCAGTGGGTGAGTACGCTCTTTCCTTTCGCATGAGCCCCCCGATTTTGATTCTCGTGTATCGGTGCCATGGTAAGTTACAAGTAACCAAACGAATATTGTGATGAGGTTTATGAATAAGAAGATTTCGCTATTCCTCCTTGCATTGATTCCCATCTACTCTTGGGGGCAGAGTCATATTTCCCTATCCACGGCAACTACGGTGGGAGAGAAAATGTACTTCTTCCTGACATCCCTAACAGATATAAAGGCAGAGGGAGTTTCGGGGGACCTCCTCAATGGGGACTGGAGCGAGGTAATCGTACAGAGTCCTACAATCAAAATTATAGGAGAGATTACGGTTGCCAATTTCACACGTAGCAAACTCAAGCAGGTGGATCTCTCCCCATGTCCTCATATTAGGGAGATTAGTTTGAGCTACAATCAGATAGAGCAATTGACACTCGGATCGCAACGGGATTTGACCTCTATCAAAGTGGCAGGGAATCGCCTCCCAAAGGAGCAGATGCGCCTCTTGGTACGAAGTCTTCCCGATCGCACCTCTACGACTCCCGGAGTTCTTTATGCCAAAGATTGTGAAGATCCCGAAGATCTTAATGAGCTTACTCCCGATATGCTGAGAGAGGCTACGGCTCGCAATTGGCTCATCAAGATTTGCATCTACTCTAAGGAGAAGAAGTATGATGAGTGGATAGACTATGACGGTTCTAACGTAGCGTTTGTCGAGGTTCCGAACGTAAATACCGAGTGGCTGGTTCTCCTTGAGGGGGATCGAGTGCGGGTCGTTGGGGCAGAGTCCCCTTTGTACATACAGGTATATAGTGTGGGTGGAGATCTCCTCTGCGAACAACGCTCCGGATTAGAATGCTCTCTGGAGGGACTCCCGAGCGGTTGCTATTTGGTACGTCTGTCCTGTGCGGAAAAAGTTACAGTCCAAAAGGTTCTGAAGTTGTAGCCCTGTACTTTTTTGTTTAGAGGCCTCTATCGAAAAAATTCTTGGGCAGGAGTTCAAATCCTGATCGCCTGAGTTTTTTCGAGGGGGCTTTTTCTTTGTTGTTCCGTGGGTAAGTGCTCCTCTTACCGGAAGGTGTGACAAGAGGGGGCTAGGTCATCAAATTATTAGTACCTTTGCAAGGAGAGTAGACGGGCGTTGATCCCCAGCTCCTAAAATAGGGTGTTGGTGTGGCGGAGAGTCTACTGCAAAGTAGTAGCATTTTTGTCATTTCAATATACTAAACAAGAAAGCATAATGATTAAAGTAGGTATTAACGGTTTTGGCCGAATTGGCCGCCTTGTTTTCAGAGCTTCTCTCCTTAGAGACGACATCGAAGTCGTTGCCATTAACGACCTTATCGAGGTGGATTATATGGCGTATATGCTCAAGTACGACTCCGTACACGGTAAGTTTGAGGGTACGGTGGCTGCGGAAGATGGAATGCTCGTGGTAAACGGTCGCAAGATCCGTGTTACGGCGGAAAAAGATCCTGCCCTCATCAATTGGGGTGCTGTGGGTGTAGAGTATGTGGTAGAGTCTACGGGTCGCTTCCTTACCAAGGAGCTTAGCGAGGGCCACATCAAAGCAGGAGCCAAGTATGTAGTTATGTCGGCTCCTTCTAAGGACGATACACCTATGTTCGTTACGGGAGTAAACCTCGATACCTATCAGAAGGGTACGCAATTTGTGTCCAACGCATCTTGTACGACCAACTGTTTGGCTCCTCTTGCTAAGGTGCTCAATGACAACTTTGGCATCGAAATGGGGCTTATGACAACAGTGCATGCTGCTACTTCTACTCAAAAGACCGTGGATAGTCCCAGCAATAAGGATTGGCGTGGTGGTCGCTCTGCGTTGGGCAATATCATCCCCTCTTCTACGGGAGCTGCTAAGGCCGTTGGTAAGGTGATCCCTGAGTTGAATGGCAAGCTCACGGGCATGTCTTTTCGCGTTCCTACGATGGACGTTTCGGTAGTAGACCTTACAGTAACGCTCAAGAAGGGGGCTACCTACGATGAGATCTGTGCTGCCGTGAAGAAGGCTTCGGAAGGTGAGCTCAAAGGCATCCTCGGCTATACCGAGGAGATGGTTGTCTCTACCGACTTTACGAGTGATCCTCGCACGTCGATCTTCGATGCCAAGGCCGGTATTGCACTTACCGATAAGTTTGTAAAGGTTGTTTCCTGGTATGACAACGAATGGGGCTACTCTAACAAGGTGCTTTGCCTCATCGCTCACATGGCCAAGGTAAACGCTTAACATAATCATGCTCCCCTTCGTTCCCCTTTCAGCAGAGCTTCCGACTCTCAAAGTGGAGGAGGGGAGTTTTGAATTTGATTAGAAAAGAGTATCTCGTAGCCTCCCAGTGAGAGGAGACGGGTGCTCTCTTGTCGTCTTTCGTTATCCTGAGAATCGTTCATCGATAGGGTATAGAGAGGTGGGCATGTGTTATAAATAGTGGAATCATTAAAGAAGCTAAGATTGTGTCTCTAGCCGAAAAAATCGCCGCCCTCCAAGAGGAGGTGTGTGCACAATGTGCCAAAACCAAAGAAGAGGTTGAGGCTTTACGGATTAAATACCTCAGTAAAAAGGGACTGATCCCGGCCCTTTTTGAAGAGTTTAAGAGTGTACCTAACGAAGAGAAGAAGGCGTTGGGCGCACTGATCAATGAGGTAAAAAATCGAGCAACAGAACACATCAATGCTTTGCGGGAAGCCCTTGGAACAGAAAGTGCCGTAGAGCATTTCGACCTCTCGCGCTCGGCTACTCCTGCCCCCATTGGAGGGCGTCACCCCTTGACCCTCGTGCGTGAGGAGATTGTCCAAATCTTCGCTAAACTCGGGTTTAGTATCGCCTTGGGTCCTGAGATCGAAGACGACTATCATGTCTTCTCTGCTCTTAACTTTGCGCTTGACCATCCGGCCCGAGATATGCAGGATACCTTCTTTGTGAAGCGCAATCCGGACGTCTTGTTGCGCACGCATACCTCATCGGTGCAGGTACGTGTGATGCAAAATACGAAACCTCCGATCCGTGTGATTTGTCCGGGGCGTGTGTATCGTAACGAAGCGATTTCGGCACGTGCACACTGCTTCTTCCATCAGATCGAGGGGCTTTATATCGACAAAAATGTTTCGTTTGCCGATCTTCGCGAAGTTCTTTTCTACTTTGCTCGTGAGCTCTTTGGTCCCGAGACCAAGATCCGTTTGCGCCCCAGCTACTTCCCCTTCACCGAACCGAGTGCAGAGATGGACATCAGTTGTAATATCTGTGGTGGAGAGGGTTGTGGATTCTGTAAGCATACAGGCTGGGTGGAAATCCTTGGTTGTGGTATGGTCGATCCCAACGTTCTGCGTGAGAGTGGCATTGATCCCGAAGAGTACAGCGGATATGCCTTTGGATTGGGTGTGGAGCGTATTACCAACCTCAAGTACCGAGCTAAGGACTTGCGCCAGTTCTCCGAAAATGACAAACGCTTTTTGACCCAATTCCACGGCGTACACTAACGGCTTTCTTGTTGTGTGTCAAATATGGATTTGGGTTTTGTAATTGCAATAACGGGTATTCAATGATTATGGGGCAGGCTGAAGACAAACAATTGGTACTGGATCAACGCTATCTGAGAATGGCACGCATCTGGGCCGAAAATTCCTATTGTAAGCGACGCCAGGTCGGTGCACTCATCGTCAAAGATCAGATGATTATTTCCGATGGATACAATGGAACTCCCTCGGGTTTTGAGAACGTATGCGAAGATGAGGGGGGACTTACTTATCCCTACGTCCTGCACGCAGAGGCGAATGCCATCACCAAAGTGGCCTGCTCGGGCAATAATAGCGATGGAGCAACCATATACATTACCGCATCGCCTTGCCTGGAGTGTGCCAAATTGATCATACAAAGCAAAATAAAACGCGTGGTCTATGCCGAGGAATATCGCCTTACGGATGGTGTGGATCTGCTCCGAAAGGCAGGGATAGATGTGCAGTTTATCCCGATCGAATCGGTATCAAAGTAATCAACAATAAGAGAGAAGACGGCTGTATATATAGAGGGTATGAAAAAAAGATTTTCCTCTCTTACGATAGTTTTTGCATCCTTCGTAGGGTTGCTCTTGGGTGGCTGTTTAAGTTGGTTTTTCATCATCCGACTCCCATTTTTTTCGCATCGAATTACCCGCTCGGCGAGTACGATAGATCAGGTCTTGGATATCATCTCGCAACATTACGTCGATTCGATCGATACACGCGAGCTTCAACTCCGCCTCCTGCCCAAGTTGGTTGCCGAGTTGGATCCGCATTCGACCTATATCTCTCGTGAGGAGAGTGAACTAGAAAATCAGCGTCTCGAGGGCAGTTTCTATGGTATCGGTATTTCGTTTAATACGATCATTGATACCCCCGTGGTGTTGGAGGTTTTACCCGGAGGACCCTCCGAAAGGGCCGGTTTGCAAGCAGGCGATCGCATCCTCAAAGCCGATAGCTACCTCTTTGCAGGTAAGAAAATGCTCCCCGACTCCGTCCGAAGTCTGCTCATGGGAGAGGCCGGCTCTGTCGTGAAGCTCCGACTCCTCAGGGATGGGGAGCCCGTTACTAAGAGCGTAGTGCGTGGAGAAGTACCTGTAACCAGCGTCGATGTGGGGTATATGCTTGACGACTCAACGGGGGTGATTCGCATCACACAATGGGCTCGTAATACGGTGGCAGACTTCCTTGACAAATACACACAACTGAAGCAAAAAGGGCTTCACAATCTCATCATAGACCTACGTGATAATGCAGGTGGATACCTGGAGCCTGCCATTCGTTTGGCTAATGAATTCCTCCGGGAGGATCAGCTGATCGTTTATACCGAGGGTAAGGCCTATCCCAAAGAGTCCTATCGGGCTGATGGTCGTGGGCTTTTGCAGGATATTCCCTTGGCAATTTTGATCAATGAGCATTCGGCATCGAGTAGCGAAGTCTTCTCAGGAGCCATGCAAGATCATGACCGTGCCACGATTATCGGGAGGCGATCCTTCGGGAAAGGATTGGTACAGACTGCTTTTTACCTCCCCGATAGTTCGCAGTTGCGATTGACGATTGCTCGTTACCACACCCCCTCGGGACGTTGTATCCAAAAGAGCTACACGCTCGGAGAGGTCGACCTCTACCAGCAGGACTTGGTTCGTCGCTTTGAGGGAGGAGAGTCCTTTGATAATAACCTCGATAGTCTGATGCTAAAAAAAGCCCCCCGCTATAAGACAGACAGAGGACGTGTGGTTTATGGGGGCTTGGGTATCATGCCCGATCGCTTTATACCGATAGACAGTACCGGTATCAATAGCTACTACTTACGTTGTTTGGAGAGTGGAACACTCACTGAATATGCTTTCTTGTATGCCGATAGCCATCGGGGCGTACTCTCTCAATTGGACAATGCTATGGCCATTGTGGCTTATCTGGATCGGATCGGATCGCTGGTGGCAGACTACGGACGCTTTGCCTCGGGAAAAGGTATTGAGTTGCGTCCCGGGATGCTCTTCGAGAGCAAAGAGCTTTTCCGCAGAGTCCTCTATGCCCAAATTGCACAATATATATTAGGAGTCGAAGCCTTCTACCAAGTTTATTATATGGACGATCCTACGCTGTTGGAGGCCCGTTCTTCGTTTAGAACGTCGTTATAGTTTCGAAAAGTCCTGCATGATGTCTATCCCCAAACAAGAGATCCGCTCTGCACTTCGCCGGCTCCACAGGCTCACCCTTACGGCGGAGTATCGCAATGAGGCTTCGCTCTCCATTTGCCGACAAATAGAGCAAACGGCATTGTGGCAACAGGCGCACCGCATCGGACTTTTTGAGGCTTTGCCCGACGAGCCGAGTATGCAAATGCTTCTTACGCATCAGGGGGAGAAAGAGCTTTTCATTCCACGTGTGGAGGGGGCTGAGACGATGGATTTTTATCCTTATCGCGTCGATCAGGTGCGGGAGGGCGGTGCTTTTGGCATCACCGAGCCCACGCAAGCCATGGAAGAGGCGGTCGATCCCGCTTCGTTGGATCTGATCATTGTGCCCGGGGTGGCCTTTACACCGCAAGGTGTACGCCTTGGGCGAGGTAAGGGCTATTACGACCGCTATTTACAAAGAGCGTGCCATGCCCGCCTCATTGGGGTAACCTTTCACTTCCGCCTCCTCGCATCATTGCCTGCCGAGGAGTGGGATTTTCTCATGAACTTAGTCATTACGAATAAAACATAATCACTCTATCAAGATATGGAAAATAGAACAACATCCTTAACTTTAGATGCTACGTTACCCGCTTATCCGGCTTTCGTCGAAGGGATTCGTCGAGCTCCCGATCGTGGTTTCCGTCTAACACCGGCACAAACACGCGTCGCTTTGCGTAACGCCTTGCGCTATGTACCTCGTGAATTACATGCACAACTTGCTCCCGAGTTCCTCGAAGAGCTCAAGACGAGAGGTAAAATCTATGGTTATCGCTACCGTCCCGAGGGCGACCTCAAAGCGACTTCAATAGACGATTACAAGGGGCGTTGTTTGGAGGGTAAGGCCTTTCAGGTGATGATTCAAAACAATCTTGCCTTTGATGTAGCACTTTATCCTTATGAATTAGTAACCTATGGAGAGACGGGACAAGTGTGCCAAAACTGGCTTCAGTACCGTCTGATCATGAAGTATTTGGAGCAATTGACCCAAAATGAGACGCTCGTCATCGAGAGCGGTCATCCTCTAGGTCTTTTTGCTTCGCACCCAAGCGCGCCTCGTGTTATTATCACCAATTCGATGATGGTAGGGCTCTACGACAACCTCAAAGATTGGGAGATTGCTGCCCAGATGGGGGTTGCCAACTATGGTCAGATGACCGCCGGAGGCTGGATGTATATCGGTCCACAAGGGATCGTACATGGTACGTTCAATACACTACTTAATGCGGGGCGCATGCAGCTCCATATCCCTACGGGGGGGAACTTGGCAGGCAAACTCTTTGTCACCAGTGGTCTCGGTGGTATGAGTGGAGCACAACCTAAGGCTGCCGATATTGCAGGTGCGGTGAGTATTACGGCAGAGGTTGATTCGAGTCGTATCGATACACGCCACGGGCAGGGCTGGGTAAAGCATCGTACCGAATGCCGCGAAGAGGCTTTCCGCATGGCACTCGAAGCTCAGAAGACGGGCGAGGCTTGCTCTATCGCTTATCATGGTAATGTCGTAGACCTTTTGGACTATGCCATCTCCAATAATATCCACATTGATTTGCTCTCCGACCAAACCAGTTGCCACGCTGTCTACGAGGGTGGCTATTGCCCCGTGACCCTCACTTTTGAGGAGCGTACCCGACTACTCAAAGAAGATCGTGCCAAGTTTGAAGAAGAGGTTAACAAAGGCTTGCACCGCCACTTCGAGGCCATTAAGACGCTCGTTGGGCGTGGTACTTACTTCTTCGACTACGGTAATGCCTTTATGAAGAGCTGTTTTGATGCCGGCATTAAGGAGATCAGTCGCAATGGTGTAGATGATAAAGACGGCTTCATCTGGCCGAGTTATGTAGAAGACATCATGGGACCCGAGCTGTTTGATTATGGCTATGGTCCTTTCCGTTGGGTATGCCTTACGAATAAGCCCGAGGATCTCCGCAAGACGGATGCTGCAGCGATGGAGTGTATTAACCCCGACCGTCGAGAGCAGGATCGAGATAATTATGTTTGGATTCGCGATGCAGAGAAAAACGATCTCGTGGTAGGCACTCAAGCTCGTATCCTCTATCAAGATGCTGCGGGGCGTTTGGCTATTGCTCTCCGCTTCAATGAAATGGTGCGCAATGGCGAGGTAGGACCTATCATGCTCGGGCGTGACCACCACGATGTGAGCGGTACGGACTCTCCCTTCCGTGAGACCTCCAATATCCGTGATGGTAGCAATGTGATGGCTGACATGGCAGTGCAATGTTTTGCGGGTAATGCTGCTCGTGGTATGAGTCTTATCGCTCTACACAATGGTGGTGGCGTTGGTATTGGTAAGTCTATCAACGGTGGTTTTGGTATGGTACTCGATGGTAGTGAGCGAGTGGATAGTATCCTCCGCTCGGCTATGACGTGGGACGTCATGGGCGGCGTGGCTCGTAGAGCTTGGGCCCGCAACGAACATGCCATGGAGACGAGTGCCGAATTCAATAAGACACATGCTGATGGCTATCACATCACCATGCCTTTCTTGGCAGATGATGCCTTGATCGAATCCCTCATTCCGCTAGAGTAATATCCCTCTCTCTTCCGAGAGATAAAAATTCCCCCTAGAGAGCACAATGCACGACTCTTTAGGGGGGATTTCTTTTTGCCCTTAGGCAGGGGAGCTCCCCATTTACTGCCCTATGCCTCAAAAGTTGTAGCCCCTCAAAAGTTTTCGTTTTGCCTATGAAATAAAAAAGTGTAGGTCTGTAGCTCTAAAACTTTTGGGCGGCAATTTTTTTGCGTTTTACGGAGCAGAAAATATCCTCTAGGGTGAGTCTTCCCTTCCTGCTTCTCTACAAAAAGTCCGCCTCAGAGCCTTGTGTTTTTTTATTTTCTTTGCTTCTGTTGAAGCAGAGTAAGAAAGATCTCTCGTTTTTGTTGAGATCCGATTTATTTTGTATCTTTGTTCGGATATTTAGTATTTGTATTTTCTGTTAATATTAATATAAAACGAATTATGAAAAGAATCTTATTAATGCTAGCAACAAGCCTTATGTTAGGAGGCTCCATGGTTCAAAATCTTAAGGCTCAGACTAATCAGGGGGATTTTGTCCTTACGGGGGCTTCTCAACTTGCATTCCAAAGTACATTCTCAGGGGGTGAAAGTGAATTTACGTTTTCTCTGACTCCTTCTTTTGGCTACTTTGTTGCGGACAATATAGCCCTTGGGATGACAGGAAGTGTCCTTTATAATTCTACCTCAGGTGCTGTTATTTACTCTGCAATGCCAGGAGTGACCTATTACATCAATATGGGTAGAAATTTTATTCCCTACATTGGAGCCCAAATAGGGTATACGGGTGCATCTTCTGCAGGTACTGCCCTCAATGGTCTTGGTCTTGGAGTTAGTGGTGGCGGACTCTTAATGGTCAATGATCATGTTGGTGTAGGTTTGGGGCTTCAATATCTCCATAGCAGATACTTTGTTCAAGCCGTCTCCATTAAGGCTAATACCATAGCTATGGCAATTGGGTTGACCACATTCTTTTAACCACTAGATAGTACGCTACGATGAATTGTTATAAAGCACTTCTTTGGGCTGGGGCAGCAGTTGCATTAGGCATAGCTCAAGAGCCCTCTGTTTTAGCCCAAAATACAGTAGGAGAAATGCAAGAGGCGAAAGCGCTTGTCTCAGCTCCGGTTGTGAAGACTGCCGATCGAGTTCTCAAGTGGAAAGTGGCGATAGGTCGCTTCTCTAATGAAACTCAGTATGGAAAGGGTATTTTTTACGATAGAGAAAACGACCCTATGGCCAAGCAGGCTCTAGACTTTCTCTCCTCCAAACTTGCCTCAAGTGGGAAGTTCCTCTTGCTTGAGCGTGACAATCTTGATGTTGTAGCCAAAGAGCTTGGCGAGGGTCAGTCTCCCCAAAAGATAGGTGCAGACTTTATTATTCTTGGTTCTATAACCGAGTTTGGAAGAAAAACGGTCGGGAAGGATGGACTTTTTACGGCACAAAAAACACAAGTCGTAGAGGCTGGTGTGAGCATGCGTATGGTAGAAGTCTCTACCGGACAAATTATTTTTTCTGATGAGGCTAAGGGTGCCGCAGAAACGACCTCGAAGACCACACTTGGTTTTGGTGATAAGGCAGGGTTTGATGCTACACTTAGTGATAAGGCTATATCAGGGGCTTTTGACCAACTTGTCGAGAACCTAATCAAGAAATTTAGCGACCGCCCTTGGCGTACCTACTTCATCAATGCCGATGCTGATGGCGTTGTTATAGCCGGAGGTCCCTCTCAAGGAGTTGCTGTAGGAGATACCTTCTCTGTAATGACAAAGGGGAAAAAGGTGAAAAACCCTCAGTCAGGAGCTTTCATTGAGTTGCCAGGTAAGAAGGTGGGAAGTGTCTCGGTGACTTATACTGGGGGAGAAGATCCTAACAATGAGTTTTCCCTTGTAGAGGTGCAAGGCGTCTCTATTACTAACGACAATCTGGGTGATTACATTATACAATCGGAGTAAGAGTATCCTCTAGGTATTATCTTATACATCAAGTCCATTTAAACTTTTGTTTTTCATGAAAAGAAGTCTCTTTTTTGTCTTCGGCTTGTGTCTTACGCTTCTTCTTGCGAGCTGTGGTTCTTCAGCTTCTATGAGTGGAGGAAGAGGGGACTCCTCCGAAATAATCCTTAGCGCAAAGAAAGAATTTGTCAATAAATGGGTAATGCTGAAAATTGATGACCGTGCACCGATGGAGATTATGCCCAAAAGAAAGGACGTTGCAGCCCTCAAAGCGGCACGTATAGTAGTAACGCCGGGGCGGCACTACGTGATGGTCACAAGCCAAGAGGGCCAGCCTCTATATGAGGATCAAGTCTTTGTTTCGGCAGGAGCCTCTAAGATTATCGTCCTTCCCTAGAATTCTTCTTTTATGTAATTACTATTCTTATGAGTAAAAGTATTGCTACCGGGTTAGCCTTAGCTATCCTGCTCAGTGTCTCTTCTTGTGGAGTTTCAAATAAACTCTACAATTGGCAAAACTACGAGCATACGTCTTATGCTTATTCAAAAAAACACTCTCCTGAGGCCGAGGCTAAGCTTATGGAGACTTATAAAAAGCTGATGGAAACCCAAAATGTGGGGCGTAAGGTTGTTCCCCCTGGCATGTGTGCCGAGTATGGATATATGCTCATAAAACAGGGGAAGAACGCAGAGGGGATCGCTCTTCTCGAGAAAGAAATCTCTCTTTATCCCGAAAGTGAAAAGTTTATCGGCCGAATCATTAAACAATTCAAGAAGTAATCATTGCAAGTTATGAAAAAGAGTTTTTTCACCCTCTCCCTTGCAGGCATTTTTGTTCTCGCTTCATTTTTACTTATCTCTTGCGGCCCTTCTCTTGTAGAGACAAGGGGAAAGTTATACCCCAAGATGTATGACTATGCCCCAGCTTCTATCGTTATAATGCCTCCGATAAACCAGACGAACACCGTAGAAGCTGCGGATTATCTTCATACATCTCTTGCAGTGCCTCTAATGGAAAGAGGTTATTATGTTTTCTCTCCTAACCTCAGTATGGAACTTCTTCAAGCAGAAAGTGCTGCGGATGCTGAGCGCTTTATAGACTCAAAGTCCCTTACTCCTTTTGTAAATGTATTTGGTGCAGATGCTGTTCTTTTTACTAAAATAACCAAGTGGAACAAGCACTCAGTACTCTCTCGTATAGAGGTGGAAATTGAGTATATCCTCAAGTCGACCAAAGATGCTAGCACCCTCTTTAATCGTAAGGTTGACCTTGTTTTAGATCAATCTCAAACGATATCAGGCGGAGGGCTATTAGGCTTGTTGGGCAATATGGCTGTAACTGCTTTAACGGAGAAAATAACTGTAGCTCGTAAGGCAAATATCTTTGTTCTCAATGATTTGCCATCAGGTAAATATCGCTCAGACTTTGGTAAAGATCAAGAGGTGAAAGCCTATACTCAGCATCTAAGTCACGTCACGGTAAAATAACCATAGGCAAGACATACGTCTGCTGTGTGTCCCTAGATAGAGGGGAGGTAGGGCTCGTTCTCTCCTCCCTTTTTATATATTCAGTATTCTGTCAGTACTTTCTTTCCTCGTTAAATCTTGTGCGGAAGATTTTTCTTCTCATTGGGCAGAGGGTACCCCTGGGGTAATGGATCTGTTGTTGTCCAGCATATGGGGGGCTTGCCTGTCTCGGTGCCTTATACTTTTGAGTATTTTATGTTGTAATCAAGAGGAGGTTGAGTTTGATGTCGTAGAATACAAGCCCGAGGTGTAAAGGCTCTTGTCTCTCTAGAGGACTAAGGGTATAAGAAACAGGTCTTCTCTCCTGATGGAGGAGGGGAGGCCTGTTTGCTACGTGGGAGGGGCGTGGCAAATAGCACGGAATGGGTAGGGGGTGGAGGCACCGAGTTTGTCGCTAAAAGCCTATCTTTGCAGGATGTTAGTAGAGTGTAATATAGTGGCTTATCACCGTGGCAAAAAATGTAGTTGAGACCCCTCTGATGCAACAGTACCTGCAGTTTAAGAAGAAGCACCCCGATGCCATTCTTCTTTTTCGAGTGGGTGACTTTTACGAAACCTTTTTGGAGGATGCCGTGGAAGCCTCTCGCATATTGGGTATTACGCTCACACGGCGAGCCAACGGAGTCGCTCAGCATGTAGAGTTGGCGGGATTTCCACACCATGCCTTGGAGACCTATCTCCCACGCCTTGTGCGTGCGGGTAAGCGTGTCGCCATTTGCGATCAGCTCGAGGATCCTAAACTGACCAAGAAGCTGGTTAAGAGGGGGATTACGGAACTGGTTACCCCCGGGGTAGCCGTAAGCGACAATGTGCTCGACAATAAGGAGAATAACTATGTCGCTGCCGTCTCTTTTGCCAAGGATCGTATCGGAGTGGCTTTTTTGGATCTCTCCACGGGTGAATTTCTCGCCACGGAGGGGAGTGCCGCACTTGTGGATAAGCTGCTCGGGAGTTACAGACCCAAGGAGATACTGATCGATCGCTCGCTGCGTACACTCTATGATGCTCAAATCACCTATCGCACCTATATATATGAGGCGGACGACTGGCTTTTTATCCCGAGTAACAATCGGGAGCGCTTGCTTCGTCACTTTGCAGTCAAAAATTTCAAGGGTTTTGGGTTGGACGAATTGGAGTGCGCTTTGGCTTCCGCCGGAGCAATCTTGAATTACCTTGACCTGACTCAACATCATGAATTGGGGCATATCACCACCTTACATCGCATCGACCAAGGGCAGTATGTGCGTTTGGATAGCTTCACCGCTCGTAGTTTGGAGCTACTGGGTACCATGAATCAAGGGGGCTGTAGTCTCAAAGATATTTTGGATCGCACCTATACACCTATGGGAGCACGCCTCTTACGGCAGTGGATCGCCTTTCCCCTGAGGGAGGTTGCCCCCATTGTGGAGCGGCAGCAAGTCGTTGGAGCTTTGGTCGCGGAGCCTGAGGTACGCTTTACCTTTGAGGAGAACCTAAGAGCTATGGGCGATCTAGAGCGTTTGGCTTCCAAGGTCTCGATGAAGCGTATTTCTCCGCGCGAGATGGTGCATTTAGCGGATGCTTTGGAGGCTCTTGTCCCGATCAAGAAGCGTGCGATGGAGAGTGAAGTAGAGGCTCTCCGCTCTTTGGGCGAGGGGCTGCACCTTTGTGAGGAGATCCGTGAGCGTATCCGCTATGAGCTTAGTCCCGATGCACCTCCTTTGGTACACAAGGGAGGAGTCATTGCTACGGGGTATAATGAGGAGTTGGACGAGTTGAGACTTTTGGCCTTTTCGGGCAAAGATTACCTCCTTGCTCTGCAGCAGCGCGAGAGTGAGCGCACCGGTATTCCCAGCCTCAAAGTGGGCTTTAATAATGTCTTCGGTTACTATATCGAAGTGCGCAATACCTATAAAGACCGAGTCCCCGAGGAGTGGATCCGTAAACAGACCCTCGTCAATGCAGAGCGGTATATCACAGAAGAGCTGAAAGAATACGAGAGTAAGATATTGGGTGCTGAGGAACGCATCCTTGCTCTAGAGACTCGGCTCTTCGCTCAATTGGTGGAGGAGGTGCAACCCTCGGTCGGGCATTTGCTCCAAAATAGTCACCTCCTTGCTTCGCTGGATGTCCTGCGCTCTTTTGCGGAGGTCGGGATGGCGTACAACTATTGCAAGCCCGAAGTCAATGACTCCCTCGTATTGGACATTCAAGGGGGGAGGCATCCTGTTATCGAGCGGCAGTTGCCTCAGGGCGAACCCTATATTGCCAACGATGTACATCTGGACAATAACGATTGCCAGATTATGATCGTCACGGGACCCAATATGAGCGGTAAGAGTGCCCTCCTAAGACAAACGGCACTGATCACGCTGATGGCACAAATCGGCTGTTGGGTGCCGGCACAATCCGCCTCTATCGGAGTAGTCGATAGTATCTTCACACGCGTTGGGGCAAGCGACAATATCTCTTTGGGAGAGTCCACCTTTATGGTGGAAATGCAGGAGGCGGCGAGCATCCTCAACAACCTATCGGCACGGAGCCTGATCCTCTTCGACGAGCTGGGGCGAGGTACGAGTACATTCGATGGAGTCTCCATTGCGTGGTCTATCGTGGAGTACCTACACAACCATCCGGCCCTGCACCCCAAAACTCTTTTTGCCACGCATTACCACGAACTCAATGAGCTGGCGCGCCTGCACCATCGGGTGCGCAACTACAACGTATCCGCTCGAGAGGTCGATGGGCAAATGATCTTCTTACGCAAGTTGGAGGAAGGGGGTAATGAGCACAGCTTCGGTATTCAGGTTGCCAAATTGGCAGGGATGCCCACGGGTATTGTGCGTCGGGCTCAAGAGGTGCTCGGCATGCTGGAGGCGGAGCATACGGCTCTGCGAACGGGGAGTGCTTGTGAGGAAGAGCATACGCTCTCTGCGGAGAATCGCCTTGCGAATAGATCAAGCGAAGGGCTGGCTCCTCTCTCCTTTATTCAATTGGAAGATCCTCTGCTCGTTGAGATTAGAGACGACATTGTCGGCATCGACCTTAACAATCTTACCCCTTTGGAGGCACTTAATCGTTTGCATCAGATCAAAGAGCGCCTGTCTCAGTTGTAATCGATTCAATCTTTTCTCCCCTATTTCGTACCATGTATTCCCCTCCCTCATGTACCTTGAATGCTTTACGGGCGAGCCGAGCAGAGGGCATCCCTATTTTGGATGTTCGTGCGCCATCGGAGTATCGCAGGGGGCATATCGTTGGGGCTTTGTCTCTACCGCTTTTTTCGGATGAGGAGCGTGCTGCGGTCGGTACGACCTATGTTCGTAAAGGAGAGCAGGCCGCTATCGTACAGGGGTTGGGCTATGTCGGCAGGCACATGGAGGCGTTGGCCACCGAGGCGTTGGCGTCTGCTTCTCCTCAGGGGGAGGTGATCGTCTACTGTGCCCGTGGGGGGATGCGAAGCCAATCCGTGGCGTGGCTGTTGGAGACGGTGGGCCTACGGGTTCGGTGGTTGGAGGGAGGCTATCGCACCTATCACCGAGAGATGCAACAAATTCCCCTCCAATATCGCCTTGTCGTCTTAGGGGGCGGTACGGGATGTGGCAAGACGGAGGTGCTTCGTGAGATGGCTGAAATAGGTGGTCAAGTGGTTGACCTGGAGGCGTTGGCATGCCATCGAGGATCGGTTTTTGGAGCCATAGAGGGGCAAACTCAGCCCTCGGGAGAGCATTTCCTCAATCTTTTGGGCGAAGCCTTTGCACCGCTTGATCCAGCGCGATGGGTGCTTGTCGAGGGAGAGAGTGCATTCATTGGTCATTGTGCGCTCCCTCCTCAGTTTTGGCATCGGATGCAACAAGCCCCCTACATCACCTATACCATACCGCAAGCCGATCGCTTGAGGCGGATCGTGGCGGACTATGCATCGCAGGGTGCAGAGGCTCTCAAGCAGGCTTTCGGGGTATTGCGAAAGCGTATGGGAGCCGTGCGCAGTCGGGAGGCGATGGAGGCTCTGGATCGAGGCGATTACCTGTATGCGGCACGTCTTGCACTCGACTATTACGATAAAGCATATCATAAAACAAACCCTATAAATCCTGTTTGGGAACTCTCTCCTCGGCAAGACGATCCCTGTCGCAGTGCCATGGAGATCTGCTCTTGGATCGAAAAATACTTATGAAAAAGAGATTATTATTCCTATTACTTCCCCTCGTGTGGGGGATGGGGGGCTATGCCCTCGGGGCGAGTCGCTCCTTTGTTATCGACTCTCTCGCGCTGTTGCGAGCCGATAGTTTGGTGCGGCGGAGCGAAGCCAAGGGCGAGGGTCGCTACTCCTTTGCCCTAAGGGATGTCACCCTCGGAGCCTCTTCTGCGGTGGGCTATGAACCGAAGCGACTACTCACGCCCGCTTCCGTGACCAAACTATTCACCTCCATGGCGATTTTGACAAAGCTGGGGGCAGACTATGCCTATGCCACCGATATACGGCTGGAGGGACATGTGCAGGAGGGAGTTCTCCATGGCAATTTGGTGATTATCGGTAGCGGAGACCCTTCGATTAACTCCAAATATTTTACTCAAGACAAAGAACGTTGGCAAAGGAGCCTACTGCAGGCGGTACGCTCGGTAGGGATTCACCGTATCGAGGGTAATATCGTGGTGGATGCCTCCCGCTTCGATCGGGTGGGGATTCACCCCCGCTGGGCATCCGAGGATCGTGGGGATTACTATGGAACGGGTGTTTTTGGCTTCAACCTGTACGACAATTGGCTCGATCTCTTCTTCTCCACAGGTAAGACGAAGGAGAGTATTACGCTCGTGGATGCCTATCCGCCTGAGCCGGGGATTGCATTGGATAATCAGCTTACGGTGAGTTGTAAGACGCAAGGGTGGGAAGGGGATGGAAAAAACCTCTCGGAGTTGCGGACGCTCCTCGGTATACTGCCGTGCAATAAGAGTCGGGTACGTGTAGCGATAGACTTGCCTCATCCGCCTCTCTATGCAGCTCGGTTGATACGTCGTATGCTCCGGGAGGAGGGTGCTATCGAGGTCACGGGGCAGGCGGAGGTGCGTTTTGATGCCTCTACGAAGCCCAAAGGACGACTTATCGGACGCTATTATTCACCCCCGTTGCGCGATCTCTGTCGAGAGATGAACTACCAAAGCCTCAATCACTATGCCGAAGCCTTTTTCAAATCATTGGTTCCCACAGTGCAAGCCTCTTACGAGGAGGCATGGCAGGCGGAGCAACGGATCTGCCGAGAGCTCGGGATCACGCTCTCTTCGGGTGCACGGCTTTATGATGGATCGGGGCTGACCCGTGCCAATCGCTTGGCAGCACAGGATCTGGTAGAGATGTTGGTAGCGATCTCCAACAATGCCGATGTACAGATGCTGGATGCCTTTGTCTCTTCGATTCCGCGGGCAGGGCGAGAGGGTACGGTGCGCAACTTTATGAAAGACTCTCGGCTCAAACTCCTCCTCAAAAGCGGTTCTATGAGTGGTGTGCAGACCTATGCAGGCTATCTTTATCATGGCGGGCGCACCTATGCTGTGGCATTGCTTGCCAACGGAGTGGCCAACCGCTCGGCGGTGCGTGGGGTGATGCAACGCTATTTGGAGACCCTCTTTCTACCCTAATAATCTTCTCTTATGGAGATGATTTACCCTGTATCGTTGTGTTGGAAAGTGGGGAGAGACTCTCTCTGCCATCGAATCAAACGAGGCACGATCTTTCAGTGTTGCCATCACCTCTATATTCTTATTGGGAAAAAGTTCTCCCTCCCCCTCTTTCCCTTCTATGGACTGTGACTTCATCCGCCATCATGGACGATAAGTAACGAACTACTTCTTATAATGGACTATATACAGATCATCGAACTCATTGCCGCTTTGCTCGGGATCCTTTATCTGATCCTGGAGGTCAAGGCGAGTATGTGGCTTTGGCGGGTAGGCGTCATCCTGCCCCTCTTTTACATCTTCCTCTCTTGGCAGAGTAAGGTGTATGGCAACATTGTAGTTAACCTCTACTATCTTATCACCTCCATTTGGGGCTGGTGGCTTTGGAGTCATAGGGCAAGACGTGGTTCGGTGGAGGGAGGGTCGGCCCATGAAGATCCCTCGGCGGGGATTCGCCTCTTGCGCGACCTTACGGGGCGAGTGCACTGTCGTACCACGCTCGGAGTACTGATGGTATGCCTGCTCCTGCCTGTGGCTCTTTGGCCCCTCTTCCTCTTTATAACTGATAGTCCCCAACCCCTGATGGATAGTATTGCCACCTCGATGGGTTTTGTCGGGATGTGGCTTCTTGCCAAGAAATATGTGGAGAATTGGTTTTGTTTTATCATCTCCAATGCTCTTTACGCACTTCTTTACTTTTTGCAAGGGTATCGTATTACGGCACTCTTCTTTGTTGTTTATACAATACTCGCTGTGGTGGGTTTGGTTCGATGGTTACGCCTCTATCGCAGGGGGCAAATCCACCCGAAGCGATAGCTTTTGACCCAATTTTGTATCTTGAGCCGAGATTTTTGTGTAGAGGCTGAACTTTTTTTTCTTGAAAAACTTTTCTTCTTTTTGTATTCACTGTTTATTATTTTGTGTTTTTTTTACTTGCGCTGCGATCATTTGATGTTGAATTTGGTCACGGGGGGGGTAATTTTTGATATAAAATTTGTGTTCAGTGGACGGTTTTTGTCTGAATGGCGTTTGGATGGTTCGATTTCTTTCCCTACCTTTGCACCGTATTCTGATAATGGGTCGTAGAGAGACCTCTTAAAAAAGAAATTGAAATGTTGTGGAGAGATCCTTTGGAAATAGATTTTAGAATATGGATCTCTTTTGCCCCTGAAGTGGAGTGCGTATAGCGTACGGCTCCCGATTGAGCTAAGTTGTCCCCGCGTGTTAGGAGTCAAGCGAGAATAGAAGAGCCCGCCTCTTGCTCGTCTCCGTGGTTTGTACAATTATTTGTTTGTGCGGATGCTCATGAAACTAAATAGACGTTTTGCGCGTTGCCACTTGCTATTTCTCTCTGAGAAAGGGTTGCTTCGTGCCTGTGATTAAAAGAAAATAGCCTTAGACTCTCCTCTCTAGTCAGGAGTCTGTAAGCGAGGTAAAAGAGAAACGGATCAAGCGTATACTTGTCATGCTTTGTGGCGATCGTGGATGTATATCCATGAGGACAGGTATATCCCCTTTATGACATGTTGTTGTTTTGGATGACAAGTTGTGTCTCCTCGCGCTTTCACTTTGATGTATGATACGGTTCTCTCATCTTTTTTGAGTTGTTAGAGTAACTATGTCCTAACCTTGTGCAAAGGGATGATGTTGTGCGCACATTCTTGTGTGGACGGAGGGAGAATACGCAAAAAAAACAGTAAAACTGATCTATAACAACAAAATTCAATTATAAATTTAAAAACGAAAAGTATGAAAGTATTGAAGTACTTCGCTGCGTCTGCTTTGGCATTGACGCTGTTCGCTTCTTGTAAGAAGAATGAGCCGAACAAAGAAAACGGTCCAAAGGACCTCGTGGTTAGCCTAACCCTCGGTAGTGCACCTCGTGCCGCTATTGGTGATGCCACTGACAAGATCGCTGACCAAGCAGCTGCCAGCGTGAAAGCAGTGGACATGTACCTCGTAGACGCTACTAACAAAGTAATTGAAGGCAAGCGTTTCGAGAATGCTGATCTTACCCAACTTATGCAAGGTTCTGCACTTGGAAAGAATGATGACAACGGATGGAAGTTCAATGACGTAAGTTCCGAAGTTAGCAAGGTTATTACCATCGTAAATCCCCAAGGAAATATCACAGCAAATGGTTCTACTCTTCCGACTACCATTCTTGATTTGAAGGTTGTTGCTAACGAAGCCGTTTACTACAATGTTTCAGATCTTGCTGCTGCGACAGAAGTGGAAGATTATGGTCATAACCCTAACAATACGGGTCGTAAGGTTATTGCCATGAACATTAAGGCAGAGGGTCTTATGAACCGCTTCCAAGTGGAAGATGTTGACTTTGTTGCTGTTAAGTTCAAGGATGCAAGTGCAAAGGCAGAATATGAAACAGCCATCAATAGGTTTGTTGCAGAGAAGATGGCAGGTGGTATGACTAAGGCAGAGGCCATTGCTCTCTTTGCTACAGATCCTGCAGGGATGAATGGTTCTACTTACTACACCCCTACCGCACATGTTGGTTTCAATGGTGGAACAAAGACTTGGAATGACTTTTTTAAAGTTGTGAATGTTAGTGCTGATAACACAGGTCTTTTCATGAACCGTTTTAATGACAAGTATACACTTGATTTTGCAACCGGTAAGTTTGGTATGATGTCTTCTCTTCGTCAGATTCAGAAGCAGAGCGAAGGTTATACGGTAAGTAATGGTACACTCAAGTTTGGTACCGATGATCGTAGTGCCGTTGCCTCTTACTATGTAGCCGGAGGTTTGAAGTCTGTCCTTACAGTCGACAATGCAAATCCTGCAAATAATAAAGTAGCCGCATTCAACTTCTTTGCAAAGGATGATAATGCTACGAAGCTTGTTTATGCTAAGACTAGTGGTACTGCTCCTAAACTGCATTTCTATATTGGTGGTGCTCAGGTTCGCGATTCTAAGCGCTACATCAATATCGAAGGTTATTTGGGAGAGGCTTCCTTTACTGATGCCAATATGGCCAAGGGTGCCCAACTGCTGACGATCAATATCCGTAAGGCTGGTGATGTCGATGGCGATGGAAACAACCCTGACGGTGATGGTGACGGCAAACCTGACGGTCCTGTTGTAGATAGCGACGACCCAACGGTACCCGATAACGGTAATCCTGACATTACAGACGATGGTAAGAAGAACCTTGCTGTTCACGTAACCGTTACTCCTTGGACCAATAACAACGTAAAACCCGTATTCTGATTTTGACGTCCCTTGTTAGAGGACTGTTTCCCTAAAGCTTTCCCTTCTCCTTCCTTTATTGGGAGGAGGAGGGGGAGCAACATTATCCCCGAAAAAGCGTTTATGCCTTTTCTCCGATTGATACAATACAAACAACATTTACTATAAGCATAGGCTATGATCAAGCTTCGATACATATATATTGGTATAACTCTCGCCCTGTCGGCCCTTATTTTGGGGGCTTGTAGCCCTTTTTATGACGACCTATCGCAGTGTCGGGATAACTATCTGGCTTTTTCGTACCATGCCGATGATGATACGACTGTGGAGCATCTTCCCGAGTATCTCCATCAAATAGACCTTTTCATCTATAACGATCAAAACGCAATTGTGGAGCAGCACAAGTTGACCCAAGCCGACTTGGATCGCTTCCAAGCTCCGATGAAGCCGGGTATTAAGTTGGATTTGGCTCCCGGTAACTACCGAGCCGTCGCTGTGGGCAATCTCTTCGGACAGTCGCATCTTGCCGGAGAGGGTACTTACGGATCCGGGGCTGTCGTTTCCCATAAAGATCAACCTAAAGCCGGGGGCATTGTATCCTCGGGCTTTGATTCTTTGTATTTGGGGGAGTGTGCCTTACAGATCGTCTCCGCAGGACGTAGCGAGAACGTTCTTACCTTTTATTCGCAGCACGTGCAGATCGATGCACGTTTGAGTTGTGCCGATGCAGCTCGGGCCTCTGCATGGTATGCGGATCAGAAAGCAAAGACTTTTACCTTGACGATGGGTGCGATGCCCGCGGCCTTTTCGTTCAAGCCCTCTGTAGACAATCCCATAGAAGCCTCTCGTTCGGGATCGCTCACCTTTCAGCGCTTGCCACTTGCAAGGCAGGACAAGGAGCTCCGCTTTGGCTTGCAATACAATATGCTGCGCTTTAGTACCAAAGATGCTTCCGCAGTTGTACTCAAAGAGGGTAACAAGACCCTTTGCACTGTGGACTTCTCACGCTATGTTTCTACGGCCATCAACTCTTTCATGAAAGCCAAGCAAGAGGGAAAGAAGTACCAAAACAGTTTTTACGACTGCGACCGCAAACGCATGATGCAGGAGGCGGTTATCCCCCTCTATTTTATTCAAAAGCCTGTCGATATGACCGTGAGCGTTGCTCCGTGGACCAATAACGATACGCATCCTATATTCTAAGACAAAAACGATTCTCTAAACAAATGAGATTTATTGAGATGCATAAAGTACTGTATTATACCCATCGTCTCCTGGCTCTTGTGCCTGCCGTTGCGCTTCTGTTGGCTTCGTGCAGCAGATCTGCAGGACCCCAATCCGGGACGTCGGCTCGTGCGCCACAAGGCGATCCCGTGATAAATGTGCCCCTGAGTATCAATCTGGGAAGCCCCGATAACACCAACCCTTTGGAGAGTTTTGACGGAGTGGCTCCCGAGCCCGGACAGAATCCCGTTATTTTTATTGCCGTGGTGGACGTTGTAACGCGTATTATCGAGTTTGAGAAGATGATCGAGTTTCGTCAAAACAATGCTCAACCGTGGAAGTACGATTCGCAGGAGGAGATCCCTCTTTATGGGGGGCGAAAGGACATCTATGCGCTTTACTATCCCAATTTGGCAGGCATACATATGGGTACCGATGGTGTTTATTACTTCCGTCCCGATGCGAAGAAGGAAGCCTCCGAAGGGACTCGCCTCAGTTATACTTTCATCGCAAAGGGAGGCAATCCCAATGTACTTCACCCCTCACTCAATGACTTTTGGATCCGAGGTACGGATCCTCGATACGATAAGTTTGCAGGGTTTCCCATCGTGCTTCATCCCTCTAAAACGGCAGGTGTAAACGCTTTGGTGGCCTATCCGATGGCGGGGCACAAAGACCAAAACACACCAATGGATGCCTATAACTCATGGGCAAATGATGCGGGAGGAGGTCCTTCTTGGCGTTATCAAACGACGGACTACGACACCCATCCCCATCGAACGGGTACGGGGCATGGTACCGGCTCTCCGGATGCTGCGGTATCATTTAATGAAACGCGTAAGATCCGGATCGGTAGCTATGCCGATATGGTCGCTCTTAATAACCCCACGAAGCCTCTCAATGAGAACTATAACTATAACGGCGTGTATAAGTTGCCTCACAATGCCTTGGCTTCAAGTTGTACGACGGTGGATGTCGATGCCCTTATTGCTGCGCATCCATCGGACACACAGTTTGATGTAGATATACCGCTTTATCGCGACTATGCGCGTGTGCGGATCTTTATCGCAAAGGATAAGGACAACCCCAGGAATGTAGGGGCTCCCAATGGTCCTCGGCAACGTATTGGCTTGCGAGGTATCGGATTTATCTCCATGCCTTCGGTGGCTGCCCCCTCGTTCAGAAGATCGCATGGCGATCCCACGACGGATCTCTACTCCGTGAGCTTCAATCCTGCAGGGGCTCGTACATACAATGATGCGTATGCTGTGGAGTTTGCCTCAGGTGATTTGAAATATCCCGAACTCAAAGCGGCACCTCAGGGGACCAACGATGATGCTGTTTGTGAGGCCATGCGTGCCAATCCGCAGGACTATATGTTCTTGCTTCCCCAGTACATTGCTCCGTTTGATGCTCCGCTTCTCAATGAGGTGGATCAGTCCGCTGTCGCCACGCTAAAGAGTCTTATTGCCATTAAAGATCCAAGTTTAAGCCCGCACTATGCTTCGGGATTCTCTCGATATAAGAACTGCTACTGGTTCTCTCAAGTGGGAAGTTTTTATTATCCTCGCATCTTGATAGCAACTTACTATGCAGATAGAGATGCCTCAGTTTATAGCACACATAAGTCCATGGACGATCCCTATTGGACGCATTGGGTACCTTTCGGTGAGCGTTTGGATGGGATCTCCACGGCAGACGTTAACCCTGCAACCAATCCATTGATCCGCAGTCTCTACTCGGGCGATATACTCCCGGGGCATACTTACGATGTTTTCATCATCGTACCTACTCCCGAGCCGGAGCCTGATCCCTCCGTGACCAAGCAGATCAAAGTTATTGTGAAGTCGTGGGTTCAAAAGACGATCACGATCCCCGATTTTGAGTAAAAGAAGAATACGAAACATAGATCAATCTTGTATGATGAACGTACATAATAATAGATATTATAGAGTGTGGAGTGTATTGGTGGCTCTTGTAGGGCTCTTCGCTTTTACTCAATGTTATGCTCCTCGCAATGGAGAGTATGAGGAGGGGGTCCCCGTAACGGTAAAATTTGCCATATCGGTGCCCGAAAGCCCTCAGAAGGAGATGCGCGCGGCTGCTGCTCCCGATGACGAAAATATGCTCTACAACGTGGCTCTCTTTATATTCGACGGAGGCAATCTCAACTCCAAACCACAAGGGATTTTCGTGGACAATGTAAATCAAATATCAGAGAAAACCATATCGGTGACCACGACTACAGGGGTTAAGAAGATCGTGGCCATTACCAACCTGGCTACGGCCTCGCACGCTACGGTTACAGGGCTGAGCAAAGATGCCTTCTTCAATGCAGATGGCTCCTCTAAGGTGAATAGCTTTAGCGACTTGCAGGATAAAGCGGCGGAATACAACAGCGGAGAAGAGACGATTTTTGCCCAAGACAAAGCCGCTTCTTTCCTCATGTCCTCCGATCCCAATCAGGAGTATACCATACGCAATGATGCTGAAATCATCAATGTACACGTCTCTCGCCTTGCTGCCAAGGTGGAGTTTACTCTTGAGACGGTTAGTGGTCGTACATTCATCCCCGAGGGGTGGCGTGTCGTCAATCTGCCTCGCAAGGCATATCTTATGGAGCGTGCATTCACGACTGCCAATAACAATCACGATGCTTCAGGTACCGATGCCGAGGGTGACTACTTCCACACCGAGGCTTACTTCAATGCGGATCAGCATAAGGATGAGTGGCACGAGTGGGAAGGTTCGGGCTATGGTAACGAGTTTGCGTTCTACACGTTTGAAAATCGTAAGAACCGCCAAAAGGAGATCTCTTCATCCACGACGCCCAACGAAACGGACCGTTACCGCTTGCGTGCCAAGAGGGTGAAGTATGACATCGGAGGAGTGCCGACCAACGATCCTCACGTCCACTATCGCAATAATGGATACTTCGAGTACGCTCCCAAGTACTGTACCTATGTGCAGATCAAGGGTACCTATGAGGGGCCTTCCGATACCTCTCTATCGGGCAACCCCGATAACGTGCGAGCTCAGGTACTCTACACCATACCCTTGGGATACTTTAATAAAGATGCGAACGACTATAAGGTAGAGCGTAACAATTACTACCAATACAAGATCAAGGTTACGGGAGTTAAAGATCTCATTGTGGAGGCTCGGAGAGATGCCCCCGGCTATACCGATGATGAGCGTCATACCGGCACCGAAGGGATGGCATCCTCGGGTGCTCCTCGATGGAATTGGGAACTGGACTCGCACTATGAGCAGAGATTGCTCGCCTTCCATTGGGATGATGCTTACCGAACTCTTGATGTTAACAGCCTTTATTTCGTTGTAACAACTCCCTACGGAAGTAGTGCTCTTTCAGGGGCAGAGCTTATGAATGACGCCACCAAGCGAGAGCGATTCTTGAAGCTTGCCGATTGGGTTAGGATCCGCCGCAACAATATGGATGGATACCAAAAATGGTTGTATTACTTTGGAGGAACTCAAAATATAGAGTGTCGTTATCCATCGCAGAATGGGGATGGTAGTCCTCTTTATTCTACCAATACATGGCCTGCCGGTATTAAGGAAGAACATTTGATCAAGAACATCTATCAGTGGTGTCAGGTTATCCTGAATGACAAAAGGGCCCCTCATGATTGGTCTATTAATTGCTATGGTCGTACCAACTATCAGGGAAATGATTATACCATATTCAGTTACAAGGCGAGCAACCCGGTACAAAAGGATGATGCTTATGCCACGGTTTACTTTGATGAATACTATTACGAGAAACACCCTCTGACAGATGCCCCCGTCAAGTGGGATACTTTTGTGGGTAAGGGTCCTCGTACTCTCTTGGTTTATAAAAACTATAATGTAAGCCGAGATGGCAAATCCACCTATCTATCGAACCCTCTTTTCCGAGTTGTGCAAAGACCTCTCTATACTCCGTACAACAATCAATCCGTGACTGTGGCTCCCGATTTTGCATCGCATGAGTATTTGCCGAGTGATTGGAGTGACATGAGAAAGACAAGTTTACAGGGGTATGGCTTAGAGGCTTTTAGTGAAATTGGTTATGTAGATGGTAATAAGAATATGAGATATAAGGGAGGGTGGTTGGATTATCCTCAGTTTTCCGGATTTTCAGATCAGGTTCTCGGTTGGTTCAAATATGATGGTTGGCGCAATTGGACTCACATGGTTGGGTTCCGCCCACTTACCCAGGAGTGGGGAGGATGGAATAATCTAGATTGGAAAACCTACTATTGGGGGAATGAAAAAGATCTTGATTCTGCTCCTATAAGACCAACGGGTACTACTGAAGATTTAAAAAGAGCATGTCTCTATCGCAATCGAGATCTTAATCGCAATGGTAAGATTGATCAAGATGAAGTACGCTGGTATCTTCCCTCCATTATTCAGTTGATGGAACTTGGTTTGGGAGAAGACGCTCTCCCTGCTGACGCACGCCTTTACAATGACGTAGTAAACCATGGAACACGTCAAAACTACAGCTTCGTAAGTTCCACGGTGAAAAAGGAAGGAGGGGTGATAAGGGCATCTTACCTTTGGTCTAGTCAAGTATTTGCTACGAATAGTAACCCAACTATTTTGGCTAATGGGAATGCAATGGAAGGATATTCTCACCGCTGCGTTCGTCGATTGGGTTCTGCCGTAGATGGTCCTGGATATCTTGATCAATTGGGAACCGCTATGGTTGAGGGTGGATCAAATCGTCTTTTTATCGATTTGAATCTACTCAATCCACACCTTTTGAGATTGCCCAAAAATTTCGTCTCCAGTGGAGAGCTGGGTGACCATACTATCCGCGATGCAAAGGATATGCCATACAAGGAATTCTATGTTGCCAAGCAATGGCTTCCGTATAATGGCTCTTCTAATCCTTGTGCTACTTATACAGAGGCTGGACTGGGAGGTTGGCGTATCCCCAACTTTCGTGAAATGGGCTATATCGTATCAGTTTTTGACAATACGAATTTCAACCTTACTTGGGGTGATGGTACGAATGTAAAACTGACGAATGGCATGGCTTTTTATACGGCAACACGTACCAGTTCCACTGGTTCAGAGCATATGTATTTGTTACATAATCCAGGATATAATTGGCATGTTCAGTCTGGAACGACCGGCTTGTCTAATATCTATGTACGTTGTGTAAAGGATAAACGCAGTTGATCTCCTATATATAGTTGGGAGTGCTCTTCCTGTGAACCTCGCAACTTATATCCTGATAATTAGCAAGGGGGTAGTGCAAGTCTCAGCACTACTCCCTTTTGTGTAGTTGTATGGTGTATGATTGATATGTGCTTTTGTAACAAAGTCCCCTATAAACTCTTAGCACTCCATTATGATGCTCACACCCTCGGCATGTTGCTTGAATGGGGGATATTCTTTCCCGAGTTCGATACGTATCCCCTGTATGAGAGAGAATTGTTGTTGCAATCGTCGGATGATGCGTCCTGCGACATGCTCCAGGAGTTGGGAAGGTATTGTCATCTCTTCGGCAACGAGGTCGTATACTTCGGCATAGTTGAGCGTATCTTGGAGGTCGTCGGAAAGGGCTGCACGACTCAGATCCACCTTCAGAGATAGATCGACCCAAAACCAATTGCCTACCTTTTGCTCCTGAGGCAGCACCCCATGGTAGGCATAGAAGCGCATATGATGCAGGTGGATTTTACTTTTCATAAAGCGGTATTTTTATTCGGAAAGTGGTGCCGATGCCCACTTCGCTACGCAAGAGTAGGATACGCCCATGGTGGTAGGTCTCGACGATGCGCCTTGCGAGAGAGAGCCCGAGTCCCCAACCTCTTTTTTTAGTGGAGAATCCCGGAGCGAAGATGCGCCTCCGATTGCGTGGAGCGATACCGCATCCCGTGTCGGTAATATCGATAAAAGCGAAGTTGCCTCGCCGCTCCAAATGTAGGGTTATCTCCCCTTTTCCTTGCATGGCATCGACGGCATTCTTGATCAGATTCTCCAATACCCAGCTCCAGAGGGTGGGTATGAGTTTGGCAAGGAGCACTTCCTCCTCCGAAGGGAGATCGTAGAAGATGGTAACCCCACGGCTGATGCGTCCCTCCATGTAGGCTATGGAGGAGCGCACCTCTCGGCACAGATCGCAGAGCTCGGGGCGTGGCTCGGATCCGATCTTTTGAAAGCGATGCGCGATGATTTGGAGGCGTTCTATATCCTTGTCCATCTCTCGGAGGGTCTCCTCTTGCGTGGAGCCCTCGGCGCGGAGCAGTTCGGTCCATGCCATCAGAGAGGAGATCGGAGTGCCGAGTTGGTGGGCGGTCTCCTTGGACAAGCCGACCCACAGCCGATTCTGAGCACTGTGTCTTGCCCCTATGGAGGCAGCTATCACGATCACGACAAAGAGCACAAAGACCGCTCCTTGCAACCAGGGGAAAAGAACCAATTCGCGCAGGGTGGAGCTATCGGCATAGTAGAGATATTGTCGCCCCTCCTCGCCGAGGTCTATGGCAATGGGAGGATAGCCTCCACGGAATTTCTTGAGCTCTTCCTTTAGGAGAGCGGTGGTATCGGATTGAGGGGGGAGGGTAATGTTGTTGAAAGAGACGATGGAGTCTCCTTCCGTTGTGAGGATGATCGGTATGGTCTTGTTGCTTTGGATGATGTGCAGGATGAGGTTGAGGGCGTGCTCCTCCTCATCGCCGGCAAGAGCTTCCGTTGCCTCTGCCCATAGCTCCAGCTTATGACGCTCCTCCTGAACCATGCGCGCCTGTTGCCTCTGGAAGAGGAGGACCGGTAGCGTTGCCACGGCAATGGCAAGGATCGCCAGTAGGATGTTGAGCGAGAGTTTGTATCGCTTGGGACTTTTCATGTCGCAAAGATAGGGATCGTGGGGCAATTGCTCCTCCTTTTTGCTTGCTGACTCTACGTCGAATAGGGTTGGTACTTATTACTGTCAAAAGTCGTTATTTGCTTCTATTCTTTGTCTGTCCTGTGTCGGCTTTTTTGCGTTCTGTCAAGGAGAGGATTTCTTTTGCGCCTGAAAAATAAAAAAACACAGGCCTAAAACTTTTGAGCTACAGGGCTGTGCTTTTTGTCCTTTTGGGCTGCATTTAAGATGCTTTGGGAGTAACGCTCTTTGGCCTAAGTTTCGTGGCTTGTTGCTTAGGGGTCGTATTCATTTTGTATCTCTTACTTTGGATAGGCAGTCCTGAATGCTTGTAAAGAGATGAAAAATGTAATAGTCTTGTTCCGATTGATAATATCTATATTGTGTGCTACAATAACGAAATGCAAAGTGCACTCAGAGAGTAGAGTATCCCCTCTGTGTTGCGGTTTTGATAGAATGATGGATATGTTGATGAAACAGAAAAGAAAACAGTATTTAAGTTCCTTGCTAGGCTTGACTGTCTTACTTGTTTGCAGTTGCCAAGAGTCCCCAAAAGACCCAATTAGGCAAGATTCATCCTTCCATTAAACGCCCCTCTATTTGGGCACATTTTCTTCTCTAACATGGTTTACTTCTTTAGCTTGTGATAGAAATGAAAAAAGTAAGGTCTTTATTGCGCTATTGCGCCTTGCATATATTGGCAGTTGTGGCTCTCTCTAGCTGTGATAATAGGATCAAATACGATCATTACATCTCCTCTTTTGTGGATGCAGACACCTGTTTGTTAGCTCCTTCTTATAGTGGTTATAACCTCTCAAAAGAGGAGGCATCTTCTTTTGGGATAGACTGGAGTTTGCATATGTTTTCTTTTGTTATGCAAGATAGTATGACATGCTTCTCTCTCTTTCGAGATGGGAACAAGAAATACCGTGACTTCCTCAACAAGATAGGCGATGTGTGTAGTCCCATCGTTCGTGGTCCTGCGGGTCCACAAGATGTTGAGGGACTAATCAATACCCCGGAGCATATCTCCATTACTTGCGATCGAGATTTTAATACTCGATTCAAGGCAGGTGATGAACTGAACGAGATCTTTATGTTCCGTTTTCTTAACAACCTCTTGTTCATCGCTAGTGGGTATGATTGGCGCTTCTACCAGAAGAATAGCATTGTACATGCCCATGAGTCTGAGGAGATTGCATGGGCTTTGGCTTCTTATCCGGATTGGGATTTCTATTGTACGGATAAGCCCTATTCAACCCTCATCGGGGAGGAGGTAACTTTCACGGTGCGTGTCAAATTCAAAGAGGGGAAGACGCTCTCCACGTCAATGGCTATAATAATCCCTACTTTCCCTGCGGACTAATAAAAAATGGGAAGCAGAAAACAATTGCTATCTTTGTGGTGTGTAAAAAAGAGAAGCAATGCAGAAAGCCCGAAGAGTACTACTCAAGTTGAGCGGAGAGTCGCTCGCCGCCGGTGCCGGTCATGGCATCGATGATAAGAGACTGGCAGCCTATGCCCAAGAGATCGCCCATGAGGCGGCTCGTGGTTGTCAGATAGGTATTGTAATAGGTGGAGGCAATATTTTTAGAGGGATGAGTGGCGCAGCCCGAGGCTTCGACCGTACGACGGGCGACCAAATGGGGATGCTCGCCACGGTGATTAACGCCCTGGCCCTCGGTTCGGCTCTCAGAGCCGTCGGGTGTAAGTCTATCGTCTACACAGCCATTCGTATGGAGCCCGTCGCACGTCTCTACAATTCGCATGAGGCTATTGAGAAGCTCAAGGAGGGCTATGTGACGCTTTTTGCCGCAGGTACAGGTAATCCCTACTTTACCACAGACACGGCCTCTTCTTTGCGTGCCGTGGAGATCGGGGCAGATTATCTGCTTAAGGGCACTCGGGTGGATGGCATTTATACTGCAGATCCCGAGAGAGACCCCTCGGCGACTCGCTTTGACGAAATTACCTTCGATGAGGTGTACAGCCGTAACCTCAAGGTAATGGATCTTACTGCAATGACCCTTTGCAAAGAAAACAACCTGCCTATTGTGGTGTTTGATATGGATACGCCCGGCAACCTCTCCAAGTTGCTCGGTGGAGACCCTATAGGTACCCTCGTACATAACTAACAAATACACATTCCCCTATCAATAGACAATATGAGTGACGTAAAGCAATACCAACAGCAGGCAGAAGCAGGGATGCAAAATGCCATAGAGTACCTCGATGAGAAGCTCGCGCATATCCGTGCCGGGAAAGCCAATCCAAAGATCCTTGACGATATAATGGTCTCCTACTACGGTACGATGACTCCTCTCAATCAGGTGGGCACGGTTACCGTACCCGATGCACGTACCATTGTGATTACCCCTTGGGAAAAGAAAATCATCAAGGACATCGAAAAGGCCATTATTGATTCTCCCCTTGGTATCATGCCCGAAAATAACGGGGACTTGATCCGCATCGGCATCCCCCCTCTGACCGAAGAGCGTCGTAAGCAGCTGGTAAAGCAGGTAAAAAGCGAGGTGGAAGAGGCCAAGATAAGCGTGCGTAACGCTCGCCGTGATGCCATCGATGCCGTGAAGAAGAGTGTCAAAGCCGAGGGGACTCCCGAGGATGTTGCCAAAGATGCTGAGGCCGCCATCCAAAAGATCCACGATAAATACATCTCCCGTTGTGACGAGCTCTTTGCCACGAAGGAGAAGGAGATCCTGACAGTTTAATCTAAAGAGAGAGCGGTCCGATCCCCTCCAAAGTTCATTCTGTACCATCTTGATTTCGGCTTGTACGGAATGGGTCTCTATCGGGAAGGCCCCTCTCGTTTTTTTGCAACTTATGGCTATATGACGGGGCTCGTACTGCGCTGCGTGGGCAACCTCTGCCATGTCCGACTCGAGGAGAGCGGGCAGGAGTGCGATGCCTTGGTCAAGGGTAACCTTCGTCTCAAGGGAATTCGCTCCACCAATCCCGTGGTGGTGGGCGATCGGGTACAACTGATCCCCACTTCCGATGCCGAAGTCCCCTTTCACATTACGGGCATCATCCCCCGACGCAACTATATCATTCGCAAAGCCTCCAATCTCTCCAAGGAGTCGCATATCCTCGCCGCCAACATCGATGTCGCTCTCCTCGTGGTCACGTTGATGCGCCCCGAGACCAGCTTTACCTTTGTGGATCGCTTCCTCGCCACTGCCGAGGCATACGATATACCTGTTGTACTTCTCTTCAACAAGATAGACCTCTATGGGGATGAAGAGGAGGAGCTTTTTCGGAAGTGGCAAGCGATTTATGAACCATTGGACTATCCGCTTGTGCGTATCTCCGCAACGGAACGGATCGGGCTTGAGCAGATCCAAGCGTATGTGGCAGGGCGTACCGCACTTCTTAGTGGTCACTCGGGAGTGGGCAAAAGTAGTCTGATCAATGCCCTCCTGCCTCACAATCACCTCCGTACCCAAGCCGTGAGCGAAGCACATGGTACCGGTATGCACACGACTACGTATAGTACCATGATCCCTATTGCTCCTGAGTATGGCGGTGGTTATCTCATAGATACCCCGGGGATCAAAGGCTTTGGCACACTCGAAATGAACGAATCCAATACGGCACACTACTTCCGAGAGTTCTTTGCTCTGAGTGCCGACTGTCGTTTCAATAATTGCATTCATATTAACGAGCCTCAGTGTGCTGTACTCCAAGCCCTTAACGATGGGCGTATTGCTCCCTCCCGCTATATCAGCTACCTCAGCATCCTGAGCGATGAGGAGGAGGGGAAGTATCGCGAAGGGGAATAGGGAGGAGTAGCCACAAACCGGCAGACCTTGTATCGTATATGGGTCTTTTGCTTTATAGAGGAATCACCGCCGACCATCTAGCTTTGCCGACCTCTCCAATGACTGCGGCTCTCAACTAAATCAGAAAAAATGAAAAAGAAATCATCCAAATCGACGACTTCTCCCAAGGGACGGCACAAGTCCCTCGCTCGTAAGTCCGGCACCAAGCAACTCGCACGCCGCAAAAGACTATTGGGGAGACAGATCGTTGAATATATTATCGAATACTTTAGTCGCCATCCTCGCGAGGTGGTCAATTACAAAGCCATTGCCGCAGGATTGGGTTTCACCACGATGCCCGAGAAGGAGCTCATAGTCCGCTCCCTCGAGTCGCTTGTAGAGCAGGGGATGCTCGAGCGTGTGGAGGCCGGGCGTTACCGCTATCAGGCAGGAGGTGAATCCGTAGAGGGTCGCTTTGAAAATCGTCGGAATTACTCCGTTGTGATCCCTGATGGCGATGGTGCTGAGATCATCATTTCGGAGCGTAACAACCCCGAGCATGCTTTGGATGGCGATCGGGTACGTGTGGCCCTCTTTCCGCTTCGTTCACGCCGAGCCCATACGGGGCAGATTGTAGAGATCCTCCAGCGTCATCGGGCCAGCTACGTGGGGCGTGTGGTCTGCACCCAAGGCTTCTGCTACCTCCATACCGAGGATCGAGCGTTGGGGCATAGCCGTATCCTCCTTCCTCCCGAGGGCCTCCATGGAGCGCAACACGACGATAAAGTGCTCGTTCGTATGGTTCGTTGGGGTGCTCAAGAGCCCGACCCCACAGGAGAGGTGCTCGACGTATTGGGAAAGTCGGGAGATAACGATGCCGAGATGCACGCCATTCTTGCCGAGTATGATCTCCCCTATCGCTATCCTGAGGAGGCGGAGGCCGCTGCTCGTGCCATTCCCGAGGAGATCCCTCAGGAAGAGATAGGTCGCCGAGAGGACTTCCGCCCCGTCACTACCTTTACCATTGACCCCCAAGATGCCAAGGACTTTGATGATGCCCTTTCGTGGCGTCGCTTGGATGGCGGCCTTCTCGAAGTGGGGGTACATATTGCCGATGTGAGTTACTACGTAACCCCCGGAGGCGTGATTGACAAGGAGGCCTACGAGCGTGCTACGAGTGTTTACCTCGTGGATCGAACTATTCCGATGCTCCCCGAGCGTCTCTGTAACGACCTCTGCAGTCTGCGTCCTGAGGTGGATCGTCTGGCGTTTTCCTGCATCTTTACCCTCAATGATCGTGCCGAGGTACAGTCCTATCGCATTGGGCGCACCATCATTCGGAGTGACAAGCGTTATTCCTACGAAGAGGCTCAAGTGGTGATCGATACTCAAGAGGGCGATTTGGCAGAGGAGATCCTATCGCTTCACGCCTTGGCTCAACAGCTCCGTAGCCGTCGTTTTGCCCAAGGAGCGATCGACTTTACGACCCAAGAGGTGCAGTTTGTCCTTGATGCCGAGGGACGTCCTGTGGATGTATCCCCTCGCTCGCATGGCACAGCACACGAATTAATCGAGGAGTTTATGCTCCTTGCCAATCGTACCGTTGCCACCGAGTTCGGCAAGAATCAACGCAATAGTAAAGGAGAAGCCAAGACTTTCATTTACCGCATACACGACCTCCCCGACAGCGACAAACTCAATCAGATGGGGACCTTTATCCGTCGCTTCGGGTATCAGTTCAAGTCCGCCGGCGATGCTGCGACCATCAGCAAAAACCTCAATGCCGTGATCTCTGCATCCCAAGGGAAGCCCGAGGCTACGCTGATCCAAACCATCGCCGTGCGCACGATGGCTCGTGCCGAGTATAGCACGGACAATATCGGCCACTATGGCTTGTCATTTGATTATTACACGCATTTTACTTCTCCTATTCGTCGCTATCCTGATCTGATGGTACACCGCCTTATCGCGCGTTATAGTGCCGGTGAGGGGAGCGTCTCGCAGGTGGAATACGAAGCGTATGCCCGGCATTGTAGCGAGCAGGAGCAGGTAGCTTCTAAAGCGGAGCGAGACTCCATCCGCTATAAGCAGGTCGAGTACATGAGTACACGCCTTGGCAAAGTGTTTGATGCCGTGATCTCGGGTGTTACCGAGTGGGGTATCTATGTCGAATTGACTCATTCTCACTGCGAGGGCTTGGTACCGATGCGCCTTCTCGATGATGATTATTACGACTTTGACGAGAAGAACTATACCCTCCTAGGTCGTCGCTATCGGCGTAAATTTACCCTAGGGGATGCCGTGCGGGTACGGGCCATTCATAGCGACTTCGAGCGGCGTCAGATTGATTTTGAATTAGTCGATTAAGAAGGGGAGCATGGTAACATTATTAGGAATGCCCCCCGAGGAGCTTGCGGGCTTGGCGCTCTCCCTTGGGATGCCGCGGTTTGCCGGTCGGCAGCTTGCCGAATGGATCTATAAAAAGCGTGTAACGAGCTTTGCCGAGATGACCAATATCTCCCTTCGTCACCGTGCCCTTTTGGAAGAGGTGGCTTGCATTGGACGGCAGGCTCCGATAGCTCGGGCCGACTCCAAAGACGGAACACGGAAGTTCCTTTTTGCTGTGGGTGATGGGGCGCACTACGTAGAGAGTGTATACATCCCTGAGGGCGACCGAGCTACGCTGTGTGTCTCCAGTCAGATGGGATGCAAGATGAATTGCCTTTTTTGTATGACGGGGAAGCAGGGCTTCAAAGGCAACCTCTCCTCCGCCGAAATCCTCAACCAAATCCTTTCCATACCTGACAGCGACCGATTGACCAACATCGTCTATATGGGTATGGGCGAGCCTATGGATAACATAGACCAAGTATTGCAGAGCATCTCCTGCCTAACGCATACACAAGGGCTGGCGATGAGTCCCAAGCGGATCACGGTCTCCTCCATTGGTTTGGAGCCGGGGCTTTCCCGATTCCTTGAAGAGAGCTCGTGTCATATGGCAATCAGTCTACATAGTGCCCTCCCCGAGGAGCGACTTGCGATGATGCCTATTGAGCGTGCCATGCCCATCGAACAGACCATTGCTACGCTACGCAAATATAACTTCTCGGGGCAGCGACGTTTGACCTTTGAGTACATCGTTTTCGGAGGTCTTAACGATGATATTGCCCATGCCAAGGCTCTTCTTCGGCTCATTCGCCCCCTGAATTGCCATGTCAATCTGATCCGATACCACCGCATTCCTCAGGTGGATCTGCCCTCTACCGAGGAGGCCGAGATGCAACGCTTCGCCGATTATCTCAATGGCGCAGGAGTGCCCACGATGATTCGTACCTCTCGAGGTGAGGATATTGCCGCTGCTTGTGGGATGCTTTCGGCGCAACATAAGGCGAAATAAGCCACCTCGATACGGGGCAAAAAAGAGAAATTTTAGCGCAAAGATCGCGCAATACAAGGGAATTGATTAGTTTTGTTCTCACGAATTTGGTAAATGCGAATCATGCACAAGGCTTTGAAGCAACTAGCCCTCTCGGTGGCTTTCATCATTTCGTGCTCCGTAATGGGGCTGGCTCAAACGGATGTCGTCCGCTATTCTGCGACAGAGTATGGTCGTGAGGGGGTGGTGTATTATCTCCCCAAGAGTCAGTTGGATATTGCCCTCTCGCTCGTAAAAACATCCATAGTCCCCGGAGAATATGCTGCCTATGCTCCTCTTCTTTTGGGACAAAAGGCACCGGTCGAGCGGCAAGAGAGCTATCGCATCGAACGTGCCGAGGTACGTTCGGTGGGAGTGCCCGATGAGCATTACAGTTACCAAGTGGAGTTCAAGGCTTCCCAACCTTATAGCTATGTAGCCCTTACGAAAACGGGGATCTTGGCGGGGATCAATGGAGAGCCGATCCCCCTGCAAAAAGAGTTGGATCCATCCCCATTCACCCCCATGCGAGAGGTTGTGGAACCCATGTTCCCTCGGGAGTATGCCCTTGCAACTTCCCTCGGCAAACGTGCCCAAATAGCTGCTACTTACCTCTTCTCTTTGCGTGAAGACCTGATGAATCTGCTCTCAGGTAAGAGTGAGTATGCCCCTCGTGAGGGGGAGGCTTATACGATGGCTGTTGCTCGCTTGGAGGCACAGATTGCAGCCGTGGAGCGTCTCTTTGTCGGTACGACTACCCAAGAGGTGGAGACTCAACACTACCGTATCGAACCTGAGGAGGAGATTCATCAGCGTATTATTGCTCGCTTCTCTCCCGTGGTGGGCTTGCTCCCTGCAACCAGTCGTGAGGGAACTCCCATAACCCTGGATCTCAGGGCGACACGCCGCGCCCCCCTCCTCTCCGCAGAGGAGCTTGCCAAGCAGGAGCGCAAGTTGCGTGGTATCATCTATAACGTCCCGGGGGCTGCTTTGGTGCAGATCCGTATTCAATCGCAGGTACTCACCGAGACTGACCTCTCGATTACGCAGTTCGGCTCTCGAGCTTCGCTCATCGATCAGATCCCCAAGAGCAAGGATACCTTTTTTGCCATCCAGTTCGATACCGATACGGGAGCTCTCGTGAGTATAGGTCCGCAAGTCCATCCGGCCCGATAGCATCGGCACACCAAGTGAATAGAAGAATCCAATAATAATTTAATCCATAAGCGTATGTTCAAAAATCATCCGAAAGGACTAGTCGCGGCGGCCCTGAGTAACATGGGCGAACGCTTCGGCTACTACATCATGAATGCAGTACTCCTGCTATTCTTGTGCTCTAAATTTGGTCTAGACGATACCACGAGTGGTGTGATCTATGCCGTATTCTATGCCCTTATCTATGTGTTGAGTTTGGTGGGTGGTGTGATCGCCGATAGGACTCAGAACTATAAGGGTACGATTATTTCAGGTTTGGCGGTGATGACTCTGGGTTATGTTCTCCTCTCCATCCCCATCATGTCCACCTCTGCCAATATCGGGTGGCTTCTTCCTTTTACCTGCGTAGCCCTCTTGCTCATTGCATTTGGTAATGGTCTTTTCAAGGGGAACTTGCAGGCTATTGTGGGTCAGATGTATGACAACTTAGAGGCAGATGCAGCCAAAGAGGACGAAGAGGCTTTACGCATTGCCAAGGGTAAGCGTGACTCCGGGTTCCAGATCTTCTATGTATTCATCAATATCGGAGGTCTTATTGCTCCCTTTGTGGCTCCTTTGCTCCGTAGCTGGTGGTTGGGTGTTCACAACCTAACTTACAATGCTAGTTTGCCCGAATTGTGCCATAAGTACATCAATGCCGGAGGCAACCTCGTAGGTCAAGACTTGGACAATATCAATAAGCTCGTTTCGGAAGTGGGCGGTTCTGCCGTTTCGATGGACTTCTGCCAACAGTATCTCGAAACCTTCAATACCGGAGTGCACTACTCGTTCATCGCATCGGTAGTTGCCATGGTAATCTCGTTGCTTATCTTCGTTGTTACCAAGCGCAGCCTCCCCACACCCTCAAAAAAAGAGGCACAAGCTGTAGAGGATTACTCTGCAGAAGAAAAAGCCGCTATGGCTTCGGAGATCAAGCGTCGCCTGTATGCCCTCTTTGCGGTGTTGGGCGTTGCTATTTTCTTTTGGTTCTCATTCCACCAAAATGGACAGTCTCTATCGGTTTTTGCTCGTGACTTCGTGAAGACGGATGCTATCCCTCCCGAAATTTGGCAGGCGGTGAACCCCTTCTTCGTGATCGCCCTCACACCGATCATTATGGCGATCTTCGGTGCATTGAGCCGTCGTGGCAAGAGCATTTCTACCCCTCGTAAGATCGCGATCGGTATGGCCATTGCCGCCATTGCATACATCTTCTTGGGAGTTGTCTCCATGTTGATGGACTTCCCCTCAGGCGATAGCTTCCGTGCCATGGATCAAGCAACGCAAACAGCCATGAAGGCCGGTCCTTGGGTCCTCATCGTAACCTACTTCTTCCTTACCGTGGCAGAGCTCTTTATCTCTCCCCTTGGTTTGTCTTTCGTTTCTAAAGTCGCTCCTAAGCATTTGCAGGGTCTATGTCAGGGGTTGTGGCTCGGTGCCACAGCTGTGGGTAACTTGCTCATCTGGATTGGCCCGTTGATGTACAATAAGATGCCTTTGTGGCAATGCTGGACGGTATTCGCCGTTGTCTGCGTGATTTCCATGGCGATCATGCTCGGTATGGTGAAATGGCTCGAGCGTATTGCCAAGTAACCCCTTTTGGGCATCCCTGACCCATATATAGGAGTCCTCTCCTCTTCTCGCTATGCTCTCTCTTATATGTAAGAGGAGATCTGCGATTAGAGGAGAGGATTTCTCTATTTTCAGGGGAGGAAATAGTGCTATTTCGGAAATAAACAGTACCTTTACCGACGTATAGCTGCTATACCATTGGACACAATAGTGAAAAACACAAGGTACTGGCTAGTACAGATGATTAACAAAGGGCGGAAGATGCTCTCCTCTCTTTTTGCATAGCGATCAAATGAGAGATGTGTATGCGAGGATCTTCTGAAACGGAAGCTAAATAGTGGATTTATAGGATAAAAAATGGTTTTCTTCCTCGCTTCTCTGCTTTTTCCTGAAGAGAGAGTTTGTGTATGTAGCTCTTGGGGGGAGTAGAAGGCGAAAGGGGGAGAGAGAACCGAATAAAATAGATTAATCACTTAAAACTAAAAAAGCACTATGAACAAAATGAAAACATGGCTGTCCCTATTGGGTACTGCAATGATGATGACGTTGGTAAGTATTGCCTGCTTCGGATGTAATCCAAAGAACAATCCCACCCCGGGACCTAATCCTGGGCCCAATCCTGATGATCCCAGTGGAGTAACGAGTCTACAACTCAGTGCAACCGAATTAACCCTCAAGGTCAATGAGACGAAACAGCTGACGGTTGTCCTCAATGCTGATGCAAAAATCGGATTTGTAACGTGGACTTCGGACAACGAAAGTGTTGCCTCTGTTACTGCCGATGGTACCGTGGTTGGGGTTGCTGAAGGAAATGCAAATATTACCGCCTCGGCCGGTAGCGCTCGTGGCGTATGCAAGGTACAGGTTAAGGGTACGAAGCAACTAAACCCCATCCAAGTGACTATGACCGGGAAAATAGACCATCAGGTCTTTACTCCCGGACAGGGCGGTAAGGTTAGTTTCGACCGCTTCCCCGTTTCGGTTGCAGAGTTTATTCAAGTACGTGAGCAGATCGGAACCGAACCTCAAGGGGCTGTAGCTCTTGAAGTTATGGCTATGGAAATGTATCGTCGTAATCGAAATATCGGTCTCGAATGCCTCAAATTGTGCAATACCTCCACCAACGTGAACAGTTGTGTAGGTCGTCTTAAAGAGTTGTTTGGGAAGGATGTAAACTATGCCCGTCCCTATCAGATGGCAGCCTTCCTTGAAGGGGCAACGCCTGAAAATGGCTACAACCCCACAGAACCTTACACTGTTTCTATCCAAGTGCGTGAGAATAGACCTTATCAGGATTCTGGTATTTTCCAAACGAAGGTACTCGCTTTTTGGATTGAATGCGGAGGTTCAAAACCAGGTTCAAAGAGGGGAATCGAAGTCCTCAAGACGAAGAAACCTAATGAAACGAGCAAGGGTAAGTACTTTATCGTATTTAATTGCCCGGATCTTTATTTTCAAGTAGAACCTATCAGTTTTGATGCTACGTTCAACGGACTGAAGTAATACCACATCTCCTAGTGGAGTATGTAAGATCCACTAGAGAACATAAGGAGGTGGAAGACTAGGTACGTATCTCCCTCACGTTACCCCTAAGGTCTTCCACCTTTTTTGTATCTTTGCACGAGAGATCATGAGATACAAGCAATACACTTTTAACCTCCTATCCGAGGGGGAGTGCTCGGGGTGCGATGCTACAGTCTACCTGCCATTACTGAGTCAGGAGTTAGCCGATAGAGGCTTTGAAACTTTTGAAGAGTATCCCGAGGAGAAGCGTCTTATAGCCTATGTGAGTGAACGTTCTTTTGAATCATTAGAGGACGAGGGCGTGTGGTGTTTGGAGTGTCTCCACATAGCCTTTTCGTACCATGCCTCGCTCTGCGCGAGTGAAAACTGGAATAGTCGTTGGGAGGTCGAAGGGTTTGCTCCCTTTGCTTTGGGCAATGAGTTGTACGTACGGGCTCCCTATCATAGAGCCTCTCCCCGAGTGATGCAAGAACTGCTTTTGGAGCCTCGTTGTGCCTTTGGAAGTGGGGCGCATCATACCACGCAGATGATGCTTTCGCTACTGCTGGAGGAACGAGAGAGACTTGCCGGAGCACGTCTGCTGGATGTGGGATGTGGCACAGGAGTCCTGGGGATTGCTGCTGCACTTTTTGGGGCAGAACGGATCGACTTTGTCGATATTGATGCCACGGCTGTGGAGAATGCCAAGCACAATACCGCTCTCAATGGGCTTACAGTCTCCTGCTCCTTCTACGAGGGGATCTTGGACGAATTGACCTTTGAAGAGGCTTGTTTTGGTGCCCTTGTTGCCAATATTCATCGCAACATCATCCTACATGATCTCCCCCACTACCGACGCCTTTTATGCTCGGGCGGGTTGCTGCTTATCAGCGGATTCTATCAAAAAGAAGATGCAGAAATGCTACGCTTGGCATTGGAAGAGGCTGGTTTCAGATACCTGCGTGGCAAAGACAGTAGTGGTTGGGCCGCACTTGCCTTTATCGCCTAATACATTCCCGATCTCCTCGCCCCGAAGAGGTGCTCTTAGTCTAAAGAAAAAGCCTCACAGCAGCAGAACACTGCCATGAGGCTTAACATTGGATTTAGGTGATGGGATTTCCCACACACACACACACACACACACACACACCTGTGGCCCTCTACAAAGAGATTTGCTCTTTAGGCCTCGGGGATGTTTTTCAGTACCTCTACGAGGTGACGCCAGAAGAGGTCCACGGTGGCAATTTCCATCTTCTCTACGGGAGAGTGTACATCGCGCAATGTGGGACCAAACGAAACCATGTCAAGGAATGGATACTTTGTGAGGAAGAGTCCGCACTCAAGTCCGGCATGGATTGCCTTCACGGCAGGTTCCTTCCCAAAGAGACGTTTGTAGGCATCTACGGCTACTTTGAGGATGGGAGACTCTGTATTGGGACTCCATCCGGGGTAACCGTCGCGCACTTCTACCTCTGCACCACTCATTTCGAATACAGATTTTACGGTGTTGCCTATATCGGTTTTGAGTGATTCACTGGAAGAACGTTGGCTGGTCTCTATACGGATGATTCCATCTTCTTTCATCTTGATAGAAGCAAGGTTGGTGGAGGTCTCTACCAAGCCTTCGATGCTGTGGCTCATCCCCATTACACCATGAGGACAGCTGTAAAGAGCCAAAATCAGACGACGTGTCGTATCGGCATCTATAATTGTTGCAGGAGCGTTTGCTGTGCTTACGACGATTTGTACTCCAGAATCTACGGCTTTCAGTTCTTGGCGCACATCTCCATCGAGTTCGTTAATGAGGACCGCAAGAGCCTCTTTTTGATCCATAGGAATACCGATCGTGGCAGTTGCCTCACGAGCAATAGCGTTGTGAAGGTTCCCTCCGTCAATGTGAGCGAGTACCATAGGCATCTTCTCACGAACTGCGTAAAGCGCACGGGTGATGATCTTGGTGGCAGCACCGAGACCTACGTGGATGTCGCCACCCGAGTGCCCTCCCTTGAGACCACTCACTTTGATCGTTGCATAGTAATAGTCCTTGGGGGCCTCCTCTTGCGTGTACTTATAATAGGCCATTGTACCCATACCACCGGCACAGCCGATAAACATCTCGCCCTCATCTTCGCTATCGAGGTTTAGCAAAATTGTCCCCTTTACGAACCCGGGAGCGAGGTTCATGGCTCCCGTAAGTCCCGTTTCTTCATCTACTGTGAAGAGGCATTCGATAGGACCATGCTCTAGTGTATTGTCCGTAAGAACCGCCATTTCAGCTGCTACACCAATGCCGTTATCGGCTCCGAGGGTTGTACCATCGGCACGTACCCATTCGCCATCGATAATTGTGCGGATGGGATCGGTATCAAAGTTGTGTACAGTGTCATTATTTTTTTCGCATACCATGTCCACGTGACTCTGGAGGATCACGGTTTTACGATTTTCGTATCCTTTGGTTGCAGGTTTGCGGATCACGATATTACCTGCTGCATCCTGGTCATATTCGAGGTGGTGCTCTTCAGCAAAGTTCTTGAGGAATGCCAATATCTTTTCTTCCTTTTTGCTGGGGCGTGGTACCTGTGTGATTTGATGAAAATAGCCCCACACAGCGGTGGGCTTGAGTTCTGTGATGTTCATCGCGTTTCTCTATCTTCTATTTATATTTATCTTTGTCCCACAAATATAAGACAAAATGGCGAAAATACTGTTGGCTGCACTTGTGATTATGCTTTTGGCATTGGTTCTTCTGGGGATTCGCATCTTGTTGGTAAAGGGAGGCAAGTTCCCCAGTACCCATATAGAGGCCAACAAAGCACTACGGGACAAGGGGATTCATTGTGCCAACCGTCAGATGGAGGATGAGGCACGCAGAAAGGGACTCTTCGACCGCATTCAAGAGGAATAATAAACAGGAGAAAGATAAAACAATCAAACCCATGCAATCTTTGAAACAAACCTTTTTGGGGGCTGTTTTTGCCCTCACCATACTCGTTTCGGGCGTTTCTTGTCAAAGTACGTCCCACTCTAAGCAGTGTGCAGACTCACTTGGCACGGCTAAGTCTGAAAAGCTCAACATCGCCTATGTGGAGCTTGACTCGGTACTGAACAATTATGCTCAATACACAGAGATGAAAGCCTCTTTAGAGAAAAAAAGTAACGATAGCCGTGCTTCGCTTACCGCTAAGATGACCAACCTCCAGCGTGCAGGAGCAGCTTTCCAACAGAAGCTACAAAACAATCAGTTTACCACGCGTGAGGCTGCAGAGGCGGAGCAAAATCGTCTAATGAAGATGCAGCAGGAGGTCGAGTCGCTCAATGCAACGCTGACTGAGCAGCTTATGAAGGAGCAACAAGCTGCTGAAGAAAAACTCTATAATACGATCAAAGAGGAGATCGCCAAGATGAATAAGGAATGGGGGTATGATTTGATTCTCTCCAATGTAAAGGCGGACAATATCCTCTATGCACGTGAAGGACTTGACATTACCCAACGTGTTATTGACGAATTGAATAAGTCTTATAAGAAGGATACGCCCGAAGCGGTTCCCGAGAAGAAGTCCGAAACGAAGAAATAAGTCTCTTCCTCTTCCCTCTCATAGCCCCGATCTGTGTACTCCCTAAAAGTCTTCGGATCGAGACTTTTCATCGTATAAAATCCTCGCATCATGGACTATTCGTATTACATTTTACGCAACAATCAACAAGAGGGTCCCTTTACAGCCCAGACGTTATTGAGTCTTGATTTACCCCCGCAAACGCTTGTGTGGCGGGAGGGGTGGGTACGTTGGCTCCCTCTTCAGCAGATCGAGGAGTTGCGGATGGTCTTTGAGGGGACCGTCCCACTGCCAGCCACGGTCTCTGAAAAGGCTTCACCAGAGACTAGTCAAAGGGAGAAAGTTTATTATCTCGCCACCGGAAACGCCCATATAGGACGCTTTACTCTCGAGGAGCTGATGCAGGATGTTGCTCCCCTAAGGCAGGCGCAATGGGTTTGGTACGAAGGCCTCGCTGAATGGATTGCCGTGTTGTCTGTTCCTGAATTGGCCGCTCTTCTAATTCCTGAGAGTGCTCCTGTAGATCCCAGACCTCCCCTCCCCCTCCAAGAGGAGACTCCTCCCCCCATTCCTCCCACCTTTGCGAAGCCATCAGGAGATGCACCGTATTCTCCTTTCGATCAAGGAGTAGAGGAGCATTCGTTATGGGAGTATTTTATTCTTTGCATTACCAAGCGTTTTGCCCAATTCTCGGGTCGGGCACGACGCCGAGAGTTTTGGGGATTTTTCCTTTTCAGTCTCATCTTTAACTATGCACTCCAAATTATCTCGTCCGTTACACTCCTGCCTTCGGCATTGAGCGATGTATTGGATGCGCATTTGGATGTGATTCCGTCGAGCATTGACCTCCTTGGGTTTTATAGCGAACTGTTTAGTCACCCCGCTTTTCTCTCTGCCTATGGTCTGTCGTTTTTGTTGCAAATTGTATTTTTAATTCCCCATCTCTCTGTGGCTGTACGGCGGATGCACGATATAGGCAAGTCGGGTTGGTTTATTTTGATCTCGCTTATCCCCGTTGTTGGCTGGATTATCTTCATTGTCTATGCAGCACAAGAGGGGGAACGCTATACCAATAAGTATGGCGAAGATCCCAAGGCTCCTCGGAAACACGCTTGTTAAAGATTTCATTTATTACTGCATAGACAAATTCTTAATCTTTCGTGCTGATATAATAATTACCTTTGCTTGCGAAACAAGAACAGAAGTATTAAGCAATAAGAAAGAGAAGAATTATGAGAAAGTACATTTGTGAGCTCTGTGGGTACATCTATGACCCCGAAGTAGGAGATCCCGATAGTGGTATCGCCGCCGGCACTCCATTTGAACAGATCCCTGATGATTGGGCCTGCCCTCTCTGTGGTGCTGAGAAGTCGGACTTCGTGCCTTACAACGAATAAACTCCCCTTTTTGGAGGAGTCTTTTGGGATTCGTCCCGAATTTTACTAAAGAAAGCTTTTGACCATCGGAGAGAGTGGATTACTTCCGCCTCGTAGCTGATTTTGGTCAGAGGCTTTCTCTTTTTTTTGCTTGGGTGAGATGCTTTGGACTCCTGCCCGGCAGATGAAAAAATGCAGCCCATGACTTTTTTTACTTCTGCCCTGTCGTTTTGAAAGTCTTGGGCACAATCTGTACCTTTGTCCCGCTGTAATTAGATTAACAACAACAAGAAAGAAACTATGTTGCCACTTCATCAAACCCATCAAATCGAGATTGCTTTGCAAGATCATCATTCTGCCATTCATGTTGGTTCCGGAGATCTGCCTGTATTCGGAACACCTGCCATGATTGCCCTCATGGAGAATGCGTCGGTGCAATTGGTCGCTCCGTACCTCGAAGAGGGTGCTTCTACCGTAGGGATTCATTTGGAGGTGGATCACACACGTGCCACGGCGATTGGTCAAACGGTACGCATCTCTGCCACGTTGGAGGCGGTTGATGGACGCAAACTCTCCTTTAGTCTATTGGCCGAAGACGATAAGGGAGAGATCGGACGAGGCACGCTGGAGCGTTTCATCGTCTACCGCGAGAAGTTCATGTCTAAGTTGGCCTGATTCGAATCTTCTCCTCAGGAAGGTTTGGGCATTCCGATGCCCCTCTTTAGAGCATCGCCTCCGTTCTTTGAGAATGCGAGGTGGTGCTTTTTTTATTTGTTGTTTTGAATTTGGATCGTTCAGGGTGGTGTTTTTGGCGAATGTCATTCGTTTGTTTGTTCTTGTAGAGCTGTTTTACAGGTCTTATCCCCAGGATGGATTAACCACTATACGCTACTTTATTCCCTGATAATTGCACTTTTTGATGAAAAACGCTTGGTTTTGCCATTTACGTTTTGCAATATAGAAAGTATTCTTTACCTTTGCTACCGAAAAATTGGTATCAATAGAATGGAAAGTCTTTTTAGGACACACGATCATTTGTTACGTGCACAGGACAATACCGTGCGACGTATGTTGATGGACGAAATCGACCCCAAAGAACGCTTGGTAGGGATTGTTGGCGCTCGAGGAGTGGGCAAAACCACTTTTCTATTGGATTGGGTGAACGAAAACTATGGTTCTCACAATCGCAAATGCTTATATATCAATCTAAACCAATTCATGTTCACCACTAAAAGGTTGGTTGATTTTGCCGGAGAGTTTGTTGCTATGGGAGGGGAAACTCTCCTCTTGGATCAAATATTTAAGTATCCTTCTTGGAAAGAGGAGCTCTTGGAGTGTTACGAAAAATATCCGGCACTCCGTATCATCTACTCGGGCTCTCCGCTGATTGTCGGGGTCGGTAATACCGATGTGCTCTCTGTGGGCAAGACGTATGAGTTGCCGGGCTTTTCTCTTAGGGAATTTATCTACTCGCAGTCGGGTGTACAGCTTCCCGTGGTCCAATGGGACGATATTTTGAATCGCCATATGGAGCTGGCAAGAGAGATTCAGACGAAACTCAATCCCGCGCATTGGGTCAATGAGTATCTTCAGCATGGCTACTACCCCTACTTCTTGGAACAAAATAGCTTTTCGGAAGATATTCTGAAAAACATTAACATGACCCTGGAGGTTGATGTGATGTACATACGCAATATCGACCAACGTCTGCTCCCCAAGTTGCGTAAATTGATCTATCTGATGTCAATTGAGGGACCTGCTCTGCTTAATGTCTCCAGTCTGGCCAAGGGGATTGATACCTCGCGAGCTACGGTGACGAATTATGTGAACTTTTTACGTGATGCGGGGCTTGTAACGCTACTTCACAAGAATGGTTCTGCCGAGGTCAAGGCCCCCTCGGTATATTATCTGCAAAATCCAAACCTCGTCTATGCCCTCTTGCCCCAGACTCCTGTGGGCATCCATATCGGAAGCGACGTCTGTCGTACCTTCTTCTTGAGCCAAGTCTTTCGTGGACGCGAGGTGGAGGCTTCGATACGAGGTAATGTAAACTTTATCATCAATGGGGATCAAGAGTTTCGTGTCGATCGTGAGATTACGGCACGTTACAACCCTAAACGCTACTATGCCGTCAATGGTATTCATATGGGAAGTCGCAATGTAATCCCCTTGTGGTTGTTCGGGTTCCTCTATTAGGCCTTGGGCAAATCATTACGAATTAAACGAAAGAGAGAAATATCTATTAATAACTGTACCGACTATGGCAAAGCAAAAGAAAATGATGACGTGCGATGGCAATCAGGCCGCAGCACACATCGCCTACATGTTCAGTGAGGTTGCTGCCATTTATCCGATTACACCATCTTCTACGATGGCGGAGTTTGTGGACGAATGGGCTGCCCAAAAACGTAAAAATATATTCGGAGAGGTCGTAAAGGTCGAAGAGATGCAGAGTGAGGGTGGTGCCGTTGCAGCGATGCACGGAGCCCTACAAGCGGGTGCCTTGGCTACGACTTTTACCGCATCTCAGGGGCTTCTATTGATGCTCCCCAATATGTACAAGATTGCAGGAGAGTTGCTCCCCGGAGTGTTCCACGTATCGGCTCGTGCTATTGCAGCGCAAGCTCTCTCGATTTTCGGGGATCAACAAGACGTGATGAGTGCACGTATGACGGGGTTTGCTCAACTCTGTACGGGATCAGTTCAAGAGGTGATGGATTTGGCTGCCGTGGCACACCTTACCTCGATCAAGAGCCGTGTTCCCTTTATTCACTTCTTTGATGGCTTCCGCACTTCGCACGAAATCCAAAAGATTGAAAGCCTTGACAATGAAGATGTTGCTCCCCTTGTGGATCATGAGGCTCTCCTCGGCTTCCGCAATCGTGCACTCACTCCCAATAAGCCTGTAACGCGTGGTACGGCACAGAATGGCGACATTTACTTCCAAAATAGAGAGGCTGCTAATCCCTTCTACCTCGCTCTGCCCGATATGGTACAGGACTATATGGACAAGATGGCTACGGTTACAGGGCGTAGTTACCACCTCTTTGATTACTATGGAGCTCCTGACGCTGAGCGTGTGATTATTGCCATGGGGTCTGTAACGGAGGCGATTCGCGAAACGGTGGATTACCTGCAAGCAAAGGGAGAGAAGGTTGGTCTCTTGGCTGTTCATCTCTACCGTCCATTTAGTATCAAGCACTTCTTGGGAGCTTTGCCCACAACGACGAAGCGCATCGCTGTACTCGATCGAACCAAAGAACCCGGAGCGATGGGTGATCCCCTCTATATGGATGTGCGCAACGTATTCTATGGTAAGGAAAATGCTCCGCTCGTGGTTGGCGGTCGCTACGGTCTCTCTTCTAAAGACACAACGCCCGCTCAGATCGCTGCTGTGTTTGAGAATTTGAGTCTCCCTACACCTAAGAACCAATTCACCATCGGTATTGTCGATGATGTAACCTTTACCTCTCTGCCTCTGCATGAAGATTTGATCTTTGCCGATGGAACATTTGAGGCCAAATTCTTTGGTCTCGGCGCAGATGGTACGGTAGGAGCAAACAAGAACTCCGTAAAGATTATCGGTGATAATACCGACAAGTATTGTCAGGCTTACTTCGCTTACGACTCTAAGAAGTCGGGAGGTTTCACGGCTTCACACCTTCGTTTTGGGGACAAGCCTATTCGTTCGACCTACCTCGTGGTGACGCCTGATTTCGTTGCTTGCCACGTGCCTGCTTATCTCCACATGTACGATGTCCTCAAGGGACTGAAGAAGAATGGTACATTCCTCTTGAACTCCATTTGGGCTCCTGAGGATATTGAACAGCACCTCCCCAATAAGGTGAAGCGTTATCTTGCGAAGAACAATATTCGCTTCTACACCATCAACGCAACGGCTATTGCACAAGAGATTGGCTTGGGTAATCGCACCAATACGATCTTGCAATCGGCTTTCTTTAAGATTGCCAACGTAATCCCCTATGACCTTGCCGTAGAGCAGATGAAGAAGTTCATCGTGAAGAGCTATGCGAAGAAAGGTGATGATGTCGTGAATAAGAACTATGCTGCCGTAGATCGTGGTAGCGAAATCGTTGAAATTCCCGTGAAGGCTGAGTGGGCTAATCTGGAAGATGAAACTCCTGTGCGTCATGCTGACGATACTGACTTTATCCACGAAGTGGTACGTAAGGTCAATGCGCAAGCCGGAGACGACCTCCCCGTAAGTGCCTTTATCGGTCGTGAAGACGGTACCTGGGATAATGGTACGGCTGCGAGTGAAAAGCGTGGTGTGGCTACATTTGTTCCTGTATGGAAGATGGACAATTGTATCCAATGTAATCAGTGTGCCTTTGTATGTCCTCACGCAACGATTCGTCCATTCTTGCTCGATGCGGCAGAAAAGAATATGACAGGCGTTGCAACGCTCGAAGCCATGGGCAAGGGGCTTAAAGAGGCCGGTTTGGGCTTCCGCATTCAGGTGGATGTCCTCGACTGCTTGGGCTGTGGCAACTGTGCTAATGTATGCCCGGGGAACAAAAATGGTAAGGCACTTGAAATGGTGCCCCTTACAACGCAATACGATGAACAGGACAATTGGGATAAGATGATCAAGCAGGTCACCAACAAGGCGAAACTGGTCGACATCCTTGCTAATGTCAAGAACAGCCAGTTTGCACAACCTCTGTTTGAATTCTCAGGTGCCTGCTCGGGTTGTGGCGAAACTCCCTATGTTAAGCTCATTTCGCAACTCTTCGGTACCCGCCAGATGGTCGCCAATGCTACGGGTTGTTCTTCAATTTATTCCGCTTCTGCACCCTCTACTCCTTATACCACGGATGCGTGCGGTCATGGACCTGCATGGGCCAATTCGCTCTTTGAAGACAATGCCGAATTTGGTTTGGGTATGCGTATTGCAGCCAATACGATGCGTGATCGCTTGTCTCACGTTGTAGAACGAGCGTTGACAGATGGAGTTGTGTCGGGAGAATTGAAATCTCTCCTTGAAGAGTGGATGGCTAACTTTGAAAATTCAGCTGAAACACGTCGTCTTAGTGATGCGATCGTTCCTTGGCTCGAAGCCGAAAAGACTACTGCTTTGGACGAAATGCGAGAGCTTAAAGACTATTTCCTTAAACACTCACAGTGGATCATCGGTGGTGACGGTTGGGCATACGATATTGGCTTTGGTGGTCTCGATCACGTGCTGGCTTCGGGCAAGAATGTTAACGTCCTCGTGCTGGATACGGAGGTTTACTCCAATACGGGAGGGCAGAGCTCTAAGAGTACTCCTCTGGGGGCTATTGCCAAGTTCGCTGCCGGAGGTAAACGTGTCCGTAAAAAAGATCTTGGACTTATTGCTACGACCTACGGTTATGTCTATGTAGCACAGATCGCTATGGGAGCAAACCAAGCTCAGACGCTCAAGGTTATCCGTGAGGCTGAGGCTTACGACGGACCTTCGCTCGTTATCGCTTATGCTCCTTGTATCTCTCACGGATTGAAGGGCGGTATGGGTAATGCTCAGAGCGAGGAGAAGCGTGCCGTAGAGTGTGGTTACTGGCATCTTTGGCACTACGATCCTACGTTGGCAGAAGAGGGCAAGAACCCCTTCTCGTTCGATAGCAAAGAACCCGATTGGAGCAAGTTTAAAGACTTCCTCAAGAGCGAAGTGCGTTACTCGTCTCTCTATAAGCAATTCCCCGAAGAAGCGGATGAGCTTGCTGAGGCCTCGCTACAAGCAGCGAAGTATCGCTACAACAGCTATCAACGTCTGGTCAAGACCGATTGGAGTGTAGAGGAATAAGAAAACAAACTCGTCTTTAAAGATTCTCTCCCTCTGCCCTTGAGTTGAAAGGAGCAGAGGGGGAAAGGATTCCCTAAATGGAGAGAGAGGCTGTGCCGTAGAACCCTTCTTTGGGTCTTGTGGCGCGGCCTCTCTTTTGTTGTTTGGTTGGTAATCAGGTGAGTGGCAGACCTTTTATGGGTTTTGTGAAAATCTCTACTATGTTATTATTTGTGCTGTAATGCTTTAGGTGAGATTTTTTGGTGTACCTTTGTAGGCGATGACATTTGACGAACTCAACCTTAGTGCACCCCTGCTGGACGCAGTTAGTGCCTTGGGATTCACAGAGGCTATGCCCGTGCAGGCTGCCGTGATCCCCTATCTCCTAGAAGATAATTTAGATCTTATAGCGTTGGCTCAGACGGGTACGGGCAAAACGGCCGCTTACGGCTTACCCCTTTTGGAGAAGCTCCGCCCTCAACGCAACACCCCACAAGCCTTAGTGCTTTCCCCTACTCGCGAGCTTTGCTTGCAGATTGCGAGCGACTTAGAGTCTTTTGCCCAATTTTTACCTGAAGTACACGTACTGGCTGTATATGGCGGTAGCTCCATAGAAACACAGATCCGTGCTCTAAAGCGTGGTGTCGATATTGTTGTGGCGACCCCCGGACGCCTACTCGACCTGATGCGGCGTCGTGCTATTAGTCTTGCCAACATCCATACCGTGGTGCTTGATGAGGCCGATGAGATGCTAAACATGGGATTTAGCGAAGATCTCAAGGCGATCCTTTCGGAGATTCCCGAAGAGCGTAATTTGCTTCTATTCTCTGCGACGATGTCCCGAGAGGTTGCCACCATTGCGCACAGTTATCTACACAATCCTAAAGAGATAACCATCGGTCGTAAAAACGAAGCCAATAGCAATATCCGTCACCTTTACTACCTTGTGCCGGCTCGGCAACGTTATCTGGCCCTCAAGCGGATTGTCGATTTTTATCCCTCCATCTATGGGATTGTTTTCTGTCGGACTCGGATGGAGGCCAAGGAGATTGCCGAGCATCTTATTGCCGATGGTTACAATGCCGATGCACTTCATGGAGATTTGAGTCAAGAGCAACGAGACCGTGTGATGCAACGCTTCCGCAGTGGGCACCTACAGCTACTAGTGGCTACCGATGTGGCGGCACGCGGATTGGACGTGGACAATCTCACGCATGTGATTCACTATGGGCTTCCCGATGATGTGGAGAACTACACCCATCGCTCGGGACGTACCGCTCGTGCGGGCAAGACGGGACTTTCTATTGCGTTGTGCCATTTGCGAGAAAAGAGCCGTATCAGAAGTATCGAAAAGCTGATCAGTGCTAAGATGGAATTTGGTACACTGCCTTCGGGGCGCGAGATCTGTAGCAAACACCTTTTCCACCTAGCCTCACGCCTTGAGGAGGTAGATACAACGACTCACGCTCAGGATATTGATGCCATCCTGCCCGATGTAAACCAAAAGTTGGCGTGGCTGGATCGGGATGAACTCTTGCGTCGTCTGATGACGTTGGAGTTCGAGCGATTCTTTGCCTATTACAGTAAGGCGGAAGAGATCGAGACAGAAGTCCTCCGAGGAGGAGATACCAAGGGAGAGCGCAAAGAGCGTCGCAATGCAGCTCCTCGTGCCGTCGAAGAGGGCATGACTCGTCTCTTTATCAATTTTGGTAAGACGGATCGTCTCTTTCCAAATAAGCTCATTGAGTTGATCAATCGTTGCGTACCGGGTCGGGTACGTATTGGTAAGATTGATTTGATGCAGAAGTTCTCATTCTTTGAGGTAGATAGCCATGATGCGCACCTTGTGATTGAGGAGATGTCTCAGTACGAAGTGGAAGGGAGACGCATCATCATTGATTATGCGGATGCCGTAGATGGCGGTGAGGCAAAGAAGTCGTCTCGAAGTGAGGGGCGCAAAGCATCGGGTGGGGATAAGAAACACTTCCGTCGGGATAAAGCTCCCCGTAAACCGCTCCCCAAATCCAAGGAAAAACGAAAAAAACGATAGCTGACAATTGCCCGAAAAGAGGTACACCTATTTCTTAGAATGTAGCTCCTCCTTATAGGGATTCTCTCTAAAATAAGAAACCCGCGATAGCCTTTTGAACTATCGTGGGTTTTCTGTATTGGAAGAGATTGCCCCCATGGAGCTACGTGGTGCAGCTTTTAGAGGAGTATCCTTTGGAGTATCTCTTTACCAAACTTCGTATTCATCTGAAGAGAAGTGGATACCGGGGAAGTCGGTCTTACTGTAGGGAGTGAAGTGAAGCAAGCACCATATGCCTGTCTCTTCGTTCTTGAAGATCAGGTCGCCATCGGTGCGAGCATCACGGTACTCATACCCCATTGTTTTGAGCCATGATCGAATCTGTGGGCTGCGTATGAGAGCTACATTTTGGCTTTTGAGTACAGCTTCGTTGATCTTCATATCCCAACCTCTCATGTAACCGGTCATAAAGAAAATCTCCTTTTCAGTATAGAAAGTCCAAAATCCGGGTACTGAGCGGGGATCTTTTTTATGACCTAAACTCGCTTCGTATGCCTCCATGCCAGCGACATCCTCTGTCTTGAGGGCTGCGATCATGGGCAAGAAGTATTGGGAGGCATCGAGTAGGAGAGCATCCTTAGTTTCGCCGAAGGTTGCTTCACTGAGGTCGATTTTTTCTAACTTGCCGGCAGAGGCCATGCTGTTAAGTAGGGCGATGTCACTTTCGTTAATCACTCCGGTTACTTTAATTGAGGTTAAGCCCATTGCTTCCTCTAGTGAGAGTTGCTTTGGGAGAGAACCGGTTGTTGTGAGGTTGATCTCTTTGTGGAGTGCACTTTGTGCGGCTAAACTACCAATGCTCAGGATCATGGCACTGAGTAGTGTGCAATATGTTTTTTTCATTTGTCTCAAGAATGTTAGGGAATGAATACTTTAGATACCTCATTTTGGATCGCAAGTACATAACACCCTCCTTGGGGGAGAGTAACGCGGATCTCACTATTGGCAGGAAGTATAGCACGAGCAATGGTTTGCCCTTGGATGTCGTAGAGTTGTACCTCTTGGTTCTCTGCTGTTCGCGAGGAAAGTATGAGGGTACGTCCTTCAAAGGCGAGGTCATAGGCTCTACCAGCTGTGATCGGATCATTTGCCAAGGGGCCGTTGCCTACTACGACAGTCGTTTTTTCAAAATTACCAATCTTTTCGAACTCGGTCTTGATGGCTTCGGTGGGTACATAGATCACAAGACCCTCTCTATCTTCAAAGGCTTTGTCAGAGAGCTTGTCCACTTGAGCTGCAATCACAACGGCTTGGAGCTTTGGGCAATTGCTGAAAGCTTTGTGACGGATCTCTTTCGTGTTCTTGGGAAGTCTGATCTCGATCAAGTTCTTCGACTCGGAAAAAGCATTTTCGTATATACCCTCAAACTTCGTGTCGAACTTCGATGGATCCAAAGGCTCGTCGACTTGAGTGCGTTTCAGGGTGATGAATCCACTACGAAGTCCCTGAGTTTTCGTGTTGATGTCCGGGAATGATGGATTCGTCATGAGTACGAAGATCTCAACCTTTTTACTGCCTTGAGGGAAGAGCGTATCATTAAAAGTGAATATCCCATTCTGCTCTGTGTAGGCGGTTTGAGGCACCTCGACTTTCTCTGTCATCGTCTTTTGGATGTACCACTTATAGGTGGTTTGTTCGGGCTGGTCGGTAATGCCTTGCACCATGTACTCTGCAGAGAGGTCGATGGTATAGTCCTTGATCAATTCGCCGGGTATATCGTACCAGTATTGGTTATATACGTAGGAAGTCATGTTTTTTCGAGGAGGTAGCATCGAGAAGGGCAAGGTATTGTTGGCAATATCCAGCTCGGTCAGTTCGGTTAGATTTTTAAGTCCGACGACCTTTTCCAACCCATTGAGATTTAGATTGATCTTTTTGAGTTTAGGACAGGGTGTAAGATCAATTTCTTTGAGCTTGTTGCTGGGAGCGCTGAGCACTTCGAGGGCACTCATCCCCTTCAGATCAAGTTTGCTTATATCGTTGGTCGATAGTTTGATTTCTCGGATTTTTGCTCCGTTCTCGGGCAACGTAATGGCATTGAGTTTGCATCCTGCGAGGTCGATATGAGTTAGTTCGTTGTTCTTGCTCAGATCAACGGAGAGGAGATTGTTGCCGTTGGGTATGGCGAGCTTTTGCAATGAGGGGCAATGGCTTACATCAAGGTAAGTCAGCCCAAGTACGTTGAAGAGAGTAGTGCTGAGGGTGGTAATGCCTTCACCGAAGATCTTTACTTCGTGCTGAGGAGTGCTCGTTTCAAAAGTGTGTTTGAGATTTTTCTGCATTCCTGTGGTTATGGTTGCTCTTTCGATGCGCGAGCCATCGCCCCAATCGATAGATAGCGTTTCGTTTTTGCTACCGATCACATTAAAGCTGATCGTCTTATTTTCTGTGAAGAAAGAGATCGCCTCTTGGGTGAGGTCGGGGGTATCTGTTCCTGTTCCCTCCATATCGGCAACCCAGTTTTTACTTTTGAGAAGACCTGTATTGGAGGTCTCTGCACCCGGATTGTTTTTGATATAGATCTTCGCCTCATCGGCTGCATCTCGTTGGGGAAGTGCTTTGTAGATGGCATTCAGTTCGTCCGCCGAGAGTTTGTTATCGTTGATGAAAACCTCTTTGAGATCGGGAGCGGAGGGGAAGGTTACATGTTCGAGTCCGCATGATGGGAGCATGATCAGTCTTATTTGAGTGAGACTGCTGAGATCGAGTTCTCTGATTTTTGTCATGCTGAGGTCGATCTCCGTGAGGAGAGGTACCCTAGAGAGATCCCAAGAGGAGAGTTTTGTTTGTGCTGCCTTGAGCGTTCTTAGTTTGGAGGTAGCGGAGAGATCGAGCTTTTGGATCTTTTCGGCAAACGAGATATCAAGGTAGGTCAGCTCGGGATTGTGTGAAAGGTCGAGAGACTCCAGGAGTACGTTGTCATAGATATTGAGCTGGCGTAGCTTCGGCATCTTCGATAGATCCAAAGAGGTGATTTGGCTACCTGCAAGCCAGAGGTAGTCGAGTTCAGGGGTGTTGAAGGTGATATGTTCTATATCATTGCCATCAAGGTCATTGATGATAAGGTTGCGTAGAGCGGAGGGCATGGATAGGAGGTCTACCGTTTTGCCTCCATTGGTGCAGTCTATTTGGTTTTTGGAACTGCTGTATGTACCGGGAGCTTTTTTTATGACAGAGCCATTGCCTAGATCAAAGGCGAGGGGAAGAGTGGTGCGGATACCCACTTTGAGTCCCTTACTTGTGCCACTCTTTTGGTGGATTGTGACCACTTTGACTCCATTGTCGCTCAATGCGAGTTCTTTTACCCGGAATTTTTTCCATTCATCGTTGGCACTGTATATAGCACTTTTTCCGTTGGGAACGAGGAGTTCTATCCCACCACGGGTAACTCCTGCAAAGGAGGTTGCATCGACCGTAGGCACCGAGGGACTGTCTATGCGGAAAGAAGTGAGGGCTGTACAGTTTTCAAATGCAGCGGCACCGACCTCTTTGAGTCCGCTACCAAGCCACACCTCTTGGAGGGCGGTACAGTGAGCGAACATTCCTTTGGTGAGTTTCGTGAAGTTGTAGGGCGTGTTGATGTTAACGAGTTTGGGACAATTGGCAAAGATGTATTCGCCCATTGTTTCGATATTCGATTTGATGAAAATCATCGAGAGCGAGCTACATCCATCGAAGGCATGGTTGCCGAGGTAAGTAACGGTATTGGCAAGGTAGGCGATCTCGAGGCTTTCGCATCCACGGAAAGCATTGTCGCCGACACGAGTTACCCCGCCCGAAAGAGTGAGTTTGAGTGCTTTACATCCACGGAAGGCATCGTCACCCACCTCTGTAATTTTGCTACTCTGTATGGAGGTTAGTGTTGCACAACCCTCAAAGAGTCCTTTGGCGATTTTGGGAAGTTTGGCATGAAGTGTTGCTTTGGAGAGGGCGGTACATTCGGCAAAGGCCCGTTCGCCCACTGTGGTTACGCTTTCGGGGATCTGTATGTAGGTAACTCCACTTGCTCTGAAGGCGTTATCGCCAATCGCCACGAGTCGGGTAGGTAGTAGGATGCTTTGGAGCGATTTCATCCCTGCGAATAGTGCTTTAGGGAGGGTATTGGGTTTCTCTACTTGCAATGTTTGGTCGGGAAAATAGGTAGATGTGTATCCATCTCCTCCGGTTTCTATCGTAACCTCTCGCATATCTAAGCGACTCAGTTGAGTGAGGGTACGCAACAGGCTGAGATCGCCGGTGTTAAGTGTGCCTTTGAGGGTTAGGTCCTGAACTTCATTTTTGTTTGCCGGCAATTTGCTTGCCAACTCTCCGGCTTGAATCTCGAAGGAGAAACTCCCTCCACTCTGTGCGCATAGCGAACTCGTCGATAGCGAATAGAGGAATAGAGCCACGAAGAGTAAGTGAATCTTCTTTCTCATGAATCCTAATGTTTGTAAGTAATAAATCCTTGTCTGTTCTGCTTTGTGACAGCGAAGCCTGCCCAAAACAATGAGCCAAATATACAAGTAATTTCTGCACTAAGGGTCAAAATAAATTATTTTTTTATTGAGGGTTTTATGCTGATTCGAGGCTTTGTATACTGTGGAGAAGTCTTCATGCTCCAACCCAAATACGTTTTTTCATGTGCCAAAACCTCCTGCATCCTTATCTCTTGTACTCTTCAGATGGGATTTTGTGGGCATTGTTTTACCCAATAGTGGGTAAAGAGGGACAAAAGCAGGCTAATGTTTGTATATTTGCGGTTATATATAAGGTTTCAAAAAAAGCAACGGAACGTATTATGGACGGGCATAAACACAATCACCACGATGGCTGCGAGCACCATCACGATCATGCTTTTGGGCATGAGCACAAAGGGCATCATGATCATCATGCACATCACCATGCCTTGGGGCATCACCACCACTCCGCAACAGGTAACATCAAAGTAGCTTTTTGGCTTAACATCCTCTTTGCTCTCTTTGAACTCGTGGGTGGATTTTTTACTTCCAGTATTGCGATCTTGTCGGATGCGTTGCATGACTTCGGTGATGCCCTCTCCTTGGGAGTCGCTTGGTATTTGCAGAAGTTGAGCGAGCGGGGGAGAGATGCCCACTTTAGTTACGGTTATAAACGTTTTTCTCTCTTGGGTGCGCTTTTTATCTCCATTGTGTTGGTCGTAGGCTCGATTTTTGTTCTGACGGCCGCTGCCCAACGGCTGATCAATCCCGGAGAACCTAAAGCGGGATGGATGCTTCTTATTGCTGTTGTTGGGCTTTCTGTTAATGGGGTGGCAGCCCTTCGGATGAGCAAGGGACACTCTTTCAATGAACGAGCCGTGATGCTTCACCTCCTTGAAGATGTGCTGGGCTGGGCTGCGGTGTTGGTGGTGAGTTTGGTGATGGTCTTTGTTAATTTGCCGATACTCGACCCCATTCTCTCCATTGCCATATCCTGCTGGGTACTCTTTAATGTAGTGCGCACACTTATCGGTACGTTCAAAGTGTTTTTACAAGGAGTTCCTACCGATATTGATTTACCTCGGTTGGAGGGTGTCATTCAGGCGATGCCCGAAGTGGACTCGATACATGATGTGCACCTTTGGAGCGTGGATGGTGAATTGCACGTGCTGACCCTGCATGTGGTTTTTTATCCCGAGGCTTGCCCCAATCCCGAAGCATTGCTTCAGCTCAAGGAGCGTGTCCGTACATTGGCAAAAGAGGCCGGAGTACAACATGCAACCATCGAAATGGACGCTCCCGATACCCCATGCGGTATGGAGCATTGCTGCGACTGATTATGATTGATCCCCTAAAATCAATCGGGGCATTGCGCTCCGAAGAGGAGGATGAGGAGCGGGTAGGTTTTGGTTCGCACAACCTCTATGCCTCGGACTTCTCCCTCTTCTCTGCCTTGCCCTGCTTCCCGTGGCAGGAATTTTTCTCGGCAAATGGATTCCGCGATCCTTTCCCTGCTGTTATCTATGGCAGTGACGAGGGCGAGTTACTTTACCAAAAGGTTATGGCGTATTTCGATACGTTGGCTCAAATCCCTTCGCTTCGTTGCTCCTTCGGGCTCTCCTATCGGGAGGAGTGTACCGGGTCGATTGGTTTTTTGGAGATCGAATTGATGGCAAAAATAGAGCCCTCCAGTTGGAAAAATGTAGGGCAAGATGCCCATATCATTCTGCCCTACATTTTTCAAAGTGTTGCCCTATGGGTGGCAAACGAAGTGCGTGCCCCCGAAGATCCTATGCCTTTAGTCTCTGCCGAATCCTTTGCTCCTCTTGTCGAAAATGACACGGAGGGCTATCGAGCTACTTTCTTGCTCCGACTGCCTACGACCCTCCCCGAGTAGGGGCGAAATGGGCTTTTGACGAGAGTCTTTCTCCCAAATCTTGTCGGAATAAAAGTTTTTGTTTTTTTTATCGGTTAAGTATGGTTTTTTTTTATTTATCGGATTGTTTTGTTATTGCAGATGTTTGTTTATATTTGCGATGCGTTTAGATGCTTAACCGAAAAATGAGTGTTATATCTGCATCGCGTGGTGGCGAGAATGAAAACCCTAGTCGTAAGTAATGTTGTAGGAAATCAGTATGGAAAAGAAAAAAGTTGAAGTTGGTCATGTTTTTTTCACTTGGACGATCATAGCCTATTTTCTCCTTGTGAACTTCGTAATTGCTTTATGTGAGGGTCGGCTAACGGAAGAGAGTTTCACATTTTCCTCTGTGATTGGGTTCCTCGTAATACCTTTAGTGTGTTTCTTGCTGGATAAGTTATTTTCGGTTATCATGAGAAAGAAGAAAGAGATCGTTCCCCCTCGCTGGATGGACTTGCTTATCGTCTATGCAATGGGCTTCGGAGGGGCAATCCCTTGTTTGTCTTACTCCATGCGTGTGTATTGGATTGCTGTGCCGATTCTAATGATTTTTGCTTCTGTATTCGTGGTCATAAAGGCTTTTATCCCTACTAAACATGATTGAGCCTATACGAGAGTAGAGTCTCCTAGGGTGTGGAGTTAGGTTTGGAGAGTTCTCCACACCCTCTTTTGATTTCCGTTGCAATATCCTTCCTGACGATTCCCCCCCCCCCCCCGAAAAATCCTTTTATTAAGTAGCGACTTCTTTGCCTACACAAGAGGAGAGTGTCGGTGTCGTATGTGCCCTTTATATTGCAGGATCTTTCTCCTTGTCTGATAAGGGGATAGTCTGCAACCACTGTTTTTTTCGTATCTTTGTAGGAGAATCAAACGGTGCTATACTTATGGAACAGAAAAAGATACTCTATATAGCTCAAGAGATCACCCCCTACTTAGATGAGACCCCTCTGGGGGCTTTTGCTCGCTTTCTTCCTCAGATCGTGCAGGAGGGTGGAGACGATGTTCGTGTGTTTATGCCCAAATTTGGGACAATCAACGAGCGCAGGCATCAGTTGCACGAGGTGATCCGCCTCTCGGGTATCAACATTATCGTTAACGATACCGACTGCCAGCTTATCATCAAGGTGGCATCCGTTCCTCAAACACGCATTCAAGTCTACTTTATTGACAATAAGGAGTTTTTCCAACGCAAGAGCCAATTCGGTATTGAAGAGAAGTATGGAAATGATACAGTGGAACGGTCTGTATTCTTTTTCCGTGGAGTCTTTGAGGCGATAAAGAAGCTGCGATGGATCCCCGATGTGGTGCATTGTATGGGATGGTTCTCCGCTCTGGCACCTATTTATTTGCAGACGCTTTATAAGGATGATCCCGATATCGGTAAGGCTAAGGTGGTGTACAGTCCTTTTGATACCGAGGTGACGGGGGAGTTTTCGGACAAGTTGTTTGAGGTGTTGGCTTTCGACAATCTTAAAGATGATTTGGTGGCTCCGCTACAAGGTGCATTCGACCCTGATGCATTACGTCGAATGGCCATTGCATACAGTGATGGGGTGGTGATGCCCGCAGAAGAGATTGCCGAGTGGCACTCGCTAGCCTACGCGCAGCAACTGGGGAAGCCCATCTTGGCTTATCCCGGTCTGCTCAAGGAGAATGCCGGGGCGTATCGTGAGTTCTACAATAGCCTATTACAATAAGAAATACCGTATCTTAGCAACCGAATTGATCTCCTTAGTGGAAAAAGAGGGTGGCGTCCATGTGACGAATTTACCCTCCGGATGCGAAGGGAAATCAAGGGTTATCTTGTGGTATATAGATGAGAATAATAAGAAAACAACAACTTTGGGCTACTTTGGTGGTCCTCTTGGGTGGGCTTGGTCTGCTTGTCGGATGTAATGACGATACCTCTAAAGTGGGCTTTAGTACGCAGCCTAAGGGTGAGGTGCTGACGGCCAAGGCCGATACCCTTTATGTAGATGCGCGGACGGTGGAGATCCCTTCGATCTACTCGCGCTCTACCTATACACTGCTGGGGCAATTGAGTGATCCCCTCTTTGGCGATCTGCGCTCTTCGTACGCCACGCGCCTGCGCCATGCTCCCGGTTTTAAGTTTAAGCATGAAGTGGAGGGCGGCAAGATCGACTCCGCTTTTGTGGAAATAAGCTACTCGGCATGGGCAGGTGATAGCACGGTGTGGGCCAAAGCTTCGGTATACGAGGTGACCAAGCCGCTTCCCGACAGCCACTATTCAGGAGATATTTCGCCCTATCTCGATGGAGCTAAATTCCTGGGAAGTTCCAGCTATAAGGCCGGGGATGCACAAGGAGATCACTATGTTTATGTGCCGGTGGATAAGAGTATCGGGCAACGGATCTATGAAGCCTCTAAGCATCATCCCGAATATTTCGATAATCAAAAGGCTTTTGAAGAGAACCTTTTAAGAGGACTATTTGTAGAGGCTTCCACAGGGTCGGGGTGTGTACTGAGTGTTTATAGTACGGCTCTGCTCATCTACTATACCTATCGAGAGATGGGTAAGACCAAAGATGGCTCAGCGGATTCATTGCACTATAAGCGAGGGTCCTATCGCTTTGCCAATACCAACCAACTCTATTTGTCTCAACAATTCGACTTTAAGAATAGGGAAGCTCTCTTGCAACCCAACGACAAATACAGTTTCGTAACCTCCCCGCTGGGACTGGCGACAGAGTTGACTATTTCCACCGAAGACCTCAATAAGGTGGTTCGTTCCGATTGGAATCAGAAGACTCGACGCCTCTTCAATGAAGCCATTCTTACGTTGCCCGTGGATATCCCTGCCGATGGTAAGACCGTCTTGCAACCTCCGCGTTATTTGATGCTCCTTCCTGCCAACTCGGTAAGTAGTTTCTTTGAAAAGGGCGAATCGCACCTCACACAATCCGATATTGCTTATCTCTCAACCGAGTACAGTGTTTTGACTCGGCAATATGTCTTCAAAAATATCAGTGCCTTGATCGCCAAGCATGTGTCGGATAATACTACTGCCGGAGGTGCTACGACTCCTGAGGTAACCAAACCCCTACGGCTCTATGTAATACCTGTGCGTCTGGAAGGAGGATCGGGAGGCTCCTCATCCTCCGGAGTCACGGGCGTTGCTCACTATCTCTTCCCCTCGGGAGTTCGTATCAAACTGAATAATCGAAAGATTCATTTGGGGATCATTCATACAACATACGAGTAGCCCGCATGGATGGCACGCCCTCTCTTCCCGCCCTTACTTTGTGGAGAGAAGACGTGCTTTTTCATTAGTCATCTCCGGCTCGTGTGCTGAGGGTATGGTAAAAGCGCTACTTCGGAACTCGAAACATTTAATGATACAAAGAAGAACAGCAGATGAAAGACGTAACTCTTCGCAGTAAACTCATTGCGATGAATTTCCTTCAATTCGCAGTTTGGGGGGCCTATCTCATTTGTATGGGGCGTTACCTCGGTTCGTTGGGGTTGGGGGATAAGATTGGGATCTTCTACTCCATTCAAGGGATTGTTTCCATATTTATGCCTGCTCTGATGGGGATTGTTGCGGATCGCTGGATCTCGGCACAACGCCTCCTTGGGCTCTGTCATCTTATTGCAGGAGGAGCTATGATCATCCTCTCGGTGGTCGCCTATTCCATGGGTGCAAACCCCTCATTTTCGGTTCTATTCCCTATCTACACGTTGAGCGTGGCCTTTTATATGCCGACTTTGGCACTGAGCAATTCGGTGGCCTACACTGCATTGGAGCAGGCCGGTGCAGACATTGTCAAGGCTTTCCCTCCAATCCGTGTTTTTGGTACCATAGGGTTCATTGCCAGTATGTTGGCGGTCGATCTGTTGGGATTCCAAGAAAGTCCGATGCAATTCCAAGTATCGGGTATTTTGGGTGTTGTGCTTTTTGTATACTCTTTTTTTCTTCCCCACTGCCCTACGGCACCTCATGGTGAGAAAAAGAGTCTTTCGGAGGCATTGGGGCTGAGAGCTTTCTCTCTATTCCGAGATCCCAAGATGGCGATGTTCTTTATCTTTTCCATGCTTTTGGGGATAAACCTTCAGATTACCAATGGTTTTGCCAACCCCTATTTGGCTTCGTTCGGAGAGTTGGATGCTTATAAAGGGGCTTTCGGTGTAGAGCACTCCAATATCCTTATCTCGCTCTCTCAGATTTCGGAGACGTTATGCATTCTGTTGATCCCATTTTTGCTGAAACGCTTGGGGATTAAACGAGTGATGTTGATTGCGATGATCTGCTGGGTGCTTCGTTTTGCACTCCTTGGTGCGGGAAATCCTGGTGGAGGCGTTTGGCTCTTTGTTCTGAGTATGATTGTGTATGGAATGGCTTTTGACTTCTTCAATGTGTCGGGCTCTCTGTTTGTTGATCGAGAGACGGATAGCAGTATTCGCTCTAGTGCGCAGGGGCTGTTCATGTTGATGACCAACGGCATTGGTGCAACGATCGGGACGCTTGGCGCACAATGGGTGGTTAATTACTTCGTCAAGAGCGAGCACGATGCCGTGGCGCGTGTAGCGGGATGGTCCATGAGTTGGTACGCTTTTGCGCTCTTCGCCTTGGTCGTAATGATTCTCTTTTGGATCCTTTTCCGCTACGATGGAGATCGTGTAAAGAATAAGACATAAAATTAGAAAGGGCAATTTCTTTGCGAAATGTCCTGTAAACGTTTTGAGATATGAATGTAACGCTTATTTGGTTTATTGCAGGCTTGCTCCTTTTGGTTGCCGAGATCGTAACCCCGGGATTCGTTTTGGCTTGTTTTGGAGTTGGCTGTTTTGTTGCCACTATCCCTGCTCTGTTTGATTTGGGGATCGTGTGGCAGGTGCTTGCCTTCGCAGTAGGTAGTCTCTTATCTCTCTTTTTGCTTCGCCCTCTGTTGCAACGCTTCTCTCGAGGTAAAGCCCCTGCATCTACGGGTATTGATGCGTTGATTGGCAAGGAGGCTCGGGTCGTGCGCATGGTTTCTTCTCGTAAAGGAGGCCGAGTGGCTATTGATGGAGATGAATGGCCTGCGGTGGTGGCACAAGAAGATACTGTATTACCCGAAGGTTCGCTCGTGAAAGTGGTTGCCAACGATAGTATCGTTCTGATCGTGGAGCCCACGACTTCATTCTAAGAATATATAGAAATCATATAAATCGACAGGATATGACCAGTACACTGATTGTTGTTGGAGCTATTGTTTTGCTCGTCTTCTTTTTCATAGTCAAGGGTTTGATGATCGTTCAGCAGAGCGAAACGGTTATCATCGAACGCCTTGGCCGCTATCACAAAACACTATCATCAGGTGTTAATATCATCATTCCCTTTATTGATAAAGCTCGTCCGATCGTTTGGCGTTACTCCTTGCAAAGTTCTAAGGGGACGCCTATCGTTCGCTTTAGTAGTGTAACGCACATTGACCTGCGCGAGACCGTCTACGACTTTGCACGTCAGAGCGTAATCACACGAGACAATGTAGTAACGGAGATCAACGCGATTCTCTATTTCCAAATTGTCGATCCCATGCGTGCCATGTACGAAATTAGCAATTTGCCTGTTGCTATCGAGATGCTGACCCAAACGAGTTTGCGTAACGTGATTGGGGAGATGGATTTGGATGAAACACTTACCAGTCGTGATACCATTAACAGCAAATTACGCGATATCCTTGATGATGCAACCAATAAATGGGGCGTTAAAGTCAATCGTGTAGAGCTCCAAGATATCAACCCTCCTCGAGACATTCGAGATGCCATGGAGAAGCAGATGCGTGCTGAGCGTGATAAGCGCGCTCAGATCCTTACTGCAGAGGGTCAAAAGGAGGCTGTTATCCGTGAGTCGGAAGGTAAGATGCAGGAGTCTATTAACCACGCAGAGGGGGCTCGTCAAGCAGAGATCTTGGCTGCCGAAGCAGAGAAACAAGCCAAAGTGCTTCGCGCCGAAGGGGAGGCTGAAGCGATCCGTCGTATTACCGATGCTGTGGGGGCTTCGGGTGCCGATCCTGCCCAATACCTAATTGCAATGCGCTATCTCGAAGTGTTGGGTACGATGGGTGCGAATAAGAGTGACAAGGTGGTTTATCTTCCCTATGAGGCCACAGCGATCTTGTCTGCGTTGGGCGGTATCAAAGATGTAGCCGGAGGAGCTAAAGGTGTGCCTGCTCCCGTTGTAGATGCTGTGCGTAAAGCAATCCCTACGCCTGCGCCGGTAGTACCTCACGTACCCACCTCTCCCATGGGAAGTTTAGATTTTTAAGTTTGACGGTATAGGAGATTCGTTCGTCTTGTGGCGAGCGAGTCTCCTTTTTTTTATTCTCTTTTCCAGATCAGGTTTTATGTTCGACCGAGAATATCCTGTCGATGTCTCTTTGGTGATCCCTCTGTATAACGAAGCGGAGTCTCTTGTGGAGTTGCACGATCGGATTCGTCAGACGATGCTTCAGGCATCGTATCGATATGAAATAATCTTTGTAGATGATGGCAGCACAGATGACTCTTGGTCGGTCATTGAGCGCCTAAGGGCGGAGCACTCGGAAGTTCGGGCACTTCGCTTTGCACGCAATTATGGCAAGTCGCCGGGGCTTCAGTGTGGATTTGCACGTGCTCGTGGGCGAGTAGTTTGTACGCTGGATGCCGATCTGCAAGATCAGCCTGAAGAGTTACCTGCCATGTGTCGCATGATCACGGAGGAGGGCTACGACCTCGTCAGTGGATGGAAAAAAAAGAGGTATGACCCCGTATTGAGCAAAAATCTTCCAAGCAAACTCTTCAATGCTACGGCACGTCGAGTGTCGGGTATTCGCAACCTGCACGATTTCAATTGTGGGCTTAAAGCCTATCGACATGAAGTGGTCAAGAGCATCGAATTGTATAACGATATGCATCGCTATATTCCCTATTTGGCAAAAAATGCAGGCTTCTCTCGCATTACAGAGAGGGCCGTGTTGCATACAAAGCGCAAGTATGGAGTTTCCAAGTTTGGTTGGGATCGCTATTTCCATGGCTATTTGGATCTTTTGACCTTGTGGTTTACCTCCAGATTTGGACGTAAGCCGATGCACTTTTTTGGGCTTTGGGGCAGTTTGGTCTTTTTGGTTGGTTTTGTGGCGTTGATCGTGGTTTTGGTTACCAAATTCGTGGCACTTACTCGAGGTATTGCGGCCCCATTGGTCACCGATCGCGTTTATTTTTATATTGCACTTACAGCAATGGTTATCGGTACACAGCTCTTTTGTGCCGGCTTCCTGGGTGAGCTGCTGAGCCGTCAGAATAGCCACCGTAATGATTACAATATTAGAGAAGAATTGGGATGAAGCATTTTTTTCGAGATTTGCTGGCAGGCGTTGGATTCCTGATCCTGTTCTGCTTTTCGTCTTGCAAGGAGCAGACGCATTATGTCCGAGAGGTAGGCGAAGTATTTCACACGTTGTACCATATGACTTATGCTTCGGATTCATCGGCTCAAGCGGTTGTGGAGCGCGCGTTGCAGGAGCTTAATTATACAGCCAATCCCTTTGATTCGACCTCGTTGCTCTATGCAATTAACAATAACCGCACGCAGGTAGTCAATGCGGGCTTTATCGAATTGTGGACGGCTGCTCGAGAATATGCCGAACGCTCTCAGGGGGCTTATGACGTCACTGTGGCTCCGCTCGTGAATGCCTGGGGCTTCGGCTTTGCACCCTCTCCATGGCCTGATGGCGAAGTGCCCCGGTCGGCATTGGATAGTATTTTGTCATTTGTTGGGTATCAGAAGGTTACCCTCCGAGGAGATACGCTGATCAAGTCCGATCCCCGAGTGCAAATTGATTTTTCTTCAATCGCTAAGGGCATGGCTTCGGACTATGTTGCTCGAGCTTTGCAGGCGCAGGGGATCACCAGTTACATGGTGGAGATTGGCGGAGAGATTGCCTATGCCGGTGTAAATCCCGAGGGTAAGCCCTGGAGAATCGGAATCAATAAACCCCTGCTTGATAGCTTGGGATTGGAGCATTACAATGAGTACGAAGAGATTATCGAATTACCTCAAAAGGGTGGTGGTGTCGCCACTTCGGGTAATTATCGCAACTTCAAAGTACGGGATGATGGCACGCTCTATGCTCATACGATAGATCCCCGATCCGGGCGTCCTATGGAGACGGATGTGTTAAGTGCCACGATCTTGCATGCCGATTGCTTTCGGGCAGATGCTCTAGCCACAGCTTCTATGGCATTGGGAGCTGAGGCTGCTGAACGGATGTTGCAAGCGATACCCGGGGTGGAGTATCTCCTGATTGTCGCTTTGCCCCTCGGGGCAGAAGAGCCTTACGAGTTGCGGCGGAGTACTCATTTTCCTAAAAACAGACAAAAGTGACTATGAATAATTTTTTCAAAAAACTCCTCTGCCTCTTCGGTTTTTGTGCCATGACTTGGGGCGGATATTCCTGTTCTCCTAAAAAAACAAGTGCGCAAAAAAACGCTATGAATAATGAAGATCAACCCTTCAATGCCGTGGTAGACCTTCCTCCCTTGGGAGGCGATACGTCGGCTTCTCATGGGCATATGCCTCGTCCTATTGGTAGTGGTGTAGCCCCTGTTTCGGCTTTACCTCCGGTTGTGATCTATAAAACCCGAGGGGATTATCGAGAGCTGGTTCCGATCCGATTGTCCAGTGATGGAGAGACGATCGTGAGTTATCCTTCTCGGTATGATCTTGGCAGTCCCGATCATTTCATGAAGCCTCGAGAGCTGTCGGGGGGCTATTTGTTGGATCATCGGGGAGTTGGACTTCATACGGCATTTTTACGTTTGACCTATTCCGAGTATTATGCATTGGATCAAGACCCCTCGTTGGAGGAGCTCAAGGCTCTAATCTTGGATGCGAATCCTTTTACTTTCTTGGCGGTTTGCGATCGGGGCTACTTTGAGACCTTTGGAGCGGAAGAGTTTGAGCGTTACATTGCGGAGGGGATGCCCCGAGCTCGGATTTTAATCAACAGTAAATAAACAGATTCGATAAGTTATAATGAACTGGCAAAAGCATTACACAGAACATCTTGTTACGGCTGACGAGGCCGTACGTCGCTCTCTTTTCGAGGGAGCCAATGTAGTTATCGGTAGTGGTGCAGCCCATGTAGACCGCTACATTGAGGCTATGTATGCACAGCGAGATACGATGCCCCATATCAATCTTTTCCACGTGCTTTATTTTGGGAAGGCTCTGTATCTGACTCCCGAGATGAAGGACAAGGTACATCCTATGGTTAATTTCATGGACAAGCAGTCTCGCAATGCCTACAAAGAGGGTTTGTTGGACTTTCTTCCTTGTCACTTCCACGAAGTCCCTGCACTCTTCAAAGAGGGTTTTTATCCTGTCGATGTAGCAGTAGTACAGCTTTCGATGCCGAATGCTGAGGGGATCTGTTCGCTGGGTGTTTCGTGCGACTACTCCCGTGCTGCTGTTGATAAGGCTCGGGTGGTCGTGGGCATTCTCAATAAGCAGATGCCATTCCTTGGTGGAGATACGGCTGTGCCCGTTGAGCGTTTGGATTACATCATTGAGGAGGATGCCCCCTTGGTTACAGTCCCCGGCGGAGCTGTTGGTCCCGTAGAAGCGAAGATCGGGGAGTATTGTGCCTCTCTTGTGGGAGACGGTGCTACCCTGCAGTTGGGTATTGGAGCAATCCCGGATGCGGTACTCAATAACCTGCATGATCGTAAGGACCTTGGTATTCATACCGAAATGTTCACCGATGGGGTGATGAAACTCATGCAGATGGGTATTATCAATGGTAAGGCTAAGACATTGCATCCGGGTAAGGTGGTCTCTGCGTTTACCTTCGGATCGCAGGAGTTATACCGATTCCTACAAAATAATGATGCGGTGGCAATGTATCCCGTAGACTACACCAACGACCCCTATGTGATTGGTGAAAATGATAATATCGTGTCGATCAATTCCTGCATCGAAGTGGATCTTACGGGGCAGCTCACAGCAGAGAGTATCGGTTACACACTCTTCAGTGGATCGGGCGGTCAGGTTGATTTTTTGCGTGGTGCGAAGCGTTCTAAGGGCGGTATCAGCATTATTGCGATGCCTGCGACGGCTCGTGGTGGTGAGATCTCTCGTATTGTACCGATCCTTAAGGAGGGTTCTGTGGTTACTACCGGTCGCAACGAGGTTGATTACATCGTAACGGAGTATGGTATTGCACGCCTGCGTGGCAAAACGGTTGCCGAGCGTGCCATGGCTTTGATCTCTATTGCGCACCCTGATTTCCGTGAAGAATTAGAGCAGGCTGCACGTAAGATGTTCCCCTATCTTCAGAAGTAATTCGGGAGATTTTTCCCTCCCTCTTATCGGCTCCTTGTGACGTCTTCTTTCCCATAGTGGAGGGGCGTTGCAGGGAGTTTTTTGTGCTTTGTGGTATAGAGCCGAGGAATAGGTGAACTTTTTAGGCTGGTTGTGTCAAAACTCGAGGGCAGTAAATTAGAAAATACCGGGCAGAACTTCAAAAAGTAGAGGGCAATAGATTTTATTCTTTTGTCTTCTTTGGTTGTCTCCTTATGGGAGGTAAGCCCGAATACGACATTAATGAAGATTCTGTTTTCTTCAGTAAGAAGACTTTCGTCTCCGCCCTCTGAAGCGGAGATATGGATAAATCCGCTCCATGTATATGGTGCATCTCCCCTTGGTGTCTTTATGAGGAGCTATATAATATGAGGTAATGGGTGTATACTGACACCTTTTTGTTTTGACGTGAAGGAGGGCCCCTTATCTAAAAATCTCCGTTCCAAACCCCAAATAATAGCAATGTTGTACCTCTTTGATATCGGGATTTTATTAAGAGAATGTGGATAATTAAAAGATTCCTATCTCGGATTTTTATTGTATTTTCGCGGGAAGTAAAAGAAGCCCGAAGAGTCGGCAGAGATAGAGGGGAAGCGTATCCCTTGGTGTTGTCTTTCCCCGACAGAGAGTGTTGGAGCCGGGTGCAAATGGAGTGTAACCCCATAAGCTAATATGTGTGGAATTGTAGGATATACGGGGTGGCGAGATGCTTACCCCATACTGATAAAAGGATTAAAAAGGCTGGAGTATAGAGGCTATGATAGTGCCGGTGTGGCACTTCAACTCTCCTCTAAGGAGTTGGCGGTGTACAAAACAAAAGGCAAGGTGGCGAATCTTGAAAGCGCCGCTGCGTCGCAACCCATAGATGGTCTGTTGGGTATTGCCCACACGCGTTGGGCAACGCACGGAGAGCCATCAGAGCGCAATGCGCACCCGCACTATTCCGAGAATCGGGAGATTGCCCTCGTGCATAATGGCATCATTGAAAACTATCGGGAGCTGAAACGCTCGCTCATTGCAGAGGGATATTCGTTTCAGAGTGATACAGACACCGAGGTGCTGGTGCAGTTGATCGAGTTTACCAAAGAGAAGTACCAACTCTCGCTTTTCCGTGCCGTACAGGAGGCTTTGCGTCATGTGATCGGAGCGTATGCAATTGCCGTTATCGACAAACAAGAGCCTCAGCACCTCGTGGCGGCTCGTAAGAGTAGTCCCCTTGCCATCGGGGTAGGAGAGGACAATCGAGAGTTTTTCTTGGCTTCGGACTCATCTCCCATTATCGAGTACACGCGCAACATTATCTTTGTCAATGACGAGGATATTGTGGAGTTGGTGCCGGGTCAAAGTCCTTATATCGAAACGTTATCCAGCGAGGTGATCGAGCCTCAAATCAATAAGGTAACCCTTGATCTCGGCATGATCGAGAAGGAAGGGCATCCCCACTTCATGATCAAAGAGATCTTGGATCAACCCCGTGTGTTGTGTGACTGTATGCGTGGTCGTGTCAATTCGGAACTGAAAGAAGTGGTGCTCTCCTCTGTCGTTGATCATCGAGATCGCTTGTTGTCCGCTCGGCGTATTGTAATTGTCGGTTGTGGCACTTCGTGGCACGCTGCCCTCATAGGTAAACAGTTGATCGAGAACTTGGCACGCATTCCCGTGGAGGTAGAGTATTCTTCGGAATTCCGTTACAGAAACCCCATTGTAGATGCATCGGATGTTGTGGTTGCCATGTCGCAGTCGGGTGAGACGGCGGATACATTGGCAGCCATTCGCCTTGCGAAGGAGCGGGGAGCTTTCATTTATGGTATATGTAATTCGGTGGGTTCGTCCATTGCACGTACAACGGATTCGGGGACTTATATTCATGTTGGACCCGAAATCGGGGTGGCTTCGACCAAAGCCTTCACAGGGCAAGTACTCGTTTTGACCCTCCTCGCACTCTGTTTGGGACGTGCCAATGGAACGTTGGACAAGACTTACTATGAGCAGATCATCGATGATCTTGCGGTATTGCCTGATAAGATGAAGGAAATCCTGGAGCAAAAGGAGATGATCGAGCGACTTGCAAGCCGCTTTACTTATGCGCACAACTTCATCTATCTGGGGCGAGGAATCAATTTCCCCGTTGCTTTGGAGGGGGCTCTTAAACTCAAGGAGATCTCTTACATCCATGCAGAGGGCTATCCTGCCGCTGAAATGAAGCACGGACCGATAGCCCTCATTGACGAGGAGATGCCAATCGTTGTCATTGCCACGCGTGATAAGATCTATGAAAAGATAGTGAGCAATATTCAGGAGATTAAGGCTCGCAAGGGGCGTATTATTGCCATTGTCAATAAGGGTGATACGCAGGTGCGCAATATGGTGGACTTTGTAATTGAGGTCCCCACCATAGCTCCCGATTTGGAACCGCTCCTTACGGTGATTCCCTTACAACTGCTCTCCTACTATATTGCCGTGTGTAAGGGAAAAGATGTCGATCAACCTCGTAACTTGGCTAAATCCGTAACTGTCGAATAATTTATTGTAGAAAACAATGAGCAATCAAAACTTAACACCTCCCCCCTTCCGTGGAGGATCCTCTTCGGTAGGGCCCGAGATCATCGTAGAAACGACTGATTCCACGCGACTTTTTACCAAAGTTTTCTATTGGATGGCTGGAGCTCTTGGGCTTACAGCCCTCACTGCCTTCCTCGTTTATAGTTCCGACGCCATAATGTCTATGATCATTATGAACCGTTGGGTTATGTGGGTTCTTTTTATTGCAGAGTTGGGGCTTGTTATGGGGCTTTCGGCTGCGATTCATAAGGTCTCTTTCCCTACGGCTGTGCTGATGATGGCAGGTTACTCGGTACTCAATGGGGTGACCATGAGTGTTATTCTCCTCGCCTATACCGCCACTTCCGTCGCGATGGCCTTTGTCATATCGGCAGGGATGTTCGCCATTATGGCTATTGTGGGTACGGTGACTAAGCGCGACCTCTCCTCTTTGGGGAGTATTCTTTTTATGGCTCTTATTGGGCTTATTATCGCTTCCGTCGTCAATATGTTTTTGCAATCGTCGCTGATGGAGTGGATCGTTTCTCTTGTCGGAGTGGTTCTTTTTTCTGCTCTTACTGTGTATGATACGCAGAAGATCCGCCGACTCCTTGTGGAGCAAAATGGATGCGTTTCAGACGAGGGATTGCACAAGATAGCCCTTTTGGGGTCGTTGGAGCTCTACCTTGATTTTATCAACCTCTTCCTCTTTATATTGCGCCTTTTGGGTGGCAACAGACGTTGATAGACTTCTAAACTTACCGCCTTATAACATCCCATGAGCGATGGGAGTAAGGCGGTGAGTTTTCTCTGCTCCCCTTCCTCTCTACTTCGGTAGCTTTTCCTGTTGAATCAAATTCTCATGTAAAATACAAACTTATTGACCTAAAAGAAAAACGCTTATTATCATGCTTGGAAATCTATTCTCTATGTTTCGTCCTATGGGGACGGGACAACAATTTTCACCATTCGGTATGATGAATGGTATGACACCGCAACCTCAAAATCAAGAGCCACGCCCCGACTATCCTCCTCACGATCCAAAAACCATCTATACCAAGATCTTTCTTTGGATTACCGTAGGGCTTGTTATCTCCACGGGTTCCGGATTCATCTTGGCCTATCTGCTCAATCCTCTTCGTATCATGGAGACGGTAGTATCCGGTGGTGGGATGCCCTCGTTCAATTTTATGTGGTTTATGCCTATCTTTATGCTCTTGCAGCTCGTTATGGGGGTGGGATGTTCCTTTTTCTTACATAAGATGAGTTACAAGGTTTTGCTCGTCTTTTTCATCTTGTATAGCCTCTCCAACGGGTTGACCCTCTCTTCGATCTTTATGGGATACGATGCCTTTTCGATTATCGCAGCTCTAGCTATAACCGCAGTTATGTTTGGTGTTATGTGCCTTATCGGACTGACTACAAAGAGAGATCTCAGTTCCTTGGGAAGTATTGGCATTATGGTTCTGATTGGCTTTGGACTCGCCTCTGTCGTGGGGATTTTTGCCGATCATCCCATTATTACGTGGATAACCTCTTTCATCGGGGTGGTTCTCTTTGCAGGTATGACGGTGCTTAGTATCAATGGAATTAAGCAGATGCTCCAGCGAGACAATGGGCATATGTCCGATCAGGATGCAAATAAGTTTGTTCTCCAGTCGGCATTCCATCTTTATTTAGATGTGATTAACCTTTTCATTCAGCTGATCCAACTCTTTTCCAGAAGAGAGGATTTCCGCTAAAGATTCCTATTCCGACGGACTTCGTTCTCTTTGAGTAGAGGGAGGAGATCCGTTGGATTTCCTTGTGCTGCCGGGGCTGATAAGGCCTGATCGCAACCTCTCTTCGCGCAATAGGTGGTGAACTAGGATATATATTGTACCTTTGCAAAAGATTTTTGTTAAACGAATCCTATAATAACGAGTCCTAAGAGAGATGACGCGTAAGTGCCTTCTTACCTTAACCCTGGGCGTGCTCCTTTTCGGACGCGCCACCGCACAGCAATTAGAAACCATATACAACTCCCTGACTCGTCCCATGTCGTATGAAGAGTGCATTGAGCGAAGTGTTTTTTTCGACAGCAATGTGGGGCGTCAAAAGGTCGATAGCATGAGCCGACGGCTCGCCTATGATGTGGCAAAGAGTCGCTATCTTCCCACAATACGAGCATCGCTCAAAGAGGATTGGGAGTATGGACGAAGTCAAGACAATACAGGAGCCTTTGGTCCTCGCTCAAGTGCTAATACTGCTTTTGATTTATCGGCATCATACGATCTCTTCACGGGATTGCGTCGCGCGAAGGACCTTGCTGCTACTCGATTGGGGAATCAGTACAGTGATGCCCACCTTGCAACCTTGCGAGAGCGTGCTGAGTTGCGCGTCATTGGCTTTTTCTACAAATATCTTTTGGAGCAGGGTATTGTGTCAGCAACCTCCCGGCATATCAAGGAGTTAGAAGCCCTTATTCCTCAAGTAAAGTCTCTCATAGCTTCGGGGGCTTATCCCCCTGAGAAACTCGATGAATGGGTTGCTTTTGTGGAGTCGGAGCGTGCCGCTTTGTATGAAGCGGAGAGCCGGTGCGCCCTTACCCGAGTGGACCTCTCGGTATGTGTAGAGTACTATGGAGAAGCTCCGATTCAACTCCAAGCTCCTTCGATAGGGGAATTGGTACAAAAGGCCCGTGGGCAGATCCTCCCTCCGGAGACGCTCTATCTCCATGCTCTTGCTCATCGTCCCGATCTCAAAACGGCCGATTTGGGTATTGCCGTTGCAGAGGAGAATATCCGTGCGGCTCGTGCAGGTTACATCCCGACACTGAGTGTGAATGCCGGTTATAGCAATGGTTATTTCCGAGTTTTGCAGCAGAGCAACAAGTCTTTTGGTGATCAATTACGTGAGAATGGTCGTTTTTACATTGGCTTTACCCTATCCTTGCCAATCTTTGATGCTCTTAATACAGCGCATTCTGTGCGTCGAGCTAAAATTGACCTCTGCTCCGCTCAACTCGATAAGATTGATGCCGATCTTGGTCTATACAAGGATATATTCAAAGCTCATGCTCAGGCGGTAGCCGCAGAGCACAAGATCCCTGCGACCGAGTTGGCTCTTCAATCCTCACAACGCGCGGTGGAAGCCTTAAGAGTACAATGTTTTGCGGAAAAGTCGTCGTTGTACGAGTTGGAGCAAGCTGAGAGCCGTTACCTTCGAGCGCAATGCGATGCTCTTATTGCCCAGTACGATTTTGTTTATAAGTCTGCGCTCCTAGCCCTGTATTATCGTTAGGCATTGAACTGGTCTGCCAAAGGTCAAGACGGATTTTTTTATTACCTTTACCCCGAGCGAATCAAACCGATTAGAACTATGACAAAGATTGCTGTACCTACACGTGAGGACCGCGTGGATGATCACTTTGGGCACTGTGCCTATTACACGATTTTTACGGTGAATGAAAAGCAAATCCTCGATCAGGAGAGTTTGCCCTCGCCCGAAGGTTGCGGTTGTAAAAGTAACATTGCATCAACGCTTCATGAGAAGGGGGTAACCCTTATGCTGGCGGGCAATATGGGAGAGGGGGCCAAAAACAAACTCCGAGAGCAGGGCATTACTGTGATCCGTGGGTGCTCGGGCGCTGTGACAGAGCTGATTCATCGTTATTTACAGGGGGCTGTTGTTGATTCCGGCATTGCCTGTCTACATCATGATTGCCCCTGATTCACTTCTTCTTTATCACCTTTGAAGTAAAAGAAAAGGTCAAAAGATCCATGTGAGATCCTTTGACCTTTTTTGATTTTAGTCACGCCTTTGTGAGAGGCTGCCGTTACTTAATTCCCTTGGGAGGATTGAGGTTTTAGAGGTTGGGATTCAGTGTATTCCACTTTGCAACGGGAGGGATAATGCCCATCTCTACAACTTGCTCAATCATCTTGGCGAGGTGTTGTGCACTCTCTTGCAGTGCTTGCAATTCCTCGGGAGTACCCTTGGTTTCAAGACAGTGTACGCCATCTTGATCAATGCGAGTCTCCATTGCCATCATCACATGGTCAAATCCTTGTTCTGATACGTAGCATCCTGCGGGTTTGGTGAAAGGTGTGCCACCCATGGCCGCTGCGATCATCTCTACCGCTACGTACGAGGGGCTTTGGAAGCTGCTACGTCCACGAAGTTTGATGATGTTGGCTCCCCCCTTTACAACGCGTTCTTTGATGTTGTTCCACTCTTCGAGTGGGAGTCTATCTGTACCGATAAGAGAGCATAGAGGAGTGCCATCGACCGATGTTGTAGAGGCAAATACAGCCATAGATTCGCCGTGACCGCCATAAGTGCGGCATCGAACGACTTGGCTCTGGGGTACCCCGAAATGTTTGGCAAGCTCACTTTGCAAACGATTGGAGTCAAGAGCCGCGAGCGTGGTAACCTGCGATGGTTTGAGTCCTGAGTGAATTAGGGTGACAAGACCCGTAATATCTGCGGGATTGAAAATGATTACTACGTGGCGCACATCGGGGCAATACTTCTTGATATTGTCGCCGAGCTCGGCTGCGATTTGGCTATTACCTCGTAGGAGATCCTCGCGAGTCATGCCATCTTTGCGGGGAGCCCCACCCGCAGATATGATGAATTTGGCGCCACTAAGAGCCTCTTGGATGTCGGTTGTAAAGGTTATATTAAGTCCTTCAAAAGCACAATGGCGTATCTCTTCTGCCACACCTTCGAGCCCTAAGGCAAAAGGATCGTAGAGGCATATATTAGGTGTTAGACGCATCATGGCAACCGTTTGAGCCATGTTTGAGCCGATCATGCCGGCGGCTCCGATGAGAGTCAGCTTATCATTGGTTAAATAGTTCATAGCAATTTGCTTATAATGTGATCACTTTTATTCTGATAAAACATCCATTCTCCCCATTTGTTCAAGAGGACAGAGTGTTTGTGTATTGCCCGTTTGTCGTGTCGATTTTAGGCAATTCCTCTCTCGCAAAGGTAGATAAAAAGCTTGTTCGTCGTATCTCTTGCCCTGTATTTGAAAAAATGTAGCCCGGCAGTAAAAAAGTCCGGACCTATATTTTTTTATCTGGAGGGCAGAGTGCCAAATTCAGGAAGTCTCCATTCATAAGATTCTTGCTAAATTCGAATTGGTATTGCACGTATCGTTGACCTCTGCTTCACCACAATAGAACGCCTCGTGCATACGTTATACATAGATATGATAGCCTATATTGAAGGAAAAATAGACCGACTAACTCCCACCAATGCCTTATTGGATGTAGGTGGTGTGGGGTACGATATTCATATTACACTCTTAGATTATACCCTCCTGCAAGGGCGCGTGCAATGCCGTCTGTGGATCTCTGAAATCATTCGAGAGGATGCCCATCTTTTATATGGCTTTGTAGAGGAGGAGAGTCGTGCTTTCTTTGAAAAATTGCGCTCCGTCTCTGGAGTCGGATCGGGGACGGCTCGCCTAATCCTCTCCTCTTATAAGCCTAAAGAGCTGGCGCAAATTATCGCAGGCGGAGCTGTAGATCTTCTGCAAAATGTTAAGGGTATCGGACTTAAAACTGCTCAACGTATTGTCGTGGATCTCAAAGGAAAAGTTGATTTTAGCGCGTATGAATTGGAGGGAAATGGAGATCTCTCCGGAACATCTTTTGGTCCGGCTTTGGCATCAGCCCAAGACGAAGCGATACAAGCTCTCAAGATGTTGGGATTCCCCGAACCTGCTGTGCGTAAAGCGGTGAAGGCTGTTCTTTCTGCTGATGCCCTCCTACCAGTCGAAGAGGTGATCAAGCAAGCTCTTAAGCGACTGTAAATAAAAGGAGACTGTTTGAGGTTGCATTATGGCAAAGGTACGGCACAAGAGATCTCTTTGGAGTCTGGCACTCGCTACCCTTTTTCTCGTCCTATCGGGAGGAGGAGGGAGTGCTCTTGTGCGTCCTGTTCGCATACCCTACCGTACGCAGCTTCGTGCTGATACGACTACGGTGCGCTTTCCCATCCAAAAGACACGCCCCAATACTTCCAATGACATCACCAAAAAGCATTCCCTGGATCTCAGAACACCTTCGCAGATCAAGAGCGAATTTATTTATGATGGTACTACGGGGAATTACCTCTACGTCACTACGCTAAACGGAAAGCGCATCGGTACGCCCATCGTCTATACAACAGCGCAATACTTGGAGTACCTCAAGCGACGAGATGCAACGAGTTACTTTGCTGAGCGAGACCGAGAAGCCGCTCAAGAGGAGGGCAAAAAGCAATTCAATCCTTTCGACTTTGGTTTTGAACTTGGTCCTGCTGAAAAAATCTTCGGACCGGGTGGGGTGAAACTCAAGACGCAAGGATCTGCCGAAATTCTCTTTGGAGTCAAATCCAATGCTACGGACAATCCCTCCCTTCCACAGAGTTCTCGCAATCATACGTTCTTCGACTTTGACGAGAAGATACAGGCAAATGTTCAAGCGACCGTGGGTACCAAGCTTAATTTTGGGCTCAATTACAATACCGAAACCACCTTTGATACCGATGCTCGCAAACTCAAATTGGCTTACGAAGGAGAGGAAGACGACATCGTGAAACTGGTAGAGGCGGGTAATGTTTCACTCCAACCGAAAAACTCCCTCATACAGGGAGGGGCTTCGCTCTTCGGGCTTCACACTAAACTCCAATTCGGAAAACTCCAACTGAGTATGGTGGTAAGTCAACAAGAGGCTGAGACCAAACGTGTCAGTTCGGAGCGTGGAGCACAGACAACTCTCTTTGAATTTTCCGCTAATAATTACGATGAAAATCGTCACTTCTTTCTGGGACATTATTTTCGAGACCGATACGATCACGCCCTTTCGACGCTTCCATTTATCTCGTCGGGTGTTGTAATTAATCGTGTGGAGGTCTGGATTACCAATAAACGAGCTCGTTTTGAGGAGTCGCGAAATATTGTGGCTTTGAGTGATCTTGGAGAACCTCTCAAACTCACTGCCCCCGGAGTGACGGTAACGCACGCCACGGGAGATCTTCCCGATAACCGAGCCAATTCGCTTTATGCCGATCTGTTAGCGATGCCCGACCTGAGGCGTATTGATCGTGTTGGACAAGCCCTTCAGGGAAAACTCGTTGGTGGTAACGACTACGAAAAGTTGGAGAGTGCCCGTCGCTTGACCCCAAACGAATATACCTTGAACACATCGCTTGGATACATTTCGCTCAATACCAGACTGAGTGCCGATGAGGTACTCGGTATTGCTTACGAATATACCTATCAGGGTAAGGTCTATCAGGTGGGCGAGTTCAGCACTGATCGAAGCGACAATAGTAGTGACAATCTTTTTGTCAAGCTCGTAAAGGGATCGACAATGACTCCAACAGCCCCCTATTGGCACTTTATGATGCGCAATATCTATGCCCTAGGGACCAACGTAAGCGACTTGCAACAAGATCGATTCAAGCTGGATATATACTATCGCAATGATGCGGCAGGGACGGCTCTTCCCTATTTGGATGAGGGAGAGGCTAAGGGTAAACTGCTCGTACAACTCCTTGATATGGACCGATTGGATAGCCGCAAAGAGGCCTACCCTGATGGGGTGTTCGACTTTGTGGAGGGCTATACGGTACAGCCTGCTCGGGGCTTGATTATCTTCTCTACGGTGGAGCCTTTTGGCAAAACGCTTCGTGCAAAAATTGGGGATGATGCGATTGCCGATAAATATGTTTATCAGGAGATTTATGATGCAACTTCTGTTGCAGCTCGGCAGGTGGCGGAAAAGGACAAGTTCGTTCTCAAAGGCGAATACAAAGCCTCCTCTTCAGGGCAGATCAGTTTGGGTGCAGGGATTGCCAATGTAACCCCGGGATCTGTACGGGTTACTGCCGGCGGAGCTACTTTGACAGAGAATGTCGACTATACCGTGAACTATGCCATGGGTACGGTGACAATCATCAATGAGTCGATTTTAAATAGCGGCACAAGGGTTGATGTCTCCCTCGAAAATAAAGGGTTGATGAATATGCAACGTAAGACAGTGGTGGGTGTCGATGCCAATTACAATTTCAGCAAAGACTTTACCTTAGGTGCCACTTTTATGCACCTTTCGGAGATGCCACTGACGACGAAGAGTGCCATAGGATCTGAATCCATGAGCAACACGCTCTGGGGAGCCAACCTCAGCTACCGCTCTGAGTGGCAGGGACTGACCAACTTGGTTGATAAATTACCATTTCTTGATCTCACCAAACCGAGCGAATTGAGGTTTAATGCCGAGTTTGCGCACCTTATCCCGGGGCACTACGAGAGCCGTTACGCCAAAGGATACAGCTACATAGATGATTTTGAATCCTCCCAAGGATACATAGATTTGATGAATCCATACGCGTGGATGCTCTCCTCCACTCCCTATCAAGATGGTGCAGAAGTGCTTTTCCCGGAGGCTGCGTTGAGCAATGATGTTCGTTATGGCAATCGTCGTGCGCGGCTTGCATGGTACTATATAGATCCCATGTTCAATCGTGCCAACTCCTCGTTAACACCAAGTTATATCCGTAATAATCCAGAGCTTCTGAGTAATCACTATGTTCGAGAGGTAAGTTTGCAGGAGCTTTTTCCGTATCGGGACTATAATCAAAGTTACCTAAGCTACCTTCAGACCTTCAGTCTCTCTTATTACCCCAAAGAGCGAGGCCCTTACAACCTTAATGCCGAGGCTCTGCTACCCGATGGCTCATTATCCAATCCCGAAGAGAACTGGGGCGGTATCATGCGCAAGGTAGATCAGAGCGACTTTGAGGCTGCCAACATCGAATATGTAGAGTTTTGGTTACTTGATCCATTCATCTACAATCATGATGCTCAGGGGGGCAATCTCTATATTAATTTAGGGGAGGTGAGTGAGGAGGTGCTCCGTGACGAGAAGAAATTCTTTGAAAACGGGATTCCTATTAACGATGATCCTCAGGCAACGGAGCGCACTATTTGGGGTAAAGTTCCCCTTCGTCAGGGGGCCGGTTATGCTTTTGACAACACCCCCGGGGCACGTGCCAAGCAGGATGTTGGTTTTAATGGACTCAATGATGAGGAGGAAAGAACATGGCCCGTTTATGTCGATTACCTTAACGTCCTACGTAGTAAAGTGGGTGGTGAGGTACTCGCGCGTTGGCAAAATGACCCGATGAGTCCCCTTGCGGATCCCGCAGGAGACAATTTCATGCATTTCAGAAATAGTGCTTTTGATGAGGCTCAAACGCCTATCCTTGATCGCTACAAGTACTACAATGGAGTGCAGGGCAATAGTGCAGAGGCAACCAATGAAAACGATCCTTATAGTACAGCGAGCCGATCCGTTCCCGATGCCGAGGATATCAATCAAGACAATACACTAAACGAGAACGAGAAGTATTTTGAGTATAAATTGTCGTTGAAGCCGAGTGATATGATCGTGGGAAAAAATCATATCGTGGACGTCCGACCGGCCACCGTATCACTCCCTAACGGTAATCGTGAGACAGTCAATTGGTATCAGTTCAAGATCCCTGTGCGAGGATTCGACCGCAAGGTAGGAGGTATTGCAGACTTCAAGACGATCCGCTTTATGCGTATGTATCTCACGGGGTTCCGCGACGAGACATTCCTTCGCTTCGGTACTCTCAAATTAGTGCGAGGGGATTGGCGTCAATACGATAGGGAGTTGCATGATCCCTCGGTGTTACCATCCACTCAAGCGACTCTTGAAGTCAGTGCCGTTAATATCGAGGAAAATGGAGACCGCCAGCCGATCAACTATATCCTTCCTCCCGGGGTACTTCGGAGTATTGATCCCTCTCAATCGCAAGCCACTCAGCAAAACGAGCAATCGCTCAGCCTTAAAATCCAAAACCTCGCCCCGGGGGATGCCCGAGCCGTCTATCGCAATACGGGGCTGGACTTGAGGCGATACAAAAAACTAGAGCTCTTTGCCCATGCCGAACGCATCCAAGAGGCGACGGAGGCTGTTGGCGACGGAGACCTATCGGTATTCATCCGTTTGGGTAGCGACTATCGCAATAACTACTACGAGTATGCCGTTCCTCTCAAACTCACTCCCTATGGTCTTTATAGTACGGATGTGGCTGCTGATCGTCGTATCGTTTGGCCTGATGAAAATAAAATGACCATCGTCTTTGCCCACCTAACCGACCTCAAGGGACAGCGAAACCTCGCCAAGAGCCAAGGGGATAGCAAGGCGGACTTTGCCCTACGTTACTCCAAAACCGATCCCGACAATCCTCGCAATACGATCACCGTCGTGGGCAACCCCTCCCTATCGAATGTCAAGACTATCATGATCGGGGTGCGCAATAACGGACAAGCCTCCAAGAGTGCAGAGGTGTGGGTGAATGAACTAAGACTCAGTGATTACCTCGAGCAGGGCGGTTGGGCTGCCAATGCGGATATGCAGTTGCAGGTGAGCGATTGGGGTAATGTGACCGCCCGAGGGATGATTCAAACAGCCGGATTTGGAGCATTGGATCAGTCATTGTCCCAACGACGCTTGGAGGATCTTCGGCAGGTCAACATCTCTTCAAATTTTGAGATGGGACGATTCTTCCCCGAAAAAGCTCACGTAACCATCCCTCTTTACTACGCTTATACCAATGAGGTGATTACTCCTCGCTACAATCCACTGGACCAAGATGTCCTTCTCTCTGATGCCCTAAAGGCAACGACTAAGAAGAGTGAGCGAGACTCTATAAAGCGCATGGCTCTAACCGAAACACGTACCCATTCCCTCTCGTTGAGCAACGTTCGGGTGGATGTGAAGAGCAAAACACCGATGCCTTACGACCCTGCCAACTTCTCGGTAAGCTATAGTTACAATCAGAGCGACCACAATACGCCCGACTTAGTGTATGATTCCCGTCGTGACTGGCAGGCTGCGGCAACCTATGATTATTCGCCCGTAGTTCCTCCTATCAAGCCTTTTGCGTGGATTAAGTCGCAGAGTAACCTCCTCTCCAATCTCAAGAATTATCAGATCAACTGGCTTCCCTCCAAGATCACGATCTCCACACACATGGTGCGCAATTACAGTGAACAGAAAGTGCGCAACTACATCCCGAGTGGCGGCGTTGCACCCTCGCTCCCGGCAACCTTCGTCCAAAACTTTATTTGGGATCGCTCATTAGCGATTAATTGGGCGCCAACGTCTCATATCCAATTCTCCTTCAGATCCGGAACTAATGCACGTATCGAAGAACCACATGTGCAGGTGAACCGTCAGCTAGAACCCGATCTATACAAGGTATGGCGTGATTCTGTCAATCGCAGTATTGCACAAATGGGGCGTCCGATGAAGTATGACCAAACGGCTACTCTCTCGTGGCAATTGCCCTTTGCCCTTATTCCTTATATGAATTGGGTCAATGGATCAGTGAGTTATACGGGGACCTATAATTGGGATCTGGGTGCGCAGCGTGCTGATGGCGTATCCTTTGGCAATATTATTCGCAACGAAATGAGGCTCGATGGTTCGCTCTCTCTCAGCTTCATGCAGCTCTATCGTCAGATCCCTTTCTTTGCAGAGATTGAAAAGAATCTCAACAACCCGACTAATGCACAGACTCGTAGGCGAACCTCCGGTGAGCCTCAACCCACTAAGGTCTCTACTCCGAAACGCTACACCCAAGACATTACGCTACGTGCCGATAGCGTAACGATCGTGCGACACAACCTCGGCAGTAAAAAACTCAAAATCACGGCACGTACCTCTTCGGGTAAAAACTATAAACTCAATACCCGAATGATTGACGAAAATACTCTGGAGATTCGCAATAAAGATACCCTAACGTTAGCTCTGAACATTGTGAACGAAAAGGCCCAATCCTCCCGAAAAGAGATGGGTGACAATACCTCTCGTTTTACTCAACACCTCGCTTATACTCTTATGATGTTGCGAGATGTAAACATTACCTACAACCATACGAACAATCTCAATCTCCCCGGTTTTATGCCTGAGATCGGCAGTGTCGGGGGGCAGTCTCGTCAGGGCGATGTTTTAGCTCCCGGTCTTGCCTTTGCCTTTGGACTCACGGACAATCAATTTGTCGAAGAGGCTGCTCGACGAGGATGGCTTACCCACTTACAAGAAAATGTCAATCCATCAGCTTATTCGCAGACTGACAATCTTGGGGTTCGTATCACCCTCGAACCCATTCGGGATCTACGCATCTCTCTCAATGCCAATCGCAACAGTACCCAACGAGAAGAGACTCAGTTTGTTTTTGAGGGGATGCCTCGCACGTGGGGAGGTTCCTTTATGATGACTACCATCGGACTAGGAGGCTTCTTTAGCACATCGCAGGCGGAAGATGGCTACGCATCACATGCCTTTAGTGAGTTCCTCTCCAATCGTGCCATCATCGCCCAACGGCTCACGAACCAATACCGGAAACATACAGGGAATACCCCCTTTGAGGTGCGTGAAAATAGCGCAGATGTCCTGATCCCCGCTTTCCTGGCGGCCTATACCTCTAGTGATGTAAACAAAGTCGCTCTCTCGCCTTTCCCTTCGCTAAGGAGCCTGCTCCCCAATTGGAGTGTGACCTATACGGGGTTAAACAAGATCCCTCTATTCTCTGAACTTTTCCGCAATTTCTCCCTCTCGCATACTTATACCTCGACCTATACGATCGGTAATTATGGTTCCCTATTGGGTTGGAATGTCCTGGGAGAAGGAGATACCCCCCTCGGTTTCTTACGGCAGGCTGCAGCTGAAGACCTTTCCTCCGGAATCTCTACGGATCAGAGACGCATTGCCTCTATGCCCTATGATATCCCTTCGGTTGCACTGCAAGAGGGTTTTAATCCACTCATTGGATTGGAGGTGACCTTCAAGAGTGGGATGACCCTCTCTTCTCGATGGAATAAGCGTCGAGCACTTAACCTGAATATTACAGCCTTTCAACTTATTGAATCGGCTTCGGACGAAATCTCTGCAGGTATCGGCTATAAGGTGGATGACTTCTTCAAATGGCTCGGCATCAAACGTAAACGACCTTCGGGGAGGAAGGCGCAAAATGCCCTCTTTACCTCGGGCGGATCTATGACGCTACGGCTAGATTATAGCTACAATCGTACCTCTACACTGATTCGTAAGATCCAAGAGAACTTCTCGCAAGCCACCAACGGCAACATCGCGCATACCCTTAAGTTCAGTGCCGACTATGCTCTGAGTCGTATGCTCACCCTGCGGGCCTATTACGATTGGAACATGAATCATCCACTCGTCAGTACTGCCTCATTCCCGATGCGTAACAGCAACTTCGGCGTTTCGCTCCGCATCAATCTTACACAGTAACGCTTTTGTTCTGTTTAGTGTCTGCCCTAGACTTTTTTTATCAGGCAGGAGTTGAGAATCCTCAGGGCATCGTTTTTAGGACTGTTGCCCCGGATTTTTGTCTCATATTCACACACAAGATTTTGTGATAGCCTAAAGGAGATCAGTCTTTATAGGTATGCTTTGATTTTGTCTTCTTGCGGATTGTTTTTTTTGTTCGGAGTGTGCAGTCTCTCTCTGTATGGCTTAAATAGAGCTCTTTGGCGCCTTGATTTTAGGATTTTGACTTCTTGATAAATCGATCTTTATTCACAAATATTCGGACTTATCTATCTTTTAGATGCCAAAAAGTGGGTATTGTGTGTTGGTTTTGTGAGAAGTACCTTTGCGAGGAAAAATATAGAACAAATGAATAGACTGCACAAAAACTTACGTGTGTGGGGGCTTTTATTGCTCCTCGTGTGTCCCTTGTGGCTTTCGGCCCAAGGTCAATTGCAATTGTATGTAGATAATGTAGAGGTAACGCCTGCCAATGCTTCTAATGTTCTTGTCGGTATGGGACCCGGCAAAGACGGGTGTGTATCCTATAACTTTGAAACGCATACTCTTACGCTCAAAGATGCTAAACTGACCAATCGAATCACGGTGACAGCGGAGCGACCCGACCAGCCTGTAACCATCCATCTGGAGGGAAAAAATGAGATCAATACGATCTCTTCGGCAATATGGGTGCTTTCTCCGGTGGAGGTAGAAGGCCCCGGAGAACTCCAAATAAACACTTCAAAAGGAGTCCCCGGGGGGAGTGGGTTCCTGCTCGCGGGGCAGCAGCCCGAGCTTTATCTTCGGATTAAAAATACCACAGTCCGCATAGAATCAGCGAAAGACGGTCAGGCTATTTTCAGTCCTGTTATGCGCGAGGGGTTTGTGGTCATTGAAAATTCTAAATTTCACAGTACAGGGCTTATCGCCGGGATGAAGGAACTTTACTTGAATGGATGTTCTATCGTCAATTCCGATCAAGTAGAACTCGGTGTGGAGACCCGACCCAATGGTTATTCTTGTGCTGTAATGCTCGTAAAAGGCTCCAAAGATTACAATTATGGTCCCGTACAAATAGATCCGGATAACTCCTATCCCATTGCCATTGGTGCAACCGTCGTAACTCGCCAAAATGCCCAAGATGTCCTCTCCCAATCGGGTAAAAAGGGGACTGTTCGTTATGACCGGGAGACTAATACGCTTCACCTGAATAATCTCAAGTTAACTGAGTTGAAAGAGAACGGAATCTTCACTCGCTTTTCTCCTTTGGACCGACCACTAACTATTCAAGTGACCGGAAATAATGTAATCGAATCGGAATACTCGGGGATGTTGCTCTTTGGTAATACCACGATTAAAGGTTCGGGATCACTCGTTGTCAATGCTAAAAACAGTACTGCAGATTTTGCGGGGATCTTGATTGCAGATGAGGATAAGTTGATCATTGAAGACTGTGAACTCACAGCTACCGGGACTTTTGGAATAGCCGGTATCCGTAAGGGGAGCAAGTTGCTCGTGCGCAATGCAGCTCTTAAAGTTAACTGTACCAATGCTATCCAAGGAGCTTGTATCGAGGGGTTCAGTACTTTCGATATTGAGAAATCTGTACTCAAAGAACCGGAAGGAGCGCACTTTAGTAAAAATCTTGGAGGCATTACCGTAGATGATATTTCCCTCTGTAAAGACCGACTTCTTTTCTTTCGAGCTAATGCCCTTGAGACAATTTCGGAAGTAATTCCTCGCATTGCAACCTCCACAGGAAAGCTAATGCTTGCAACAACCGACCCTAAAACGGTTGTGCTATACAGCCTCGATGGTCAAGTATTGCGCCGAGCAATTTGTCAAGAGTCACTGGAGTGGATGCTCCCTTCGGGGCAATACCTTCTTACGATAGGGACTTTTTCCACAAAGCTCCTTATCCCCTAATAGATCGTTTAAACCCAAAATATTTTAGATAAAATAGATCATGCGATTTTATTCTTTACTTATTGTATCGCTTGGATTTTTGCTTGGAGTAGTACGCCTTTCTGCCCAAACCATTCATGTAGATGAGGTCTTGGTGTCAGATGAGAATGCGGCCGATGTACTTGCCGGAAAAGGCAAAGGAAAAGCCGGGAGTGTGCGTTATGACAAGGCTAGTAATACTCTCTTTCTTCAGGATGCATCCCTTGACAAGGGATTGAAAGTCGTTGGTTTGGAACAAGAACTTACCGTGAAGATTGACGGGCAGTGCTCTATTGTTGCAGATCCCTTTGGCTTGATTACCAATTGCTTTGTCACTTTTACGGGAGAGAGCGGTAAGCTCGTGGTAAAGGCCAAGAGCTCGGAGTCGGGAGGCTTTGCCATGGACGGAGCCCACGCGATCATTCGCTTCAAAGATTGTGATGTTGAGTTCAAGTCAGCAGGAGCATCCTTTGCAGTGGCATCACTTCGACGGGGCTATGGACTTCTCGTTTTCGATCATTCGGAATGGCTTAGTGATGGAGGTCTCGTAGGGGCTATGGGGCGTATCAATATAAAACGCTCGGACATTAAGCTCCCCGTTGGTGGGATGGTTGCCTACAAACAGCCACAAGACTCTGACGATCCCCCCTTTGCAAATATCCTTGATGCCGATAGACGCCCCAATTATGGGACGTTCAAGTTAGATCCTAATAACAAGTATCCTATTTCTATTGATGATGTAGATGTAACGGAGAAGAATGCGACCAACATATTTCCCAACTCGGTAATTCCCAATGGATATGCTCGTTACAATCCTGAGAAAAATAGGTTGATTATCAGTAATCTGGACTTCTTTACGATGGGAACTTCCAGCATTCAAAATTATCATGACGAAACCGACCTCCCCCTGACGATTGAGGTGCGTGGTTTTAATACGATATGGAGTGGATACAATAGTTGTATCTATAGTCGAGGTCCTCTTGTCATCACGGGAGATGGCAATTTGCACGTGAAGACCGAAGACGTAAAGATAGGATCTGCCGGTATCTTTATGGAAAACGGGCAACCTCTTACGATTGAGAAAACACGAGTCTATGCCACAGGATTCTATGGCCTTGCGGGAGGGCGGCGCAATACGGCAAAACTCTTTGTCAAGGATGCCTACCTGGAGATGAATTGTACGAGACCTCAAGATGGAGCTTGTATGGAAGGTTTTGAATCTATGGATCTGGAAAATGTTGCGATCATCGAGCCCAAGGATGCTCACTTCGATGCTTTCTATTCAGGCTTGCTTCTCGCGGACAATACCCCTGCTCGTGGGCGAGTTATAATCGGGAATGCCCAATGGCAGGCGATCCAATCCCCTCTTGCCGATGATGCTGATAACTGGTGCCCCTCTGTTTCGGTGCAGGATCATACTCTGACTATAGACCTAGAGGCGCAGCCCTCTATTGCTTTAGCTCGACTCTTTGATCTTAATGGAGCTGTTCTTGCTCATTTTGCTCCTCGGGCGAAAGTATCCCTGAATCTGCCCTCGGGATGCTACGTTCTATCTGTTGGCTCGTACAACCAAAAGATCTTAATACCTTAATTGTACTCCGGCCATTTCCAAAAAGAAAATCCAAACAAATAATATCCATATGAATAGTTTACGAACCCTTTTGATAACCCTGCTTACCATTGCAGTCGGCTTCGTCCCCTCTTTCGTGAGGGCACAAGAGCACGTCGGTATGGTTTACGTCTTCTTAACTCCCGATCCCGCAGAGGGAGGAACGATCAAAGTCGTTGATAAAAATGGTACTGAATATCAAGATTATCCCCAGGAGATCGCTATTGGCACAGAGGTTACGGTAACCATTACGCCTAATCCGGGTTATCGTATTAGTTATATTGACAATAATGGTACTGAGTATCAGGAGCAAGATGGCTCCCTTGCCAAGCTTCTCAATGGCAATCGCATAGCGACCTTCCCATCCAAAGCGAATGAGCGCAGACTGCGTATCATGTGCGAATTTTCGATAGATCCGGTAGCCCAGAAACCCGTTGTTACTATTGAACAACCTGCCGCAGACCTCGGAAAGATAGAAGTGGAAGATGCATCCACGAAAATGCCGATAGAAAATGGTCAAGAGGTTGAGCTCAATGATGTGATTTCCGTGACTGTTTTTGAATATGATAATGCTCGTATCAGTATGTTGCACGTAGGAGAAAAGAGTTATCCACGTGCCGATCTGGAGATCGAAGATGGAGCCTGTAAAGTGGAGTATACCGTTACTGGCAATACGAAGATCTACTGTGAGTATACCAATGAAGAGACTCCTGTATCCATCTCTTGGCAAACTCCAAATGCCGCAGAGGGGACTCTTGAGGTATTTGACCAAAACAAAGCCCCCCTATCAAGTGGAGCTTTACTGACCAAGGGTAGCCTTATTCTCTTGAGAGCAACACCCCAAGAGGCCTATAAGGTGGAAAGTATTGTAGTCGGTAGTCAGTATTATTCGGGAAGTAATCTGCTTCCCCTTGATAGCAAGACCAAGTCCATAGAAGTTGTTCTTACAGAGGATGCTGAGATTCAGGTGCAGTTTGTGCCTGTGGAAGCCCCCTCTTATGTAGTTAATTTTACGTGTCCTGAAGAAGTCGCTCCGCTCGTAACGATCTCCTGTAACGGCTCTACAATCAACAGTGGTGACAAGGCAAAGGAGGGAGATAAATTGCAATTTGTCTTGAAAGAGAATGATGATTTTACGACGAAATTTTGGCGTGTTAACGGTCATACACGGGCTTTCGGAAAAGAATCTTTGGACGTTGATATGCCCAACTCACAACTTGATGTAGAGTTGGTTGTGCAGAAGGTACAACGTTATAAAGTAGACTTTAACGATAAACCTCGAGGTGGAATGTTGATTGCAACATGCGATGGTGCTGTTGTGGATCCCGGGTTCAAGGTTTTAGCCGGTAAGACAATCCTTTTTTCAGCCGTTCCCGCTGATGGTTATGTGATTGACCGTTGGTTGCACAATGGAGAACCCGTGAATGGTCAAAATGATAAGTATCAAGTCATTGTTGGAAGTGACTTTAAGGTAGAGGTGTTGTTTGCGCTTAGGGAAGGTGTCTCTACTCCAACAGAAGGATTCGTAGCACCCGTTGTTTGCTATATTTCAAGTGAAGAGGCTTGGCAGTTGGAGCGGTCAGGTCAAGTGTGGCAACTGATCTCTTTGCAGGGGGATCTCCTTGCTTCGGGCTCCTCCTCTCGTATTGATGCGACACGCTTACCTTCAGGTGTTTATCTCTTGCGCTTTGGATCCGAAACTCTCAAACTCATGAAGCCTTAAGGCGAATACACGCGCCTCACAGATTTTTGGTAGAGGCATTTTCAATAGATCCCTCGTGGAGAGAGCTTTGATGAGCCTCTACCTCGGGGGATTTTTTAGTGAATGCAACTCTTTGATACGCAATGAAAGATGGAAAATCTTGGCATACAAAATATCACTTGGCCATGTCTTCAATAGAAGAGTACCATATTTACCAAGTGTATAATGCAAAAAGGGGAAGGCTTGACGGATATCCACTCTTGGGGTGTAGGGCTGTTTTTTGTATCTTTGACCAAGGAACTGTCAAGATGACCATACCGGAGGTTTGAGTTCTTTCTTGCCGTTCCTTTTCTGTTGAGTACAAATTGTCCCCTTTTACCCTCTCTCAAAAACGAATAACAGCCAATGACACAGATTTTCCCTCGCAAAAGACTATTCCTCATAGATGCCAGTGCGCTGATCTTTAGAGCTTACTTTGCCTTTATTCGCTCCCCAAGGTATGATCGTAAAGGGAACAATACCAGTGCGCTCTTTGGCTTTGCTTTGAGCCTTATTGATATTATCGAAAAGGAGAATCCCAACTATTTGGCCGTCGCCTTTGATCCTAAGGGAGGATCTTTTAGACACCACGAATTTGAGAGTTACAAAGCACAACGGGAGGCAACACCTGAGGGGATTCTCTGGGCATTCCCTCAAGTGAAACGGCTGTTGGAAGCTCTTCAAATCCCATCTTTCGAGGTGCCTGATTATGAGGCTGATGATGTGATCGGAGCACTTGCCCTGCGGGCGGAACAACGTGATTTTGATGTTTATATGGTGACGCCCGACAAGGACTTCGGGCAGCTTGTAACCCCCCATTGCTATATTTATAAGCCTGCCACTAAGGGGTACGAAGTGTGGGGCGAAAAGGAGGTTTGTGCCAAGTTCGGACTCAAACATTGCAAGCAGATGGTTGACTACCTGGCTTTAGTGGGTGATGTGAGCGACAATATCCCCGGTTGTAAAGGGATCGGTGCTAAGGGGGCTGCTGCATTGCTTCAAAAGTTCGATAGCTTGGACCAGATTTATGCACATCTCGATACCATCAAACCCCTCCTCCGAAAGAAATTGGAAGAGGGCAAAGAATTGACTTATCAGTCGCAATATCTTGCACGGATTCGGACGGATTTCCTCGATGATTTTGATCTAGAGCAATTGATGCGTAAAGCTCCCGATGAAGCCCGCCTGCATGCTCTTTTAGAGGAGTTCGAGTTCAAATCTCTGGGAAAGCGGCTCTTCAAAGATTATTCCTTAGAGGCTCCCATCGAAGGCGGTCTGTTTGCATCTGTTAATCCGATACCTGTTTCAACGGAATCGGTCGAGCTTGAAGGAGATTCTTCCATTGCACCATCCACCCCATTGCGTCATATCCATTCTCTTGAAGATACCTCGCATCATTATCGCCTTGTGCGGAGTGAGGAGGAGCGGGCTCTGCTTTGGAAGCGACTGGCGGAGTGCTCTCAATTTGCCTTTGATACCGAGACGGACGGTTTGGATACCTTGACCGCCACCATCGTCGGGGCCTCTTTCTCGCCCGAAGAGGGTGAAGCCTATTACCTCCCCTTACCTTCCGATTTTGATCAGGTCTGTTCCATCTTGCTCCCGCTTGACGCACTGATGCGCAATAGGCAGATACTCAAAATAGCCCAAAATGCCAAGTTTGATCAGAAGATTCTCGCATGCTACGGCATCTCTGCCCCGGAGCCTCTATTCGATACGCTCGTGGCAGGCTATATCGTAAGTCCCGATGGTAAGCACAGTTTGGATGCCCAAGCCCTTAAATATCTAGACTATGTGATGATCTCGTACAGCGAGCTGTCCGATAAAAAGGACTTCGATATTCGAAGAGATGTCCCCGAGCAACGACTTGCCGACTATGCCTCTGAAGATGCCGATATAACCCGACGGCTTTATCCCATCCTCCGTAAGGAGCTCCAAGATCGAGAACAAACAGCCCTCTTCGAAGAGATCGAAATGCCTCTCGTTGGAGTACTAGACCGGATGGAGCGTGAAGGGGTACGCCTTGATACGGATCGCCTCAAAGAGGTTGGTAGCGGTCTGCTCGAAGAGCAACTCCGTATTGAAGAGGAGATCTACCGTATGGCTGGGCATGAGTTTAATATCAGCAGTCCCAAGCAGGTAGGGAGCGTCCTTTTCGAGGAACTCAAAGTGACCGATAAACCTCGCAAGACGTCCACGGGGGCCTATGCAACGAGTGAAGAGGTACTTTTGATGTATGTTGATAGGCAGCCTATTATCCAAAAAATCTTGGACTACCGAGGAGTTAAAAAATTGCGGAGTACCTATATAGATGCACTTCCTAAGCTGGTCTATCCCGATGGTAAGCTCCACACCTCGTATAATCAAACGGTAGCCACGACGGGGCGTCTCTCCTCTAGTGATCCCAATTTGCAGAATATCCCGATACGTACCACAGTGGGACAGGAGATCCGTTCCGCATTTGTGGCAAGAGACCGCGACTATACCTTTTTGAGTGCAGACTATTCCCAAATAGAATTACGCCTCATGGCCCATTTTAGCGGAGATGAACACTTGATCCGAGCTTTCGTTGACGGAGAGGATATACATCGGGCAACTGCAGCTCGAATCTATCGGATCGATCCCGAGGAGGTTACGGCACTTCAACGATCTCATGCCAAGACTGCCAACTTTGGAATTATCTATGGGATCTCTGCTTTTGGTCTTAGTCAGCGGTTGCATATCTCCAATCAGGAGGCGAAGCAACTTATCGATAGTTATTTTGCAAGTTATCCAAGGGTCAAACAATATATGGACGAGTGTATCCAAAAAGCCCAAGGCAATGGCTATGCCTCCACCTTGCTCAATCGTCGTCGATATATTCCCGATATTAACAGTCGCACGGCAACGGTACGTGCCTTCGCCCAGCGCAATGCGATCAATGCCCCTATTCAGGGTACGGCTGCCGACATGATTAAAATTGCCATGGTACGTATTGATGCCGCTATTCGAGCTAAAAATATGAAGAGTCGCATGATCATGCAGGTACATGACGAACTAAACTTTGATGCCTACCATTCAGAGATCGAAGAGTTAAAAAGCCTTGTCCGAGAGGAAATGTGTCAAGCAATTCCGAATCTAGGAGTACCTATTGTGGTAGAGATCGGCACGGGAGAGAATTGGTTGGAGGCGCATTAAAAAGACTCTTTTCTTCCTCTCTTTCGATTATACGGCCCTAAAAAGAGGATTCTTGTCTATCAATTTGCTTGTCTTGAATTAAAAATGGAGCGCATTATGTCGAAATAAAGTGTATATTTGTTGTCAGTAAATAGAAACAAATAACTTCTAAAGACAACGAAAAACCTATGAAAAAGAATTCTCTTTTTGCCTTTGCCATTGTCATGATGGTAGGGAGCCTTTTAACCATTAGTGGCTGTCGCAAACAAAACAATGTCGAAGATCCAAAACCCATAGAGAAGCCACAAGGTCCCTATTGGACGGCTATGCCAACTCTTCCCGTCTCTTTGGAGTGCTCTCTTGCTGATATCGAAAAGGCAGAAAAAGGTGCAAAAAGTACGGAACGAAAGCGCATCTCTCAGGCCGGTTATACCCTCATAGAATACAACACAACCCAAAAAGATCAACCTATACGCACTTATTTAATTAAAGAATCTACGGGTAAACTCTTTTCGGGTGCACTCATCTATGTTGTGGATGATAAGATCTGGAAATCCAAGGAGGAGCTGGATCCCGATTTTATCAAAGCCTTCACGAGTCAGGGGTATCAGCTGCGTGTTATCGTTTCTGCCAATGGAGAGAAGAGATTTTCCTTCTACAAAGGGGTGAAGCATGATGTCTACAGTTTCCTCATCTGCACCATAGATCGAGAGGGTCCCGACAATCGCTATACCAAAGAAGCAAACACGCAGATCGCTTTTAGCTTTGGAGATGTTGTAGGGAATTAATTCACCCAATTACTTGTAGCGCGATATGCAACAAAAACAGATCATTTGGAGGCAATCCCTGCTGGGGATGATGCTTTTATGCTTTGGGCTTACCGCTTATGCCGAAGGGCTTGTGGTAATTCCCGACAAAGAGGTCATAGACCTTGGCTCTGCCCCTATAAATACCTTTGGAAATCAGCAAAAAGTAGAGTTTCAATATGCTACGGATGGTGAGTATCAGATCTCCTTTGAGGGCGATGATCGTGCTGATTTTTACACTCCTTCTCCATTCTTTTACGACACTTGGAGCCATTCTGCCAGTGCTTATGTAACCTTTAACCCTAAAAGTGCAGGGGAGAAAAAAATATACATCGTGGCACGCAAGGGGGGTGCAGAGGTGCGTCGTATTACGGTCAAAGGAGTTGGACTCTCCCCCTCCTCCCCGATAATTAAAGTTGATTATCAGCAACTCCCTTTTGGAACAATCTACATAGGAAGTGGAATGGATCTCACCGCCCGAATCTCCCTTTCTCAAAGTACGGCCACGCCAACGATGGAGATTCGAGGCAAGGATAAGGATGAGTTCAAAATCTTCGGAACACTCCGAGCCAATCAAGCCAACCAAGAGGTCTCGATTCAATTTACCCCCATTCGTGAGGGTGATAAGGATGCCGAATTTGTAATTCGCTATGGTGGGATAGAGCAGATAGTACCAATTGTGGCCAAGGGAGCCTACAGACCCCAATATATTTATGCAACGCCCGAGAGTTTGACCTTCTCAGAAGTACATACCAACGAGCAAAAGCAACTTTCTTTAGAGCTAACACTTGTGCAAGTCAATCGCGAACCTACATACTCGTTTGAGGGAGAGGGGAGCGAATTTTTCAAGGTGTCGAAAAAGACCTTTGAGGCAGATGCCCCCTCTTCCCACGCAGTGTTGACGATTGACTTTTGCCCTGAAAGGATCGGTATATTTACACCTGAGTTCGTGATCAAGACGGAGCGACAAGAAAAGCGGATTCCGATTTTTGCTCAAGTGTTTGAGCAAGCGATGCCCGAGATCAAGCTCAATCCGGAGACGGTAGACTTCGGTACACGAGAGATTGGATCTTACCACTTTCAGGAGGTAACGCTTACAATTGAAAATACCTCTGCCGTCCCTCTTGTTTCGATAGAGGAGGATAGCAGTGGTGCTTTTGGGTTGCTCTCTAAACCCAAGTCGGGAACATCGTCGTTTAAGATCGACTTTGAGCCCACTGTTCGAGGCGAACTTCATGCTAAATTGGTTATTTCCGTAGGAAGTGTCACCAAACGTTTTGAACTGAAAGGCATCAGTACGGGGCCCGATGCCGTTATCTCTGCCGATAAATCTTCGTTGGACTTCCCCGACACCCCTATTAAGCAAAAGTCTGCTGCTCGTGGGCTTAACCTTCGTCTCAAATACCTCTCGAAGGATGTCGCTGTAAGTGTCATCGGGGATCATGCTGATGAGTTCCTTTCTTCTAAACAGAGCCTATCCCGTCTTGCTGAGGATGCCTATTTGGAGGTCGTTTTTGCTCCTAAAACAGTGGGTACTAAGCGGGCAATCCTCAAATTGACAACACCCGACAAAGAGGTTGAGATACCCCTATCGGGTAATGCCGTACAGGAGTCTGCCCTATGCGAAGTGTCCCAAGAACCTGAACTATCGATTCAATGCAAAGACGGATTGCTCATCCTTACCCCTCGCGATGGCGGAGGAGACCTTACAATCTATTCGTCAGAGGGGCTTTTGCTCCACCACTTTGCCTCTGTTGCTACGGAGGTACGTCTTCTCCTCTCTAGTGGTGTTTATCTTATTCATTACAATCGAATCTCTAAAAAGGTAATCCTATGAAGCCCTATCGTATCCCTATAAAATTGATTGCGGGTGCACTTGGAATGATTCTCTGTTTGGGAAGTTGCCAAAACACTCCTACTCCCATTGAGAAACCTAACCCCGACAATCCCGAGCAGCCCATCCCCAAAAAGGACGAAGATCCCGACTCCCCAAAAGGGACAAAATGGTTCATGCGCCAGACGGAGGAACACCTGATACGCATCCTATCCTTCGATTTTGTTTCCGAGGATCAAGTTCACTGGATGATGGTGGATATCGACAAGCGAGATGGAAGTAAAGAGGTCGATACCGACAAGATGTGTAGCTACTACTATCGGAAAGATCTTAAATCCGCTTACATTTCTATTCAGGGGAATGGCGAAGTGTTGATTTATAAATGCCAGTTCGATTGGGCATCGAAGATCATGTATCTCTATGAAGGTAATGAGCCTCCAATGCCATTTACTCAGGACGAAGAGCCCAAGAAGTAAGGATTTTTTAGAGAGAATTTTCCACACCGAAAGGGTATTGTACACAGATCGTGTGCGATGCCCTTTCTCTTTTTTACCTCTGATAAATACAAAAAAACGGCCCTATATCGTTTGGGTTTGTTATCTTTGTGGCGATATAGAATAGTATAGAGGTATAGTAATAACACACTGCACATGACAAAGCGATTACTTGATATCGTGGTAAGTCTGCTCGGGTTAATCTTATTATCCCCTCTTTTTGTCATTGTTGCTCTGCTCATTAAGTGTGACTCCAAGGGCTCTGTATTTTTTCGTCAGAAGCGTGTTGGTCGCCATAATCGAGACTTTGTTCTTTATAAGTTTCGCTCCATGCAACATCAAGATTGGAGCAAAAATCAGCTCATTACGGTGGGGGACGATGATCCGCGTATTACGCGTTTGGGGCGGCGTTTGCGCTTGCTTAAGATCGACGAGTTCCCCCAACTGATCAATGTTCTTAAAGGTGATATGAGTTTGGTTGGCCCTCGTCCGCTGGTGCGTCAGCAGGTTGAGCTTTACCCAGATCTATACCTTCCTATTCTGGCCGTACGCCCGGGAATCACTAGCCCTGCCTCTATATACTTTCGTCACGAAAGTGCCATCTTGGGTGAGCAGGAATGCCCCGAGAAGTATTTTAAGGAGGTTATTATGCCCAAGAAGATTGAGCTTAACCTCGAATATGTCGCGCATCACTCCTTCTTTGGCGACCTTAAAATCTTGTTGCGAACCGGCTATCTGACTATCTTCGATCGCTAGTTGTAGGGCAAGTGTAGGTCATCGCTGTTATATGGCTTGACCGTCCTAGACCTATCTCAATCCCTATTTCAATGCAGGTATTCACTCTTTCTTTTCATTGTGATTTCCCCGATTGCCAAGGGAGATGGGGTATTGTGCCTCTTGCTTGTTAGGTGCGACGCCTAACCTTATTGGAGACATTCACACGAGTCTTTGCTCAGTAGATAAAAAGTCCAGGGCTGTGGCTCAAAAACTTTTGGGCAGCAGTTTTTAGACCCTTGCCCTCTAAAATTTTTTCTACATGCCCCTACACTTTTCCCGCGTAGGAATTGTTGGAATAGGTCTTAGAGTCAAAAAAGAATGCTTATGGCTCAGCCATAGGAATCTGCAGTCTGTATATAATGATATTGATAGCAATTTTTGCAAGTCTGTTGCAAAATGAAAAATAAATGCCTATATTTGCTTGCGAATAGAAACATACAACGACAAATGTCTGTATGCTTGGCGAATTAATTTTTTAGAAAGGACTCTTATTTGAATTCGCCGCCCGTAATAGGTTTTCGAAAACTGAAGAAAAAAGTAAACTAAATAATAACAAGATGAAGAAAAAGGCTTTATTTTGGAGTTCTGCTCTTCTCCTCTCCACATGGGCTATGAGTGGTCAAACCACGTATCCTATGTCGCTCGTAGTGGAGAGCAGTAACTCAGAGGTGAAGGAGGTTGTAGAGCTGGCTAAAATAGCTCAAATCACCTTTTCCGAAGGCAAGATGACCATTGTCCCCAAAGACGAAAGTGTTCATTTGTCTAAAAATGGCGTATTTGCGCTAACAGAAGTGGTACAGTGTACATTTTCCAAGGAATTTGCTCCTACAAATTTGGTGGAGCTGCTTCCACAATCCAACCTCATTACCTGGCGAGATACCCCTGATGCGCTCTATCTGGAGGGCTTGGATCGAGATCGCTCTTATTGTGTAACGGTTTACGCATCGTCGGGTGCTACAATGACCTCACATGCGACTTATTACCTTGGTACACCGATCTCTACCTCTTCTTGGGCTCCTGGAGTTTATCTTATCCTTATTGATAATCAAACTATTAAATACATCAAGAAATGAAAAAACTATATACACTTTTATCGGGTCTTTGCCTCACACTTGCCTCCACATTTGCCCTTAATGCTCAAGAAGCGGTGCGTGAGCGCATGATTATTTATCCAAAAAATGGTACACCCATTGGCTATTGGGTGGATAAAACCGAATCTGTAAAATTCCTCACAGATACCCCTGATCTCGGCATGAATGTCACTGTTAGCGATCCCCAAGCACCAAAGGCCGGAGTCAGACACCTCACCATAGATTTTGGAGTTGATGTTAAAAAGGCAAAAATCACTTTTGTGGAGCAATTTATTTTCAGAGGAGAGATTGAAAAACATACCCAAGAACAATTGCAAAGGGCCTTTACAATGTCGCAGGTCCACGAGATTGTACCCACGGGACCCAAGATGGAATTTGACGTTTCGGGGCTACAGCAGAGCTACAAGTATTATGCCCTTTACTATGGATTGGATGAGTTTGGATGTGCCAGTGATATTAAATTCACTCCTTTTGAGGTACCGGCAGCAGCTCCTGCGGGCTCTCCTAAGATTACCGTAGCATTCCCGGAAATAACGGCGACCAAGGTTAAGATTAAGTTTACTCCCAACGAGGATGTATCAGGCTACTATTTCCTCGTTATGCCTGTAGAGGATCCCAGTAGAGAGATGATGATGAAGATGATGGGTATCCCCGATCTTAAGCATTATGTACAGCAGTTCGGATACGATTTTGCCACTCATAAGGAACACAAGGGAACTAAAGAATCTGAAGTAAAAGACCTTGCAAGTGGGGTCGAGTACGGCGTGTTCTTGGTACTCATTGACAAAGAAGGGCAGTTTGGAGATGTCATTTCTACGGACAAATTTACCACGAAAAAATTGGGGACGGAGAAGAAAGCAAATATCGTTATTGAGGTAGCCGAAACAACGTCCAATGGGGTGTCTATCCTTTGTAAGCCCGACGAGAATACCAATTCGTACCGTGTATGTGTTGCAGAAAAGGCTAAGTACAACAAAGCTGAGGTAGAGAAACTTCTTAAGGAGGCTCCTGAAATGGATCCAAATTTCCCCTTCTTTTCAGAACAGCAAAAAGTATCTACCGGAGGATTGACTCCCGAAACCGAGTATTTGGCCATTGCCATGCCACGTAATGCCAAGAAAGAATGGGGGGATATTGTAACTGTTGATTTTAAGACAACAGCAGCTGCTACGACTACTCCTGCTCCACAAGCTAAAGCGATCAATGGTTTGATTCCTCTTCAGAGAGACCTTGCTTCTAATTCCACAGAGGAGTCTGCTGCGAAAGTGATGCTACAACTTTCTAAATAAGTAGATTAGATAGAAATATCATGTGAGTATTCTTCGGAGAAAACTCTCCGGAGAATACTTTTTTTTGTATCATACAAATTAGTGTATCTTTGCACTGCGTAAACGACCCTTAGACCTCATTGTATGTACGAAGTTCCCGAAGCCACAAAATCCAATCGTTGGGCTATCGCCTACTATCTGCTCCTTCTTGGTCTCTTTGTTATAGCGATTTGGGCTACAGCCTCTATTGCGATGCCCTTTCTTGCCCCGAATGAGACTCTCGGCTCTGCTACGGGAGGATTGCGGGAGGCTTTTGGGGCTTTTAGCGAGGGAGTACAGCACCACGTGGCTACGACCATCGGGCGGCTTCTGCTTCAGATTGTAGTGATCCTCTCCGTTGCTCGTGGGGTGGGGTGGCTCTTTGCACGCATGGGACAACCGACCGTTATCGGGGAGATCATTGCAGGGATTCTGCTCGGTCCAAGTCTTTTAGGCTTAGTCTCTCCCGATCTTTTTGCTTGGCTTTTCCCTGAAGAGAGCATCGTAAATATCGAGCTGTTAAGCCAATTCGGGTTAATTTTGTTCATGTTTACCATTGGGATGGAGCTTCGTCTTGCGGATATTAAAGCTCAAGCTCGTAACTCCATCGTGATCAGTCAGTCGGGCATCTTCATCCCGTTTATCTTGGGGATGATACTCTGCATCTTGACTTACAGTCGCTATGCAACTGAAGTCCCGTTCTTTCCATTGGCTCTATTTATTGGGATCTCGATGAGCATCACCGCCTTCCCTGTATTGGCACGGATCGTACAAGAGCGAAGCATGAGCCGTACTTACCTTGGCAAACTTGCTCTCAATACGGCAGCTGCGGGCGATATTATGGCATGGCTTATGCTGGCTGCCATTATGGCTATAACGCAGAGTGGTAGTTTTGTAAGTGCTCTGTTCAATTTCCTCTTTCTCATGCTTTATATGGGATTGGCGTTCGGCGTTTTGCGTCCTCTGTTTTCTCTCATCGGTCGGATGTATAACAAGGAAGAACTCCTGGGAAAAGGACTTGTCGGAGGAATCTTTATCCTGCTTCTTCTCAGTGCCTACCTGACCGAAATACTCAGTATGCATGCCCTTTTTGGTGCCTTTATATTTGGACTGATTATGCCCGAAGACGTCAAGTTTCGGCATGTAATGACGGAGAAGGTTGAAGATGTTTCGCTCAATATCTTTCTGCCTCTCTTCTTTGTCTCTTCGGGCCTTCGTACCGAGTTGGGATTGATCAATTCGGGGGAGTTGTGGCTCTTACTCTTGCTATTCGTCCTTGTGGCTGTTGTAGGTAAAGTGGGGGGGACTTATCTGGCTGCTCGTATCTGTGGCATCAACAGTAAAGATAGTTTGTACCTCGGAGCTTACATGAATACACGTGGGCTTATGGAGTTGGTTGTGCTCAAAATCGGGCTCGATTTGGGAGTCCTCCCTTCCGTCTTTTTTGCCATCCTCGTACTGATGACCCTGATCACCACCGTGATGACGACGCCCCTAATACACCTTATAGACTATCTCTATTTGCACTTTCATCGCCCGACGAAAGAGGCTGTTGCACGCATTTCACAACGCATTCTGATTGCCTTTGGTCGCCCTGAAACGGGAGCTCTTTTGCTCCGCTTAGCGCGCCAACTTTTCCCCGATAGCCAACTCTCTCCCGGGGTGTCGCTTCTGCATGTGACCATGAGTAATAATGTCAATGTAATTGATGAGGAGACCTTTTTTGCCGAAAACTTCCAACCGGCTTTGCGTGAAGCGCGCCACTTGGGGCTCTCGACTTCGCCTATCTACCGAGTCAGTGATCAAGTTACTTCTGAGATCATAGACCAAGCTAATTTACCTCAGCATACCTTCTTGCTCGTAGGGGCCGGTTTGAGTCTCTCGGGAGAGGAAAACGACCGTAACGTAGTATCCTATCGCCTGCACCTGCAGAAGCGTTGGCGACGTTTCTCCATTACAAGTCCCGAAGTCCTCCTCAATGCCCGTACCCTTTTCAACGATAAGATGACCCGCTTTGCCGAGGAGACCAATTGTGCCTTGGGCGTTTTTGTGGATCGGCACTTCGGTTCTCCCAAAAAGATCCTCGCCATTTGCCGAAATAGCTATGATGCCGAGCATTTGATCCCTTATGCGTTGCGCCTTGCGCATGCCCATAATACTCCTATTGCCTTGATGCCTCTGGCTTTGGGAGACAACGCTCCTGCTCAGCCATTGGGAACGATCCCCGAGGAGATCTTACCGCTTACTCCCGGTGATGGAGTGGGTGTTTTACGGGGTTATGACTTCCTTTTCATCACATATGACACATGGAGCCTCCTTACCGAGGTACGTCCTGAGGTGTTGCAAGAGTTGCCAAGTACACTCATCTTGCGTCCCTTGACACCTCAAAAAGATTCACTTTCTATCCCTGCAAATCAAAACGTATTCGAGTAAATGAGATCCTTTTTATTCTCACTTCTAAACATCCTTTTACGCTTTACACACCGCTGGATTCAGCACATTTGGTTGGGACTCTTTGTTACGTTGCAGATCCTGCATACCAACCTCTATTATCAGTTTTTTATTACGAACGCCCATAATCGAGAGGGTGTTGATGCTTCTATCCTATGTGCCATTTGGTGGGGTATTTTCTGTTCGGGTTTCGTCTCTCTCTTTCCTGATCGAGTTCGCTTTTTGCGACGTATAGCAACATATGGAGTTGTGATCCTCTTTTCTCTGATGTATGTAGGGGAACATATTCTGATCGCGGGCTATAAAACAATTTTTTCTGATAGCATTGCCGTCAATTTACTTGCAACTAACCCTGCTGAGGCACACGAGTTTTTATCCGGAACATCAACCCTGAGGCATCTTCCTTTACTCCTCCTCTATTTGCTGATTATTGGTGGTATTTCGTATGGATGTTATTGGCTTTGCAAGCGATGTCGAGGTCCTCTCTCTAAGAAGAGGGGCTGGCTCAAAGTTGCACTGCTCGCAGTACCCTTGGGGTATTTGGGGTATGAGGGGTATTCGCTTGCCACTGAGATTATTGAAGGTTATCGAATTGATTATCCTAATTTTCAGGCCATGTCCCCTCCAGCCCGTCTCGTTGTCGGATTTAAGAAATGCATTGCCGAGATGAAGGCGATTGAGGGAGATTTGAAACAACTTCGGACTAGAGATTGTGGCACGGTCATACAAGATAGTACCTTTGGGGCGCATACCGTGGTATTGGTAATTGGTGAATCTGCCACTCGAGACTACCATCACTGCTACGGTTATCCGCTTGCCAATACCCCTTATATAGATCGTATGGTTGCACGGCAAGAGCTTGTTTTATTCGATAATGCCGTGGCACCGGCTCCGCATACAGCCTCCTCTCTTTCTAAGGTTCTTACTTTTTATGAACTTGTAGATAGTACTTTAGCGTGGAACGAAACGGCTTCTCTTTTTAATGCTTTTAAGCAGGTCGGATACTACTCTTTTTGGTTAAGTAATCAGGAGAAACAGGGACTTTGGATTCAACCGGTTTCGGCTATAGCATCCTCGGCGGACTCTATGCGTTATACGAATGTGCGTTCTTCGAGAGATTGGTGGGCGAGAAAAAACAATTATGATGAAGATGTTTTACCTCATCTTCTCTCCCATAAATCCGTTGGAGCTCCTTCGCAAAAAATCTTTCAAGTCGTGCATATTATGGGGTCGCACCCCTGTTTGACAGAGCGTTATCCACCCTCTTTTGACAGGTTTATTCCCAATGATATTGTTACTGCTTTGGGAGATCAGGTACATCCGAAGGAGAAGTCGGAGTATGCCAATACAATTCTTTATACTGACTATATTCTGTATAAAATCATTCAACGTTATGCCGAGGAGGAGGCCATTGTGATCTATGTGGCAGATCATGGTATATTAGTGTATGATGCAGAGGCCGGCGATATGAGTGATGTCTTTGGGCATGCACCGCATTGGAAGTCGCTTTCCGTGCCTTTTATGGTATATGTCAGTCCGAAAATGCGCCAACGATATCCCGATTTGATGGTGCGCCTAGAGGAGGCGAAGCATCGGCTCTTCACGACTGATGTTTTGCCCAAGTTCCTCTGTTCTCTGTTGGGAATTCGGACGAGTAAATACCCACCTTCTCCGCAAGATCCACTTTCTCCAAACTATATCGCACGTGACTCCGTCCTCGTTCCTTGGGAGGGAGATTCTGTCGTAATCCCGGCCCGCAAGTAGTGTACGAGCTCTATTTATTTTGATTTTTATTCCCGGCTTTAATTTGTCCTATCCCTCCGATTTTTTTTAGTATTTTCCTTGTCCTGAACCATGAAGTGAGGCTTTGAGGTATAGACAATTTGGTTGGCATTTCTTTTTATTCTATCTTTGGGGATACGAAAGAGAGACTCTTGTCAGTTGATTGCTAGGAACCACGTACAAGGGAAAGGATTGGAATGAAAAATTTTAGAATAAGACATCTACTTTCGGGGCTGTTGGTATTGTTTTCCTCTTTGTTGGCTTTCGCCTTTACGGCTTGCTCGGCTAAGAAAAACAGGGGAAAAGAAGAGAATTCCCCATCTTTTAATAGAGATACGGTCTTGCCTTCGCCGCCTGTTCGTGTGGATGACGAACTTCCCGTGTGCATGTATGGCGTTCCTTATCGACCCTATCAGGATTCGATCGTTCCTATGGATGAGATGAGTGGAGAGGATCTCCCCTCCAGGGAAGAGTTGGAGGAATAGAAATCCTTCGCGGATTTACTCCTCGCCACCGCCTCTCTCTTAATAACACGCACAATAAACATACACACACTAAATATTTGAAAGAAAAGAATGAAACGATCATTATTTTGGACTCTCTTCTCTGTAGTATTGCTCCTTGTCACCCCTTCTTGTGCCCGTATGGGAGCTCCGAAAGATCCTGCTGTGGGACTTGATATGCCCCGAATCCCTCGTCCTGATGCAACTCTTGAGCTTACGGTAACTGTGCTTGATCAGAATGATCAGCCCATAAAGGATTTGGAGGTCTCCATCGTTGATACCGATTGGGGGACTTTTGCACAGGTTCAGGATTTTACAAATGAAAAGGGGGTGGCTACGCTGTCTTGGTATGTCTATGAGCAGACAGCTCCTGTCTATGTGCTCATTCGAGATATAGATGGGAATAAGAATGGCTACTTCTCGGAGTATCGTACAACCATCATCGTTCGAAACAAGGATTTTGTGAGAGGAAAAGCATATAAAAAACTCCTGGTTCACCTTAAATCTCGATTTTAAGTATCACCACGGAAAAGGTTGTGTGGCATCCCCCATAAGGAGAGTCCCTTCCTGTCGCCCTTGGTGCAGCCATCTACAGGTTCTTGAGTGGATATTAACCCGATGAATTTGGGAGATCGCATTGAATAGAGATAGAAAGAAATAACACAATTAGCACACACGTAAAACAGTATGAAAAAGGTTACTTGGCGTATCACAACCCTCTTGGGTGCAGGGGTCGCTTCCCTGCTATCACTCTTCTCAAATACTTCCTGCCATTTTACCGAGGTGGGGCGTATGGAGTATGGTACTCCCCATGCTGATTTTGAACTTAAGGTCAAGGTACAATCCCCCTCCGCTGATCCTATTGAAGGGCTGGAGATCGAGTCGGTTCATAAAGTCGAAAGAGAGGGAGAGGTCTCCTATCGGTCGACAAAAATACTTGGAAAAACGGATAACTTTGGGGCTTTGTTTGTAAGGAATGACATCTTCCCATCGGATCAGATGTATTATGTTCGCATTACGGATAAGGACGGTGATCGGAATGGTGCGTGGGAGACAAAGATAGACTCTGTGAAGATCAGTCGCTCGGATATTCGTCCTGATGGAAAATATCCGCAGTCGCATTGGCACTCAGGTACTGCCTCTAAGACGATGGTGGTAACAATGAGTCCCTTAGATCCTAAGGATACAGACGAAAAATGAGTGGAACAAAAATCTCAATCAAACAGCGGATATGGTTGGAGCAATACCGAACTCTCCATAAAAAACATGTCGCAGACCATACCCTAAATACCCTCTTTTGGGAGTGTACACTGCGATGTAACCTTGCTTGTAAACATTGTGGTAGCGATTGTCGGGTCGACAGTTCGGTTCAAGAGCTTTCGGGGGAGGAATTTCTCACCGTTGTAGATGGAATTACACCTTATGTAGACCCCAATAAGGTACTGGTGATCTTTACAGGAGGGGAGGCGTTGGTGCGCCCCGATCTTGAAGAGGTGGGATTGCAACTTTATCGCCGAGGTTATCCTTGGGGTGTTGTGACCAATGGTATGTTGCTCAACGAGTCTCGTTTGGAGCGGCTTCTTCGGGGTGGTTTGCATGCTCTGACCATCAGTCTGGATGGTTTTGAGGAGGCGCACAATTACCTCCGAGGGCATCCATTGAGTTTTCAGCGTGCATCACATGCTGTGGAGCTGATGACCAAGACGGAGCAGGTGCGTTGGGATGTCGTTACTTGTGTCAATCCCATGAATTTTTGCTATCTCAAGGAGTTTCGGGATTATCTCATCGATTTGGGACTCAAGGAGTGGCGAATTTTTACCATATTCCCCGTAGGTCGTGCTGCCGAGGATCTCAATCTGCAACTCTCGGATGAAGATTTTTACCGTTTGATGGAGTTTATTCGGGATACCAATCAAGAGGGGCGTATCGAGGTTTCATATGGTTGCGAAGGATTCTTGGGGGGCTTTGAGGGAGAGGTCCGTAATCACCCCTATACCTGCTATGCGGGTGTGTCGGTCGCGTCGATACTCTGTGATGGTACGATCAGTGCTTGTCCGAGTATTCGCTTCGACCACAAGCAGGGCAATATACGTCAAGACGATTTTTGGACCGTGTGGCAAAGCAAATTCCAACACTATCGCAATAGAGATTGGGCACGCAAGGAGCAGTGCTCCGACTGCCTCGTATGGCGTTATTGTGAGGGTAATGGAATGCATCTGCACGATGACGATGGACGTTTGCTTTTTTGTCATTATAAGCGGCTGCTTCGGGCTGAAAAATCCCTCGGGAAGTAGTACCTTTGTCTAGAGTTATTCGCTAGGGTCATTCACTCCTTGTGGCATAAGAGTTGACCCTGTTATAGATGTTCTGATGAATAGAAAAACGGTTAATCAATATATCCTATCGGGTCGTATCTCCGCAGCGATTCAGTTGATGGAGCAAAGTATTGCAGACAATGCGCTCTATCGCAATGGGGAGCAACTCCAGGAGCTTATGGGGATTCATCGCACGTTGCTTAACTATATGCAACAGGATGTCTCTGCCGGGGAGGTGCAAAAGATGACTACCTTTCTCAAAAAGAACCTTCTCATGCTCAGTGACGAGATTCACAGGGCCGAAAGCAAAGGAGCCTCGGGATCGCTCTATTATAGACGTCTCTCCGAAGTAGAGGCTCGGCAGAGTCTCCCATTGGATTTGCTCTTAGAAGATCTCGCTTCGACCAATCTCAAACAGGAAAATCGGGAGAATTATGATCGCTTGGTAGGGCTATTCTTTGATACCTTGTGGGTCTCTGATCGGCTTTCGGACCGAGAGCAATACCTCTTGGCATCTCAAGATGAGTATGTGCGCCTTATGGGCATCTCTGCCATAACCCTTGGGTTAATGATGCATTGGGATCTATCCAAAGTACGCTTCCTATTGCTGGAGATGGCTCGCCCCAATATCAGTGTGATTTACCGTGTACGCCTTGCAACGGGTATCTTTATAGCATTTCAGTTGTACCGCTACCGCTTACCTCTTTTTGAGGAGGAGCTTGAGCCTCTCGTGCAACGCGTTTTTGAGAATAAAAGCTACGTCTCTCTGTTTTCTGAACTGTGGTATAGTTACCTCAAGGCTACCGAAACAGAGAGGGTTGCCGAGGAGATTGACAAGAAGATCCCTCAAATTGTACAGAACCTAAGAGGGCGGGAAACGGGAGAATTCCACGAAAATTTTATCCTTGGCGAGGAAGCTTGGCAACGATTGCAGGAGGAAGCTGAGGAGGGAAATCTCTCATTAGAGGAGATCTCTTCGCTCGAAGGCTTTGAGGCTGATGCCATGTTTAGTATGCTCAAAGAGGTCAAGAAATATCCCTTCTTTGAGGATATTTCCGCTTGGTTCTTACCCTTTGATGCCGAGCATAGCCAGATCAAGTCGTTGTTGGACGGCAATGCTCCTCTCAATAATGTACTTCCATTCTTTGCTGCCAAGGCCTGCAATACGGATCTTTATTCCTTCGTACTTCTATTGGGTCGAATGCCTGCAAAAAATATTCAAATCGCAGGGATTGACCTGGATGGCAACCTCCAAGAGATTAACCCTGAGGAGCATCCAATGAATCTTATGGAGGCTTTGGATCTCAATAACCCTGATCGTCAGTGTGATGTCTACATGGGCGACCTCCTCCGTTTTTCCAAACTCTTTTCATTTCACGAGCAGTTCGTTGATATATTCCGTCGAGAGCTCTCCCTCAAAGATTTGCCCTTGATTGCTCCTTATCTCCCTGTAGAGAAGTTGCTCTACGCCGGAGCCAGTTTTTACTATAAGCAAAATTCGCTCACTAAGGCAATACCCCTATATGAGAGTTGTTTAGAACAGTATGCGACGGATCCGGAGTTCTTGATCAAATTGGGTGATTGCCATTATGCAACCCTACAGTATGCTAAAGCGGTAGAGTTTTATCAGCGTGCGGATCTCGTTAAAGATCTTTCGTACGAGGTTTTGTTGCGTCTTGCTTATTGCTTTAAGATGATGGGACGGTTCGATGATTGTATCAAATACTACGAACGCACCTTCAAAGAATATCCCCTTAACCTCACACTCTTGATTCATATGGCGCAAGTCTATATCGAACAAGGGCTCTATGAGGAGGCGTTGCCTTACCTCTATAAATATGAATTTACAGCTCCGGATGGAGAGCAAAAGGTCGCTCGACTCATTGCTTGGAGCCTTTTTGCCAAGGGTGACTTTGAGCGGTCTCAAAAGTACTATCAGCATCTTTTTGACACGATGGAGGTCAAACCCCTTGATGCGTTGAATCGTGCATATGTCTTCTTAGCACAAGGTGATAAAGCAAAAGCTTTCCAATCTCTGAAGCAGGCTTATGCCATTGATCCTACTGCAACGACCTCGCTTGTTGAGGCCTTGGAGGGGGATAAGAAACTCCTTGATGCGCATGGGGTGGATACGGATGCACTGCTCTTGATGATAGATGGAGCCGAGACGTTGCAAAAACGAGAGTGAACAAATTTCTAAATTCCAATTATACGATTCGTAAAAGAGTATGAATATCCAGGATTTTAATTTCAAGGGGTTAAGAACCTTTGTGCGGGTAGACTTTAATGTGCCGCTAAACGAGCAGATGGAGATCACTGATGATACTCGAATGCGTGCGGCTCTACCCACGCTAAATAAAGTGATCTCCGATGGAGGTCGTTTAGTCATTGCTTCGCATTTGGGACGACCAAAGGGTGTGAGTGACAAGCTCTCTTTGCGTCACCTTGTGGCACATCTCTCGGCTCTTTTGGGAAAGTCGGTTGCTTTTGTAGCTGATAGCGTAGGCTCTGAAGTGGAGCATGCTATTGCGCAGATGCAGGATGGAGATGTTCTTTTACTAGAAAATCTCCGTTTTTATGAGGAAGAAGAGGGTAAACCTCGCGGATTGGCTGAAGATGTTACCGAGGAGGAGAAAAAAGCGGCGAAGAAGGCTCTCAAACCACGTCAGGCAGAATTTGCAAAAAAGCTCGCTGCTCTTGTTGATTGTTACGTCAATGATGCCTTTGGTACAGCGCATCGGGCGCATGCTTCTACGGCACTGATTGCGGATAGCTTCCCCACGGATCGTAAGATGTTCGGCTATCTTATGGAGCAAGAGGTGAATGCCGTACAGCGCGTGTTGGGAGATATTCAGCGTCCTTTTGTCGCTATCATGGGGGGCTCCAAGGTCTCTTCCAAAATAGATATTATCGACAACCTATTGGATAAGGTCGATACTTTGATTATCACGGGAGGTATGTGCTTTACGTTTGCAAAAGCCTACGGAGGTGCCGTTGGTAGTTCTCTGTGTGAAGAGGATAAGTTCGATGTGGCTCGTGCCGTCGTTGAGAAGGCAAAAGCTAAGGGTGTTCGTTTAGTTCTCCCGGTGGATGCAAAAATCGCCAATGCCTTCAGCAATGATGCGGCTACGGACTTTGCCCCTGTGGATGCAATACCTGATGGATGGATGGGGCTTGACGTGGGGCCTAAGACAAGTGCCCTCTATGATGAGGCGTTGCGCGGGGCAAAGACGATTTTATGGAACGGTCCTGCCGGCGTTTTTGAAATGAGTAACTTCCGAGACGGCTCTAAGGCATTGGCTGAGTCTATTGTAAAGGCGACAGCCGAAGGGGGCTATTCGCTCGTGGGTGGTGGCGATAGCGTTGCTTGCGTTCACCTCTTTGAGATAGCAGATCAAGTCTCCTATGTATCGACGGGTGGCGGTGCTTTACTCGAAGCTATTGAGGGGAAAATACTTCCCGGAATAGCAGCTATTAACAAATAATATCCTTATGGGATTAACCATGCGCCTCTATCAGCCGAAGGACGGAGGGGATCACCTCCCTTTCATTCATCGGTTGATGGAGGTTTCTTTTCCCACCTCGGAACGGAGATCTAGGCGAGATTTTGAGGCTCTATGGGCTTCGGAGTCTCGCTTTTTGCTTTACCTGCTTTTTTTTGATGAGGAAATCGTAGGTTTTTTGACCCTGTGGCAGTTGGAGGGATTCTGCTATGGTGAGCATTTTGCCATACTTCCCGAGATGCGTAATCGGGGGATTGGTCGGGAGACATTTCGCCTTTTAGTAAGGGAGATACCTTCGGGGATGCCCTTGATCTTTGAGGTAGAACCTCCACAAGACGAATGGAGTAGGCGTCGCCTTGCTTTCTATCAGTCTTTGGGGATGTCTATCTTGACCGAGCAGTATGAGCAGCCTTCGTATGGAGAGGGACGCCCTGCTATTCCCTTGTATTTGATGGGTAATGAATCGGCTCTTCAGGAGCAGATCCCTTTTTATATTCAAGAGATTTATCACATCGTTTATCGGCAATCTGTGCCGTAGCATCCCAGTAGTTCTGATACTAACCTCTTTTGCAGATGAAACGACCGCTTTTTTTTCTCTCGATTTTTGCTCTTCTTTTTTCATTTCCTTTGTCGGCACAAATTGACTCTTTGCAGGTCGATCGTGAGGACCTGAGGCACTTCCCTTGGCAGGAGGTACTTTCTTCGACGCTTCCCTTTGCAGGGATGTCAGTTGCTGTGGCTCCTCAGTTAGATCGAGATATTCATGCGCTTCGAGGGCGGTATGTTCCTTCCGTTCGAACTCCGTATGACGACTATATGCAGTTCCTGCCCTGGACGATGCAGCTTTCGCTTGGTATGATCGGCTTGGAGGGGCGGAGTGCTTCTCGGACAGAGTTGCTTGTAGCAGATGCCTTGGCAATGGCAACGATGCTCACTCTCGTGCATCCGACGAAGTGGGCTACGCACCGACTGCGACCCGACGGATCCTCTTCAAATTCATTCCCTTCGGGACATACGGCTACGGCGTTCCTTGGGGCTGAGTTGTTGGATCTAGAGTACGGAGCGCGTTATCCGTGGCTCTCGGCGTTGGGATATACGGCGGCATATGCTACGGGAGTGGGGCGTATTTTGAATGATCGACACTGGGCGAGTGACGTATGGGCCGGTGCCGGTATAGGAATTTTATCGGCACAAATGGGCTACTTCTTGAGTGATATGATTTTTGGCGATAGAAGGAAAACTTTGTTTGAGTCGGCCCCTCAAGATTGCTTGCCTCACACCCTATCGCTGCAGTACGCAACTTCACACCTTTTGCAGCATTACTATGGAGGGCATCGTCGGCAGGCTTTACGTCAAGAAGTGGCGCTGACGATCCCTTACGATAGCGAGATGAATTGGATTTTTGATCTAGGAATAACGGGAGGCATCGTACTACCCTATGTGGATTTGCCATCACAGGATGCCAAAAGAGAGTGGTATGTGGGCTACCGCACAGATGTTAGTTACTTCCCCTCCTCTCGTTTGGCTTTGGGATTGTCGGGTCTGTTTGCATTTTATCCGAAGCCTCCCCATGACGAGGCTTGCACGATGCTAGGGGAATACGGTCTGCGTGGGCATTTGGACTATTACGTTCGCCCACACCGAAGCATCCGCCTCTTCCTAGGAGCTTCGCATTGCTCTGCCTACTATCCCTCGAATGGTGGTTCGGGCGAAGATTCCGATTATCGTGCCGAAGCGTTGCGTTCCCATATCGAAGTAGGTGTATCGCTCCTTTTGCATTTATAAAGGCGGATTCCCCTTTTCGGAGATTATTGTCCAATCAGTTCTCTTTCCCTGCTTTTAGGACCTTACGAATGCCCCAAACGAGATTGACAAAGGGAGATAGAAGCAGGAGTGCATAAATCAAACGAGGAATCCGTTCTACCGACAACGCCATCATCACGATCACAAAGGCAAGTATCAGTGTCGTGGTAAGCTGCAACGAGGCGACGACCTGCGTTGATGCTGCATAGATCCGATCTCTATTGTTGTCCGTTACTTTACAAGGATAATTGTAGAGATCGGGTCGTTTTGTCAGCAGAGTTAATCCCACATTGACCACGATACCTCCGATTGCAAGGTACCACAGATTGTTTTTTGCTCCCCAAGAGTCTGCCTCTCCAACAATTCCATAATGTAAGGGGATTGTTGGGGTAATTTGTTGGTATATTATGGCTAGGAAGAGAAGAGAAAATGCCAAAACAATATAGGAGCAGAGGGATAATACTTTCGGTCTCATCACGAAGTTACTAGACTTTGACGGTTGCCCTAAATTGCTTAATTGATGACTAATTTGCACATCCTCTCTCCAACGTATAGAAGGTAAACCCCTTTGGGGAGATGTCTGACTGATAGTGTTGCCGAACCCTCGGTGTTACAAACAGATTGATGTAGACGTACTCCCTTCAAATCCGTTAGGAGGACTTGGGCGAGAGGTCGGGCGTCTCGGATTGTAACAATGTCAGAAGTCGGATTGGGATAAACTTCAATATCTCCCTTCACGGCTTGCTTTGGGGCTTCTATGTGGACCAGTTTTTTGATTCCGCTAAGCCACAAATCATCGAATCGAAGAGTGTACCATCGAGTATTGTATTCTTGATTTTTATATCGGAAGGCAATGTGGCAAGGCTCTTGTGAGGGGGGTAGGGCAATATTGGTTTTTACCGTATATTCGGTCTTTTGGTAGGGATAGGCTTCTCCACGAATATCAAGAAGCAGCACTTTCTTTGAAGCTTTACGAGGATCGGCACTGCCATATAGGGCATAGATCCCGATCGTATCTCCTTCTATGATCCTAGGCATCATGCCCACACTGAGGTATTTGAGGGTGTCTATTTGGGCTCCTTCACCTAAGGAAAATGGAGGAGAAATGAACCAATCGTCAATCTGTTTGTAAGAGTCATCCGCACCCGGATAGTAATCATGGCTGGCTGTGCCACTATGGACGCTCCAGTTTGACTCTGTTAATACGGACTTATCCGTGCGTATTCTTGTCCAATCTTTGATCTGTATTTTACTCTCAAACCCACAATAGTACCAACTTTCTGATTCGGGAATACCCAGAGTTATTTTTTTTATTGTGATGACTTTTATCTCCTGTGGAGTTGTCTCTGATGTCTGAGCTGTGGTTAGCGTACCCTCAATGGTGCAAGGGTCGCTTTTCCAAATGGTTTCGCCTGCAAACTCAAAATAGTCCTCTACTCCCGAGACAAATTCGGAATCTTTTATCAACGGGTAGACCTTTTGGTCTTTGGTAACTAAGGCAAAGCACGTTGTCCTTATTTTTCTGATTCCCGGGATCTCTACGGAGGGTGTTTGAATCACTTGGATCACTCCAATGCATTGGATGTTTTCTCCTTCTTGGGCAAAGCTACGAATCGAAAACGTTGCGAATAGCAGAGCCACAAAACCTACTAGTACGGATTTTCTCATAATGCTTTATTATTAAGTGTTTGCTAGAAAGCCTCCCTGTAGCCTTCCGGTCACCAAGGTAATCAAATATATTGAGATGTTCGATATTTTCTTAAGACTTGTGTCGTATACAATGTAACTTCAAAATCACAGTGGAGGTTTTATCCGAGATTCTTGTGTGGATTTCCGTTCTTTTAAAAACGATTTTTTGTAAAGAATCCATTTTGGATAGGGTGTCGTTTCTTATTTTATTGCCCTGCACTTTGTGAAGTATTTTGGAAGGACTAAAAAATCAGTCGACACTTTCTCGCAAAACAGTCGACTGATTTTCAAAATTAGTCGAGTGAAAATAAAAAACTCTTAGGGCAACTATTCGAGGAAAGGGTATTAGGTTGTGTATGAGAGGTAAGTAGATGGAAATGAGAGGGATTTGCGCCATATCTCGGTGATTTGCACAGAGGGGTTAAGTGCAGAAGATGTGGATTTATGCAGAAGTTCCGTTACCAAATCGTTAGTCCATTCCTCGAATGGTAACGAAGAGGTAAGAGAAGGTAATTGACAGAAGAGTATTCGGTAACTCATCTTTCTGTAATTACGGTGCTTATGCTTTGTGTTACAATGTTTTGAATAGCTGAGAACGCTTCGGTAACGGGTAACTTTGCCCATAAAAAAAGAAGCGTATGCAAACAGACAAATTCAAGGTGTTGCTCTACCTGAAAAAGAGCGGATTGGACAAGTCGGGGCACGCCCCGATAATGGGACGAATAACATACGGGCGAACCATCGCCCAACTCAGTTGTAAGCTCTCGTGCGACCCGAAGTTGTGGAACGCTCGTGAGAGCAGATTGAACGGAAAGAGCAGTGAAGCGGTGACAACGAATGGCAAGTTGGAACGCTTGCTCCTTTCGGTACAGTCGGCTTATAGAGTTCTCTGTGAGCGAGGGATTGTCTTTACAGCGACAGACATCAAAGAGCAGTTCCAAGGCAGTATGCAAACTCAAATCACCTTTTTGGAGCGATACGACCGAATGGTCGAAGAGATGAAACAAAAGGTGGGTATTGAAATAAAAGCAACGGCTTTGAATAGTTACTATACTATTCGCAAGCACTTGCAAGCCTTTATCTGTGAGAAGTATCACACGGCAGATATTTCTTTCGGACAGATGGAAGAAGATCTCTTGGAATGCTTGCAGCATTACTCTGTCGGAAGGTTGGGACATTCGCAAGTCTATTATCGGAAGATGGCATTGGCGGTGAAGAAAGTCTGTCGGTTGGCACATCGTGAGGGCTTGACAGAGCGACAATTATTTGCCCACGCAGAGATCGAACGAGGAGAGAACAAACAGCCTCGTGCATTGGATAGGGCTTCGTTGGATAAGTTGAAAGGCTTGACCTTTGAGTCGTATGAGGTGGAGTTGGAAACCGCCCACAATCTCTTTCTCTTCTCCTGCTATACGGGCGTTGCCTATTGCGATATGGTCGCCCTTAATCGGGAATATCTCCTTACGGACGATGAGGGGGCGTTGTGGCTGAAGTTTCGCAGACAGAAGACCGATACGCTTTGTCGTGTGAAGCTCTTGCCTGAAGCAATTCGTTTGATAGAGCGGTATCAATCGGAGGAACGTAGTACGCTCTTTGCTCCCATTGCCTATTCGGCTTATCTTTTCCAGCTCAAAGCCCTACAACTTAGGGCTGGTATATCTATTCCTCTTTCGGCACATGTTGGTCGCCACACCTTTGCGACCTTGATTACTTTGGAACGTGGCGTTCCCATCGAAACGGTGAGCCGAATGTTGGGGCATAGCAACATTCAAACGACCGAGCGATACGCCCACGTTACCCCGAAGAAACTCTTCGATGAGTTCGAGCGATTTCTCTCTTTCACTGAAAATCTAACCTTAACCCTATAAAGCTATGCGCAGTACATTCAAAATACTATTCTACATCAATAAGAACAAGACCAAAGCGGACGGCACAACGGCAATCCTTTGTCGTATCACCATTGACGGAGCGAACGTAGTGATAACCACAGGCGAAAGCATCAAGCCCCACGATTGGAGCGTGAAGCGAGGGGAAACAACGGACAAGAAGAC